>CALSUG010000006.1 GCA_943789475.1 uncultured Alphaproteobacteria bacterium
CTCCTTATTCATTCTAACACTCCTTAATTCGTTTGTTTTTGATTGAGGGTGTCAGGGGTATATTCATGCTTCACCCTGATTTTCGATGCCACCTAATAAGGCTTAACACATCTTGGACTACACCGTTTGTGGGGTTTCAACCACTCGTTACCGCACCCTCAATTAATCCATCAGGCATAGGTTTTTGGTGTTTTTTGTCTCTGCCTAATGAATTAATTGAAAGCGAAAGCTTTGCTCTCCCTACCCTCACCCCTTTTATATCAACGTTTTGTGAGGAATGAAAGAAAAAAGTTACAAAAAGTAACATTTTATACTTGACTATTGTTACTAATAGTAGCAATATAGCTTCATAACAAAGCAAAAGGGGCTTTCAAATGTTAAAAGAAATTGAAAAATCAGTTCGTGATTTAGAAGATCGTATGGCGCAAGCTGTCGAACTTTTAAAAAGTGTTCCTACTGACAGCTTGGCTGTTCAGGAAGCTATCGAAGTTTTAGACAATCACAAAGCATCACAAGAAATCAGTTTTAACCTTCTTCTTATGAAGAGCGAAGTTAAAGGTGCACGCATGCATAACACACAACTAAAAACAATCATGGATGAGCAATCGAAAAACGACTTTAGCGCTCGCATGGTTGAGCTTTCAAGACCGAATTCATAAGGGGAAGATCATGACAAAACGTTTCTTTTTATTCGGGTACGAAATCTTAGTCACACGCAAGAATGATGTCGCAATTCAAACATCAAACATGCATGGCGATTTAGTACCAAACAAGCATTCAAGTGCCGATCAACCGCGAGAAAAAGGCCAATTTGCAAAACCAAAATTACCAACAATCCACTTTGACGACATACGCGTCACAAATGACTTTGATTTAACAAAAAGCCTTGAGAGGAAAGCATCATGAAAAACAAATTTAATGAACACACACCTTTACCTTGGAAGGTTTACTACGCGAAAAACAATGGGCAAGTAATTTTAGGAACGGGCGAAGAAAATGGATGCGCTGTTCAAGCTCACAACGGTTCATTCTGGCGCAATGATGAAGAGGCAAAAGCAAATGCGGAGTTTGTCGTGCATGCCTGTAACTGTCACTACGAATTGTTGGAGGCATTGGAGATGTGCCAACAAGCCCTCATTCCTCACTATGATGATGACCGTGACGGATCAGATGAGGCAAACGCAGTAGTAAACGCCATGGGAGTAATTGCCAAAGCCAAAGGTGGTGTGTCATGAGCCAAATACACCTATGCGAATTAAAGATGATCTCCACAAATAAAGAAAGACAATGGATCAAAGAATTTGAATTCCGCCCTGCCAACATGAACCGCCTTATTCCGTTTTGTAATATCGATTTGGAATTACGCGCGATGGAAGCGGAGGAAACAGAATTTGCGTGTGTTCCACATGCACGCAGATACCTAACGCCATTATTTCAAGCCCCATCCACAAAACGAGGATTGAAGGCGTTGGTTGCAAAAACTTGGAGAAGGCACAAAGGTGCGATTGGATATTATGCCTTGTGTCTTCTCTGTCTTTTGTACGCGTACCTTTGGTACGGGAGGTAAGCCATGACAGATAAATACTACGACATGACCTTACAGGGCATTCAAGAGCGTGCGTCCGATATTCAATTGGCTATCTCTGACGCGCAAGACGCAATCGAAACATTAAAAAATATGGTGGTTGAACAGGACTACACATTAACAAGAGAACACCGCAACGACATTCTTGGAATTTCAAGTGATGCCAGTGTGATTGTTCAGGAAGGTTATCCAGATGGACAACATTAAACAATTAAGTGCGCCATTCCCAGCGGAAAAAGTTTCTTTTCGTATAGGAGCAAGAACAAAAAATAAAGATAAGTGCATCGGCCTTGCATACTTAGACGCCCGTGATGTCATGGAAAGGTTGGATAGCGTGTGTGGTGTTGAAAATTGGCAATGCACATACCCGCACGCAAATGGAAAAACATCCTGCCGTATTGGAATAAAAATAAATAATGAATGGATTTGGAAAGAAAATGGTTCTGGTGACACGCAAGTTGAAGCAGAAAAAGGCGCTTTTTCAGACGCGTTTAAGCGTGCGGCTGTTTTATGGGGAATTGGTCGATACTTGTACGATTTCCCGAACACATGGGTTGAATGTGATGGATTCAAGATATCGCCAAATGGCCTATCAACGTTAAAAGCAGAACTCTTAAAAATGTCGTTCTCTACAGATTGGTTAGATCAATCTATCACCGCCGTTTTGGGAGCCACAGACTTAAAGGCGGTAACTCCTATAGCCAATGACTTTAAAGCAAACTCTAAAGTATTGCGTATTGCAGATAAGGATAAATACGAAGAGTTAAAAAATCTTATCTCAAAATTTTTTCAACGTGATCAAGAGAACGCAAATCAACCGCAACCAATAACTAACGCAGGATAGAAAGATAAAACAATGGATTTAGCACTAATGGGACATAACAACCCACCAAGCGAAATGGAAATATTACGTGAGCGTTTAGAGGCTCATGTAGAGCAAAAAGAAACTCTTGAGCGTCTATCGTCAAAAGAAATACCTGAAAGCGTAGATAGTGAAGATGAGGCAGGAAAAATAACCGACCACATCAAGTTATTGAAGGTTTTGCGTGGAGATATTGAAAAGATATTTAAGCAAGAAAAATCTCCATTCTGGGATTGTTGCAAGGCCGCAGATGAATGGAAAAATTCTTATTGGAAAAAAATTGACGCTTCGATCGCGGATGCAAGCAAGCCTGTATTGGCATGGCATAAAAAGAAAGAAGAAGAAGAGCGTCAAAGACAATTGGAAATTGCGCGTAAAGCGCAAGAAGAGGCTGAAAAATTAGCTTTAGAAGCTGAGGCGCACGCCGATGCAGGAATTGTTGATACCGCAGATTCTTTAATGAATGCCGCCGTCCAAGAGGACGAAAAATCAAGAATGATAGCTCAAAACCTTTCAAACGGATTATCAACAAAATCAGTCGGCGGTTTCTCAACGGCATCAAACCGCAAGCCATGGACAGGCAGATTAGAAAGCCGTCCAGCATTAGATCTTGAGGCTCTTAGAAATTACTTCTCAGACGATGCGTTAGACAAGGCGATTAAATCAGCCGTTCGTGATGGTGTTCGCACTTTACGAGGGGCAACTATCTTTCAAGAAAACAAGCTATCAGTTCGATAAACAGAAAAGGAAATTAAGACATGGCAGGTTCATTAAATAAAGTAATGCTAATTGGAAATTTGGGACAAGAACCCGATATTCGATCAATGCAAAACGGTGGAAAGGTTTGTAATCTTTCAATCGCAACATCCGACACGTGGAAATGTAAAAACACAGGTGAACGCAAAGAAAAGACAGAATGGCACCGTGTTGTTGTGTTCAATGAAGGCTTGATTGGTGTAATTGAAAACTACGTCAAAAAAGGTTCAAAGGTGTTCATTGAGGGACAACTTGAAACACGTAAATGGCAAGACCAAAACGGCAATGACAAATATTCAACCGAGATCATTTTAAAGAACTTCAATGGCACTTTAACGATGCTTGATGGTCGCGATGGACAATCGGGTGGTCAACAAAACCAACAACCAGCGCAACAGCAGTCACAAGGCGGATATACACCAAGGAACGCGCATCATGACGACTTTGAAGACGACGTGCCTTTCTAAGTAGGTGATGCCATGAGTGATAACCAATTCTACCAATTAAAAAACATGGATGTTCTCGCAAAGATAGTGAGCGACATCACGAAGGTTTTGCAGGGTGATGTTTTGTATGAAGTGGTTTTGCGCCCCTTTAAATCAAAACGAAGCCTCGCTCAAAATTCTCTGTATTGGCTTTGGTTAACCGAAATATCCAGCCAGATAAAAACAGCAGATGGCAAGCTTTTGGATAAGGAAGAATGGCACTATTTATGCGGATTAAAATTCATTGGCGTTAAGAGTTTTGATGTGATGGGAAAAACATATGTAACCCCAATGAAAAGCACAACAAAACTAACAACAAAGGAATTTACGGATTATCTCATGCAGATAGAAGCCGAATTTCTATCCCGTGGTGCAGGTCTAACGTTTCCAGATGCGTATGAGCTTGCAATGCACGGAACGAAACAGAATAGGGTCACGAAATCGGAACAGTCCCCCTTGCCCGAGTTACCCCCTCTCGCTTCACCTCAAGGTCGTGATAGAGGCGAAGCATCATATTCAAGGCAATCAGCATGAGAATGATTGCCAGCATAATAATTTTACTAATCATCGGCCTGATTTGTTGGGGTGAAGATATGGAAGGACACGAAGAATGAATACAAATAAAAAACAAGAAGATATGTTTCACGCGTTTGACGCTTCATCTGTTTTGTATGGAAATGATAGCGGACAAGTGAAGTGGTGCGCTCAAACAAATAGCCTTGATTATGAATTAATGTCTGATGATTTTGAAAACCATTGCGCCATCGTTACAGGCACAAAATACGTTTTACAACGTACGCAAACTGTAACCGCCATTGATGGCTTCACATGGTCTGTATGGGATGGTGGACTGACGGGACGATTGCTTAAAGGTGGAATTAAAACACTTGATCAAGCGATGCAACATGT
This sequence comes from uncultured Alphaproteobacteria bacterium, assembly GCA_943789475.1. Lineage (GTDB taxonomy): Bacteria > Pseudomonadota > Alphaproteobacteria > Micavibrionales > UBA1664 > UBA1664. Next base: position 4,598 of record CALSUG010000006.1, read on the forward strand.
TCGCTCGCTTATTCCCCCTCATAAAATTAGAAAAGCACAACAACAATGCCCTGATTATATTTCAGGCCAAAGAGAGAGAATATAACCATGACAAAAGAAGACCAATCAATATTCGCAACCCTGCGTGACATCGCCTTAGTAATAGTTCTGCTATTCATCTTAGGCATGTCCTTTGGCTATGGCGTAACACAAATGGTTGAGGCCAAGACATACATCATCGAAGTCCACGACACGACACAGCCGGATGAGGTGGAGTGATGAATTACAGGATAGTAAAAGGGTCTTCTTTTGGGCATGCGTTTTTTGAAATTCAGGCAAAAAAGAAATTTTTCGGAATCTCGTACTGGGAAAAACATCACGTGATTTACATCAACAAATCGGATGCGGAACTAGCTTACAGGCAAGCAAAGAAACTAATGAAACAACTTGAGAATATAGAAAATGAACACACTAACACCAGAGCAGATTGATGAAGCCACTGAATGGATTAGTCAAATTGACGCAGTCGTAATTGAAGGAACATTACCACAAGCGAAAACCATTCTAATCGCCCTAGAAATGGCGAAGGGGAATATTGATAAATTGTTCCAATTAAAACAACTTACAGATGTTCAATGCGACGATGGAAACTGGAATTACGATCCATACATGCACGGCATGGCAAACGGTATGATTTTTTCACAATCCGTCATGGAAGGTTGTGAGCCTAAGTATAAGGATGCGCCCGATACGTGGTTAGCGAAGGGGAACGTTTGGGGTGACCTGTTGCCTCTTGAGATAGTTCAAGGCGACTCTATGAAAAGACTTAACCCACATGCGGGACAATTAGTAAACTCCAATGAGGTTTGGTTTGTCACACAGCCTGTCAAAAATATGCATACCGCAAGAGAGTTATTAAAAACCCTACCAACCCCACCAAAAGAAAGCAATTAAATGAATTTAAGAGTGGCTGTAAATGGCGAATATTTTGATGATGCGAAAGCAGGGATTAAAACACATGAATATAGGTTAAAAACACCCTATTGGACAAAACGCCTTGTAGGTCGGCATTACGATACTTTCACAATGACAAAAGGTTATCCCAAACGTGGTGACAAAGAAAGAATATTAACGATGCCATACCGTGGATATGAGGAACAAACGATCACGCATAAGCATTTTGGCGATAAACCAGTTGATGTTTTTGCAATAATTATAACCCCACCAAAAGAAAGCGAGTGAGTATGAAAGCACACCACATTGTAACCGCAACCCTGTTTTATCTTTCAACATATTGCTTGGCTGTTGGAATAGATATTTTAGACAAGTTCAATTATGAGGAACAAATAGCGTATGGCTTAATCGGGTTATTTGCCCTAATTTTCGTGGGTCTTATTTTAGCACCAAAGGATGCTTTTTAAAATGACAGATAACGAAAAAGAATTGATGCCAAAAAAACTTTCATACAGAACGAAAGAATTTGATGATTGGGGTGTTGTAAGAGATTCAGAAACTGGAAAAATGTTTTGCTTATTGCGTGTTTTAGGCGGTATTGAAGAGCAAGACAAACACAGAGCCGATAAAACAGACCCGTGCGAGCCTATGGCTGTTGAACTTATTAAACGTTGGAACTCACGCCCCCAACCATCCGCAGATGTGGGGATAGCTATTACGTATTTAGACACTATTACAAATAGGCGTTTGTTAGAGGATACCGCGAATAATCCATACAGGAGGCTTGCTTATATGTCAGAGTTACATCATATCCGCCAAGCCCTAACCCAACCAAAGGGTGATGATTTTAAACAACTAACGTTCGGACGTGGAATGTTAGATATTAACAACATAACGTTTGAAGGCCGTGACGGGTTGCTATTCAAAAAGCGCATCAACTATTCACCTGTTGGGACAGAAGATAAAGAAAAACTTGGTGAAACGGAATTTTACAAAGATGATATTGTTTTCTGGTTTGATACCAAGGAAGGCGCGGAAAATCTAATTAATGAAATAGCCTTATGTGCAAATATTAACAAACCAAAGGCAGTGGATGTTGAGGGGTTGATACGAGTACAAAAAACTATAAAAAAATGTGCTAAAATTGCACACAGGTATAGAGATATAAATACTTCCGTGGATTTGAATATCGCTTGGGAAAACATAACCTATATTATCGACCAATCATCCGAACAAGGCCTATTAAACACCAACGAGCGTGTGAAGGAATTGGCAAATACACTTACCGATACACGGACTGTTTGTAACCATTGGCGCAAATTAGCGCACGAGCGTGAAACGCAACTCAAAATGGCTACGGATGCTTTGAATAAGATTGAGCGTACGTCAAACGATGATCTTGCGAAAAACCAATCAAGAAAAGCCCTACAACAAATGGAAGGAGGTAGAGATGAATAAGCCTTATATTGCGGTCATAATATATCTTATTTTATCGTCAGTAATCGTATCATCGTATTTGGCTATAAAATCCCCTTATTATCAAGAAAAACAAAAAGGATCGGGGGAGTGATGAAAATTGAAATTGTTGATCAAAGAAAATCAGATGAATGCGGTTGTCCAGAGGAGGACTTGATAATCGGCATGTGTTTTTTAACAATCCACTTGGAAAAAGACAACTCAGGGCATTTGTTTTTAGACATGGGTGATTGGGATGAAGAGAAGCTCGTCGAATGTGATGGAACAATAGAAGATTTACGCAATCGCGCCCACGATTGGGTGGAACAAATACATATTAACACTTTAGAACACTAAAACATCCTTTTCATGAAGTCAGAACAATCTTCCCTTTTGCGTTCTGGCTTCATCAAGGGGATATAGAGAGGAGTATAAATATGATTGGAGAAAAAGCTTTTAGCACAAAGCAATTATCAGAAAGATGGGGCGTTTCACAACCAACCATTCACAACATGGCCAAAAATGGTGATATTTCATTTTTTTGGATAGGAAAACAAAGGAGATTCTTAGCATGCGAAATCAGAAGGATAGAAAACTTAAACTCTACAGAGGCACATGGTGCGTCGTCTGGACAGATGAGCATGGAAAGACCAAACGTCACTCCCTTCGTACCAAGTGTCGGAATGAGGCAGAGCGCAACCATTTAGAGTACGCCAAGCAATTACAGTATTCTGGCGATACTGTGAACGACATCATTGAACAATGGTTGGAGGAAAAAAAGAACCTCAAATCAATGGGCAATATATTGGGGCGCGTCCATAATATTAAAAAATTCTTTGGTCATTATTACCCAGACCAAATAAACAGGCCATTATGTCGTGCATATGGTCAGTTTAGGCAAGTGTCCAACACCACAGTGAAAAATGAGCTTTCTATTTTGCGATGTGCCATACGTTGGAACAACCCGCAAACAAAGGCCATATTTGAATTACCTGCACCGAATGCTCCAAGAGATATTCGTATAACAAAGGACGAATATAAAACCCTATTAAAGCATGCAAATTCGCCACACATAAAACTGTTTGTGATACTCGCAATCGCCACGGCTGGTCGTGTTAGCGCACTGCTAGAATTAACCTGGGACAGAGTAAATTTTGAGAAAAAGCAAATTCAACTATCAACTGGCGATCATAAGAATAAAAGACGCGCACTTGTTCCCATGACTGAAAATTTAAGAGAGGCATTAGAGGAAGCGTATATCGCAAGAACATCTGACTATGTGATTGAATATGGATCAAAAAAAATCAATTCAATTAGAAAGGGTTTTAAAGAAACAGCAAAGAAAGCTGGACTTGATCATATATCGCCACATGTACTAAGACACAGTGCCGCATCATGGATGGCAGAAGGCGGAATCCCCATGGCAGAAATTGCACAATATTTAGGGCACACAAACCCATCAATCACATATAAGGTGTATGCTAGATATTCACCTGATTATTTGAGAGAAGCGGCTTCTGTATTGGATATTTAGGTTCAAATGAACTAACGAAACATGGATTTAATGAAAAATAAAACGTTATATATCAGAGGTTTAAATGGTGGTCGAGGGCGGGCTTGAACCGCCGACACACGGATTTTCAATCCGTTGCTCTACCAACTGAGCTACTCGACCATCTTTATTGGTGCTAAGTTTATATGCAATATTGATGCACATGTCCATAGGGGAATTGATGATTATTCAAACTATTCATCAATATCACCCATTTCAAACATCACTAGTTTTTCTTCCAGCGTCGGTGTACGACGTTGGCGCGATATTTCAAATACACCTAATTCCGTTATTCCATGACATTGAACCGTACATGGATCATTTTCAAAGGCATCATCCAATGCCTGTAACACCTTATCCTTTTGTGATTGTTGCTTCATATTAATAAAGTCAGCCATGACAATGCCACCAATATTACGAATGCGTAATTGACGTTCAATTTCACGCGCAGCCTCGAGATTTACATTTAGAATACTTTTATCCGCACCTTTATTGACATCAATAACCGTCATTGACGCTGTGCGTTCGATAATAATCGATCCACCAGACGGCAAAACAACATAAGATTTTAACAACCCCTCAAATTGTCCTAACAAATCGTGCACTTCGAATAACCCCATACCAGATCGCGTATTATCAACACCACGAGGTTCAATCTTTGTCATTAAATCTGGCGCAAACAAATCGCACCATTCTTCAGTTTCTTCAAAAATTTCCATGGTTGATGCAGAAATAGAATCAACAGTACTTGCCGCCAGATCACCCAATGTACGGTGCACAGCATCTGGTCCCATCATGAGCAATGTTGCCTCTTCCTCACCATCATATTCACATAAACCACCCCAGATAGCGTTAAGGATTTTTCCTTCGCGAACCAACATGTCCGTTTGGCAATTGGCCGCACTTGAACGAAGAATGCATCCCTCAAGTTCATCTACGCCTTTCAACATAGATTTAAGGTCAGAGCGTAGCTTCTTATCCAAAATACGTTTGGACACCCGTGTCTCCTTGGCAAAAGGTGTATAGATCAAAAAACGCCCCTGTAAGGCTATGTCCATAGACAGACGTGACGCCTTCACATTATTAGAATCATCACCACCTGTTGGATTGTGTGGCGATTTCACCTGCACCAAAACCATTTCACCAGATGTTAAGACTTGGCCAATTTTTTTACCTTTTGGTACTGGTTTACCCTCAAGGCGAACATCCTTTAACGGTAACATGCCTTCAAAACCGAAACCCAAATCAATAAATGCACAATCTGATGATTTATCAATACGGGCCACACGCCCTATATAAACAGACCCCCAACGAATAATTTCTGCATAGGGATCAATTTCCAAATTTTGAATTTTGTTCTTTTTATCGATTGCAACCGCCCAAAGCGATCCCTCTAGGTCTTCAATTAAAATATCCATGAAAATATCTTATCTCACTTATGGGGCAATGACCATGCAATTACGCAAGTACGCGCATGCCTTTTGCGCAGTATGCTCATCAAACCCTTTTAGTCGGGCGCGGTATATTGTGCGACTTCCTGTTGTTAGAGGCATTGTGTTTGCACTCGCCAATTTACGAAGTTCCACTGGTAAAGATTTTGATGCAACATTCATCGCCTGCTGTGATATTTTTTGTGATGAATAGGCACCAATTTGCACCGCCCACTGATCACCATTCATATTCTCGACTTCGCCAAACTGCCCAACACCATTAATTTGTGCACGACGTCCGGAATGTGCCGCAATCGCCAATAATCCTGTTTCTAAACGTGATGCGGCACGCGGATCAACATCCCCCTGCCCTAACATTTCATCAATACGCTTATCATTATTATCGTTTGAATAATTTGCGACCTTTGGTTTTGTCGCTATTACTTGATTAGCTTTCAAAGACGCCAATACGATTTGTGTAATATCTGGTTTCGCTTGCGGTGTTGGCACACGAACAGATGCAAGACGTGTTGGTGGTAATTTACGCGCTAGTTGAAAACCATGATCCATAATCTCGGCCATATGACTGTTTCGTGATTTTGATGAACGACCACCAAACACAACAGCAACCAAACGTCGGTTATTACGTACCGCCGATGCAACCAAGTTAAATCCAGATGCATGAATATAACCCGTTTTAATACCGTCCATTCCTTCGTAAGAAGTCAAAAGTTTATTATGGTTTTTATAACTGTTTCCACGGTACTTAAATTTTTTCGTAGAAAAATAATGATAATATTGCGGATGATTATAAATCAAAGCACGCGCCAAAATTGCCATATCACGTGCTGTTGTTTTTTGCCTTTTGTTCGGCAGCCCAGATGCATTTTTAAATGTTGTTGAACGCATTCCCAGTGAACGAGCCTTTGCCGTCATCTTGGTTGCAAATCCCCATTCCGTTCCACCAATTTTTTCGGCCAATGCTGCTGCGACGTCATTCGCTGACTTTGTAACCAATGCATATACAGCGTCTTCAACCTTAATTGAAGAACCAATTGGTAAATTTAACTTACTTGGCACCATACCTGCCGCATGTTTTGATATACGAACACGTTCATTTAGGCGAAGTTGTCCACGTGATAACGCATCAAACGTCATATACAGCGTCATCATTTTCGTTAATGAGGCCGGATATAAGGGCTTATTTGCATTACGGGAACGTAAAACTTTACCACTTTCTGCATCAACAACGATCGATGCGTATTTCGCATTTGCTTGCACATCATTTGCACCACTAAACACTAGAGTTATCAAAAATAGTAAGAAAAGGAATACAGGGCGAAAAATCATATTTAATTAGTGTATCAGATTTACACAGAAAGGCTCAACGCACTTGTGAAATTATTTTTATTTATCCTCAATAACACGCATGGCGATATCATAAGAGAATCCCGCGCGCGCCAACTTGCCCAAATCCTTTTTCTTTTCATTATAATCTGTATAGGGTGTAAGACGATATTGTCCTATTCTTTTCTTACGTGCGAATGTATGGACCGCCTGCGCATCATCAAAACCACCATTGAGACAATCTTCCACCAATTGCGACGGCACTGATTTTTGTATCATTCGTGATTTAATTTTGGCCGCAGAATATCCTTTATTTTTCAAACCGTTAAACAACGCCCGTGCATACAGATCATCATTCAAAAAACCCAGTTTTTCAAAATATGGAATAACGACCTCACGCACATGCGTAATCCATTCATTTCTATCTTGATCTGCATGATCACGACACGATCGATCGATTTTACGCTTCATCACGATCAAAAAATGATCCGATGATGCAGGAAAACGGTTCAAATAATACTCCCCCGCATTGCGCAGGTATCTTTCTGACAAGCGTTTTGTCTGCTTGATCTTTTTTGAATTATCGCTATCTTTTGCTTTCATAACCACGGGATATAATATGACGCAACATACCAACACATCAATGGAAAAAACAAATTGGATTGGGATTAAAACCCTTATTCAAAAAGAAGTTGGTCGTTTTTTGAACGTTTACCTACAAACAATCATTGCACCTGTCGTTACAACATTTTTATTTTACGTCATTTTTACAGTTGCATTTAAAGGCCTTGATGGGCGTGGCATACAAGGTATTCCTTATATGCATTTTCTTGTCCCTGGATTAATCATGATGGCCATGGCACAAAATGCATTTGCCAATACCGCCTCATCACTCATTATCGGCAAGGTACAAGGAAATATCATTGATGTTCTTATGCCCCCATTTGCCCCCTGGGAAATTTTAACGGGATACATGGTTGGTGGCGTCTTGCGTGGTTTCCTTATCGGACTTGTTTCCGTTTGTACACTTGCCCCATTCATCGGCATTCACATTGCACACCCTGTCCTTTTGGTTGTTTTTGGAATTTTAGGAACAGGCATGCTATCCCTTCTTGGTATTGTCAGCGGTATTTGGGCAGAAAAATTTGACCATAATGCAGCAATTACAAATTTTGTTGTCATGCCTCTAACTTTTCTATCAGGGACATTTTATTCAATTGACCGTCTAACGCCCGTTTGGCAAACTATCGCGCATATCAACCCGTTCTTTTATATGATTGATGGTTTTCGTGCTGGATTCATTGGACAAAGTGATATGCCCATCATGCTTGGAATTTCTGTCCTTATTGGGGTGAATTTAACATTATGGACTTTGGCACTTCTTATGCTAAGAAGTGGATACAAAATTAAAAGCTAAGAAATTTAAGAATATGACCCGCATCGCAAATGACAATCCCATCGATCAAGACGGTGACGTAAAAGACAACATCATCCTTCCTTTTCAATTACAAGAATCCGGTCTACGTGGCCGCGCCATACGCCTAGGTAGTGAATTAGATACTATTATATCCGCCCATGATTATCCGCCGGCAATTTCACACCTACTGGCCGACACAATCACACTTGCCGTGGCGTTATCATCCATGTTGAAATATGACGGTATTTTCACATTACAAGCCAGTGGAAAAGGCACCGTAAAAACATTAGTCGCGGACATGACGCATGAAGGACACATCCGCGGATGTGCCACATTTGATAAAGATACCTTGGATACACTTGGGACATCCGATAATGGTATTTACGATGGACACACATTGACGGACCTATTAGGTGATGGCTATATCGCTTTTACTGTTGATCAGGGGGACAATACAGAACGTTACCAAGGCATTGTGTCCTTGGAGGGTGAGTCATTACAAGATTCAATCGTGCACTATTTTGAACAGTCCGAACAATTGCGTACCTCCCTTTATGTCGCCGCACGCAAGGGTGATGATAACAAATGGAATTCGGGTGCATTAATGCTTCAATACCTTCCTGATGATCATGCGCCAAACAATGATGTTGTTTCCTTTAACGACAAAGAAGAGTCAGAGCGTAAGGAAGATTGGCACCGCTCAAAAACACTGCTTCAAACCTGCACTGACGATGAAATATTAAACAAGGATATGCACATCAACGAACTTCTCCGTCGCCTATTCCACGAAGAAGGTGTTATTGTTTATGAAGAAAAAGATTTGCGCCACCAATGTCGATGTTCACAAGATCGTGTCCAACATGTTATTGATGGGCTTAGTGAAGAAGACCGCGAACATGCCGCAAAAGATGGCAAAATTGAAATGACTTGTGAATTTTGCAGCAAAACATATATTATAGATGTATGATTCGTAATATTGCTCTTGTTTCTCTTTCTACTCTCGCTTTAACCGCTTGCATCTCAACACCTGATGACCATATCGCAACATTGCCTGAGATTAATTACAATACTCTCGACGTTATTCCCGTTGATGTATCACGTATTGAGATCGATACACAAACACAGCCTGGTGCGCAGGCATGGGATATCAGCAACAGTGTGACCACATCTCCTGACACTGCAATGCGTCGATATTTACAGCAACGATACAAGGCCAATGGGCAAAATGGTGTCTTAAAATTCAACCTTGAAAAGGCGGAAATAACATCTCAATCTGTGCCTAATAAAAACAAAATTCTATCATTTATTTCATTAGCCAACGTAACTGATTACACAATGACGATTGTTGTAAATATTGACAGTGCTTATCATTCGGGACAACCGGATTATAATACAAGCACACGTTTTGTACGTAAAACACGCATGCCTGTTGATGTAACACTTGCCTATCGTGAAGCTCGCCTACAAAAAACATTGGAAGAAATGGTTCGTGATATTGATGATGCAATGATTACAACATTATCCAATAAATTTAATCTTATTTCTCACAACAACATCCCCAAAAAAAATATCGCTGTTCATACAGAATTACCAAAACATGAAGGTGAATTAGATATCTTTATTGACGAGGTAAAAGGAAACGCCTCTAAAATAAAACAATCTGTAAAAAATAACGTTTTTGGTGACACAACATCAGTTGTTCCAACCGATTATAATCATTAATTTTTCCAAAACCTCGGTGCAAAAAACACAAGCAGTGTAAAAAATTCTAAGCGCCCCAACATCATAGATGCGATTAGCACCCATTTTGCATTGTCTGGCAACGGTTCAAATGTACCCGTTGGTCCAATAATATCTCCCAGACCTGGCCCAACATTAGCCAACGATGTTATCGCCCCGGATAGTGATGTCAAAATATCTAACCCGCATGCCAACAGTAAAGTTGAAACAATAACGAAACTTGTTACAAATATAAAAAAATATGCCATTACAGATCCTGCAATTTGAACACTCAATGGATGATTATTATATTCAATCGTAAACACACCGTTTGGATGAATAAGTTGGTGTATTTGGTTTTTTGTCACGGCATACAAAATTTGAAATCTAAAAATTTTAATTCCGCAAGTCGTTGACCCTGCGCATCCACCAATACAACTCACAAATAATAAAAAACCAACGGCAAAACCACCCCACAACATGTAGTCTGCGTCAGTATATCCAGTTCCTGTTAATAACGATATGGTCGTAAAAAATGATTCCACAACCATAGAAAATGAAAATTCATTCAAATTAGCGTTCACGTTTAGCATCATCAATAGCGGAAGAAAAATAACCATTAACAAAAATACCTTAACCTGTTGGTCTTGTATCAATGATTTCCAATTTCCAGTCAGGCACTTAATATAAAGAACAAATGGCAAGCATCCCAATATCATAAACACTATCGCGACCAATTCAGGCCCCAAGGAATCAAAATTTGAAAAAGAACTGTCACTCGTTGCAAAACCTCCCGTCGCAATTGTTGTCATTGCATGAGCAATGGCATCGAATGGATTCATACCCACTTGCGAATACGCCAACGCGCATAATGCAGTCAATCCCAAATAGATATAAACAATATAAGCCGCCAGTTGAGTTGCCCGTGGAACAGCCTTTTCTTTTTCTGAGGACTCCAAGCGGAACAACTGCATTCCACCAACCTTTAACATCGGTAAAACAGAAATAGCCATTACGATAATTCCAACGCCACCCAACCATTGTAATAAAGAACGCCAAATTAACAATCCGCGTGGCATATCATCCAGACCCGTCATAATGGTTGATCCCGTTGTTGTTAATCCAGACACAGATTCGAACACTGCATTAGTGAACCCAAGGGTTGGCACACCAAAAACAAACGGTAACGACGAAAAAAAACACAAAAAAATCCAAGTCAAAGCGGTTAATAGAAACGCCTGTTTTCCTGACATATCAATTTGAGTTTGCTTATTAGCAAGCATTAATAAAACGCCAGAAAATCCACATAAAGATAGAGAAACGGCAAACGCCTTCCAATCTTCATGATTATCCATTAAATCCAAAGACATTGGCACAACCATACCACACGCCAACATGCATAAAAAAATACCAACGATATAGAGAACGGGCCGTAAATCCATGGTTTATAAGATAGTCAAGAAACAGTGATCCGAACAGCCTTTTTTAAAACAATCTCTGTTTTTATGGACATTGATAAGATTGACGCTCGCTGTTTGCTTTACTCAAAACAGATGCCGGCGCATTTGGGAAACGTGATTTTAACTCTCCCAATGTCAAACAAGCTTCATCCTTCATATTTTGTCCCTTTAGAGACATCGCCAATTTCAACAATGTGTCAGGTGCCTTTTGCCCCTCTGGATGATCTTTAAATGATCTTGCGAATGCACGTGATGCAGCAGGATAATCGCTGCGCGCATAAAATGTTTCACCTAACCAATATTTTGAATTGGCCGCCAATGAGTGGTTTGGATATTTTTCAATAAAATTTTCAAATGCACCTTGCGCATTCGCGTAATCATTAATCTGCAAATAGGAAAATGCCTTATCATATAGGCTTGCCGGCGTTGTTGCAGTTTGGTTATTTGTAATCGTTCCCAATTGGTACGGTGTATTATCAACTGTTAAAGATGTCTCCTGAACAGATGATACAGCAGGTGAGACAGATGAATTTGTAGGAGTCGACACCCCAGAAGACAACATCTTAACTTTATCTTCCAGTTGACGTGTACGGTAACTGTTTTCTTCAATCATACCTGTCAAACGGCGCAATTGATCTTCTAATTGATTCATCCTCACTTCAGCTTGAGCTGTAACTTGAGAGTTCACCCCCGACTGTATCTGTGGCGGTGGAACATCACCTTTATAAACAGAGCGAGAAAGCGTTTGCATTTCGCGCTCCATACGATCAAGTCGTATTTGTAACGAATTAATATTTTGTGCCGATGCAGAAAAGGTTGACAAACCAACCCCTGCAAACAACGCAAAATATGTGATCGATTTTAACATGATTTATTATTGAACCACAGAAACTGCACGACGGTTTTTAGCCCAACTCTCAGAATTTGCTCCCAACATTTCAGGACGCTCCTTACCGTATGAAATTGTATTCACCCGCATTGGTGATACACCAAGTGATACAAGATAATTTTTCGCAGCATTCGCACGACGGTCACCCAAGGCCAAGTTATATTCACGTGTTCCACGTTCATCTGCATGACCTTCAACTGTCACATTAACGGATGGGTATTGGCGCATCCATTGTGCTTGCAATTCTAATTGAGAAATTGCCTCTGGTGTCAATGTAAAACTGTCATATCCAAAGAATACACGATCCCCTACATTCACTTCCAAATCATCTTGTGATCCAGGTACCGCAGAACCATAATTCATGTTTTGCGCCTCATATCCCTGAACAGGAACAGATGGTACAGATTGATCAACCGCCGTTACATTCGGCTGTTCATTTGGAAACAACTCATCCCCATAAGGTTTTAATTCGTTATCTGATGAACAGGCTGCAAGGCCTATTGTCATTGCTGATACAGCTAATAAAAGTGATTTACGCATGGGAGGTCTCCTTAAAAAAATAACTAACCCCACAACAATGGCGCAATCGCATTTATCCTTCAAGGAAAATCTTAAGGCATTTTTGTGGCACTTTTATGCGTTAGCGAGAACTCTAGGGCGAATAATTTTTGACTGACGGCCTTTTCTTCTATTGCTATTTAACGCAGCAAAATCAACCTCTATTCTACAATCTGTCGAGATATACTGAACAACCTTCTCTAGAGCCCTCATTTCAATCTGACGAACACGCTCCCTTGAAATATCATGCTCAACCGCCAACACCTCCAACGTATCAGGATCCTCTTTCAAACGACGACATATCAATATTTCTTTTTCTCTATCATTTAACACGGACCCAACTGCAGTTTTAAATGCACGCTTTGCAAAATCGAGATGATCCCTTTCTTCGTTGATTTCTGCTGCTTGCGGATCTTCATCTTCAAGCCAATCAATCCAAGAACCACCACTCTCATCATCTTGTGAAAGAGGGGTATCAAGAGACGCATCTGCCATCAAACGCATGCGAGTTTGTTGCACTTTTTCCAAACTAACACCTAGCGTTTTTGAAAGCGCCACATCAAATTCAAAACCTATCATTTCTGGGTTTTTATGAGACAGTTTGTTTTCAGCTTTTCTAAAATTAAAAAACAGTTTTTTATCATCGGAGGTTGTGCCGTTTTTAACCATCGAATGATTTTTTATGATATGATCTTGGACAGATGCTCTAATCCACCACAGCGCATATGTTGCAAAACGAAAACCTTTTTCAGGATCAAATTTATTTGCCGCTCTGATAAGCCCATCAAAAGCCTCCTGTTGAATATCTCGTCGTGATCTTCCATTGTAACCGTTTGCAATTTTCATTGCCAATTTCATGTGCGATGTTACCAACCTGTTACGAGAATCAACACACTCCCGCTCTTGCACCGCACGACCCAACGATCGCTCTTCCTCTGGTGTAAGTATTTGAAATTCAGGACGGTTAAAATCAAATTGAATAGAAGGTGGGTAACTCACTGACATTTATTATAATTCCCTGTTTTTTTATTTTTAGTCACTACATTAATATGACAACCAAAAAGCAAGCTATTTTAATGCAGTGAAGATTTCAATTGATATAGAAAATCTTCCGCCTCTACACGATCGCCATTATCCAAATCATTTGATGATAAATATATTTCTATGTTTTCAATTGCAGCCTTGGTTTGCCCAATACGAGAAAACAAAACAGCCTTATCCAAATTCAATCGCACATCAGTTGGCGCAATCAAACACATCTGCATTACTATTTTTAATGCCCCTTGATAATCTTGCACATCAATCAACCTGTACTTAATATTATTTTGTAAGCGAAGTAATGTTTCACGGTTATCGCATGTCTCATAGTGCGTTGCGGACAGCTCTGCTTCATCACCCAGCATTTTCTTCAATAACAATCGTAAATCTTTTGCCTCTAAAATTTTACAATTGTCATACAGGTCAACAATGAAGCGTTCACCATCTTTTTCCAAACACATTAAAAAATGACCTGGAAAATTAATCCCCTGTGCGTTCCAGCCCTGTGCTTGACACAAACCAATTGCCAAAATTGACAATGTAATTGGGATTCCCATGCGACGATCCATCACATGAATGATATTCATGTTTTTAAGATCATTATACGTATCTTCATCACCATGATAGCCACACCCACCTATCAAAACTTGCTTTAACGCTTGCACCATAGCATAAGGATCATCACTATTATTGGCCGCAGCGACATTTTGGAAGCAGTGATCAAGATCAGATATCATCATATCAAAAATGTCACGATATTTTTGTATGTCCACATCATAACATTCTGAAAAAGCAAAAGCCAAAGCCCCCTCAAAAACATCAATGTCAAAGCCATTCACCCGCCCAGCGTCAGCAAGAAAATATTCTGCTTCCACTACGGTCATAAATTTTTTACACATCAGAAACCCTAAAAATCAGTCGGCCCTGTTACAGCATGATCTTCTACATTTTCTACAGGATCGCCTAGCATTTTAACATATGAAATCACCTGCTGAACATAGTTGGTATTTCGAGCATGTTCGATAACAGCCTCCAACTCTTCACGATTTTGCGCAATCCCCATCAGATAAACCGTCGCCTGCACTGTATCAATTGTATAATTAATCGATGATATATCTTTATCAAATATCATCTTTGTACGAAGGTTAGTCGAAATCCATTTATCCCTAGCGTACCCTGAAAAACCATCACTTTCGGCAACCCGAACCTCGTTAATCACTTGCACAACACCTTCAGGTTGCCACGCCAAACGTATTGCCTCGACACGGTGATCTGGATTCTGAACAATCCCTGTTACCAAAACGCGCCCCTGCTCAATCGTATGATTCAATTTTGAAAAAGCATCAATATTATATTTGAACCACAAATCATTAATTTCAAACGCGATACGTGTATCAATGGCCGATTGTTTTAATCCACCTTCACGCGCAGCGGCAATACCACCAACAGCACCAACAGATGTCGCGACACCTGCCAAAGAACAGGCCTGAAGACCAAAAACAATCATCAATAACAATAAACTAGAACGCATTTTTTATGTGCTTTACCCAAAAATATTTATTCACTGCAATGACATCGCACTGCATATCCAAGGCCAATTTAGACGATTCTCTTTTTGCAACAACGCAATAATGTTCCGCGGTACGTTTTATCCTCAACTGAGATTTACAACCCACTGCCACTAATGCATCTGACAAATGATTTCGGCGCTTTACTTCAATAAAATGAATTGAACGGCCACGGCGCGCAATAATGTCAATCTCGCCAACCTTTGTCTTATAACGAATTTTTTCTATACGGTAAAATTGACACCACAATAAAAAGGCGACCCAATATTCTGCAAGAACACCACGCCAATAATTTTTATTTTTCAAGGATTTGGAGCGCATGATTATAAATGTCTTTTTTCTTCATCCCTACGATAGACGCAATCGATGCAGACAGGTCTTTTAATTTTTCACCAGCTTTATGTGCCTGCAAAATCATCTGATCCAAATCATAATCTTCACCTTGAACATCACTACAACCATCAACAACTAATGCGATTTCACCTTTTACTGACTTACCCGCCATTTGCGCTAAAATTTCCGAAGAGGTTCCCCTATAAACCTCTTCGAACATTTTTGAAATTTCACGAATAACCGCAAGTTTACGATCAGGCATAACCTCATTAAATACCAACAATGTTTTTTCAATCCGTTTCGGAGATTCATAAAAAACGCTAACATTATTAATATCATTTAGTTTGTTAACTTCGTTTTTTAATTGATTGTATTTACTCGATAAAAAGCCAAAAAATACAAATGAATTTGTTGAAAACCCGGACAATTGTAATGCAGGTAAAACAGCGTTAGCCCCAGGCAAAGCCGTCACATAAAAATTATTTTCAACACAAGAACGAACAAGTTTATACCCAGGATCTGAAATCATCGGTGTACCCGCATCACTCACCATGGCCACAATTTTTCCATCTGCAATTAAAGATAAAATATATGCCTTAACCTCATCATCCGCATGATCGTTATAAGTTACCTTTTTAGGTACTTTAATATCGAATATCTTCAACAGCTTTCCGCTCACGCGCGCATCTTCACACACCAACACGTCGCATGCATTCAGTACATCCAACGCACGCAATGTTATATCACGCAAATTACCAATCGGTGTTGGCACCAAATAAAGCCCTGAACAAAGCGCGCTTTCCTCTTTATTTCGTATTTTTAATGCATTAATCTGATCCATAATAAACAACACCATAAAGGGATTTCACATGCTCCGCATCCATTTTGTTGCTTTCGCACTTTTATTTATCAGCAGTTGCGTGCCCAATATGCAACCCACACCTAAACAATCACCATTTGATCCTTATTCACAAACAGTGATCGACAATAACGGCCAAATGATTCCCGTTGACCAAAACACACAAACGAAAATCAACCCTATACAAACGGTTCAATCCGCAAATGGTAAAGTTGCAATCCTCCTCCCTCTATCTGGACAACATGAAAAAATCGGCCAATCCATGCTCAATGCCGCACAAATGGCTTTGTTTGATGTTAATGATCCGACATTTGAACTTATTCCTATCGATACAAAAGGAACAGCCCAAGGTGCAACATTAGCTGTCAATGAAGCGGCTCGTCAAAATGTTAAATTAATTTTAGGCCCCCTACTATCTCAATCAGTCCAAGCCGCAGGAAACGCGGCCCGTCGTTACAACCTCAACATCATTGGATTTACAACCGATTCCAACACGCTTGGCGGAAATATTGTGACACTCGGCATTCTTCCTCATGATCAGGGAGCGCGAATGGCACAATTTGCACACAAATCAAATATAAAGCGCGTTGCTATCATCACTCCAAACAATGCCTATGCTAATACCGTTACAACCGCTTTTGAACAGTCTGCAAGATCTTTGGGTATTCAAGTTACAACTAGAGTCCCATTCAACACACATGCTGACATTAACATTCCCGTTCAAAAATTAGCGACAATGCGTGATCAATTTGACGCCCTCATTATGCCTGTAAGCAATCCATCCATGGCACGATTGGCCGAGGCATTAAATAATCAACAATTTGGAACATCCACCACCCCTTGGATCGGCACAGGATTATGGGATGATGCATCTATCAAACAAAATCGCCTGATGAGTGGCGCATTTTTTACCGCACCATCCCCACAACTGCGTAATAATTTTGAAAGTAAATATCGATCGATATATGCAGAAACACCGCAAAGGTTAGCGTCGCTTGCCTATGATGCAACGGCATTATCTGTTGTACTTCTTCGCAACAACGGTGCAGGTTTAATTTCAAGAAACGCTATTTTAAACCCAAATGGGTTTGCAGGTATTGATGGCATATTCCGTTTCACTTCAAATGGTCGTGCTGAACGTGGTTTAGCTATCCACCGCATTACAGGCGTCAATCGAACAGTCATCACCGACCGCGCCCCAACCAGTTTTATGCAATAGGATATCAAAATGACAAAACGTAACTCAATTGAAAATTTTAAAGATGAGGTCACTGGATGGAGACGTGAACTTCATATGAATCCAGGCATCAAGCATGAAGAAAAATTTGCACATGATTTTATCAAGGCACATTTGTATGATTTAGGCGTTACCTATAAAGACGGTTACGGCGGATATGGTATTGTCGCCACGATCGAGGGAAATACAAACACATCAGGCAAAGCGGTTGGCCTGCGCGCCGACATGGACGCCCTCCCCTTAACGGAAGAAAGCGGACAACCATGGGCATCCAAAACCGATGGCGTGATGCACGCATGTGGACATGATGGTCACACTGCCAGCCTTTTAGGCGTTGCAAAATATTTGTCCGAAACACGCAATTTTGACGGAAAGGTTCATCTTATTTTTCAACCTGCCGAAGAAGGCGGTCACGGCGCGGACATGATGATCGCCGATGGATTATTCACTGATTTTCCAATGGACGGCGTATACGGTTTACACAACTGGCCATTTGAAAAATCAGGAACGGCGGCCATTCGCCCCGGCCCTATCATGGCATCCGTTGATGAATTCACCATCACCATCACTGGTCGTGGTGGACATGCCGCCATGCCTCACCTATGCATTGATCCTATCGTCATTGCATCGCAATTCATGGTACAGGCACAAACAATTATCAGTCGCACTACCGACCCTGTACAGGCCGCAGTGCTCAGCTTTACTGACCTACATGCGGGCGAAGGCGCACATAATGTCATCCCCGAAACATGTTCAATCATGGGAACAATCCGCACGTTCGATTTTGATGTTCGTAAAAACATCCAAACGAAATTAGAAGAATTACTCAAATCTATTTGTGCCGTGAATGAGGCAACCTGTGAAATTGAAATCATCCCACATATTGATCCAACAATTAATGATGCGGTCGAAGCCGAATTTTGCGCCGACGTTATGGCATCATTAATCGGTGAAGAAAACATGGAACGTAATGTTGACCCCTGTATGGGTGGTGAAGATTTTGGTTCAATGCTCCGCGAAACAAAGGGAGCTTATATTTGGATTGGTCAAGGAACGGGTGATAAAAACTCACCCCATGATCAAGGCTTACATTCCCCCAAATATGACTTCAATGATGATAACCTACCGCTCATCATTGATTACCTTGCCGAACTGGTTGAGGTAAAGTTAAAGAAATAGTTTACATTTCGATTGACTTTCATTATGTTTAATTTAATTCATAATGGGGATTGCGTATGAGCACTTGGGGTATAAATCCCAATACAAATCAACTGGAACCAAATAAGCATATGACTTATGGGAATGATGATTATCATACCCCCATGAGTTTTCATTATCATGCCTCAGTTACAGACGATGTTTGTGATTTTTTGGAAGAGGTAGCAAATGCAAAATATCCAAATGCACATGATGTTAAAATTATTGGATCAATCTATGATTACACCAAGGCCAATGTCACAGATTATGTTGAACGTCCCATCGGCCATTATCGCATTCGAGTTGATGGTGAGGATAAAATATTTGTTGTTGTTGATCGTAATCCTGATTTATTTTTAAGACCTGCTGCGGACTATGTCGCAGCATTAGAGGCTGATGGCTTGTCCGTCATTCAAACTATCCCAAATAAAGACGGTACATTTGCAAATAAAATTGAATATGCTGGTGGCCAATCACTCTATGCGTATGAAGAAATCCATCTCCAAAAATCTCCAGAGTGGATGATACAAACAGGTATAGATGAACGAACATTTGAATTAGGGACTTTGATTGGTAAAATTCATACCTCATCTAAAAAATTTGCTCAAGAGAACCCAGAAAAATTAATAGACATGCAGGCATTTATGGATGAGTATAAAATGACTCCAATGCGCACGCTCTATGCTCAGGAAAAAGATGGATTAAGTCAGGATACTCAAAAATTTTTAGATAAATTTTTAAATCCTGAAACACCATGGGTGCCAACAACTGGTAATTTCATCGAAAAACAACCTATTGGCGTTGTGACCTTGGCTCACGATTCCGCAACACAAGGGTATATAACAATGATGACTGATAATGCTTGCTATGATTGCGGTCTGGCCGTTGCACGTATTATAACAAATTCAGATTTATACATTTCGGGACAAGATGTAGAAAATGGCCTTGAGGGGTTCGTTGATGGATACAATAAAGAAACAGGGTATAGTCTTTCAATGGATGAAGCGATGCAAGCCGGATTAAATGCATTTATAACACTCGGCTTATATGGTCGAACAATGGGAATTCATTCAGATTATAAAAACACATTAGATGATCATATCAATAATGTCCTTAATCCCCATAAAGAACGCTTTGCAGTCATTCAAAAAATGATAAATGAGAAAGGCACAGCAAAAATCCCCCTGCCAACAACACTAAAAAATTCTTAAAAATAAATTGCATTTTAATCCCATAATATGTTTCAATAAAATAATGATTAAAGATGTGAAACATATGTGCCGCACGATGCGACGATGGAGCCGACCTCTCATCGCGTAGGGCAGATGCGCACATAAATTTTCTGCCACTTTTTGTATTTTAATTTTTATTACATTTGGGCAGTTACAATGACACACACATCTTTCGCATTTGCGGCAACGCAACTTCAAACAAACGATATCAATCAATTTTTAGAACTACAGGACTTAGTACGCAATTCTTTGTCGGTTGAAACACGGCATTACATCAAACCACGGAATGCAGAAACGTTAAAAAATCACATATCATCCAACATGCCTATATTAGGTTTACGGCACGATAATCAATTTGTTGGTGTTGTCATTCTCACTCACCCTAATAACGTTCATGCACAAAACTTAGATGGGTACCCCTTTGATATTTTAGGAAATATTGATGACATCTCCGTCATTCAAAGCCTTTATGTTGATCCAAATTACAGAGGACAAAGCCTGTCGACAAAATTGATCAAATTATCCGCTGAATTTTCAAGTGCTTCTGGACGTAAAACACTCATTGCCAAGGCGACATCCAATAACGACAAAAGCCAGCGCGCATTTTTAAAAAATGGATTTAATATTGCCACAAGTGGAATTGATCCATCCCTTGGCCACGATGTTGTTTATATGATAGGAAAAACATCCGATATTTTAGACATCGTTCGCACGAAGGAATTGTCGCGCAGATCAACATCAACCATCCATTATGATATTCATCCCAATCTATCGTAATTGTTGCCGGTTACAGCGAGAAATAATTCGTAAAATCAATCCTGACAACAAAAGCGATACAGTATCTATTGGCTTAAAATTCTCATGTTTCATTTTACCATACACTCCTGTGGATATGGATAGAGCCATTTGTAATGTTTGATAAACAGATTCAATAGCGATACCATAACCTAACCATAAGAAACAGTTGAGTAATATTGCATTACTCAGAATACGACGTTCCTCTGACAACATTGCATAACTTACAATTGTTGTCCCCATAGGAGGTATTAAACTCTGTACCCCTTGATAAAAGTAAAGACAAAGCCCCCAAACACAAATGATCAAAAAAGAAACCAGCACAACAAAGCTCTTCTTTGATAGATATAATCGCCCAAGCGTCCTAAAAAAAGACATGCCTGAAATTATAGCACCAGAGAAACCACCAACAAGAAACAAATGAATTCCCCATAAAATAGAGTTAGGAATCTCTGCGACATAAATGAGTCTATTTGTTTTCAATTGCATTCGCCATAAACCAACTGCAAACGCAATCAAACCAAACATTCCTGCAATGCTAAACAAATGTTCCATACTGAAAATATACGTCAAACACGTTAAATATAAGTAAACAAGATTGATGATGCATAATTGACCAAGAACAACAACATCCTTACCATGTAAAACATGAAAAATAACGCGCCAATATTAAGTATTTCTAACCTTGTTGTTGATTTTAAAACTGGGAAAGATGATGTTTTCAATGCCGTAAAGGGAATTACATTAAAATTACGCGCAGGCGAGACATTAGCCTTGGTCGGAGAAAGCGGTTCTGGAAAATCAGTGACCGCCCTATCCATCCTTCGCCTCCTTTCCACCAATGCGTCATTTGGTGAAACAAGCGCGATTAATTATAAATCAGATACAAATTTATTAACCGCCAGTGATGATGATTTACGCAAGGTTCGCGGAAACAAAATCGCAATGATTTTTCAAGAACCAATGACATCACTAAACCCCCTTCACAATATCGGTCGACAAATCACTGAATCGCTCAAAATCCATACACAATTGGATAAAAATGCATCCAAGGCACGTGTATCTGAACTCCTCGATCTTGTTGGATTATCTGCACTGAATGATCGTCTTGATGCACACCCTCATGAATTATCCGGTGGCCAACGTCAACGCGTTATGATCGCCATGGCATTGGCATGCGAGCCAGATATTTTAATCGCGGATGAACCAACAACGGCGTTGGATGTGACAGTGCAGGCGCAGGTACTAGACCTTCTTAAAGATATTCAAACCAAATTGGGCATGGCCATTCTACTCATCACACATGATCTAACCATTGTTCAAAAAATGACACAAACAATGGCCGTTATGAAACACGGTGAATTGGTTGAACAAGGGCCAACAGCAGATATATTCAAATCACCACAACACGAATATACCAAAATGCTCATCAATGCCGAACCATCGGGCATGGTTAAGCCCATAGCGAGTGATGCAAAAAACATCTTGAATGTCAAAAATTTAAAACTTCATTTTCCAAAATCAAAAAACTTTTTTGGCAAGGTAACTAGCCATGTTAAAGCAGTAAACGATGTGTCACTAACCTTAGCAGAAGGCGAAACATTAGGCATCGTAGGTGAAAGCGGATCAGGAAAATCAACATTAGGATTTTCTATCTTACGCCTATTAAACCCCACGGGAAAAATCGTCTTCATGGGTAATGACATTGCATCAATTCCTGAGAAAAAAATAAAACCTATCCGTGGTGACATGCAGATTGTTTTTCAAGATCCATTTGCATCCCTATCCCCTCGTATGACCGTCGCGGACATTATTGCCGAAGGGTTATCCATTCACGAACCATCATTGTCACAACAACAACGTGATGACATGGTTGTTGAGGTATTAAAGAAAGTACGCCTTGATCCAGGTGCGCGCCATCGTTTCCCGCATGAATTTTCTGGTGGTCAACGCCAACGCATATCCATCGCGCGCGCACTTATCCTACGTCCAAAAATGATTGTGATGGATGAACCAACATCGGCATTGGATATGTCTGTTCAGGCCGATGTGGTAGATTTACTCCGCGATTTACAAACGGAATATGGATTATCTTATATCTTCATTTCTCATGATTTACGCGTCGTAAAGGCACTATCTCACCGCGTAATGGTTATGAAAGACGGGCAAATTGTCGAACAAGGAAACGTTCTCGATATCTTTGAAAATGCTCAACAAGAATACACTAAAAGGTTGATTGCCGCCGCGTTCGATACACGCGTTGCTTGACAGAAAAATGAATTGCGATATTATATTTTGTGTAAATATATTTTAAAGGTAGGTACCCATGAGTAAATGTAAGCACGATTTTGCACCAGCTGGACAAGGCATGTCCGTTACAGTAAGAGGCGGCAATATTGATCAAGCCCTACGTGCACTTGGAAAAAAAATGCAAAAAGGTGGTGTTTTAAAAGAATTCAAAGCAAAGAAACATTTTATACCCGGAACTAAAGTTCGCCGCACAGAAGAGGCAAAAGCACGGGGAAGAGCCTTCAAGTTAGAAGTCAAAAAATTACAAAAAGAGGGTTTAACAAAAGATGAGGCAAAGGCAGAAGCTCGCCTTACACGTTCACCACGCTAAACCATCTAAAATTGCTGTCGGGGTGTGTTCATCGAATGCACCTTTGGCCTTTTCAATATCAATTTTTCCATTTGTTGTAATTTCATGCAGGTGAATACCAACAGCATTCCACAATACATCAATTCCAAATTGTGACGCACCGGTAACATCTGTACGAATAGAATCTCCAATGGCCAATATTTTTGATTTATCTGGGCGTTCCAACAATTCATATGCCCATTCATAAACAGGTGCATGCGGTTTACCATGCCATTCAACTTTACCGCCCATATCCTCGTATAGATCAGCAAGCGTCCCCGCGCACATAATAATTTGCCCGCCAACATCCACAATCCGATCAGGGTTAGCACAGATGATTTTCAAATCATTATCAAGGCATTGGGACAATGGTCCACGATATGGCTCAACACTATTATGGCGCAGATCATACATAATCGCGATGTCCGCATTGGCAGGCGAAGAAACTTGTTTTAAGTTCAATTCACCCAACTCTTTCGGCGAATTATAATCTTCAAAACAATAAATCGATTGCCCTTTATATTGCTCTAATGAATGATATGAACTCTCTCCAGAAGTTATTATATGATCATACAAATCACGCCCTACCCCCATAGAATCAAGTTGCTCTGAAACACGTTCAGATCGTTCGGGTGAATTCGACAATAACAAAACTTGCTTACCACGCGCTCTTAACTTTTCCAAACTCCTGATCGTGCCATCATATAAACGCACACCATTATGGAGAACGCCCCATATATCAAAGATATAATGATCGTAATCATCCGCGATAGGCGCAAGGCCATTTAATATTTTCATGAAAACTATTCCTGACCTATGGCTTCGCCGATATTTTCACGTCCATCAGCCTTTAATAACTTTACCAAACCTTTATTAATTTTATTAGGAAGATTTGGTCCCTGATAAACTAGCGCACTGTATAATTGAATCAACGATGCCCCCGCCTTTATCTTCGCATATGCACTTTCGGCGTTGTCCACACCCCCTGCCCCAATAATCGGTAATTCACCATCCGTATGTTTATAAAACTGACGAATAACATCCAATGATTTGTCTTGTAAAACAACACCGCTTAAACCACCGGCTTCATTTCTAAAGCTCTCCGGCAAAAACTCAGGGCGTTCCAATGTTGTGTTGGTTAGAATAAGACCATCTACTCCTGTCTCCATCACACAATCCGCAATGGATTTACATTCATCATCACTAAGATCAGGCGCAAGTTTCACCAGTAACGGCGTATTACAACGTGCATTACGCACAATCACCAATTGCCGCAAAAATGGTAATAATTCTGCCGGATCTTGTAAATCACGCAAACCCGGTGTGTTGGGTGACGAAATATTAACAGTCAAATAATCGGCTTGCTTGCCAAAACGATGGACTAGAGCAACATAATCGGCAAGCGCATCTTCTTGATCTTTATTTTTACCAACATTAATACCGACAATACCGGTTTTATTTTTTCCATGTTCACGAAACGCTTGATAATTTTGTTCAAACACATCCGCACCTTCGTTGGGAAACCCCATGCGGTTAATCACATTCCGTGATGATTTATCACGAAACACACGTGGTTTTGGATTTCCGATTTGTGATTGAGGCGTGACTGTTCCTACCTCAACAAATCCAAATCCATATCCCAACATTGCATCCATGCTTTCCGCATTTTTATCAAATCCTGCCGCCAAACCGATGGGATTGGGAAATACACGACCAAACAATGATAATGCCAATGAAGGATCATTTTCCTTTGCCTTTCGCGTGACAAGACCTGATTTTAATCCAGTCATTGTTAGCGTGTGTGCCTTTTCGGCATCCATCATATGCAAAAATGGAAGGGCTAACTTTTCTAACATGCTACTTCTTCTCCATCGCGATAATGGCCTTCATTCCCTGCGCCATATAATTCCATCCCGTTATAAATGTAAAAACCGCAGAAACAGATAATAAATATTTACCAATTAATAACGTATCGGGCACCAACCAATCACCAAAATCACCGACAAGCAGAAACCCTAATGCTATCATTTGTGTAAATGTTTTATATTTCGCCAATTTAGAAACATGAATGACAATATTTTGAGGGCCCAAAAATTCTCGCAAACCCGAAATCAATACCTCGCGAAACATAATCACACACGCAGGAATAAGCCATAGTCCGTCAATTTTTCCAAGACCCGCAAAAACCAAAAGTAATATTGTGATGAGCAATTTATCCGCGATAGGGTCCAAAAACCGTCCAAATGCCGATACAATTTTCATCTTTCGCGCCAAATACCCATCCAACCAATCGGTTACACATGCAATGGTATAAAGCCCCCATGCGGTCCATGCCGCCCAAAATTCATCCACAAACATTAATCCCGCAATAAAGGGGATAAGGGCAATACGAAGAAGCGTCAGGTTATTTGGTAAATTAAATATCATGCATTTTTATCGCACAAATAACACGTCTGTAAAAGGGTATAGTTACATCACTTATGCATCCATCGCTGCATAACCGCCGTCGCAGTTAAATCACCTGTAATGTTAATTGTCGTACGACACATATCCAACAACCGATCGACGCCTAAAATCATGCCTACTCCTTCTGATGGAACACCAATGCCACTAAGAATTGTTGCAAGGACAATAACACCAACACCTGGTAAACCTGGTGTACCAATTGATGCACCAATCGTTGTTACAACCAATATCACCGTTTCCCCCATCGACAAATCAATTCCAAACACTTGACACAAAAACAGGGCGACAACCGCCTGATACATCGCGGTTCCATCCATATTAATCGTTGCTCCCAACGGCACAACAAACCCATGAACATCATCGGATGTTTTTAATCGCTCTTCTGCAACTGACAAAGTAACTGGCATTGTGGCAAGAGATGAACTTGTCGAAAATGCAACGATTTGTGCTGCTCGAATATCACTCAAAAATTGAAAAGGATTACGTTTTGCAATAATCCAGACAATAACCATATAAACAACCATCATTGTCATTAACCCACCAACAACACATGCAACATACAACGCCATCGATGACAATGCCGACAACCCCATCGCAGAAACCGCCGTTATCATCAAACTAGCTACAGCAAACGGTGCCAACCACATTGCCCAACCAACAACCAACATGCACGCATCTTGTGTAAATTCACAAACATCACGAAATGTTTTTGTCGATTTCGTTCTTAACATCAATAATGCGATTCCTGCAATCACCCCTAAAATAACCAATTGCAGCATGTTTTTACTCAATTGTGCTTCGGCTGGATTAACAGGAACAACATTCATAATTCGTTCTGGAATCGTAATATCCAACAGTTTTTGTGTTGTCACTTGCTCTGCAGGTTTCATCAATGATTGATCAATCGCAAGGCCAGGTTCAACAACTGATGTAATTGTTAGGCCAATCGTAATCGCAACCGCAGTGGTAAATATAAAATAAGGAATAAGGCGCACCCCCATTGATCGTAAATAAGATAACGATCCCGCAGAACCAATCCCTAATATCACTGATGACAAAACCAATGGCACAATCACCATTTTTAATATTCCAATAAACATGTCCCCTGGCAATTCAACCCATGGCATATAAGATTCAGGTATTGAAACATTTAAGGCAATTCCAACCCCAACAATCATACCAATTAAAATTTTAAGCCATAATTTTTCGGGGAGAACATGGTGATGCATATTAATTATCCTTACTTTTCCGTTCATATTTTGGTTTCTTTTTACCCATCCACTGCTGCATGACGGCTGCCGCAGTTAGATCACCTGTTACATTTATTGTTGTCCGACACATGTCCAACAATCTATCAACGCCTAAAATTAATGCTATACCACCTGTTGGAATTCCAATAGATGTTAGAATAGATGTTAAAACAATTAATCCAGCTCCAGGCAAGGCCGGTGTACCAATCGAAGCAACCACTGTTGTAAAAATAAGTAGTACAGTTTCCCAAACAGATAAATCTATTTTAAAAATTTGACACAAAAAAATTGCTGCCGTTGCTTGATATAATGCAGTTCCATCCATATTAACCGTCGCCCCAACAGGAATAGAAAAACTTGATATTTTTTTATCTATTTTCAATTTATTTTCTGCAACATTCATCGATACAGGCATTGTTGTAGATGATGATGATGATGAAAATGCCACTATTTGCGCTGAACGTATATCTTTTAAAAATTGTAGAGGATCACGTTTTGCAACAAACGTTACAATAATCAAATAAAGACACAAAAGACACAAAAGACCACAAACAACGGAAAGAGCATAATATGCAATTCCTAAGACACCCGACATCCCCATAGTTGAAATAGCTTTAATCATCAAACTAAAAACAGCCAATGGTACAAACATCATTGCCCAATTAACAATCATCATAGACATATCTTGTACAAATTCACAAATGTCTCTACACGTTTTAACCGCCTTTGATTTTATAGTTAAGAATGCTATCCCTGTAACAATACCCAATACTACAAGTTGTAGCATATCTTTATCTAGCAACGCTTGCGCTTGATTTACTGGTATAGTGCTTAAAATACGATCAGGAATAGTTAAATTATCAAACACATCTCTATTATTCGTTAGAAATTCCCTTTCAACAGTTGATGCATCAACTGTTATTCCTGGTTGAAATAACGACGTAAGAAATATTCCAATCATTATTGAAATAATTGTTGTCCCCACAAAATAAGGAAAAAGCCTCACTCCCATTCTTTTTAAATGATCTAAGGATCCTGCATTTGCTACCCCTAAGATAACGGATGAGAGAACAAGAGGAACAATAACCATACGTAATAAATAAATAAATAGATCACCAGGAAATATAATCCACTCTCTCCATGGATCCTTTATTTCAATCATCAAGGCACATACAACACCCAAAATCATTCCAACAAGAATTTTAAGCCACAAACGATCTGGCAAAGTGTTATGTTGCATGGGTTGATAATCTCCTCATCTTTGATATTGTTCTGTCAGTAAGTTTAAA
This sequence comes from uncultured Alphaproteobacteria bacterium, assembly GCA_943789475.1. Taxonomy (GTDB): domain Bacteria; phylum Pseudomonadota; class Alphaproteobacteria; order Micavibrionales; family UBA1664; genus UBA1664. The sequence continues at coordinate 33,260 of CALSUG010000006.1, forward strand.
CAAAAAATAGGAAAACACAAAATGTCCGAAAATACGACTGAAACAATTCCAGCATTTTCAATTGAAGATATCAACCTGGAAACATTAAAAAACTATGATTACAGCGCAATAAGTGACATGGCTATCGCACACGGTACAAAATTTTTAACCGCCTTTATCATCTTCATCATTGGTAAATGGATTGCAAAACGTATCGTAAATGTCATGGACAAAGCATTTGATAAAGCTGGTGTTGATCAAACACTCGCAGATTTCATTGAAAACATCGCCTATGGCATACTAATGGTTGTTGTTGTTATCGCCGCCCTTGGTCAAATGGGCATTGAAACAACGTCATTTGCCGCAATTTTAGCCGCCGCTGGTTTAGCAATTGGTTTGGCACTGCAAGGATCTCTATCAAATTTTGCAGCAGGTGTTTTAATCATCTTATTCCGTCCATTCAAAGCTGGTGACTATGTTGAGGCCGCGGGTGTTGGCGGAACAATTGAAGAAATTTCAATTTTTACAACACAAATGAAGACACCAGATAATCGTGAAATCATTATTCCAAATAATAATATCACAACAGGTACTATCGTTAATTATTCTGCGAAAAAACAACGCCGTATCGATTTGGTTGTTGGAGTTGCATATGATGCCGATCTGAAAAAAGCACGCAAAGTGTTTGAAAAAATTATCGCCGCAGACGACCGTATTTTGGCAAAACCTGAATCACAAGTTGCTGTTGCGGAACTCGGTGCATCATCAGTTGATTTCGTTGTACGCCCATGGGTTAAGGCTGCAGATTATTGGGCCGTTCGTTTTGACTTAAATGAACAAATTAAAACTGAACTGGATAAAGCAGGTATTGGCATTCCATTCCCACAACGTGACGTTCACCTCCACATCCAAGATGGCGCGGAACTTCCTGTGAAAAAGAAATCAACAGCAAAGAAAAAATAGTTTCTTTAAAAGGCCTCTATGAGGCCTTTTTTATGCCCGATTTAATGCATATCCTGTTTCATGTAGTCAGCAAGAAAGGACACAAAATATGAAAAATTTATTTATGACAGCCGCCGTTTTAGGTGCATTCGCTTTAACAACTAATGCAGTGTTAGCAGAAAGCCCAATGCATAAAGGCGAACACAAAGGTAAAATGATGGAGCGCGTTGATACCGATGGTAACGGCAGCGTATCTAAGGCTGAATTTATAGCAAAGCACGAAGCCATGTTCGTGAAAATGGATAAAGACGGCAATGGTGAACTTTCAAAAGAAGAAATGAAGAACGGAAAAAAACACATGCGTAAAAAAATGAAAGAACGCATGGATAAGATGAAAGAAAATCATTCAGAAAAATAATATTTAAAGACCTTCCCTCCCCTAAAATCCCTGTATTAATTTACAGGGATTTTTTATTTCAGATCATCTAGATTATACGGTGTACCTTGATACACTATATTGATCCAATTCATGAATAACAGATTGCGGTGTGCACGCCAATTCATAATTGGTTTTTGTGTATCATCATCATTTGGAAAATAATATGCAGGAACATCAATATCATTCCCTTGCGCTTTGTCCCTATCATATTCACCTTTGAGTGTTTCACGGTCGTATTCAAAATGGTTAAGCATAAATATGCGCCGTGCATTATCATCACTCATCAATGCTGTTCCCGTTTCAGATGATTTTAACAACGGTAAGATATTATCATCACTTGCAATTGCGCTCTCTCTAATTTCTGTATGACGTGATACAGGGATAGAAACAACGTCGTCAAACCCACGAACAAGCGGGTGATAAAATTCTAAACGCTCATGCGGATAAACCCCAAACAATTTTGATTTTGTTTCATGTTTTTCAATTTTATAAAAATGATTTAAAGCGGCCTGCGCACCCCAACATATATAAAATTGGCTATAACAGCTTGTGTCCGCCCAATTCATAATGGTTGTGAGTTCCTCCCAATATTGCACATCGTCAAAATCCATTGTTTCAACAGGTGCCCCCGTGACAATAATGCCATCAAATTTTTGATCTTTAATCGTGTCAAATGTTTCATAAAAACCAAGCAAATGATCCTCAGATGTGTTTTTACCCATGTATGATGCCGTGCGCATCAAAGTAAGTTCGATTTGTAACGGTGATGCCCCTAACACACGTGCAATTTGTGTTTCAGTCGTGATTTTATCCGGCATTAAATTAAATAACAAAATACGCAATGGGCGAATATCTTGGCGCACCGCCGTACTCTCATCCATGACATCAATCCGTTCTTTTGCAAGGATGTTTCTGGCTGGCAATCCATCAGGAATTTTTATCGGCATTTATAAATTAAGCCACACCAACTTGTGTTGATTTAAAATGGGTATGGCGTTCGGTCAATGATTTACGTTTTGCGGCTGTTAAATCACCAACACAACGGGCACAACAGATTCCTTCTTCAAAAGAATCATGTGCCTTGTCCGTTGCATTTACAGGGAATCCACATCCAAAACAATAATCATATGTGCCTTCTTTTAAACCATGCCCAACACTGACGCGATGATCAAAGACATAGCATTCACCTTCCCACAAGGATTCTTCTTTTGGCACTTCTTCTAAATATTTCAAGATACCGCCATCAAGATGGTAAACCTCGTCATATCCTTCGGCGAGCATATAACTTGATGCCTTTTCACAACGGATACCACCGGTACAAAACATCGCTACTTTTTTATTTTTTTCTGGGTTTAGTGTTTTTTCAACAAAATCGGGAAATTCCGTAAACACCTTTGTTTTTGGATCAACCGCATTTTTAAATGTACCAATTTCGACTTCGTAATCATTACGTGTATCTAACACAGGCATATCAGGATTGTTTTTCAACAATTCATTCCATTCTTGAGGGTTCAAATATATCCCAACATCTTTTGTTGGATCAACATGATCCTTGCGCAATGTCACGATTTCATTTTTCAAACGAACCTTCATACGACGAAATGGACGAAGTTCGGCAGTAGAATATTTTAAAGATAGTTTTTCATCACCGATTTCTGAAATAATATAATCAGTAACCTTATCCATCGCCTCACGCGTTGGCGCACAAATTGTTCCATTGATCCCTTCATGGGCAACCAATAACGACCCATACACGCCATTATCATTACAACGCGATTTTAATTCCGCTTGAAACGCTTCACGGTCTTTAATTTTAGAAAATTTATATAATGCTGCTACTGTCCATGTCATGTGTGTATTCTTACTCCAAAGGCACACTAAAAATCAAGATTTAAATAACTCGCACGCCTAACATCCGCCCGACGCCAAACAAGTCCAATTTGACGTTTGGGCACATCACCTGAGAAATCTTTAATTTCCACATGTGGGTATGGTTTTGTAATACCCGCATCAACCGCCATTTTGGGTAACAAAGTCATTCCGTATCCTTGATTCACCATGGCTAATAATGTGTGCAGAGAATCAGCCTCAAAAAATTGATTTTTCCGCACCTCTGGCACGTTACACGCGCTCAACACATGATCTTTTAAACAATGCCCATCACGAAGGAGGAGCAAATCATCGTGAGAAAGCGATTCAATATCTACTGCATTTTTGAATTTCACCTGATGCGGATGTACCAACAAAAAATCTTCCTCAAATAAAATACAATATTCCAAATCACGCGTATCGATGGGAAATGCCAAAACACCCAAATCCATTTTACCCGATTGCACCTTGTCCAAAATCATTTCCGTTGGGTCTTCGGCAACTTGCACAGATGATTTGGTAAATTCACGTTCAACCGTGGGTAAAAATTGTGGCAAAAAATATGGCGCAATGGTGGGTATAGCGCCCAAACGCAATGGCCCTGCATTGGGATTAACCAACGATTCCATATCTTGTTTTAACATCTCGTTTCGCTCAACAATATCCTTCGCATGGTTTATTGCACGTGCGCCCGCGGGTGTTGGAATAATGTTTTTACGTGACCGTTCAAACAAGGTTACACCCATTTGACGTTCCAATTCTTTCACACCTAATGACAATGTCGATTGCGTCACATGACATGTATGCGCTGCCTTTGAAAATGACCCTGCGCGCCCCACCGCGACAATATATTGAAGATGTTTGATCGAATACATAAAATCATTTTACCAATATTAAATTATAATTACTATTGATTTTTTCAATGCTAAAAACATGCAAACTCAATTTGCTTTTCTCCTCATAAATTGCGACAAATGACATGCAATATTAATCATTAAAAATAAGGAGTTTAAAATGATGTTAGGTGTAGGTGATCAATTCCCAGAATTTGAAGTAACAGGTGTAAAGCCACAATTCATGAATCATGAAGAAAATGGCGAAAGCGCATTTGAAGTACTAAATGGCGATTCATTCGAAGGAAAATGGAAAGTTTGGTATTTTTATCCAAAAGATTTCACATTCGTATGTCCAACTGAAATCGCAGAATTTGCAAAACTAAATGATGATTTCGCCGACCGCGATTGTGTTGTTCTTGGCGGATCATCAGATAACGAATTTTGTAAACTAGCTTGGCGTCGTGACCACGCAGATCTTAACAAACTTAACAGCTGGATGTTTGCCGACACAAACGGCACATTGATCGACAACCTCGGTATTCGTGAAGATTCAGGTGTTGCATACCGTGCAACATACATTGTTGATCCACATGGTGAAGTACAACATGTGTCTGTAAACCCATTATCCGTTGGTCGTAATCCAAAAGAAATTTTGCGCATTTTGGATGCATTACAATCAGACGAGTTATGCCCATGTAACCGCCCTGTTGGTGGTGACGTGATTAATTTGTCAGAAGCTGCATAACCCATGTCATTGGATACATTGAAAAACATGGTTCCTGATTACGCCAAGGATCTTAAATTAAATTTAGGATCTCTGGCGAATGAGGATGATTTGAACGATCAACAAAAATGGGGATGCTTTGTTGCATGCGCCATGGCGGGTCGCAACGAAACTGTCATTCAAAACATTATGGCCGATGCACAAAATATTTTGTCCGCAGAAGCCATGAAAGGCGCACAATCTGCCGCTGCAATCATGGGAATGAATAACGTTTATTACCGTTTTGCTCATATCGCAACGTCGAAAGATTATATGACGATGCCAGCAAAATTACGCATGAACGTCATTGGCAACCCTGGTGTTGATAAAATTGATTTTGAGTTATGGTCATTGGCGGTATCTGCCATTAATGGATGCGGCATGTGCATTGATTCTCACGAAAAACAATTGCTCGATCATGGTATGACCAAATTACAAATTCAAACGTCCGTGCGTATCGCCGCGACCGTACAAGCGATCAGCGCGATCATGGACACTGAAAACGCAATGAACATGGATATACCTGCACAACAGGCAGCATAACAAAATTAACTACCCAAAAGAGCCTCTTCTGGCTCTTTTTTTCACAAACACGCATTGGAAAAAATGGACGACCAAGAGTGCGTTTCTTTTTGATTCTAAAATCCTATTTAAAACCATTCCTGCAATTATAAAACACCGAAAAGCCCCCCCACTCTAGACAATTAAAAACAAACACCTATGAATAAATTTTATTCGTACAAACATACAAAAAAAGACACTTAAAAATAAACATAGATTGGTGCGACCGAGAAGACTCGAACTTCCACGGGATTTAACTCCCACAGCGACCTCAACGCTGCGCGTCTACCAATTCCGCCACGATCGCACTGTGATATAACCTTGGTAGTGCCGTTATATTTAATTTGTATTCAGGCAAAGTGCAATCATTCTTTTTATCGGTTGAACAAAAATATTGTCCCCTTGCCCTATCGCATAAAATCGGCATGATGATGGGTATAAATATATTGAAAATAAGGATTATAAAAACATCATGGATAAAGCGTTTGAACAAGAAGCCCTCGATTACCACAAACATCCAACACCAGGTAAAGTCGCAATAAAGGCCACAACGCAATTAACAACACAACGTGATTTGGCCTTAGCCTACTCCCCTGGTGTTGCCGCCCCTTGTTTAGAGATTGAAAAAGATCCAATGAAGGCATTTGATTATACTTCACGAGGAAATATGGTTGCCGTTATTTCAAATGGTACGGCAGTTCTTGGTCTTGGTAACATTGGTGCATTGGCATCAAAACCAGTGATGGAAGGAAAATCTGTCCTATTTAAAAAATTTGCCGCCATCGATTCAATTGATATTGAAGTTGATGAAACCGATCCAGATGCATTTTGCCAAACTGTTCGCCGTTTAGAACCGTCATTTGGTGGCATTAACCTAGAGGATATCAAAGCACCAGAATGTTTTGAAATTGAAGAACGCCTTAAAAAAGAAATGAATATTCCTGTGTTTCATGATGATCAACATGGAACGGCGATTATTGTGGGCGCGGCGTTTAAAAACTGGATCAAACTATCCGGCCGTAAAATGGAAGACATTCGCCTTGTTGCCAATGGTGCAGGTGCCGCGGCCATTTCATGCTTAAAAATTCTTAACGGGCTTGGCTTACCAAAAGAAAACATCACAGTATGTGACCGTAATGGCGTTATTTACAAAGGCCGTACCGAAGGCATGGACCCATATAAAGAACAATTCGCAGTTGAAACAAATGCACGTGATTTAGATGATGCCATTGAAAACGCGGATGTATTCCTTGGGCTATCTGCCGCGGGTGCATTATCAAAAGAAAACTGTGCTAAAATGGCAAAGGCACCACTTGTTATGGGGCTTGCTAACCCGACACCAGAAATTATGCCAGAGGAAGTCCGAGAAGTGCACCCAGATGCGATTGTGTGTACGGGGCGCTCAGATTATACAAACCAAGTGAACAACGTTTTATGTTTCCCATACCTATTCCGTGGTGCATTGGATTGTGGTGCAACATCTATCAATGAAGAAATGAAATTAGCCTGTGTTGAGGCGATTGCAGAATTAGCACAAGCAGAAGCGTCACATGAGGTCGCAACCGTATATGCAGGTGAAAAATTAGAATTTGGCCCTGAATATTTAATTCCAAAACCATTTGACCCAAGATTGATTGTGAACCTGCCTGTTGCGGTTGCAAAAGCTGCAATGGATAGTGGTATTGCCCAACGCCCAATCGAAGATTTTGAAGCCTATAAACAAAAGCTAACACAATATTTCTATCGTTCAAACTTGGTCATGGGGCCTATTTTTGAAAAGGCTAAATGCGCACCAAAACGTGTTGTCTTTGCCGAAGCCGAAGAAAAACGTGTTTTGATGGCCATCCAGACTATCCTTGATGAGGGATTAGCAAAACCTATCCTTATTGGCCGTCGCCGTGTTCTTGAATCACGCATTGAAAAATTACACCTTCGCATTGATTTGGATAAAGATGTTGAAATTTGCGATCCAGAAAGCGACCCTCGTTATCACGAATATTGGACACAATATCACACCCTTATGGAACGCCGTGGCGTCACACCAACCGTTGCAAAAACACTAGTGAGAACTAGCAATACGGTCATTGCCGCATTAATGGTTGAACGTGGTGAGGCAGATTCATTGATTTGTGGTGTTATGGGACAATACGTTTATCACATGCGTCACCTACGCCAAATTATCGGCCTTAAAGATGGTGTTGAAAAACCATCTGCATTAACTGGTTTAATTATGAGTAAAGGAAATTTATTTATTACGGACACTCACGTTAATGCCAATCCAAGTGCAGAACAATTGGCCGAAATGACAGCCCTCGCCACAGAAGAAATGACTAAATTCGGTATTGAGCCAAATGCAGCATTAGTTTCACACTCGAACTTTGGAAGCTCTCAACTGCCATCCGCCATCAAAATGCGTGAAGCTCTCGATATTATAAAAGAAAACCACCCAGAAATAAAAGTAGAAGGCGAAATGCATGCCGACAGCGCGCTATCCGAAAACATTCGCAAGGTCATGATGCCTAATTCAAATATGGAGGGCGTTGCAAACCTACTGGTCATGCCAAATGTTGAATCAGCAAACATCAGCTATAACGCGATTAAGGTAATGAACGAAGCAACAGTTGTTGGACCAATCTTACTTGGTATGGCAAAACCGGTACACATTTGTACAGCGGCAGCTACACCACGCACATTGGTGAATTTAGCAGCATTAAGCAGCGCCAGCGTCTAATAATTTAAAATTGAGAAACACAATCAACCGCGCGTTGCCACATGGCATAGTCGCGGTTGTTTTTTTGCGTATCACCTTGTGGTGTGAATTGTCTTTCCAACGTATGAATGTTGACGATATCGTCAAATGATTTAAATACACCCGCCTGATAAAACGCCATCGCGGCGACTCCCCAAACTGTGGCCTCTTGATTAACGGGTCGATCGATATTTGCGTTTACTTGATCGGCAATCGCCTGACATACAAAATCATTGGCAACCAATCCGCCATCCACACGAATGGTTTTAACATCGTGGCCAACATCACCGTTCATCGCCTCTATCAAATCACGCGTTTGGTATGCCTGAGCCTCCAACACCGCACGCGTTATATGTGCATTTGTTGTCCCCCTACTCATCCCCAACACCGCACCACGTGCATTTGGATTCCAATGTGGTGCACCAAGCCCTGTAAATGACGGTACAAAAACAACACCACCGGCATCATCCACGGATGATGCAAGTGCTTCACTCTCACCTGCATCATCAAACATGTTCAAATTATCGCGCAAAAATTGTACGGCCGCACCCGCGACAAAAATCGATCCCTCCAACGCATACGTTGTTTGTCCATCAATTTTCCAAGCCACCGTCGACAATAGTTTATTTTGCGATTTTACAGGCAGATCCCCCGTATTCATCAGTGCAAAACATCCCGTGCCATAGGTTGATTTCACCATGCCTTTTTCAAGACATGCTTGTCCAAATGTTGCCGATTGTTGATCCCCTGCCATGGCCAAAATGGGCAAAGGTCTATCAAATAATTTTGTTACACCAAATTGCGCGCAATTTTCCATCACCGTTGGTAAAATTGATTGCGGAATGCCGATACGGTCACATTGCACATTGTCCCATTGCATATCATGGATATTAAATACCATTGTCCGCGCCGCATTGGATACATCGGTGGCATGAACATCACCATTCGTTAATTTCCACAAAAGGTAACTGTCAATTGTTCCAAACAATACATCATTTTGATTTACACCAGTGTGATTTAAAATCCATTTTATTTTTGTTGCAGAGAAATAAGGATCGGCGAACAATCCAGTCCGTGCCTGAATATCATTTTCATATTGCTTCAGTATTTCACAAAAATCGGCCGTGCGGCGATCTTGCCACACAATCGCGTTATAGATTGGTTCGCCTGTTTTTTTATCCCAAATAACGGTCGTTTCGCGTTGGTTGGTAATGCCCATACCTACGACATGTGTGATATCAATTTGCGTCAACACATCCTTACAAACCTCAACAACATCGTTCCATATTTGTGTTGCATCTTGTTCCACCCATCCTGATTGAGGCGTTATCAATGGTAATTCTTTTTGTGCCTTGGCGACTATTTCACCACGCGCATTAAAAATAAGCGCACGTGTGCTGGTCGTGCCTTGATCAAGGGCAAGGACTAATTCACCACTCATTTCGCATGATCTTTCATATATTTATGAACGGCCTTTTGTGATGCCTTATCCAAATGCAAATACAACTTTGTTCGACGGTACAAAACATCATCACCTGTTTTTGCAAATTCATAAGCTATCAAATAGTCCAATTCGCGCCCATATACACCACCACCAACATCCATTCCCATATCATCAAGTGATTGTGCACGATTAAGGATAATATCCATACATGCCCCATATGTTCGCGCGTAACGGCTAATTAATTCCTTAGATAAAAATGGATATTCAATTGTTTTTTCACGGATAAAACGTTTCAGATCATCTTCTTCTATATCACCACCCGGGAGTTTCTCACCTGCCGTCCAATGATGAGGTTCTTTATGAAATTGACGATCAATTTTATCAACGACCTCTTGTGCCAACACACGGTATGTCGTTAACTTGCCACCAAGGACCGACAAAAATGGCAATCCATCGACATGTTGTAAATTCAAATCATAATCACGCGTTGCATATGCCGCCTCGCCCTCATCATCATCCGCCAATGGACGCACACCGGCATAAGACGCAATAACATCTATACCCCGTATTTTCTTTTTAAAATATTTTTGAATAACGTTTTTTAGATATCCAATTTCACTATCGCTAATTTCAATTTTTTGGTCAGGATCATCACCCAAATCAACGTCCGTTGTCCCAATTAATGTATAATCCCCCTCATATGGAATGGTAAATACAATGCGGCCATCTTCGTTTTGAAGAATGTAACATTCATCACTTTTATAAAGTTTGGGAACAATGATGTGTGATCCTTTTACAAGGCGGAGCGATTGTGGTTTCACCTCACCTACCATTTTCATCACATTCGATGCCCATGGCCCCGCCGCGTTTACAATCATTTGCGCCGTGTATGTTTGACCATCATCACATGTGATATCCCATTGATCACTTTCATGATCCAACGACACACATTTTGTATTTGTTTTAACCACCGCACCGCGTGCATTCGCATCCATGGCATTTAAAACAACCAACCGTGCATCATCTACCCAACAGTCAGAATATGAAATACCTTTTTTAAATTTATTATTTAAAATATGATTATTAACCTCTGTTTTAAATGATTTTTTTAATTTTGTTTTTCCCGATAAAAAATCATAAATATACAACCCGATACGGATCATCCACATTGGCCTTTGATGTGGCTCATGCGGTAAAATAAATTGTAATGGCCAAACAATATGTGGCGCCATCCCCATCAAAACATCACGTTCGCGCAACGCCTTTTTCACCAATCCAAATTCAAAATTTTCAAGATAACGCAAGCCACCATGGATTAATTTTGTGCTCGCGCTTGATGTCGCCGATGCGAAATCACCCTGTTCAATCAACAACACCTTATATCCACGACCAACGGCATCACGCGCAATACCACACCCGTTAATTCCACCACCAATAATACAAATATCAAATACGCCCTTATCCATATTTACATTAGGCGCTGATTTCACCATAATTTCAAGTCAAAGAGATGATTATTCACATGACGCGGTTTCTCGCGCTGTTTTTTATATTTGGTTTTTCGACGGATGTTTTTGCAAATGATAGCAAAGATAAGAGCCTTTATGACCATTTTAAAGGCCTCATCCTCGACACCCCACCACCACGACCAACACTGTCCAAAAAATATCCAACAGACAACAATATTGATGCCATTATCAAACACACACGCGTCAATCATATGAAGGTGGATGATAGTGTCGCAACCGCATGCATCACATCATCACCACATCATAACTATTCCATCATGGAAAATATTGGTCAATCCGCACGCGTCATAGCAAACAACCTGAATAAAGATATAAAATCATTTACATTCCAACCACGTTTTGGCGGCCTAAAAGGCCCAAAAATTACAATCATGCGTAAAGATTTAGAACACGCACTCATACACAAACAAGGATCCGCACAAGAAATATTTCACAACACACATATCACCACAAAATCACAAATCAATTGCAACACAGGCATCACCTATAACAACCATTACATCATCCACAACCATGTTGATACATATGAAAGTGACGTCACTCCCCTCATTCGTTCATCATTAAAATGGCGAAACGAATTAAACCTTGGGCAATATTTGATGGGCACGATGAGCACACGATATGCGCTTGGCGATAATTTAGACAAAGACAGAAACCTCAATATTCTTGATCGCCCTGATCCAATCCGCCAAGATGTCATTGCATTCCAATATCAAAATGTAAATCTTGAGCGCCTAATGTTAAGCGGTTTGGCAACACCGCGTGACAATTTGTATATAGCTGGACATATAGGGTATTTAGAAGAAATGTTCGCAGGCGCAGGTGCCGAAATCCTCTATCGTCCATTCGATGAACAATTCGCCATTGGGGCAGAGGCATGGAACACAATCAAACGTGCACCATATAATGGCTCAATATGGGCAACGGATAATCATAACAGACAACAAAGTTATCTCCTCAATGCATGGTATGACTTATCCGAAACACCATTATCCTTTGGTACATCCGTAGGGCGATTTTTAGATGGCGATATAGGGATAGAACTCAAAAGCAGATGGACACCAAAACCGGGGTGGAGGGTCGAGGGTGTCACCACATTCACAAACGAAAACGACACAACATTGGGAAATGATAAAAACGAATGTGTTTACAGGATTGCGCGCAACCATACCATTAGGGCAATTTAAATTATTACCCGACCAAAGTCGAACAGAATTAAACATCACGCCATTCGCTCGTGACAAAGGCCAACGCATCGACAATCCATACCCATTATATGATTACACAGACCCGTGGAGCACGAGAAACATCAACCGTTATTGGAATAAGATTACGAATTAAAGGCGCAATATTGTCATTTGCCCCTGTTTAGCCATTTTATAAAAATTTAACATCATTATAGCCTTTGGTGGTAATACAGCACCAGCAATAACACGCGCAGGAAAATCCCCTAAACGTCGAACCGTGCGTTCAGAAAATGCATGCGATTCTGAATGTCCGTTATCATACCAATCTTTCAAGATATCAAATGGCGCACGTATTTCTTGCACCTGTTCATCATCAGGGTATTTTTTTCAGCGCTTCATCAAAGGCCCATTCAACCGCTTTTTAAGCTTTCCGAAAATGTCTTCTTTTTATGCACATCATTTTGAACATCCTCCTCAGTTATTTTTTCAAAAAATGTGCAATGTAATTGATCGAACAATTCAAGAGTCCCCTCTCCATACATATCAGGTTGCACAATTTCATTACACAAACGCCCCAATTTACCTACAAGCATATTAAAATCGTCCGTTGCCTGGCGGGCACTTATATCCTTAAAATTAGAAGAAAATTTAAGATCATAATTTATTGCAACATTTGCAAAAAACAAAACGAGCGACATTAGATAATTTAAACATCCCTTATCAATATTGCAAAAATATGAAAATACAATTATTTTTTAATTTTTCAGACGATTTGAACCCAATAAACCTATTTCTGCAGGGCTAAAATTTTCTATTTCATCTGTTGGACCACAACCACTCACGAAATATATACTATTTGTCCCCCCTCTTCCAAAGACTATATAATTTTTACCCGCGTAAATTCCCACGGCATGGTAATAATTTTGTGAAATGATAACATCATCACCAACCTCAACATTATCCCCCTTCCACAATTTTAAAACCACCATAGGTTCAGAAATATTTTCTTCTTCTTTCTTTCTTGGAACATCTTGGTATACATTAGGATTTTCTGACAATCTTCCTTCGAAAATAATATCGCTATTCTCAATAATCTCACTATCCACTCTTTGTTTAATACACTGCCCTGCATATGCTACGTTTATGATTGACACTCCAAATAGAGTTATTAAAGTCATTAAAAAATATCGCATCATTATCTCCCTCTTGTTTTCATCCCTATTCAGTAAAGCATTTACAACCCCAACTGCATAGCCTCGAGCTTTTTAATTTGATCACGTATTTGCGCCGCGGTTTCAAATTCTAGATCGCTGGCAGCGTCCTGCATATCCTTCGTCAAACGCTTTATCGTTTTTGCGATATCTTCGGGTTTGATGGTTTCCGCATCTTTACCCTTTATCTTAATTTTCACATCGGTTAGGACATCGCCCTTACCCATGATGTCGGCAATTGCCTTTTTCACCGTTTGCGGTGTAATGCCATGCTCGGCATTATGGGTCTGTTGTTTTTCACGACGGCGGGCGGTTTCATCCATCGCATCTTTCATTGATCCCGTTATTTTATCCGCATATAAAATCACACGTCCATCGGCATTCCGCGCGGCGCGTCCAATGGTTTGGATGAGTGACCTGCGCGAGCGCAAGAACCCCTCTTTATCCGCATCCAAAATTGCAACAAGACCACATTCAGGAATGTCTAACCCTTCACGTAACAAGTTAATTCCAATCAACACATCATATTCACCAAGGCGTAAATCGCGGATAATTTCGATCCGTTCCAACGTATCAATATCGGAATGGAGGTATCGCACTTTAAACCCTGCCTCAACCATATACTCGGTCAAACTTTCCGACATTTTTTTTGTCAGTGTGGTAATCAGAACACGGTATCCACCATCAATCACCTTGCGGCACTCATCCATTACATCATCAACCTGATGCGTTGTTGGTCGCACCTCAACTGGTGGATCAATCAATCCTGTTGGCCGCACGATTTGTTCAATAAATGCACCACCCGTTTGTTCCAATTCCCAATCCCCCGGCGTGGCGGATACATAGACCGTTTGCGGACGCAACGCGTTCCATTCATCAAATTTTAATGGGCGGTTATCTTTTGCCGCGGGCAATCTAAACCCATAATCAACTAGATTTGTTTTACGCGCACGGTCACCATTATACATTCCACCAATTTGCGATACCATCACATGGCTCTCGTCCAAAAACATCAATGCGTTATCGGGTAAATATTCAATCAATGTCGGGGGCGCTTCACCTTCCGCCCTACCCGTCAGGTATCTTGAATAATTCTCAATTCCTTGACACACACCGGTGGCACCCAACATTTCCAGATCGAATTTAGTCCGTTGGTTAAGGCGTTGCGATTCCAGCAACTGTCCCTCATTATCAAACCAGGCCAAGCGATCTTTCAAATCAATCTTAATCTGTTCCATCGCCTGTGCAATCGTGGGGCCAGGTGTAATATAATGCGAATTCGCATACACGCGCACGCCATCCATTTTATGGAATTTTTCACCCGTGAGCGGATCAAATTCTGTCACCGTCTCCATCTCATCACCAAACAAACTAAATCGCCATGCGCGGTCTTCCATATGGGATGGGAACAACTCGACCGTGTCCCCTCGTACACGAAAGCTTCCGCGTTCAAATGCCAAATCATTGCGTTTATATTGCAAGGCCACCAATTTAGCCAACAAATCTTGGCGATCAATTTGCATGCCCTTATAAACGTCAAAGGTCATGGCCGCGTAATCTTCTTTCGATCCGATACCATATATACATGATACAGACGCCACGATGATAACGTCTTTGCGTTCAAATAATGAACGCGTGGCCGCGTGACGCATACGATCGATTTCTTCGTTAATATCGGATTCTTTTTCAATGAACGTGTCTGTTCGCGCGACATAAGCCTCAGGTTGATAATAATCATAATAAGACACGAAATATTCGACAGCATTATCGGGAAAGAACGCCTTAAATTCTTGATAAAGTTGCGCCGCTAACGTCTTATTTGGTGCCATGATAAGCGCGGGACGTTGTGTTTCCTCAATCACATGCGCCATGGTAAAGGTCTTACCCGATCCTGTTACCCCCAGCAAAACTTGATCGGTTTCACCATTGCCTAATCCTTCAACCAATTGACGAATTGCCTCGGGCTGATCCCCCGCGGGTTTAAATTCAGATGCAATACGAAACGGTGGGGATTCTTCCATCGGTTCGCTTGCTGCTTGATTGAGTTCAACTGCCATAACCATGCGTCAAAACATAAACAAAACAGGAACATTTGAAAAGAAGAAATTCTCACTCCAATATTGATAACACTCATTTAATCATGTAACTCATTACCCATGAAAGAATTTTTACAAACACGCAGATCAACCAAAGTGAAAATGATGAGCGAACCTGGCCCATCACAAGATGAACTGAACGAGATTTTAAAAATCGCTGCACGTGTTCCTGATCATGGAAAATTATCCCCCTTTTATTTTATTGTTTTTCAAGGTGATGTTCGCAAATAATTTAGTCAACATTTACGCAATGTATGGGCGGATGAGCATCCTGATGCCACCGAAGATTTCTTAAAAAATGAAGAAAATAGATTTATGCAGGCACCATTGGTTGTCGCAGTCATATCACGTATTCGCGATGCAAAAATTCCTGCATGGGAACAAATATTAACCGCTGGCGTATGTTGCCACAATTTATGCCTCGCGGCCAATGCACATGGGTATGGCACGAATTGGTTAACACAGTGGTATTACAACCATCCTGAGGTTCGCAAAATTCTTAATCTTGAAAATGGACGCGACAACGTCGCGGGCTTTATCTATATCGGCACAGAAACCGAAAAACAAGATGATCGCAATAGACCAGATATTTCCTTCATCACAAATCATTGGACTTCCCATAACTCAAGTGATAAAAAAGGTGATTGCTATAATAAAGATGGATTAGGGAGTCCGCACCATGGGTTTACAATTACACAATTCTCGACCTAAATCAGATACATTAACTTATTTAACTTTGTCTCCATTGGCGGAGATTAAAACATGCATCGCCTCAATCGGAAGTGGCAGTATAATGGCCGATGTTGCAGTAACCGCATTTAAATTTGTTGCCATGCCTGCCCTTTTAACCGTAGGAATTGCTAGCATTGCATTTTTAGCCACTGTCGATTACGTCAGTGATAAAATGACAGAACGTGCACTCGATAAAGGTGATGTAAAAATTAAAACAGTCAAACGCCCACAGATTGATATTTAAAGCACCTTATCCTTAAATCCGCAAAGGTCAGAAATGATACAGTTTCCGCAATCTGGTTTACGTGCCTTGCACATATAACGCCCATGAAGAATAAGCCAGTGATGCGCGTAATATAAAAAACTCCTTTGGAATTTTTTTCTCTAACTTATGCTCAACTTCATCAGGGGTCTTCCCCTTGGCCATGCCTGTCCGATTCCCCACACGGAACAGATGTGTATCAACGGCAATTGTTGGATAACCAAACGCAACATTCAAAACAACATTCGCGGTTTTACGCCCTACCCCTGGCAAAGCCATTAATTCTTCGCGTGTTTGAGGAACGTTCGACCCGTGATTATCAATCAATAACTTTGAAAGCTTAAACACATTGGCGGCCTTAGCCTTATAAAGCCCTATCGTTTTAATATACTCACGAATGACATCTTCGCCCAATTCAACCATTTTTTCTGGTGTATCCGCGATCGGAAATAAATGCTGGGTCGCCTTATTCACACCAATATCCGTGGCCTGTGCCGACAACACAACCGCCACTAACAATGTAAAAATCATTCGTGTATTCAAGGTCGCTTTTCGGTTGGGGATTATCCGCACGAAGGCGTGTAAACAATTCAGTTATTTTTTTCTTTATTCATGATGGCCATTTCATATTATAGACATTAATAGCACTCATATACCATACGAGTGCTCATCATAATATGAGAAGTTACGGCTTTACCTGTGGCTGATTTTTGAGTGTATCAGACGCAACAATATAAACATTTTCACCATCTGTAAAAAAATTATCCGTTTCAACACCTTTTAATGCAGGAACCGTAGTGTCATTTTCATAGGCGCCCCATGCTTGCATGATTTTAATTTTTTCACCCATTGATGCTTGTGTTAATTCACATGTGTCCTCGATTAAATTATCATCCGCAACCTTGTATACCGTCACCTGAACACCGTAATGAGAAAAATGCGTATAACCACTTTCTAATAAATTAGAAAGTGACGCATCCCCGCAACCCAAATCACTTGCCAACACAGAACTAGATAACGATAGAGCGCAAAATACACCCACAACAGCAGTCTCAAAATATTTTTTCATGAGATTACTATATAATAAAAAGAGCAATTCTATGTAAAATTATTTTAGTATAATCATGCGTCCGTAATCATCATAGGCCTATTAACATCTTAATGCTAATCTTACTCGTTGTTTGTAATCAAACTTAGCAAAGGGAATAACATTATGACAGGCAAAACATCAAGGTTTTTACTTACAACATTTACACTTGGTGTATTAGTTATTGCACCCGCAATGACTACACATGCCGAAAATGCATATGATTGCGATGCACACGCGGCACATATTGACCATGAAATTGGTGTAGAAAAAGCACTAGATGCTTACCATGTCCTTCACGGTGATAAAACCGATGTTCATCATATTATTGATGAACTAAAAAAAACTCATGCAGATGTCGAACATGAGTTGGAAGAGTACGTGGCAAAAGGGTGTTCTAATGAAGAATTAATCGCCCACGCAAATGACGCGTATTAGTTATTAATATAATCAACACTAATTATCTCCCCATAGCGAAAAAAATCACTATGGGGTTTTTCTTTATTTATAAAGGGAAAATTTACCAGTGATATCTTTTAAATCACTCGTTTTTCCAAATAGTGCCAAAGCAATATAATTCAAATCATCTGTTTGTTTTTCAGATGTTGCTTTTAATTGTTCTTCTGAACCGCCAATAGTCATCGTGTCCGTGAAATCAACAAATGATATGCCTGCTTGTTTTGCCTTTTCACGTGCCGTCAAAATTTGATTTGAATTTTTAGCCTTCACCGCAATAACAGGATAGTGCGAAATTGATGAATGAACTTCACCAGATCCATCCTTGTAATCAATAAAACAGAAATCTTCACCTTGCGCTTCTTTTCCGACGAGTCCAGCCATTGAATGTCCTAATGCATTCATAACACGACCAATGCTTTCTTCTTTACCATTCACAACAACGATAAAGCGATATTCATTTTCATCCTTATTTTTATGTGGCTGATCTGCATCCACATTCACTTCTTGTGAAACCACCTTCGGCGCAGGATTTGTTTTTAACGGTTTTAACGTTGGGAAACAAATAACATCACGGATATTTGTTGAATCGGTCAATAACATCGTCAAACGATCAATCCCAATTCCGTACCCACCATTTGGCGGAAGGCCAACTTTCAACGCAGTCACGTAATCGTCATCAACCATTTGCGCCTCTTCATCCCCCGCATCACGCGCAGCGGCTTGCAGATCAAATGAAGCCTGTTGAATGTCTGGATCATTTTGTTCCGTAAAGGCATTGGCAATTTCCCAACCGTTACAGAACGATTCAAAACGTTCAGTTAAACGCGTATCTTCTTTATCCAATTTCGCCAATGGTGAAATATCGTATGGTAGGTGCGTGATATGTGTTGGTTGAATCAATGTATGTTCAACATGCTCATCAAACATTTCGGCCACGATTTCACCCCACTTCATCGTGTCGGTGACTTCACATCCTTTTTCTAATGCTTTCGCACGTAAAGCGTCCGCATCAAAATCAAGAGGATTAATACCAGTGCGTTTTTCAATTGATCCGCACATTGTTTCACGTGGCCATGGCCCTGCAAAATCAAGTTCATGTTCACCATAAGTTGTCACCGTCGCACCATCATTAAGATGTTTCACAAGATCAGATAATAGCGTTTCAACAAATTCCATCACATGGGTGTAATCCCACCACAACACATTCCCTTCCATCATTGTGAATTCAGGATTATGTTTTGGTGACACACCTTCGTTGCGGAAATAACGACCAATTTCATAAACATGTTCGGTCATTCCACCAACCAACAAACGTTTGAGGTACAACTCCGCCGCAACTTTCAAATAAAATTCACTATCTAGTGCATTATGTTGCGTAATAAATGGTTTTGCCGATGCACCACCCATGATTGGTTGAAGGATTGGGTTTTCAACCTCAACCGCGCCAAGTTTACGCATATATTCACGCAAAAATGCGGTAATTTCAGAACGTTTTAACAATGTCTTTGCACTGTCATCATTCATGATCAAATCAAGATAACGTTGACGATAACGCGTTTCGATGTCTGTCAAACCATGGTGTTTTTCTGGCAATGGTTCAAGAGATTTTGTAACTAATTCAACTTCGCTTGCACGCACGGATAATTCACCACGTGGTGTACGGCGCATTGTTCCTTTTGCCCCAACAATATCACCAAGATCAAGATATTGAAGGTTCGCCAGTTGATCTTCGTTCATTGTTTGTTTGTGACAAAAAACCTGAATACGTCCGGATGTATCCTTCACATCCAAAAACATTCCATTGTTACGCATCGCCATCACGCGGCCGGCAATTGCAACTTCATCTGTTGTTTCTTCACCATCGGGAAGGTCGGCATATTTCGCTTGCAAAGCCCCAGCATCATGCGTTTTGGGATAATTATACGCATATGGATTTTTACCCGCGGCCTTGTATGCATCGCGTTTTGCGCGGCGCGCTTCGCGTGGGTCGGTTAATCCTTCTGTCTTTACTTGTGCGTCTGCCATCATATCCTCTTACTTAAATTCTTTACGAGAGTAAGAGTTATAACAGTTTAGCGCGACATTTCAATCAAGAACTATTAAGATCTATAAGGATTTTCCCATGAAGGGAGAGGACGACGCGCAACACTGGACGGTGTATTAACCCCTTGCGCATCCAGAACATCACGCAAACATTGGTCATTCCATGTTGCCTGATCCACCTGCTCAAATTGTGCATTGATGCCATCATTCATTGATAGTGCGCGAAATTCGATATATTCAGGTTGCGATTGATCACCGTTAAAATAAACATCCAAGGCGCAACTTTCACCATGGTAGTGCCATGCCGACACGGCCAACTCTTCACGTTTTAAAGATGGTGTACGAAGAAGGATTTCAATATCCCTCCTATCCATTAATGACAATGATTGTGGTGCGCGAACGGCTTGTTTCACCAACGTCACGCGTTTCATATTATCGGCCAATGACAAATCACCATCGGCATAAACCGCCAATGACAATATCAATTGGAAAAACGATAACCCACCCGCAATAATACATGCAAAGATAAGATTAAAAAAAGATGCAGGCATAACCTGCATTTTATTGAGTGTATTATTTAACATGAAGAACAATTAAGCAGCGTTAGCTTTCTTATCCGTTTTCTTTGACGCGGCCTTCAATTTTGAAAAATCCGTCGCTGTTTCTGTTTTTGCGCTCGCTGATGCGAATGAAGAAATTTTACCTTCGATATTAGCACCTGCCTCAACTGTTAATTCACGGTAAGTAATTGTACCAATCACTGTTCCTGTTGCCTCAACTGTTACACGACCATCAACCGTTAGATCACCTTCAAAACGACCAGCGATAACTGCTTCTTCAATATCAACAGAACCATAAAAAATACCTGTTTCGGCAATATCCAACAATTTTGCACCATTTAACGTTGCCTCAACCGTACCTTCAACCAACAATTGATCACAATTTTCAATTTCACCTGACATTGTAATGCCTTGACCAATTGTTAATTTACGGCCATCACTTTCCGTGCGTGTTTGTGCTGTACCATATGTCTGTCCACCCATCATTGCAGGGCGACCGAAAGGTGCATTTTGTTGTGCTTCTTGTGATTGGTTATCAGACATTGTATTTTCTTCCTTATTATCTGTCGTATCTTGATTATCGTTTTCCGATTGCAATGCATCCTTGGCGGGCGCAGATGCAGGAATATTCTGTTTATGAAACATATTTATTCACCTTCGTTTTACTTTTCAGTTTTCAAATTGATGCAGATTATTAAAAATCTCATCCGAAAAACACACATTGTTTTTTCGTTACTTAAGGCGCACACTAACACGATAAAAAATTAAATTGCAAGGTTTTTAAATAAGGTTTTCCACCTATGTCATTGAGAATTATTCAAATAACACTTCCCGCCGAACGTAAAAAAACCATGATACAAATCGCGGAAACACACAAAGCATTGGATGTATGGTGGGAACCAAAAAATGAAGATGGCATTCGCACAATATCTATTTTAGTCGACAATCATAATCAGCAAAAAATATTAGATAGTATCCAAACTCATATGGGAGAAAGCATGGATTGGCGGGCGGTCCTGCTCCCCGTTGAAGCAAGCTTGCCAAAACAAGAAAACAATAGAAAACCCCACAAATTTAAATGGCGTAAATCTCTTACCCGTGAAGAACTGTATCAAGAAGTAGCCAATGGTGCTGAGGGAGATTTACTTTTTTATCTTATGGTTTTTCTTTCAACTATCGTCGCAGCCATCGGTCTTATTCAAGATAACGTTGCGATCGTTATCGCAGCCATGGTGATTGCACCACTTTTGGGCCCCAATCTCGCCCTATCTTTTGCAACAGCACTCGGTGACAAACCCCTCATATTAAAATCCCTTTTAACATGCACCGGTGGTTTAATCGCCGCAATCATTCCATGTATTATCTTAGGACACTTTCTACCAGTAGACTTAGGAAGCGAAGAATTATTCGCGCGCACAAATATTAATTACGCCGCAATTATCCTTGCGCTCGCTTCTGGTGCCGCGGCTGTATTATCACTGACTACTGGTGTGTCATCCGCATTAGTTGGCGTTATGGTATCGGTTGCACTCCTCCCTCCCGCGGCAGCATTTGGTATTTATATTGGTTTAAATCAATATAATTTAGCCATGGATAGCGGATTTCTCCTTCTTACAAATCTTTCTAGTATTGGGGTATCCGCCCAAGTTGTATTGGCCTTCATGGGGATTCGTCCACGAACATTTTTGGAAAAAAGATCCGCCAATCAATCTAGCCTTGTCCAAATTGGAATTTGCACAATTTTATTGGCAATAATTTCTATCGTTATTACCTACAAAAATTAAAAGGTACAAATTTTGTCCTAATGGGTTGCAATTGATTTTTTGTTTGTTTAAAATCAAACGCAAGATGCTAGCAACTTTAGAAAAAACAGATAATGCCACAATTGTTACATCAACTGATGATATAACAGTAAGTCAAGGCGCGTTTGAATTGGAAATTCCAACATCTATTCAATCATCACTGGATGAAATTTTAAATTATTATAAATGCTCCTGTATGAAACCTGTGATAAAAACGCAAGGATCGCCATTGGATGTCACAACAGCATTGGTGCGTGAAGTTAAACAAAGCCTTCCAAATAATTTGCAAACTGATGCTAAAACTTTACTCGACTTTATGATTAAAGAGATTGTGACTTATTGCCGTGAAACATCCGCAAGCTCTCTCTCTCTCAATTTTTCGTTTGAAAAGATGTAACAATAATGGGATGTCCTGCTCTAAAAACACCTGATCAACTTGATGTGCGTCTTATGTCTGCAAATACCAATGGTGCACCTGGCGAAATTGCAAAGCAATTGGCCGAAATGTACGGTTTTCAAAAACAACGTCACAACACCATGGACGGATCTAGCCCTTCTAATTTTGACCACCGCACAATCACAGCATTAGCACAAACACCGCACATTGCCCTATCCGTTGTTCCGTCACAAAATAATGACATGCGTGATACGGACCTCACCATAGAGCAAATAAATCTACAACTCGATCTTATTGAAAAAGCGGGTAGTGATCTTGATATTCATCACGAAAAAATTAATGAAAAAGTTCACGCAATAAAAACACAACCAAAAGCTTCTCTATTTAAACAAGCTATAAATGCCATGGTTGCACAGGTTGCAAACATTAATAAACCCGCACAAGCCACACCACAAACAGCAGCGCCCGTTGAAGCAAAAGTAGCAACACCCGCACAAGCCACACCACAAACAGCAGCGCCCGTTGAAGCAAAAGTAGCAACACCCGCACAAGCCACACCACAAACTGCAGCGCCCGTTGAAGCAAAAGTAACAACACCCGCACAAGCCACACCACAAACAGCAGCGCCCGTTGAAGCAAAAGTAGCAACACCCGCACAAGCCGCACCACAGCCAGCGGCTCCTGTACAAACGGCACCAACGCAACCTGCACCTGTGGCACCAACACCACAACCAACGGCTCCTGTACAAACGGCACCAACGCAACCTGCACCTGTGGCACCAACACCACAACCAACGGCTCCTGTACAAACGGCACCAACGCAACCTGCACCTGTGGCACCAACACCACAACCAACGGCGCCTGTACAAACGGCACCAACGCAACCTGCACCTGTGGCGCCAACACCACAACCAACGGCTCCTGTACAAACGGCACCAACGCAACCTGCACCTGTGGCGCCAACACCACAACCAACGGCTCCTGTACAAACGGCACCAACGCAACCTGCACCTGTGGCACCAACACCACAACCAACGGCGCCTGTACAAACGGCACCAACGCAACCTGCACCTGTGGCACCAACACCACAACCAACGGCTCCTGTACAAACGGCACCAACGCAACCTGCACCTGTGGCACCAACACCACAACCAACGGCTCCTGTACAAACGGCACCAACGCAACCTGCACCTGTGGCACCAACACCACAACCAACGGCTCCTGTACAAACGGCACCAACGCAACCTGCACCTGTGGCACCAACACCACAACCAACGGCTCCTGTACAAACGGCACCAACGCAACCTGCACCTGTGGCACCAACACCACAACCAACGGCTCCTGTACAAACGGCACCAACGCAACCTGCACCTGTGGCGCCAACACCACAGCCAGTAGCGCCAGTGTATGCAGAACCAACAAAAACCGTTAGTTATGCATTACCGACGACAGAGACACCCACATTTGCTCAAAAATTGGATGCAGGCCCCCAATTAAATGATTTCATGCCCAAAGGCAGTGCTTGCGGAAGTTGTGGAGGTGGTAATTGTGGCGCCTGTGGCGTTAGCTTTAACGCAGCAACCGCTGCAGAAACAAATACTGCTGCAGCCCTTTCCTCATCATATCAAGGAAACAAACCCAAAGCGCTAAAATTATAAGTAAAACTAACCTAGTTGAGACTTAATAAAGAACCCTTGTTTTGCGTCAATTGGATTCATAAGAACATTTTCCAGTGCCATAATCGTTTCATTTTCATTAAATGGAGGAAGTTGTTGTAGATTGTTCAACTCGTGAGCAACGTGATCTCGTAACGATCTTAACGTCGCAACACTCGACAATTGGCAATCGGCACATGAACCAAACAAAATCATATGAACCTCTAACGTTTTTCCATTCGGAACAACATCCGTCACAATAATATCACCACCATCATTTTGTAGCTTTTCACGAACACCTTTTTGATCAATCGTGTTATTTACAAGCTGAATGAACACGCGTTCATTATCAGGAAGAACCAAGCTATTAAAATCTTGTTGAACAGCTGCGCCATCGACAAGATGTTCTAATTTCTCTAACGATTTTCTACCAATCTCTCTATCACCGTCGGACCATCGCCCCGTTCCCCTCACGAAAGATAACCTTGTTTTTCCGTTTGGTGTTTGAATAGCATCCATACGCGTAATTCCAGAAACAGTAGAAAAAACGGATTTTAGCGCATCACTTGCACCTATTCCCTGTTCATTTGCAGGAATCGATAATCTTAAAAAATCCATTTTCCGGGAAATATCAACCGTCAAAGTATTCAAACTTGGATTATCTTCAACAACTTCAACTTTATTCTTTTTACTAAACCAGCCCATGACACACACCCTTCTTTAAATTAATAGGAATATATATAAATAAATGACATAACAATGTCCAGGTAAAAAGGACAAATTTTGTTCTAATTGTTTACTTTTGGATCAAAACACGATGCGGGAATGGAATTTCTATACCGTGCTCTTTAAATGCATCCCAAAGGGCCAACATGATATCACCCTTTGTATTCGTGACGCCGTTTTCCGCATCTTCTATCCAATAACGCAGGACAAAATTAAGGGAACTATCTCCAAATTCAACTAAATGGCAGACAGGTTTCGGATCTGGGCAAACGCGATTGACCTTACTTGCCACCTCTATCCCCAATCGTTTTACCAAATGTGGATCACTCTCATAACTCACCCCAAATTGCGTTTCGACACGAATTTTACGATCACTGTACGACCAGTTAATTACAGGTTGCGTTACAAAATCTTCGTTCGGGATAAGGTATTCTTTATTGTCCCGCGTAATCAATGACACGTAACGTGCACCTAATTGTGACACCCACCCAAACATGCCTGAACCGTCGGTAAGTTCAATCACATCGCCAGGTTTTATTGATTTATCAACCAGCAATAACATTCCTGAGAACAGGTTTGAAATCACCTTTTGCAAACCAAAACCAATACCAAGGCCAAGCGCACCACCAAATATTGCCAAAGCGGACAAATCAATACCCGCGGTGGTTACACCGATCAATATTGCCAGTGATATCAGCGTTATTTTTATAATTTTAATTAACAAAACACGCGCCGATGGTGTTAAGTCAGTTGCACGTTGCAATGACCTTTCTGCAGTATTGGTCAACAATCTTGTCACGGTCAATAAAATAAAAATCGCGATAACAAATTTAGTAATCGTCAATAGAGACAAACGCCAATCACCAAAATCCATACCTATGGCATCAAGAGCGGATTTCGTTTGTTCCATCACGCCCATAATGGACAATGCCGCAATGATCCAACCGCTCATCGCGACAATTTGGCGAACAAAATTATTCTCTATCACCTGTGCAAAAACACGAATAAGTATCCATGCGATTAGTAATTTAGCAACAGCGCTTAACAATGAACGATCAATATCGGGAAACCCTGCCATTAAAATAATTTGCGCCGAACCAATAAACATCAAGGCACCTAATTGCAATGTTAATTTTGTTAGGTTTTTTAAAATACGATTAACACGATATGAAACATTCAACCGGTCAATAGCATTAACCAATCGCGCTCGTGTCATTCCACGAAAAAACCATCCTGAGAAATAAGATGCAATTAAAAGTAAAATCACAATCCAATGATTTTGATTCCACAAATATTCCGTTGCCATAGCATAAAAATCAACAACCGCCTCATTCGTTTTTTGAATTGTTATTTCGGGTATTTCCACATTGATTTCTGGTGTATTGCTCATATTTCAATTATGATCCTGATCATTAATTAATCAAGTCAAAGGATGTTTTTATGAGATACTTACACACAATGGTTCGGGTTCGCGACATTGATGAATCACTTGATTTTTGGTGCAATAAGATGGGGTTAGTTGAAACACATCGCAAAGAAAATGAATCTGGCCGTTTTACACTTGTTTTCCTTGCTGCGCCCAATGATCTTGAAAATGCTAAATCAAACCAAGCACCACTACTGGAACTCACTTACAACTGGCCAACAGAAGGTATGGACGATGAAATATACACCAATGGTCGCAATTTTGGTCATTTAGCGTATCAAGTTGATAATATCTATGACACATGCCAGCGATTAATAGATGCTGATGTTACTATCAATCGACCACCACGTGATGGATGGATGGCCTTTATAAAATCACCCGACGGTATATCCATTGAATTATTACAAAAGGGTGAAAAACTTTCACCTCAAGAGCCTTGGGCATCTATGCCCAATACAGGAGAATGGTAGAATATTTGACACAAATCATGTTCGGGCGTATTGTGCCGATCAAATAACAAATAAAGATAAAAAAGCGACAACATGGAAGTTTGGATTTTATACGGGGATGACATTGATTCAACGGCTGACTTAGCCTTTGAAATGCGACGTTTTCTGGCTGAAGGCGAAAAAATGGGAATTGAAGTTAAAGCCTTCAAACCCAATCAATTTGATCTACTTGTTACCGAAGAAAATCGCGATCAAATCATTATTGACGGCAAATGGACAAATTTACCTGATTTCATTTTCCCTTACTTTAACCACAGCGACCACAGCTATTTCTCACTTGCGATTGTTCGTCAATTTGAGCGTATGGGCGTCCCCGTATTTAATAATGCAGATACACTTGAGCGCGTGCGTGACAAACTACATGCGCACCAAATTCTGGCAGAAAAGCGGCATACCAACGCCAGACACAATGTTAGCAAAGTTCCCTATCAATATTGAATTGGTCGAAGAAACACTGGGCTTCCCTTTAATTGTTAAAACACTTCATGGCGCATTGGGATCAGGCGTATTCTTAATTGAAAATGAGAGATCATTTGATGATCTGATGACTTTGGTTCACGAAACACAACCAAACATGCTGATGATTTTTCAAAAATTTGTAGCCCATTCAAAAGGTCGAGATCTGCGCATTCTTGTTGTTGATGGCAAAGTCGTTGCAGGTATGCAGCGCACGGCCAAACCAGGAGACTTTAAAGCTAATTATTCTCAAGGCGCAAAAGTCGATGAATTTATCGTTGATAAAAAGGCCGCAGACATCGCAATCAAAACAGCCAAAGCATTAGGTATTCAGGTCGCTGGGGTAGACCTCCTTTTCACCGAAACAGGATACACAATTTGCGAGGCAAACACATTTCCTGGATTTAAAGGATTGGAACAAGCCACAGGCGAAAACATTCCAAAAGCCATTTTTGAATCAATGCAAAAACATTTGAAGGCGAAAAAACCTAAGTTGGTGAAGAAATTACTGGGATAATTGATCTCGATTCGAGATTGTTCATTAATCTTTTTGGGTGATTGAACATTTGGCGTGGCATTTTAATGCCTGCCTCCCTTAAAATATCCTTGGTAAAACCAACACAGTTACTAATACCCAAAGTGTAAACGCCACCTTTTTTATCAATAGCTTGCTCTACCCTATTATAATCCTCTTCACTGATTGGAATCTTATAGGAAATGTCACCACCATTTTTCAACTCATCATTTTTACACTTCGCAATAACACCCTTTGATGTGCTATTCATCGCAGCATATGCCATTCCGACTATTCCACCAGCAAATGCAATCTTCGCATCAAAACCACTTGCCATAGCCCCAGTATAAAATCCCATTGCCGCATATCCAACAATACATCCCATTGTTGAAACACCTTGTGCAACTCGCCTGAATGCTGAGGAACATTCTGAATATTTACCACCGGCATTAATACTGCCAAAATCATAGTGAGAATGATCATTTTTGGACAAATCAGACAAAGTAACACCCGCATGCCCGATATAAGCATTCTCAGCCGATGGCTCGGTTACTCTGACTGTTAGTTCATACATGTCCATATTATGACACAGAATATATTAAAAAAGCCTTTATAGTCCAGTTTTGCGTGGGTCAAACGCATCACGCACGGCCTCACCAATAAAAGTTAATAACGTCAACATCACCGCCAGTGAAAAAAACGCCGTTAAACCCAACCAAGGTGCATGAATATTATTTTTCCCTTGGGCCAACAATTCACCCAAAGACGGCGACCCGGGCGGCAACCCAAACCCTAAAAAATCCAATGATGTCAGTATGGTAATCGAACCCGTTAGGATAAAAGGCATCAATGTTAATGTCGCAACCATCGCATTAGGCAACACATGACGACGCATAATAGTGACATTCGACACACCCAACGCCTTTGCCGCGCGCACATAGTCTAAATTTCGCGCACGGAAAAATTCAGCACGCACAACATCAATCAAATTTGTCCATGAAAATAACAACATCATCCCCAACAATACCCAAAATGTAGGTGTAATAATCGAGGCCATAATAATAATGATAAACAAGACAGGCAAACCTGACCAAATCTCAATAAAGCGTTGAAAAATCAAATCAACCCAACCGCCATAATATCCCTGCACACCACCAGCAATAATTCCGACAATTGAACTAAATATAGTCAGGACAAGACCAAACAAAATAGAAATTCGAAACCCATATATAAGGCGGGCCAAGACATCGCGCCCCTGATCGTCCGTCCCCAATAAATTGTCACCCGTTGGCGCACTGGGTGCGGGAACATTCAAATCATAATTAATGGTGTCATAGGAATATCGAATGGTCGGCCAAACCATCCATCCCTTTTCATTGATTAAATCCATCACGAATTCATCACGGTAATCGGCCTCAGTTTCAAAATCTCCACCAAAAACCGTTTCGGCATATTCATTTGCCAATGGCCAATAATGACCCTCGTCATAATTGATATAGAGAGGTTTGTCGTTCGCAATAAAATCAGCCGACAATGTCAAAATAAACAGAATAGAAAAAATCCATAGAGACCAATAACCACGTTTATTCGCCTTAAATTGTTCAATACGTTTTTGTGTAATGGGTGAAAATGCCATGTTACGACTTCCCCTCAAAACTAATCCGCGGGTCAACCAACACATATGTGATGTCGGACACCAATTTCAAAATCAATCCCATCAATGTAAAGATAAATAACGTTCCAAACATGACTGGATAATCACGATTAATCGTACTTTCAAAACCGAGCAAACCAAGACCGTCTAGAGAGAATATAACCTCGATCAACAATGCGCCTGTAAAAAATATACTCATAAACGCGCTTGGAAAACCTACAATCACAATCAACATTGCATTACGAAATACATGCT
The DNA here is from genome assembly GCA_943789475.1 of uncultured Alphaproteobacteria bacterium. Classification (GTDB taxonomy): domain Bacteria; phylum Pseudomonadota; class Alphaproteobacteria; order Micavibrionales; family UBA1664; genus UBA1664. The sequence goes on from CALSUG010000006.1 coordinate 63,402, forward strand.
TATACAAAACAGCTTTTTCACCCAAACCTTTTGCCCGTGCCGTTAAAACATATTGTTTATTAATCTCGTCCAAAAATGAATTTTTGGTCAGCATCGTCAAACCTGCAAAACCACTCACCACCATCGCCGCCACCGGCAAAACCATATGCCATGCATAATCCAATATTTGCTGAATCACATTCATGTCTTCAAATCCGTCTGATGTCAGTCCACGCAATGGAAACCAATCAAGATACCGCCCACCGGCAAACACAATGATCAACAAAATCGCAAATAAGAATGATGGAATGGCGTACCCGACAAAAATAATACCGCTGCTCCACACGTCAAATTTTTCACCATCCTTCACGGCCTTTTTAATCCCCAATGGAATAGAAATTAAATAAATAATGAGTGTCGACCACAACCCCAATGAAATGGACACAGGCATTTTTTCAAAGATCAAATCGATGACACCAACATCACGATAATAGCTATCCCCAAAATCAAATTGTAAATAATTCCAAACCATTAAAAAGAAACGCTCATGTGCTGGTTTATCGAAACCAAACTGCTTTTCCATCTCTTCAATAAATTCTGGTGGCAAACCTTGTGCTCCACGATATTTAGAATTCAATGATGATGAAACAGATTTCCCCTCAGTCATAGAGCTGTTTAAATCTGCACCAACTTCTGCGCCAGTTGATCCACTAATACGTGCCGTAGCATCACTACCCAACCCCTGCATTTTGGCAATCATTTGTTCGACAGGACCACCAGGCGCGGCCTGCACAATCATGAAATTAATCAAAATAATCCCAAACAATGTTGGAATCATCAAAAGCAATCGTCGTAAAATGTAATTAAACATGGTCGCAGTATAAATGCGTTATACAAAAAAGAAAACTATTCAGGGCGTTTATTCCAAAACACATATCGCCATGCATTACCATCATGCTCGAATAGCCCCATGGACGCTGTTTTCACCTTTGGGGCAACATCATCAGGCAAACCGTTTTCAAGGATAATCGGTGCAAAGCGGATGACACCACCACTACTCACCACACAAGTCAACTTACCCTCACGTTTTTCACGTGTTTCATTGGCAAAATCAATCCATGATTGCTGAAGCGCGCGTGGATCAACAATCCACCCATCGGGAACAACGCCAAATTCATTCCAATCTTCCATTGTTTTTTTACCCAACCGTTCCAATATTTCAGGTTCGGTTTTATTCTCATCGGGGCCATGGTCAATCTCATTAAAGGTTTTATCCGTTTGAATATCGATATCAACATTCGCATTACGCACCATTATCTGCGCCGTCTCCTGTGCGCGTTGCAATTCGGACGCATAAATATAATCAGGAATAAGGTTTTCGCGATCTATATATGACCCCAACGCACATGCCTGATCTATCCCCGATTGTACCAGTGGAATATCGGTTCGACACCCCACACGTCGTGGTTCATCATCAGGTCCAAATGTATTACCGTGGCGAATGATTAATAATCTTGTTGTCATGCAACCCGCGCCTTTGCACGCATAATTGTTTCGGCGCGATCTATGTCCTCTGGTGAATCAACACCACTATGCACAATGTCATCATGTGGAATTTCAACACATTGAATATCAATATCATTTTCAAGAAAGCGAAGCTGTTCTAACCCTTCTATTTCCTCATACTTCCCCTCTGGCAAATTAACGAATTTTTTCAACACATCAAATCGATATCCGTATAATCCCAAATGTTGGTAAACAGGCGATAACTCCCCACCATGACGATAGCTGTCTTCTTTACGCATCGCAGGCATAATATTTTTTGAAAACCACATCGCACGATTACGCTTATTTATCACGGCCGTGGTACCGCTAAATGGTGTTGTTTCTTTATTACGGCGAAGTTTATCCAGATCGTTCCACGCCAATTGCTGTACGGGCGTCACCACCCGCGCCTCAGGGTTAGCGCTAAATTCACGGATAACTTTTTCTAAAGCACTGAGCGGAGTTAATGGCGCGTCGCCTTGTAAATTAATCACAATATCAGGTTGGTCCGATAATTTTACCGCGGCTTCTAACACTCGATCAGACCCCGTCTTACACGTGTCCGATGTCATCAATACATCATGCCCCTGTGATTTTGCATGCGCCTCAATTCGTTCATCATCGGTCGCTATAATAACCTGCACATCTTTGTAACCTTTAGATGCCTTAACCGCTAAATCATATACATGATCAATCATGGCCTTACCATTAATGGGTACCAACGGTTTACCAGGAAAGCGCGTTGACCCATATCGCGCAGGTATAATAATTGCAATTTTCATGAATCAAATCATAAAGCACAGGCGCGATCAGGTCACGGATAGATTTTAAACAGAATACACAGGGTGATTATCTGGCAATGAATGCATAAACTCTTTTTGTATTCTATCCCGTACCCACATAATTAATGCCCCTGGTCGCTTCCCTTCAACAGGAACTAGTCCTCCTTGATCATTTCGATCAAAAGTCATTTGTAAAATTTTTGAGGTTGCCGCCGAAAAAGGACACTTATTATACTCCCCTTCTCTACTAACACTTTCGAACGCCCCTTTTGCAAAACATTGATGCACACCGCGATGCAATGATTTTTCATCACACGTTTCCATTACGCTCGCCATAATTGTCGTCATATCCTGAATAAATGAAGCCCCCTTCGCATTCAATAAAGCACGCCTAAAACCTTTTCGAAAATACCTTAACGATACAGTATCAAATGGCCCATAAGAATCATCAGCAACGTCAACAGCATATTCGACAGAGATTTCTTTTCTCAATGCTTCAAAATAATCAACCACACACATTTTAATAGCAACCATGGATAATAAAAACTCAGAGTTTCTATCGATAAATTCTAATCCTTTTTTAATTTCACCAATATTCAATGGGAACTCTTCCTGCGGACGAACTTTCATTTTTGAGGTAGATCGAACACCAAATGTAGAATACGTATAACCTAAGCTAATCCTATTAACTTCATCACCCTCTCCTGCAAAAAAACTATATAGACTCATATCATTCGCATCTGTTGATGCTAGGTTATTATATTTATCTACACGCAAAGCCTCTTCAGCTTTACTGAAAAAATCTTCTTGAGAAAAATACCACGCAGCAAATTCAGGAAACTGTGGCATCGCTAATAACGGCATTGCAGCATATGCATTATAAGCATCATAATCTTCACGACTAGGATCAACATAAGGCGCACACATTGATGCCGCTTCTTCTAATTTTATGGTCTTTATCTTCATAAAAACCATAAAACACTCATTTTAAACTATGTCAATATTTTATATGTAATTTAAATAAAAAATTACCCACTTTATTTATTCCACCATGTATCCATTGCACCCAACGCATACTGTGCCTGAACACTTGGCTTACCAAACTTATCCCAATGCGCAATACGCCATGTATTGATATGCCATTGTGGTATTGCGTGATACCCCCACAACAACACACGATCCAACGCACGTGTACGATGCACTAATTCAGCGCGATCCGGTGCGTTTATTACCATCTCAACTAATGTATCTACAACTGGATTTTTAATCCCCATATGATTACGCGATCCTGGCGTATCCACCTTTGTCGAATGCCAATATTCCAATTGTTCATTCCCAGGTGATAATGACTGTCCTGCCCCCCCAATGGTCATGTCATAATCAAAATTTGTCATGCGTTCAACAAACTGAGGCGTATCAACAACACGGAAATTCGCCTCAACACCAATGCGTTTTAAATTTTTAATAAACGGCAATACCCAACGTTCAAACTCGGCTTGACGATGCATGACTTCGAATGACAGACGCTGTCCTGTTCTTTTATGAACACGGATCTTATCCGCACCTAATTTATACCCTGCATCATCCAATGCCTTCATCGCCATACGAAGCTGTTCACGATTTTTACCACTGCCATCTGTTTTAGGATTTGTAAACGGCACATTGAATAATTCTGCAGGGAGCTGATCTTTAAATTCACTCAATATTTCCAACTCACGCCCTTGCGGAACCCCCGATGAGGCCAATTCTGAATTCTCAAAATAACTGTCAGTACGTTTATAGGCACCAAATGCAAATTGTTTATTTGACCATTCAAAATCAAATGCCAATTGTATTGCACGACGAACGTTTTTATCTTGGAACACAGGATGGCGATTATTCATGATAAAGGCCTGCATACCTGCTGGTTTTTGGTTAGCAATTTGCTTCTTAATAATTTGTCCAGATTTAACAAGATCATTGTCGTATCCTGTCGCCCATGTCTTGGCAATATATTCTTCACGAATATCATATTCACCGCCAAACAACGCTTCCAAGGCAACGGTTGCATCACGGTAATACTGCACCGTAATTTCATCAAAATTATAACGTCCTTTGTTCACAGGCAAATCGGTTGCCCACCAATCATTCACGCGTTCATATGTAATAGAGCGCCCAGCATCAATAGATTTGATTTTATACGGACCAGATCCTAACGGAAATTCAAACGTTGTTTTGTCAAATTCTCGTCCCTCAGCTGTCCAATAATGGCTTGGCAACACAGTTAAGCCAGCCACAATCAGGGGCAATTCTTTGTTTTCATTAGTCTTGAAATAAAAAGTAACAACACCACCTTGGGTTCTTTCACCATTACCATGCTGGAGAGCTTCTGTCCCCTCTACCCGTTCAACATCGGCATAATACGCTTTATAAAACGGCGCGCCCTTCTCTCGCAATGTATTGAAAGTCCAAACGACATCATTCGCCGTTATTAAACGCCCATCATGCCACTTGGCTTTTGGATTTAATTGAAATGTTACTGACTTCCCGTCTGGTGCTACCATAATGCTTTGTGCAATTTCTGCATATTTTGAAAATGCTTCATCTGCACTCGCACTCATTAATGGTTGATATAATAATCCAAGGTTCGCCGCGGCAACCCCCTTGGTAATAAAACCATTCAAACTGTCATATGTTCCAATGGTCGCCTCAGTAAAACTACCGCCCTTTGGCGCATTCGCATTCACGTAATCAAAATTGGGAAACCCTTGTACGTATTTCGCGTCACCGTGCATTGCTATCGACGCAGATTGTGCATAAACATTAAGTGGGAAAAGAACAAAAATAAGTGCGTATATATATTTCATGTCATAATTTTTACCACGAAGATAAACAGACATAAAAGTTTTTATTTTGGTTTATACGCGCCGAGATAAACACCATGTTCACCCATATGCCCCAGTTCCAATTTCCATCCAGCTGATTTTCCAGTTAGAGCGATAGGCAATTCAACGGGTTCTGCCAATCTATTAAGATTCTTGGAAAATGTTAAATGTGGCCAATAATCATCACCTTTAGGGTTCTCAACATCTAAATCAAGATCATCATAAATTGTCACAACACTGTCATGTATAGAGCGTAATTCAGAAGACATCGACACATCAACACCATTATATGGCCTATCAACGCTGTGGTAGTAATCTCCTAACATCAGATTACTTCCCTCAGACCAATTCAATTTTGAAATTTCATTATACAATTTTGATATATCAAAATCATTCGGCGCTTTTAACTGTGCTATCGTGACATGCGGCAGGTGCCCATCTATACCAAGACAATACCCCTCATGCCCCTCACTAAAATTTTTACGTGCGAAATCTATTGCTGCTTTACCAACAAATTCATGGGGAATTAATACAGTGTTAAATAATTGCATATACATTGTTACCATATATAAAAACAAAATCACAAGAGATGTGTTTAAAACACTTGCATTTACGCCAAAACTATGTGATTTTGCGACCTATAGAAACTCTAGAGAATTGAAGAAGGGAGTGTGAGACCAATAGTACAGGTAAATGTCCGTGACAATAATGTCGAACAAGCGTTACGCGTTTTAAAGAAAAAAATGCAACGTGAAGGCCTATTCCGTGAAATGAAGGAACGTCGCCATTTTGAAAAAAATTGTGAAAAGAAAAAACGTACTCAGGCTGAGGCTGTTCGTCGTGCGCGTAAAGACGAACGCAAACGTCGCGAAAAGCAAGGTTTCTAAATTATTAGAAAACTTAAACTCACACTTAAATTTATATTTTAAAACCGCTTTCATTATTTAGGCGGTTTTTTTATTAATTAAAATCCACTATTCGGATCGGATAAATATACCAACTCTTCTGATGTGCTTTCGCGTCCTAGCAAGACATTACGGTGGGGGAAACGTCCATATTCCTTGATCACGTCATAATGTGCCTGAGCATATGAATGAAAGGATTTTCCATTCTCACCTAAAGCACCAAACAACATTAGTGACTTTTCTTGGTCTTTTAAATTTTCACTATGTTCAAAAGGTAAATAGGCAAATACTTTTTCATGAAGGTTGAATAAATCATCATACCCTTCATTTATTAGATGTTTTGCCATCTCTAAAGCCTTCTTATCACTTGCAAACATATTACATGTGCCACGGAATATATTGCGAGAAAATTGATCCAACAGAACAACAAGAGATAAACATCCCTTTGCATCATCCATCCAATGATCATAATCACCCTGCATCGCTTTTTCATGATGTTGTAAAAAACGATCACGCAACATCACGTCAAACTCATCATTTTTTTGGAACCATTGTTTGGAATCAATATCCTGAAACCATAGTTTCCAAATATCAATTTGAATATTTTCCATCACCTAAACAGATGTTGCATCATAAGGCACATAAAGACCACGTTCACCTGGGAGAGGTTTAAACTTGTCTGTTATCCCAACAACTGTTTCTGCACCACCAAGGAACAATGAGCCATGCTTTGCAATATGGCCATGCATCTCCGCCAACACTTTACCCTTTGTTTCTGCATCAAAATAAATCAAAACATTACGACAGAAAATAATATCAAATGTTCCCATTGTTGCCATTGAATCAAGGAGGTTAAATTTACTAAAGTTCACCATCGATTTAATTTCATCGTTGATAAGCCAGTTTGCACCATCTTGCGTAAAATATTTAACAAGCAATGTAATTGGCATTCCACGCTGTACTTCAAATTGAGAATATCTACCCGTGCGAGCTGTATCCAAGATATCATCGGACAAATCCGTCGCTTTAATTTCAAAATTATAACCTGCAAATTTTGCCGCGTTTTCTTTTAAAATAATGGATAGAGAGTAGGGTTCCTGACCACTTGAACATGCCGCACACCAAATACGAATGGTTGAACCCGCTGGCTTACTTTCTAACACCTTGGGCAATACAACCTTTTCAAAACGTTCAAAAGGATGAGTATCACGAAAGAAGAAAGTTTCATTCGTCGTCATAGCCTCAATCACTTCATTTTTTGCCGCAGCATCATTCATTTTGATCTTTGACGTTAATGCATCCAAATCATTAAGGCCCAGCTTTTTTATAACTGGACTTAAACGTGATTCAAGAAGATACGCCTTTTCAAAAGTAATCGATAATCCAGAATCTTTATATAAAAAGGTACGGTATACTTCGAAATCTTGTTCATTAATTTTCATTTTTTATCATCCTAAATCTGCTCTTTTACCCACTTTGCGATATCTTTTAATGGCAAGACAGCACTACATAATCCTTGTGTTGCAACAGCTCCTGGCATTCCCCATACGACACTTGTTTCCTGATCTTGTGCGACACAATACCCACCTGATTCAACAACCTTTTTTACACCGCCTGCCCCATCACTTCCCATTCCTGTCAAGATTACCGACAAGACCTGTCCTTCATATAACTCATTCAATGATTCAAGCATAGGATCTACAGCGGGTTTACAAAAATTAATAGCTGGACCATCCGTTAGCTCTACCATGACATTACCAGATGTATCTTGTACAAATTCCATATGGCGACCGCCTTGGGCAATAATAGCCTTTCCTTTTTCAACCTTCATTCCCTGCAATGCTTCGACACAATTAAATCCTGCATTATCGGCAATGTGCTTTGCCAGCAAATTAGTGAATGTCGGTGGCATATGTTGTGTAATAACGACAGGCAAATCTACATCTTTTAATTCACCCATAAATTCAAATAAAGCCTGAGGCCCTCCCGTTGAACTCCCCACTGCTATAACTTTTGGTTTCCAATGTAATGGAGGCCTAGGCTTTAATGAAAGCGGGCCAGAAACTTCCATTCCACCAACAATTCCTGTTTTCCTTCCATTCGGTTTCTTAAATTGCTTTACCAATTCAACAAGGCGTATTTTAAATTCTTCCGAGCCACTGACTTCACCAGTACTTGTTGGTTTTGCAATATAATCTATTGCACCAATACGCATGGCACGCATCGTGATTTCCGCATTATCAACCGTTAGTGTTGAACACATAATAACTTTTGCATTTTTATCGTGCTTTATTATGTGTTCTAACGCCGTGATGCCATCCATAACTGGCATTTCAATATCCATGACAACCACATCAGGTTTTTCTGCCTTGTATTTTTCAACAGCATCAACACCGTCACGGGCAGGCTCTAAAAGTTCAATATCGTCGTCACGGCGCAGAATACTTTTTATTATTCTTCGTATAACAGCAGAGTCATCAACATGTAAAACACGAATTTTATTCATTCACAATCAACCGACCCTTCTACAAAAGGCCAGTTTGTTCAAATTTTGTTTGCACAATGTCACTATCAAACGGTTTCATAATATATTCATTAGCACCTTCTTGAAGTGCTTCCTGGATAAAACTCATCTCATTTTCCGTTGTGCAGAAAATAACAATCGGTGTACCGCCGTTACTTTCGGAACGTAGTGCACGTAAAAATTCAATACCTGTCATATTCGGCATATTCCAATCTAATAAAATAGCATCTGGCATACTCTCTTTGCATTTTTCAATTGCCACTACACCGTCCTCAGCTTCCTCAGCTTTAAATCCCAAATCTTCCACGATGCGGCGCGCAACTTTTCTTACAACACGACTATCATCAACAACCAAACATGTTTTCATTTTTTTTCCTTTACGTCAGTTTTTCTTATGTTATCTCTTAGGCATTAACACTTAATGAATAGCCGTTAATAATTTGGGAACATCCAAAATAATCATCAATTTTCCATCCATACGATAGATTCCCATTGCAATATCACGCCACAAACTATCCAATGTCGGTGGGGCTGGCTCTATATCCTTATCATCAATAGAAAAAACATCATTCACTGTGTCGATGGTCAAACTATATAGCTCTCCCTTATGCTCAACAACGACACTTAATGGTGCTTTTTCACCTTTATATTCAGGTAGCCCCAAACTTTTTCGAACATTAATCGCCGTCACAATACGTCCACGAAGATTCAATGCTCCTGAAACTTCTGGTGGTGCCAAAGGTACTTTTGTCACCTGAATACCACCTAGAACATCTTGAATTTGTAAAACAGGTATTCCAAATGTTTGGTCCGCCAAATTAATTGTTAAATAATCGGCGCTCGGTTCAATATCGTCTTGCAACCCCAAACGTTTACGTTTGAAATTTGTAACTTCACCACCTAATGTTGCGCTTTCACTAATACTCATGATTATGCCACTCCCCGCTTTATCTTCTATCGCCTTAGCATGACGCAAAGCATCTGACAGAGCGCTTAACAATGTTTCCCGATCAAATTTTGCAACATACTCATCAAAACCAACCAACTTTCCACGCTCGACATCTTTATCCGTTGCATGAGATGTAAGTGCAATCAATGGCACCTCTTTCCAACGACCTGATTGAACTTTTTCTGCAAAATCAAAACCATTCATTTCCGGCATTTCAATATCCGAAATAATAGCGTCAAATTTTTCACCATCTTCCATCATCGACAATGCCTGCAATGGATGCTCTACCGTTTCAACAGAATATCCCGCAACACCCAAAATTGGCGCCAACATATTGCGGAAAAACGGACTATCATCGACAATTAAAACTCGTTTCTGTGTATCCATTAAATTCGATTTTTCAGAAAAATCTTCTTCACCATGATCTGCAAACCACTCAGGATATGCCGTTTGTAAATAGTGTCCTACATTAATTACATCCGTGGCTTTACCATTAATAATCGCGCTCCCTAGGCATGTTTCATCATTTGAGTTCAATTGAACATTAATATAATCTTCTAAAATATCAACAATACTAGACACCATTAATCCCATTGTACGACGTCCATCATCGAACACTAACGTTGGCTGAGGAGTTCCTTCATTCAATTCCATCGCAGGATCAAATTTAACTAATGGCATCAATGAACCGCGATATTGAACCATCATTTGATCGCCTGAATATTCAATTTTTGCAACATCGACATCTTCTAAACGAGACACTAATTGTAATGGAACTGCTTTTGGTGTTTCATCATGTGCCTTGAATAACAGCAAGCTTGTTTTTTGCAATCCTTTATGACGTTGAGCTTCTTCTTTCTTCTCAACCGTATCAGACATTGTAATATCACCTGTCGCGCGCGCTATTCCACCTGGATCAAGAATCATAATAACCGTTCCATCTCCAAGAATTGTATTACCAGAAAACAATTCAATGTGACGCAAGACACCTGCAACTGGCTTCACCACAATTTCTTCTGTGTCATACACTTTATCAACAACGATACCGAAAGAATATGCCCCAACCCTTTGTCACGATAATATAACTATTATCATTTACTGGCGCCAATTCCTTAGAATCTGACTTCTCAGATTTAACATCCGAACTTTCTTCAATTTTTTGGATTACAGCATCTTCATTTATCGATTTATTTTCACTTTTCAATTCCAACAAATCATCCAAATGAATAAGCGGTAATAAATGATCGCGCAAGCGGTAAACTGGCGCCCCTTTAATCATTTCTATCTTATTAACACCACCAACAGATCCCATAACTAATTCTTGAACCGCTAATTGTGGAATAGCAAATCGTTCCCCCGCAGATTCAATAATTAATGCGGACACAATCGCCAATGTCAGTGGAATTTTAATACTAACCGTTGTTCCTTCACCTTCAACAGAATCCAAATCAATTGTTCCACCAATTTTTTCAATATTAGTTCGCACAACATCCATACCAACCCCACGGCCAGATACGGCTGTCACTTCAGCAGCGGTTGAAAAACCAGCAGCGAAAATAAATTGGTTAATTTGTTTGGACGTCATAGCATCCAATTCAGATGCAGTGGCGACGCCATTTTCAATGGCTTTTTCACGAATACGTGCGGTATTCAACCCCTTACCATCATCCTTAATTTCCATGATAATATGACCACCCTCATGAAACGCATTCAAAACAATCGTTGCCCTTTTCAGGTTTTCCAACGGCAAGACGTTCTGCAGGTGTTTCAATTCCGTGATCTGCAGAATTTCGCACCATATGGGTAAGTGGATCCTTGATTAAATCCAAAACTTGACGATCAAGTTCTGTTTCTTGACCTTCCATATTAAGGTCAATTTTCTTATCTAACTCGACTGAAATATCACGAATAATACGTGGTAATTTCGCCCAGGCATTTCCAACAGGTTGCATACGCGTCTTCATGACACCTTCTTGCAAATCCGACACAACATGATTCAAACGCTGTAATGACCCATTAAAATTTGTATCCTTAGTATGACGCATAATTTGCATCAACTGATTTCGTGTCAAAACCAATTCCGATACCATTGTCATCAGGTTTTCAAGAACATCAACATTAACCCGCAATGATTGAACGGCGGCAGGTGCAGCCGCCTTCACTGGTTTTTCTTCAACTTGACTGGATGTGCTTTCCGTCACTGCAGGAACAGTTACATCAACATCTTCTTCTACAGAAACCTCTTCTGTTTTCTTTTCAATTGCGTCACCCTCTGGAGCGGGCGCGTCATTAAATGCCGCTTGCAATATTGCGATGTCATAATCACTCAATCCACCTTCATTTGCAGGATTTGGTTCTTTTGACAATTCACCGTTGGGCACTTCTTCTCCAGGTGCATCACCACCCTCTTCACGACCCTCATAAACAATATCTAATTTTTCAATAAGATCCGCATCACCACCCTCAGGCTCGGATCCTGTTGTTTCTATCACTTCGACAATCAATTTAATTTGATCAACAGATTCGAGGATAAGCGTTACGTATTCTTCCTTAACTTCCAAATCACCATCACGAAAACGTCCCATAACATTTTCCGCATGATGAGCTAACTTTTCAAGACGACCAAGCCCCAAAAATCCACACGTTCCTTTGATCGTATGCATCAATCGAAATATATTACCAATAATTTCAGAATTATTAGGGTCCTGCTCCAGTGTGATTAAATCATTATCAATCAGACCTAGGCTTTCATTCGTTTCAGCAATAAATTCAGATATTAAATCGTCCATATGATACTTCCTTTGCAACTTCCCTTTTACAAATCAATACGTTGTACAAGTGTACCGATTTTTCTTAGATGTGACCATGCCCCAATTATTATTTTAGGGAATAATACCAGAATACAGGCGAAATCTTACAAAACAGTAAGGATATTATGGAATTTTGATTGCTATTTTAATCGCTTGATCATCACATGAATGTGACAATGACAGCCCAAACAAGTTCACATACGCCCGCGTAATATATCCATGAATTGATTTAGGAGACAGGTCTTCCGTTGACATACCATCACCAAGCGCGTCAATTGCACCATCCTTTGGCTTTATCAAGTCACCATTTCCACTTACAATCATTTCACCATCAACAATAGAAACAGACACAACACCACCTTTTGGCATTGCCTCCCCCACAAATACCATTGCATTCAATAATGTCTTCATAAATCCAGCTGGCAAATCACAATCCGGCATATCATTCATCAAATCCCATTCCATAGACAACTTTGTCCCCGCAACGAAATTTTGAAATGTTTCATAAACCATTTTACCTGTGGTTTTTGAATCACTTCCCCCTGCACCATAACACATACGGAATAACTGAAGTCGAACAGACGCCTGCTTGGCCGAATGCTCGATCAAGCCCAGGCCATCCTCAAGACCATCCGCACCCATATCATTCAAAAATTCAATACCATTATTCACCGCACCAACAGGTGAAACCAAATCATGACAAATTTTTGAAATCAAAACTTCACTCGCGCGTGTTGGGATAGAATGATCAATATTCATTTATTTAAACCTTTTTATTTTTATTATTTTGAAAATAAATGCGCAACCGCATCGCGCTCCTCACGCAATTCTGTTTCCGTTGCTCTCATACGCTCTGATGAAAATTCATCCACCGATAACCCTTGAACGATTTCATATTTTCCATCCTTACATACACATGGGTAACCGAAAATAATACCTTCCTTCACTCCGTATGATCCATCGCTTGGAATCGCCATCGACACCCAGTCACCCTCATTTGTACCCAATGCCCAATTGCGCATATGATCAATTGCCGCCGACGCCGCCGACGCCGCAGATGACGCGCCACGCGCCTTAATAATCGCTGCACCACGTTGCTGAACTGTCGGAATAAAATCATCCTTGTACCACGCCATATCGATCAAATCGATTGCCGCCGATTTATTAACAACCGCGTTTGAAATATCAGGATATTGCGTTGAGGAATGATTACCCCAAATTGTCATTTTAGTCACATCCGATGAATGAACATTCACTTTATCCGCCAATTGAGACAACGCACGATTATGATCCAAACGCATCATTGCCGTGAAACATTTTGGGTCAAGGTCAGGCGCATTTTGTTGTGCAATTAATGCATTTGTATTCGCCGGATTCCCAACAACCAAAACCTTAACATCACGGGATGCATGGTCATTCAACGCTTTCCCTTGTGGGCCAAAGATCGCACCATTGGCCTCTAACAAATCTTTACGTTCCATTCCTGGGCCACGCGGACGCGCACCAACCAACAATGCAAAATCAACATCTTTGAACGCTACATTTGGATCATCCGATGTCACCACACCCGCCAATGTTGGGAACGCACAATCATTCAATTCCATCACCACACCTTCCAACGCAGGCAGTGCAGGTGTAATCTCCAATAAATGTAAAATCACCGGCTGATCCGCACCCAACATCGCTCCCGATGCAATGCGGAATAATAACGCGTATCCAATTTGTCCTGCCGCGCCTGTAACGGCTACTCTTACTGGTGATTTCATGATGTGTGATCCTTTCCCGATTTATCAACAGGTAAAGATTATTCAATCCGCCCCATCATGTAAAGAGATAGAGAAAAAACTTGATTTTTAATTGTCATATCTCTACATTAAAGGAGATTTTTAGGAGAAAATAAATGACAGACCAAAAACCACCATTCTATGGTGATCCAAATATGCTTATGCCCCTTAAGGAATCTGCAGTTTTATCAATCCGCACAAGAAACGCTCTCATATCAGACAAAAAGATATATATTGCAGACATATTGCAATATCCCCAAAAATGGCTTTTGCGAACTCCCAATTTTGGACCTAAAGGCTTAAACGAAGTCCTTATGATGCTGCAAGACATATCCGATGAGACAGCGACCTATGAATTACCTAAAGCGATTGATTTCAACATACTTTTTGATGGCAACAAAGATAAAATCGAACAACATTACGGTTTAGGCAACTATCAACCAAAACCCATGCATGGTTTTACCGCAAGCGATTTTAAGGTTGCGAGCTTTGAAGGCGATGTAAGTGAGGAATCACTGGCTGTCACCTTTGATCTCCCCCCTATGCTTGGCCAAGCTATTAAAGATGATGATATGCCATTTGCATCGCCAAAAATTGATATCACAATAAACGCCAATCCCGATGATATAACAGTGCAAGCAACAAAAAATACCGAAGCATTTCTAGAAGATCTTTCCGCAAGCTATGCAGAAACAAACGATGACGCCACACAACTCACAATCTATTTTGAAATGGCACATAATGGAACAAAAATAGATGCAAAAGCTCTTACCGAAAAAATGGCAGCATCATTTAAAAAATTAGCACCATAATAAACAACACATAATTCGACAATTTTGCGTTATAATAATGTCATTGATGGCGCATGCACACCATCACAATAAAAATAAAAAAACCTAAGTCGGTTAAGTCGTTTCCTTTAAAATCAATATATTACACATACCAATTTAAACTTAAACGACTTAAATACTCATTTAATGGATAGGATTTGTAAGATCCAAACCTTCCGTACGTAGAATTTCTTGAATACCGTCATATATTTTCGTTAGGTTGGCCTCGTTATCGGCTTCCATACGAATGGTTAGCGCATTTTGTGTGTTCGATGCACGGATCAACCACCACCCATAATCATACTCAACACGCACACCATCAATATCAATCACCTTTGCCCCTGACGCATTTTCACGCGCAAGATTGGCAAGTTTATCAACCGTTTCGAATTTAGTTTCTTCATCCACTTCCAAACGAACCTCTGGTGTTGAACATAATGTTGGCAGATCAGCCGTAAGTGATGACATTGTACCTTCCGCCGCATTGAATACATTCAACATACGCACCGCACAATATAATCCATCATCAAATCCATACCATGAATCAGAAAAGAAGATATGGCCACTCAATTCACCAGAAAGCGGGGATTTTTCTTCAGCCATTTTGGTTTTAATCAGGCTATGGCCCGTCTTCCACATGATTGGGTTACCACCCATTTTTTCAATGGCTTGATACATTAATGGTGAACATTTCACATCACCAACAATTGTCGCACCCGGATGACGTTTCAAAACATCTTGCGCATATAAAATCAACATTGTGTCACAACGAATGACCTCACCCTTTTCATTCACAATACCAATACGATCACCATCACCATCAAAAGCTATCCCGATATCACAGTTCTTTTCCGCGACCAATTTTTGAAGATCAACGAGGTTTTTATCAACCGTTGGATCGGGGTGATGATTTGGAAAATCACCGTCGACCTCATCATAAATAACAAAATGTTCCCCTGGTAACTTGGCAACAAGATCCTTTAGTACAGCACCTGCCGCACCATTACCAGCATCCCATGCAACACGTAATTCTTTAAAAGAACTTCCTACGAAATCTTTGTGCAAACGATTCACGTACTCTTCACGAATATCCAATGAATCTTCGGCACCATAATCACCTGTCGACCAATCCGCCTCACGTGCAATACGGCCAATTTCTTGAATCATTCCGCCATAAACAGATTTGTTCTGAAGAACCATTTTAAAGCCATTATATTCCGCAGGGTTATGTGACCCTGTAATCATAATCGCCCCATCAAATTGACGATCCTTTGCCGCAAAATATGTCATTGGCGTTGGACCAAGTGGAAGACGTGTTACATCAATACCAACGGTACGTAACCCCTGCACAACCGCAGCGGATAATGCAGGTGAGCTGTGCCGTCCATCAAAACCAACAACAACTGTTTTACCACCTGCACGACGTACCAATGTTCCAAATGATGCACCAATTGCCCATGCGTCAGCATCCGTTACATTATCACCAACGATTCCACGAATATCATATTCACGCAAAATCAGTGGATCAAAATTATGTGGTTTGCGTGTTGTTTCTTGTTCAGTTTCAAGCGGCTGCATTTTTACGATCCTTGTTTATATATTTTTTTAATATTTCATGTGTTGCATCACCAAATTCTGGGTCAGCGAGTGCAAAGGCGATATTCGCCTCAATAAATCCAAGGTGATGACCACAGTCATATGTTTCACCCTTTAACTTTACTGATGAAAACGATTGCGTTTCCATTAATTTTTCCATGGCGTCAGTCAATTGAATTTCACCACCAGCACCAATTTTACGTTCATCCAAAATATCAAATATTTCAGGTTGCAAGATATAACGTCCAAGAATGTGCAGGTTTGATGGTGCATCTTCTGGTTTCGGCTTTTCAACCATCGCATTAATCGGCGACACGTCGACACCCTCATTTTCAACATCCAAGATTCCGTATTTGTATGTCAGGTCACGTGGCACAGGTGAACTTGCAATCACATTTCCACCATGTTGATTATACGCATCAACCATTTGTGCCATGCATCCTTTTTCGCCCAATGTCATCACGTCGACCAAAAACACAGCAAACGGTTCATCACCAACAAGATTTTTTGCACACCACACAGCATGACCAAGGCCAAGCGCACGTTGCTGCATCGTAATTTGAACTTTTCCAGATGGAATATCACTGTGTGATAACTTTTCTAACAACGCTAATTTATCACGGCGCTCCAACTCTTCACGCAATTCTGGTTGAATTTCAAAATGCTGTGTAATTAATGATTTTCCACGCCCAGAGACAAAAATAAACTCTTCAATTCCTGCTTCCTGCGCTTCCTCTACCGCGCGTTGTATCAACGGTCGATCAACAAGGGGGAGCATTTCCTTTGGCATCACCTTTGTCGCTGGCAAAAAACGCGTTCCCAACCCCGCAACGGGAAATACAGCTTTGCGCACTGGCCTTTTCATATCTTTATTCATGGGGCAAAGAATGCCTCCACAAGGGCAGAAATGCAAGTGTTATTTCAATTCTGGGTAAGCCGTTAAAATATAAAAACCCGTTGCATAGTCATTATCACGAATAAGGACAACACGCGCCTGATTACCTGATCGTGGCGCGCCCCATCCACGTTTTAGGACACGTCCAACATGCGCATCCATTCGATTATAAAATGCCTTTTTATGTGATCGTTCAGTATTCAACCATGCTTGTACTAAATCACCACGTTTAATCAAAACAGATCGAACTGCACTTTCCGCCTCAGCCATATTATTAAATGTTGATGCCGTTGATACATCCTCACGCTTCAAACGTTGGCGCAGATATTGATCAGATTTTCCAACATGCTTTTCAATGGCATGTCCCTCGACATCCAATCGTTCAAGAAAACCAACACCATACAATGATGATGGCACCTGTACACGGTAATCCTGCAGCACAAAAACAATGACGACACAAAAAACGAGCCATAACAGCCCGTTTTTAGATTTTAATAACTTATGTTTCATAGAAGGTTACATAGCAATAAATTGAGGTCTTGTAATCAATTTTTGTTTTTTATGCCCAATACGGCGAGGTATAAAAATAACCTCCTCTATCCCCTCTTGTAAAAGTAAGGATGACTCATTAGCAAGTTTTTTATGGTTTGCAGCCCAACGATCGACCTTTTGTGCCCCTTCAAAAGAGACACAGGCCTGATAAGACGCGTCATCAGAAAACATAAAACCCTCATTTTCAGGTCGCCCTTCCATACGTAAGCCACTCACTTTTAAATCCGCAAAAGGCGCACACGCCAATCTAAATGCATCTACAGCAGAGAGCAACGCATCAAAATCACGGCCAACCTGATCATTACACACAATCTCAAACCATTTAGGATCAAGTGGATCCTTCGATATATCTCTGGTAAAAACATCCATTTCTGGCAATTCAAATTGCGCTAAGAATTCCTGCGCCGCGTTCTCATATTCTTTTTTCCAAACCATCGGTCCGCCATCATTTGGTGCCATAATTCACCCCTTCATTTTAAAAATTATGTATTTTGATAGCACACAAAACAAAACTATGTCAAAAATAAAAATCCCCGCATGAAAGCGGGGACATTTAAACTCACTAATTACTAATACAGGTTAAGCCGCAATTGCTTCTTTCACCGCTTCACCAAGACCTGCTGGTGATTCTGTGACAACAAATCCAGCTGAACGCATTGCATCCATTTTCGCTGGCGCAGTATCATCACCACCAGAAATAATCGCACCCGCATGGCCCATACGTTTACCCGGAGGCGCCGTAACACCCGCGATAAAGCCCGCAATTGGTTTTGGATTTTTCAATGATTTATAATATTCCGCAGCTTCGATCTCGGCCGCACCACCAATTTCACCAATCATAATGATTGATTCCGTTTCATCATCCGCCATGAACATATCGATACAATCGATAAAGTTTGTCCCGTTTACAGGGTCACCACCGATACCGATACATGTTGATTGACCAAGACCAGCCGCCGTTGTTTGTGCAACCGCCTCATAAGTCAAAGTACCAGAACGCGATACGATACCAACGGATCCACGTTTGTGAATGTGACCAGGCATAATACCGATTTTACATTCGTCTGGCGTAATAACACCTGGGCAATTTGGCCCGATAAGGCGTGAATTTGAACCAGTCAACGCGCGTTTCACACGAACCATATCCATTACAGGAATACCCTCGGTAATACATACGATCAATTCTAATTCTGCATCGATTGCTTCCAAAATTGCATCCGCCGCAAACGGTGGTGGTACGTAAATCACAGATGCGTTTGCATCCGTTGCTTCGCGCGCATCATAAACCGTGTCATACACTGGCAAGTTAAGGTGTTTTGAACCACCCTTACCCGGTGTAACACCGCCAACCATGTTTGTCCCATATGCAATGGCTTGCTCACTATGGAACGTACCTTGTGCGCCTGTAAAACCTTGGCAAATTAATTTTGTATCTTTATTTACGAGTACTGACATTTTTTATTCCTCTCTCGTTTCCTATTAAGCCGCCATGGCTTGTTTTGTTGCATCAACGATTTTTTGTGCGGCATCGCCCAAATTATCGGCCGCGATGATCGGAAGGCCAGAGTTATTCAAAAGATCTTTCCCCTTCTCAACATTTGTTCCTTCCAAACGCACAACCAATGGCACATTCAATGAAATTTCCTTTGCTGCGGCAATAACACCCTCGGCAATAACGTCACATTTCATGATACCGCCAAAGATATTTACAAGCACACCCTGAACCTGTGGGTCAGATAAAATAATTTTGAATGCCGCGGTCACGCGCTCTGTCGTTGCTCCACCACCAACATCAAGGAAGTTCGCAGGCTCACCACCATACAATTTAATGATATCCATTGTCGACATCGCCAAACCAGCGCCATTAACCATACAGCCGATATTTCCATCAAGGCGGACATAGTTCAATTCCCAATCTAACGCTTCTTTTTCTTGCGCGTCCTCTTCGGTTTCATCACGCATCGCAAAAATTTCTTTTTGACGGTATAGCGCGTTCGGGTCGAAATTCATTTTTGCATCCAATGCCATAACTTCGTTATTATCCGTCACGATCAATGGGTTAATTTCAACGATAGATGCATCCAGTTCAACAGAACATTTATATAATGCCATGAAAAATTTAACCGCTGATTTCATTGTGTCGCCAGTCAGACCCAGCGCAAATGCCAAACGACGTGCGTGAAAACCGCTCATGCCGCTTGCAGGATCAATTGAAACATGTGTAATTTTTTCTGGTGTTTCTTCCGCGACTTCTTCGATATCCATTCCACCTTCGGTTGATACCATGAATGTCACGCGTGATGATGCACGATCCAAAACAACAGAACAGTAATATTCTTTTGCAATATCAACACCGTCCGTTACATACAAACGTTGGACTTCTTTACCTTCTTCGCCAGTTTGTTTTGTCACCAAAACTTCACCCATCATTGCCGTTGCCGCATCGCGCACATCGTCAACCGTTTTACAAAGGCGAACACCGCCTTTGCCTTCTGGATTATTTTTAAAGTGACCTGCGCCACGCCCACCGGCGTGAATTTGTGCCTTAACAACAAACAAATCGCTGTCCATTGATTCGGCCGCTTTTACCGCTTCATCAACACTCATCGCAGGGATACCCTTTGGTACTGCAACGCCATATTTCTCTAATAAACCTTTGGCTTGATATTCATGGATATTCATTATTTTCGAATCCTTCACATTAATTTTCGACAGAAACAGCATAACATGACCGTGACCACGTGCAAGGCCACCCCATCATGCATACATATTTATTTCGAATTTTATACATTAGTAATAGTTTAAAAAGGTTTAATGCATACAATCAGGACATGAGACAAGAAAATCCAGATATGAACCGCATAGAATACGCAAATGAGAATTTTGAAGCGATTGCAAAACGTTATGCTTTTATAAACGGAGATAAAAGATTAGAAAGCGACCTTACACTTCTGTCGGACGGCACGAATGAATGCAAAAAAGAATCCGTTAGAAAGCGTTTGGATAAAGCCTTTAAGAAAATAGAACGAGTCCAAAAAACAAAAAAAGAAACAAAAAAGAGAAGAAAACGCCCTGTAAGATCTACAAAAAAGCTTTTACAAGATGGGATGAAAGCAACAGTAGTAAATTTATCATTATTCACCGCTGCAGCCTATGGAGCCTATGAGGCTCTTGTCACAGATGATGGTTTTCTTCGAAATGGCTTAACACATCAATTCCAAATGGCACATGATGGCGTTAACGCCAATCACAACATTCATTATCAAAGCGCCATGCAAGGTATTGAAATAGGTGTTACACCTGTGGCCCTTATGATGTTACAAGCCATGGAAACAGTTTTTTTTGATGTCGATAGTGGTGGAGACGCACAGGGATTATATCAAAATCAAGTTTTAAATCTTATCGAACGAACACAGCGATATGCAGCTAGCATACCTGTCTATCAAGAGTTATCGGACATCCAACGTGATGCCATTGATAATATTTTAAATGATTCAAGAATGTCATCTCCCGCAGGCCGTAGAGAAATGGCTCAAGATCTAAAAGATGGACGTGTCTCAGCATTAGAACAAACTTTTTTAAATTTACGCAATGATCCCATTTTTATGGGGCAACTTATGGGAGCACACTTACATGAACACCATCCAAGAATTCGATTAGGTAATCTCCCGCTATTTAACACAGACGAAGCCATAGAAATTGTTATGGATGAAGTCACACAAATATACGGAAATCATTTTATGGGGAATATGGGGCATTTATATATGCAAGAATTGTCCGTTCAGGCAGCCAGTTTAAGCATAGCGGATACTCAAGAAGCTCAAGCCATAGCAGACCAAGTTCAAGCAAGCAATGGATGGGGATATCAATTCTATGCCCAATCATGGATTCGAAAAGCAGAAGCTAACCCTGGAATTTTTACTGATGGCGTGAATACATTATATGGCGATGTCTTAACCAATTTAAGAGACTATATAGAACTCAAAACCGCTGATGTACTATCTCCTATGGGAATAGTTTTTGAAACTCCAGAAGAAAATTCTTCACCACAAAGAGAGAGTATTGCAGAAAACAATGGACCAAACCTAGCACCAGAAACAAGTCCAAGGCCAAGATCCAATCCACGTCGTGCAGTTACAACACTCGCCCAAAATTAAACACTAAATGATACACCGCATCCACATGATGATGATGCATTAGGATTGATAACCTTTAATATTGATCCACCAAGGGACGTTTCATATTTCAATGTAGAATTATTTAAAAATGGTACAGATACAGCATCAATGACCGTGCGGACACCATTTTTTTCAATGATGATATCGTCATCGGCAATCACGTTATCCATATCCATACGGTATTGAAATCCTGAACATCCACCACCATCGACAGCAAGGCGAAAGAAATATGTTTCATCCAACTTTTGTTTCTCGATTATTTCAGCGATACGCCCCGCGGCAGCATCAGTGACTGTAAAATTCAATTCCATGACGAATTAATCTTTCACCCGTTTAACAGATACAAATTCGTAATCACGATCGATTAAGTTTTTTTCAATCACTTCATCCGATAAATTATCGACACTATCAACATCAATAGTTACTAACTGTTTCTCCAAATCAATTTGAATGTCATTCACGCCTGCTTGCCCCTCAAACCCTTGAGTGATTGTCGCAGCACAGCTTTCGCACATCATACCTGCTGTTTTCACAACGATTGTATCAGCCATAACCGGCGTGAACACAAGGAACAAGGCCGCTGTTAATAATGTAACTATCTTCATAATTCTAATTTCCTATTTATCTGCAGGGTGCCATCCCCAAAACCATGTATCCATTTCAACGATTTCTGGTTTCTCACCATTATCATGGAACCAACTGTCGACAGCATACTTAATGCCTGTTTCTTTTTCAATGATCACCGCCGTACGATGTGGCCCCAAACGACCCGACAAAATTGGTGGGCGCGAGGATAACGCATTCACTTCATGGAATTTTAATAGCGTCATCTGGTCAAGCAACATCAAATACGTCGTCGTGTTCGTGCTCTCATCTATACAGTCTTGTTGATAATTACCCAAACGGACATACGTTCCCGCGACATCTTCGCCTGTACCCGTTTTTGTACCAATCGTTTTTTCAAAATATGCAATCGCCTTTTGAATATTTTGACGTTCCGTTTTTGCATCATCATTCGATGTAAAAAATGATTGTATTTTTTTATGGTCCAGATCATTTAACCCAACCATGTCAATATTTTTGCATCCATATGATCTACAATGGGGAAATTGTTCCATCGACGGCGCATCAATGTTCAACCGTGAATACACAATCGATGGATCGCTCACGCCACTCGCGCACCCTGATAATAAAATAAGGGCAAAAATTAATCTCATAATTCAATAATAATTGGGGTATGGTCTGATGCTTTTTCCCATCCACGTGGTTCGCGATCAACCTGCACATCCATCAATTGATCCGCAATTTCCGGAGTTAGCAAGAAATGATCAATACGAATCCCTTTATTTTGTGGCCATGCCCCGGCCTGATAGTCCCAAAATGTATAACAATTATCTTCGTTTGGATGCATCATGCGATAGGCATCATATAATCCCATATTTGTTAATTCACGCCACAAATCCCAACTTTCCTGACGGAATAATGCATCCCCCTCCCACACCTTTGGATCATGACAATCAACATCACGCGGAATAATATTAAAATCACCACCAATCAAAAATGGAATTTCTTGTACTTTCAATTCTCGCAAATGATCCACCAATTCACGCATCCAGCGCAATTTATATGGATATTTTTCACTATCAACCTGTACGGGGTTACCATTGGGACAATACACATTAATCATCCGTATCCCATCAATTTCAACCTCCAGATAACGCGCCTGTTCATCACCCTCCAATATCTCGTCCGAGATTAAGGTGATTGGTGTTTTCGATGCAATGGCCACACCGTTATATGTTTTTTGTCCTTTTATCTGAACGCTATAACCACGTTCCTCAAATTCAGATACAGGAAAGTTCTCGGCAATGCCTTTTAATTCCTGCATAAACAAAATGTCAGGTTGGGCGCCATCGATCCATTTTAAAACATTAGGTAATCTGGCCTTGATTGAATTGATATTCCACGATGCGATTTTCATGTGTTTTTTGTAACATGAAACGATATATAAAAAAACACTGTGTGTTCGCCCACGCATCGTTTAAAATTTTATCATGCTGTCATTCAACGACATTTTTAAAGATTACGCCCTGCAAAATGATTTGCACCCTGACCCTGTTCAGGATAATGCCGTTAATCATTTATCAGACCTCAATGACAAACTGAACACTCCACAAAAAAAATCGTGGTTTTCACGTATCACCCCCATAAAAGGTATTTATATGTGGGGTGGTGTTGGTCGTGGTAAGACAATGATGATGGATTTATTTTTTGATCATATTCCCATTGATGCAAAGAAGCGTGTTCATTTTAACGTCTTTATGTTGGATGTGCATAATAGCATCACTATCCTTCGCAAGGATGGAAAAGGGCAAGATCCATTACAAACCATTGCAAAGGATATTGCAAATACGATACGGGTTTTATGCTTTGATGAATTTCAGGTCTATGACATTGCCGATGCCATGGTGTTATCCGAATTATTTACACACCTGTTCGATCATGGAGTAACCGTTATTGCCACCAGTAATGTTGCACCTGACAACTTGTACAAAGACGGGTTACAACGCGCACGATTTTTACCATTCATTCCGCTTATAAAAAAACATATGAATGTTATCCATATAGATAGCGACACCGACTATCGCCAACAAGCGCTACGCGATGATGGTGTTTACTTTGTTCAACATGAGGCAAAAATGAATGATTTGTTTCAGAAATTGACATCACACGGCACGGTTCGTCCAAATCATATTGACGTTAAAGGTCGCACTCTCCCTATTGAAAAAGCAACGATCGATACCGCATGGATATCATTTAGTGAGTTGTGTGAAAAACCACGTGCCGCGATGGATTATCAAGCCTTGGCAAAAAATTATAAAACGATCTTCATCAATGATGTCCCCCGCATGGGATATGATCGTCGAAACGAGGCAAAACGTTTTATACTGTTGATCGACACATTATATGATGAGCAAATACGCGTTATAATTAATGCGCAAACCTCCCCAATTGAAATTTACAATGGTGGAGATCATGCATTCGAATTTGAACGCACGGTTTCACGCCTCCTCGAAATGCAAGGACCAGAATATCAAGACAGAATTAGTACGGCACAGGATATTGACGATTAACCGCGTCTATATCATTCAAAATTTCATCTGATAATACGATATCCTTTGCATCAATATCCGCCTTTAATTGATCCATTTTTGTCGCACCAATAATGACCGATGTAACAAATGATCGTTGGTAACAGAATGCCAATGCCATCTGACACACATCTAACCCATGTTTGTCTGCCACGGCCATATAGGCACGAATGGCATCTTGTGAATGATTAACATCACGTTGATTATTACGCCCCATATCCTTTTCAATTTGCCACCTTGTTCCTTGCGGTCTTGCACCATCAAGATATTTTCCGCTAATTGCACCACAAACAAGTGGTGAATATGTCAGGTACGAAACATTTTCATGTGTGCATGTTTCCGCCATATATGGTTCATCCCCACGATACATAACCGAATACTCGTTTTGAACAGATGTAACCTGTGGCAAATCATGTTTTCGTGCTAATTCCAAATATTTCATCACGCCCCACGGAGTGTCATTTGATAATCCAAACGCACGAATTTTTCCATCTTTCACTGCTTTATCAAGTGCCTGAAGTATTTTGAACATACCTTCCACTTCTTGCTCTGTATCCATTTGAGTGTGATCAATATCTCCTGCATGATGATTACCAAAATGTGGAAATTTATAATTTGGCCAGTGCAACTGGTAAAGATCAAGATAATCTGTTTGTAATCTTTTTAGACTGCGCTCTATCGCCATCTCAATACGATTTGGAGAAATAGGATCGCCATTATCAATCCATGGTAGGCCAACGCCTGCAACTTTTGTTGCCAAAACGATATCCTTACGCTTTCCAGTTTTTGTAAACCAGTTTCCAATATATGTTTCTGTTAATCCTTGCGTTTCCGGTTGTGGAGGAACAGCATACAGTTCGGCCGTATCAAAAAAATTAACGCCATTTTCAACGGCGTAATCCATTTGTTCGTGACCTTCGGCCTCGGTATTTTGACATCCCCATGTCATTGTTCCTAGACACACTTCCGAAACCGACATATCGGTTTTTCCTAATTTTTTATACTTCATGATTTTTCCTTACTCGAACTTTAAATCTTCAATAGCATTTGACAAACGCGGCGGTAATTCCAAGTTTAAATCTTCACGTGCCATAATAATTGGAATTGTTTTATTAAATTCTTTGATAAAATTTTCTTGTAATGGTTTTCGATCAAGCGTTATTTTATTAATCACAACACGTCCTCCCCCCGTATTAAAGAAACATTCCATCAATTGAGATTCTCGAGAACCATAGGAATTGGTTGTTAAATAACCAATTTGCGCTGAATTTTGTTTTTCACCTGTCGTTAATATTTTTAAATTTGTCGGATATTGAACATAACGTTCTAAAAAAGTTTTACACAAACCATATCGCCATGTGCCTGTTCGTTGCGATGTCGACGCGGTTGAAATAATAATAACAACAATAATGACCGCAAAAACACCACCAATAAGAACAAAGTCCTGATATTTTTTTAATACTGCTGTAAACTGGGTATCTTTATCATTCGGCTCACCAAAAATTTTAGGTAACATAAAATAATTTCCTACTCTATTTCTTCACCCATTAATTGACGTTGGCGTTCCGCCTCATAGCGTTCTTCACTCGCTCTTACCAATTCATTTACAATTTCCTCAATAATTGCCGATGTTGCCGCGCTTGCTGTTTCGCCTTCTTCTGACATCGCAAAAACACGACGCTTAATTTCTGATCTTGCACTTCCCCCTGGAAAAGCTGCTGACAACATTTGACGCGCACGTGATGCTCCTAACTTTTCATACAAACGGTTGCGAATAGCAACATCTTCCGCTGAAGTAGATAATGCCCACAATTCAATTGGACCAAGCGTATTGATCAAATGTTGTTCGTATCGACCATCACTTGTTCCCAAGACTAACAATGCTGGCGCCCCCGATGAACGAGGCCCCGTCAAACGATATCGAATAACATTACGTGCCGTGTTCGACAAACCAAAACGTTCTTGTGTATTATCAACAACACGATCCGAAATCGCCGTACCAAGCACCCAAACTCCCGTAGCAAGGTCAATCATATCATCACTAAAATCTTCCAATAACTGTGATGTTAAAACAATTTGGACTCCACGCTTACGCCCCTCACGCACATCACGAATCAATTGTCCACGGACAGAATATGATTTACTTGTTCTATGAAATTCATCGTAACAAAGACGTTTAGGTGTTTCAGCAATATCCTGCAGTCGACGCTCGTGATACGGTTTATATTTATCTGGCATTTGATCAACGGCCTCTTTGGACATCCACCAACTACGCACCAGAGCGTGACGTGCCAACATGTACATGATAGATGTTTGGCGATCTGCCGTCTCATCCCCTTGAGGACACACATCCATTAAGTCCAGAGAGCAAATTCGTGCATCCGTAATCTCAAATTTTGTTACTGATGACAAGATAGGAAATTCACGAATTGCCGATGTAATCATTCGCTCAAATGCACTAATCACACTTTCTGCACTTCCACCAATTTGCGCCTCATCCAACAAGGCACGAATTTGAGGACGACGTGCCGCCGTAATAGCATCACCAAGAACCGGAACAGCATAACGTTGCGCCAAGTTTGCATAATGATATTGTTCAATATCATAAAATTTATCTACAACATCCCACCAATATGGATCTTCGGGCAAATGAATATTATGCGCCTTTAAGGCATCATCAATTTCAACGTCTAAACGTGGAAGATATGGGCGCGCCTCTGCATTCGCCTCGACATCATTTCGCCATCTAAACATTTCATCAATAACCAAACCTGATAATTGTTGTATCCCATCATAAGGACGGTCTGCACCAGGAGGAGTACATAACAACGTCAACAACTCAACAAGGTAAGACCGTTCATCAATTAATGGTTCGCGCATACCAAGTTGTGTATCAAATGGATTAATCGCATATTCCGGTGTCATTTGCAGGCGGTAATAAGCCGCTTCATGTTGTCGCTCCTGTGGCAAAGATTCCTTAATTAAGGAAATCAATCCAGACGATGAAGGACCAATATCAATAACAGCAACATATGGCAGCTTACTGTTACCTGGCGCCAAAATTGTCGCAAGATTAAGCGTGTTTAACAAAACAGATTTACCAGCCCCTGGTTGTGCAAAAATAAGGTCAAACCATGTTGTTGTTAAATTGGTTCCTGTTTGATATGGCCACACCTTACCATCAGGTGTTCGCAACAATAACGCCCCTTTATCAAATGGTGATGATGGCCTTTGCCACGGTAATAGCTTCATAACTTCGTGCATTGGAGCTACCGCTGTAGGAGCCGTTGAAGCGCATGCTATTCCCATGGCTGACGACATAACACAATCAAGAGGATCACCAACAACATTAGAAACCTGACAATATCCCCAGCTCTCTGCAGCCTGCATTAAAATCGAAATACGATCTTCTAACAAACCACGTTTTCCCTCTGGCGCCCATGTAGCCAATGATATACGTAACTTTACGACAGGCTCACTCCTTGATAACGCTTTCAAAGATTCCAATGATTTTTTAATCGTTTTGTTTACAGGATTTGTGATAGCCAAAAATGTTGCAATAGATGACTTAGCTGTTGTTGCTTCTACTCCACCAGATTCAATTAAAAAGGAAATACGATACGGAATATTGGCCTCGAATAACCTATTCAACAACATTGGAAATGGTGACGGATCACTCGGCGCCAATGTCATGTCAATACCTCCCCACAAAAGGCTTCCAATTTGAACCATGCGGTTATTCAAAATTTTACCATGAGCCGTGGTTAATTGTTGTCGAAGTGGTGGCCATAAAATATCTGAATAATCTATTTTTGATTCAGGCACACGTACTGGAATATTATCACCTGGCAATACAGGACGCCATTGATCATTAGCCATGTCCGGAAACAAATTGTTACGTACAGCAGCCATTGCACTGTGTCCCGTCATCGTATCTGCACGAATACCCAACTCGTTCAATGCAGATTCAATTCCCATCACATATGATTTATGTCGAGCTCTCAATGGATCTAGTGCGGCTAGCGGATCTTGCGCACTAGATGCAGGAATTCGCTCTTGTTTTTGACGTTCTTCTGCTGCACGTTTTAACTCCGTTTCATTGAGAATACTAGGACGTGTCCATAAAACATAATAGCATTCTTCATGGATCATATAATGCGACAAGTGACGTGCACGTTCATCCAACACGTCTTCAATTTCAAGACCAATATTACGGGCAGCAACCTTTGACGGATAGATTTCTTTTTCTGTTGTCGCACGAGATTTAGATGGATTGCGTGTAAAAAACACTTGGAGCGCATGACCTGGACGATCAAATCGAGATCCTAGCTTTACCGTCGCTGCCTCAAGAATATGATTATATTCTTCTTGACCAATAATTTGACGAGAACCATCAACTTTCATATAGCTAATTAACGATCCATCTTCGGCTACCATTGTGAATTCATCATCTGCCGTTTCCAGGCGAATAAAAGATTCAATGGGCTGTTTTGCCAAAGTTACAAAAGGTGCAAAAAATTTACCGAGTCCGCTCATTGTTAACAGTGTAAAGGCGTTCCATCGCGAAGTGAAGCGCTGTTTTAACTATTTTACAATCATCGATGGACATTTTTCACCACCAAGAATATGCATATGCATATGAGGCACCTCTTGCCCTCCATGATCATCCGTATTAAAAATTGCGCGATAACCACTCCCCGACATTTTTTTTATTTCAACGATCTTTTCTACAGCACGATAAAAACCAACGATCTCTTCATCGCTAGCATTCCTTGAAAAATCGTTCAAATTAACATATGCGCCCTTAGGGATAATCAAGCAATGAATCGGCATTTGCGGATTAACATCATCAAAACACAAAACATATTCATCTTCATAAACTGTATTATTAGGAATTTCACCACGCAAAATTTTTGCAAATATATTCTTAGAATTATAAATCATTCCTAAGCATCTCCATTCAAAAATAACAATTCAGGGGCTGTCCATTTACCATCATCCATAATGATTTGGCCATCAGCATAAATTCTCCCTTCTTTACCCCACAACATGGTTGTAATATCCCAATGCAATCGTGAACGGTTACCATTATCCACATTCACGGGCGCCCCCATATAGTCAGTCATTGTATAAGCATCCCCTAAAGCGATATGAAATGATCCTCCAATTTTTTCTGCCAATACAATAGACGCAACATGCGTTTTCCAAAACGGATTAGTTCCTATACCAATTTCACCGACATAACGTGCACCATCATCTGTTGCCACCGTTTGTTCAAAAATGTCCTGCCCTTTAACGGCAGAGAACTCTTTCAAATACCCATCAACAAATTCCATAGTAATATCTTCAATAACTTCCGATTGAAAACCTTTTACCGCAAACTTTCCTTTAGCAACAACTTTACCATTCACACTATCTTTACGAGGAGCCGAAAACACCTCTGACCCCGGTATATTGCGCGCCGTTGTTGAATTGCAAAAAGTAAATCCATCAATATCCATTGATAAATCCGTTCCATCATTATTCGTAAACCTCAGCGTCTTTACAGAGTTTAACTTATCAATCAAAATTCCTTGAACAGATCCAATCTTATCCCAATCTTGATTACACATTGTAAAATAATCTCGTAAATATTGATCATAATCCAACCCGTCAATTTCTGCATCCATACGTGTTGGCACAACAGTTAGCGTCGAATGTATCTTACCTGACAACACCCACTCACGCAAAACATAAGCAGCCTTTTCGTAAGCCTTTTTTTGCATATCTTCCGTTTTTATAACTGTATGTTCTGGCAAATTATAAAGTGCCAAAATTCGATGTGTAATATGCGAACGTGTTAAGGCATATGTCTCACCAAAACTTGCTGCTTGTTCTTTTGTACAGTTATTCAAAAGAAGTGCTTTAAAATTTTCATCAAAAATAGACACATCGAATTTCACACCATCTTCAATACAACGATCGAACAAAAAACAACCAACCGCGCGAGCATGATCACCAATCTCCAACATAGGTACGTGCTTTTCTGTATCACTCACGTTATATAGCTGATCCGCCAACCCTTTTTGCAAGCTCTTTTCAACTGGGGGTGATACAAAGTCATGCCACGTCGGAAATGTTCCCCTATAAAATTGATCCCGGAATAATTTATGATTTTCCATTCGCGCAGAGAATATATATTCCAAACGCTGAATACGATGCAACAAATCCAAAACGTCATCAGCATGCGCCATATCTTCTTCAGCTGCATCCAACAACTTATCAGCATGGTCACGCCATAAGGATGGCACAGATGCCCATCGTGCAAGGCGCTCTAATCTTGAATTAAAGTAAGGAGATATGTTTTCTAATTTCATACCCCAAGTATGGCGCACTCATTAAACAGCGTCTAGTATCTTCATGAAATAATGTCCTGCAACATAGTGATCATCAACATATGCATATGCAGGATGCGTCGCATAGTTTTCATACCCTTGGGATTCATATAATTTAATCGCAACAACCTGTGTGTCTCGCACATCTAAATTAACGACTGTATACTGTCTGGATTTCGCTTGCTTTTCCGCACGTTGCAATAACATTTTAGCCAACCCCGCTTCTCTCGACCATGGCGCAACAAAATGAGATGTCAACTGTACTGCGTGGGACTGCGCCTCATTATTTTGTGGAGGATGAACCAGCACGCACGCCCCACAAATAGAACCATCCATACGTGAAAAAAACACATCACGCTGCGGCATAACGATAGCGCCATTCCAAAAACGCTCCAACGTCTCACGTGCCGGTAAATTAACCCAACCAAAACCACCACCGTCTTGAATAGCCGCATCCGTGGCATCACATAAATCATTCAAATCAGATAAAGACAACTCCACTTGAGCATGCTCTATCGTTAATTCTGGTTTGTTTTTTTGGATCGCATTTTGGGTCATAGTTACCCCTTTTCAACATGTAATATACATCACAAAATAGAATATTATAAAAAAGTGAATATTTGTATAATATTCACTTTAAAATAGCTTAACAACGAATTGTGGCAATACCATGTTACTTTTTTCAAACACCCAGAGCTTTCAGCATTTTTTTCATATGAATTGAAATCAAATTATTTTGCAATAAATATTGATATCCATTTTCCCCGTATTTTGCACGCTGTTTTACTGTCATTTTATAAAATTTTTCTATACCAGACACAATATCAGAAACGTTTTCAGCCTCGCAAGACACGCCACATCCACTTAACTCAACCGTATTATTAGGATCACCAATAGCGTACAAAACAGGCCTTTTAGCAAACATATAATCATTCATTTTTGTAACGCTTGCACCATAATCATACAGTTTCTTTTTACGAGTTCCCACATAGGCCAGGTGAATATTTTTTAAAAAATAATGCATTTGATCAGATTCAATCGAATCAAAAATATGAACACGGTGATTAATTTTTAAATCATACGCTTGAGCCTTAAGCTCTTCTTTTTTAGCACCTTTTCCGACGATAACGCAGTGCACCTCATCATTGACTTGAACCATGGCTTCTAAAAATTTATCCATGGCGTTTGCCTCCCCCAAAGAGCCTGTATACCCAACAAAAAATACTCCCTTTTTTTGCAACGTATCAATATGATCAATATAATCTTGTGGCGGCTTTTTATGGTTTTTAAGATTCAAATTTGATTCAACAAAACCATTTGGAACATGCAAAAATTTGTTATCTGCCAAACCATGCTCCTTCAAATAAGATTCACAATTTTGAGGTACCGCTGTAATAAGATCAGCACGTGAACATGCATAATTTTCAGCGCGTTGCATCAACCATATCAATGGATTATACGATCCAGATTTTGACAATTCCATCAAACTTAGTGGCCACAAATCACGAATATCAAAAACTAATTTCGCTTTATTTTTTTTTGCTAAAAATCGCGCCGCAAAAATTACAAATGGTTGCGGAGACGATGCAATAACAATATCATATTTACGTTTATGCCTACGCGCAATAACATATGATTTCAACGTAAACCAAAACATTGAAGACAATCGCCCCATTACACTCGCTGGATTATAACTTCTTGTTCCCTTAACCCAAAGATAACGAATATCATCAATATGTTCTGTAGATACATTCCCATCGACAACAGGTTGTTTGTATCGGGCATGAGCATAAGATGACGCCATGATTGTTACATCATGGCCCATTTCAGTTAGCGTCTTTGCCCACTGATAATTTCTAAAAACCATCCCATGTTTTCGAGAACCTGCAAATTGTGAAAGTATAAGAATTTTCATGTAATTAATTATTAATAAAAGATCTCTGAATTCAATTTATAGTCAATACACTCTACCATAGAGGTTAAAGTAGATTATGCTCTTTTTTGCAACATTAGCAAGAATATTACGACAAACCACAATCCTTTAGTAAAGCTTCTTTCAATTTAGGTTTGTTTTCCAAACAAAGGGATTTTTCACCAAACTTTCGCACCAATTCACTAACCATGTTTTGACGATCATTCACCGATACGCCACACCCATGAAAATCAAAATCATCATAAGGATTTCTAAACAATGCATCAGGTATTTTTCCACTCACTAAATCCAAATATTTTTGAGCAACCATTTTAGACGACCAATTATGTTTCACAAACAATTGAGCCTCCAATCCTATTTTTTTACATTCATCTGGATTGGATAACAGATAAATCACTGCTTTTTTCAACTCATCTTTTGATGGTTTTATTCGATAAGTAGGAGGCACATCAGCACCACTCACACTATTTTTAATCATTGGCAAATTATACCCACCAATAATAGAGGGCTTTTCAAACCAAGCAGCCTCTGCATCTAAACCCGACATAAGCGTATCTGAATAAAGTTCATTAATAACAAAGTTACATTTACTCAACTGATTTAAAACTTCAGCATGAGGCATCCCAAGCAACTCTTTATATTCAAATCCAAAGACACCTTCTTTTTGTATTTCCTGAACAACGTCTCGAATAATATCACTACCTTTTATTTTAGGATTTGAGGGTGCATGTAAAATTAACGACTTTTCATTACTCTCCGCCCCCTCGTTTGAATAGGTACAGTAAAAGGGTAACCCCATATATAGTAAAGGAATGTACGAACGAGTACTAAATTGTGACGTTGTCGGCGTATCAACTAGATACGTCGTATATTTTACCTTTTTATCTATCTTCTTTTTCTTGATATAAGTATCAAATCTAATTCTTCTCGCGCTTTTACCTACCCAACCACCATTCAAATATGGAGGCCGCGCTTCCGATCCCAGCGCGATATCAACCGTAGTTTTTCCCAATAAATTTAATATACATCTATCAACATATCCGCCCAAATAACTATAATTTGCAGAAAATATAAAAACATCATAACGACATAAAAACCATGGAAATAACAAAACCTTAAAAACAAAAACAATTGGGTACAACACAATAAAAAGAGACAATTTTTGCCAAAATTTGTGCGTTGAATTAACAATGATATCATTCAAGAATGTAATCCACTTTTCGATCAACATCCTTGATTTTTCATGCTTGTAAAACGGATGCGTTCGCTCATAAAAAAAGTAATTATCCACCCCCAACGCGTCAAATCCACGTTGTAAATTCGAATGATACCCTGCGATTTCACGACCAACCAATGATATAATACGTTTATTACTTTTCATGTTTTCCTTGAACCCCAAAATCTATTAGAGTGTTAATGCAAGATATAAAAGAAACAACAATATGTGTCCATGATAAAAGATTTCCTCAAACATTCCGCCATTTATGGTATCGGAAAATTTATTACCATGGTCATTGGGTTTGTGACCCTACCTATAATAACGACATCACTGTCACCTGCAGAATATGGAACTTTTGACCTTTTAAGTCTCTGCCTTATCCTGTTAAATTTATCAATTGCCATGGAAGTTTCACAAGCCGTTGCCCGTTTTATCAACGAGCAAACAGACAAAAAAGATAAACAATCCTATGTTTCCACGGCGTATTTCTTTTCTTTTGTCATGTATTGTATTGCTGGCTTAATCATCTATTCCATGCAATCCCATATATCACAATGGATATTGAACGATGTTACACAGTCACACTTAGTCCTATATCTTATTCCCTGGCTATTCCTACACGGTAGCTTTACTTTTATCACCAATCAGTTTAGGTGGGAAAACAAACCACGAGAACAAACATTTCTTATCGCACTCAATGGCGTTTTAACATTGGGTTTTATGTCCTATTTTTTAATGATTATATCACCATCAATTGAAATCTTGATCGTTTCCTACCTTCTTGCCCTATCTATCTCCACCGCTATTGGCTTTATCCTTGTTAAGCAACACACAATTATGGCATTCACGTTTTCACCTCAAAAACTAAAAGTAATGCTCTTATTTTCACTACCGCTTGTACCGTCTAGTCTTGCTGTATTTGGACAAAGCTATACCGATCGCCTCATGATCGCGCAAATAATTGATCTTGAAAACGTTGGAATTTATGGCATTGCATTTAAAATTGCCAGCCTACTAAGCGTGATTACAGGCATATTACAACTATCGGCCGTTCCATTGATTTACAAACATCACAAAGAAGCCGACGCACAACGTAATTTTGGAAAGGCGACTAACCTCTATATATTTATTATACTATCCACAATATTAGGTATCAGCCTTTTTACCCCTGAATTATTTCATTTTTTCATCGGAAAATCATTTGAAGGAGCCATCATTTTTGTTCCCTTACTATTAACAGCCATCGCGTTTCAGAGCCTATCTGTGTTCACACCGGGATTATCTATTGTCAAAAAAACGCATTACATCGCCGCTATTAACATTGTTGGTTTGGGTATCAATATAATTTTGAATTATATAATGATCGATCATTATGGATTAATGGGGGCCGCCCTTGCCACAACCATAACATCCGCATTAATATGCGTTGCCAACACTATCGTTAGCCAACGCCATTACACAATCAATTATGATTATTTAAAAATCTTATTTGCAATGATTGTGACTGGCCTTGTCATTTCGATCACTTACCTCACCTCACCGACATCAATCAATATCAACTTCTTCATTACAAAGGTATTAATAACAATAACCATCATAGGTGTGATTGGTTACCCTCTTATTTATCGTGACATTTCTGTATTAATCAAAGATCATCACAGAAAATAAACGACCTTGTTGCCCTATCATCACTATGCTAATAATTGATCAAAATTAGATAGTAAAAAGGGTAATGTCATGAAGGGTATTTTATTAGCGGGAGGATCAGGATCCAGACTTTACCCCCTTACAACTATTACTTCGAAACAGCTTTTACCCGTCTATGATAAACCCCTAATCTGTTATCCTCTGTCCACTCTTATGATGCTAGGAATAACAGATATTTTAATAATCAGCACCCCTAAAGATACGCCAGTTATTGAAGACTATTTAGGCGATGGAGCCGATTTGGGTATTACCCTGTCCTATACTGTACAAGATGAACCAAAAGGTATTGCGGAGGCATTTGTTATTGGCGATGAATTTATTGGCGATGATCCTGTAACTTTGATCCTTGGCGACAATATATTTAATTTTGGCCCACAAATTCAATCCATTGCAAATACATTGCAGTCTGATTTTGATGGTGCCTTGATTTTTGGGTATTATGTGACAGATCCGCAACGTTTTGGTGTCATAGAATATGATGAAAGTTACGATGTATTATCACTAGAGGAAAAACCAAAACAGCCAAAATCAAATTATGCCGCTGTTGGGCTTTACGCTTATGACAACACGGTTGTTGAATATGCCAAAAATTTAAAACCATCCGCTCGTGGTGAGTTAGAAATAACGGATCTTAATTTAAAATATTTAGAGAAAACTGCATTAAAGGCCCTTCCCTTTAAACGTGGTATTGCGTGGTTAGATGCAGGAACGCCTCACTCATTATTGGCTGCTGCAAATTACGTTGAAATGATAGAGCGTATGCAGGGATTAAAGTTATGCTGTCCAGAAGAGGTAGCTTATCGCATGGGATATATCTCCGTGAATGATCTAAAACAAAAAATCAAAAATATTAAAGATTGTGATTACACAGAATATCTCGAAAATCACGTCATTCATCAAAAGGGTTAAATTGTGCCATTTATACAAACAGATATTCCTGATGTCATTATTTTTGAACCACGCATTTTTGAAGATGATCGCGGTTATTTTTTCGAAAGCTATAACCAAAAATTATTTTCTAACGCAGGAATCAACACACATTTCGTACAAGATAACCAGTCAAAATCTGAATATGGAACAATACGTGGATTACATTTTCAATCTGGTGCTTTTGCACAAGCTAAATTGGTTAGGGCCATAGAAGGAAGAGTTTTAGATGTTGCCGTTGATTTGCGCCATCAATCGTCAACCTATGGACAACATGTTTGTGTTGAATTAAATGCAAAAAACAAACAACAACTATTCATTCCTCGAGGATTCGCGCATGGTTTTTCCGTCTTAAGCGACACTGCCATTTTCACCTATAAATGTGATAATTTTTATTCCCCGCATCACGAGGGCGGAATTATATATAACGATATTGAATTGAACATTGATTGGAAAATCGACGATGGTAATGCATTACTGTCCCTTAAAGATCAAAAACTCAAAACGTGGAATGAATACAAGGATAAACCGTGCTTTTAGTATTAGGAGCAAACGGACAATTAGGGCAGGGCTTTAAAAACGCATGGCCTAACGATCGTATTATCTATGTTGATCGTACAGAATGCGACATTACAAAGCAGGATCATGTTGCCGCCACATTGGATAGATGCAAACCAACCATTGTTATTAATTGCGCAGCTTATACAGATGTAAATAAAGCCGAGACTGATGAAGGTCATGTCGCTTGCACATTAATCAACACAACCGCCGTTGAAATTTTAGCTACAGAAACAGCAAAACGGAACATACCACTTATCCATATTTCAACCGATTATGTGTTCGATGGACAAAAAAACACCCCTTACACAACCACGGACACCCCCTCGCCCATTAACTACTACGGGCAATCAAAATTAGATGGTGAAAACGCATTTTTAAAATACGCTAGATACGGTGCAATTATTCGTATATCACACCTATCGTCTGAATTTGGAAAAAATATTGTAAAAACATTTCATTCACTATTAAAAGCACTTCCCGAAATGAAAGTTGTCAGCGATCAAAAAATTTGCCTTACAACAACCGCAGATATCGTTAATTTTGTCTACAAACTTTCCAACCTAAATCCTCTAAAAAACAGTAAAAATATTTATCACTTAGGATCAAAAGATGCTTGCACCTTCTTTGACCTAGCTACCGAAATAAAAAATACTATCCAATCTAAGACAGCCTTAACCCCTATCTCATTAGAATCATTTTCTGGTCCTGTAAAACGTCCGCTTTATTCTGTTTTAGATACCCAATCAGCTCAAGAAATTATAGATTGCCCCTCATGGAAAAAAAGCGTTCATAACATCATTCAAACATTGGAGGAAGAACAATGAACGTCATCAGAAAAATATTTGGGTTAAAGCCAAAATATAAATTAAAAACAAAATCTTACAAAATCTTTCAAAAAACATTAATTACAATTAACACAGATGAAAAATCACATAATGAAATCGTTATCTTAACAAAACCTCATACAAGTTATTTCGCAAATTTACTCGGTTTTCATTTTGCACAACATGGAATAAATAGCATAATAACCCCCTATGATATTCCAACAAAAACAATCAGTCACAAAATTGTTTTTTGCCCTCAAACATACGATAATTTACCTAATGGGTATATTGGATATCAAACGGAACAAACAACAAACGATCGTTTTTTTCAACCCGCACACCTAGATATTCTAAAAAAATCATCAATCATGATTGATTACGCCCTGGGTAACATTAATTTTCTAAAACCACAAATGCCCAACACTCAATTTTATCATTTACCTGTGGCATATTGTCCTAATTACACCTCATTTTTAATTAAGCATGATCTCATATCAAACAATGACATTTATCCAGATGATGATAGACCATACGATGTTGTTTTTTATGGTGACCCTCGCAATGAAAGACGCCAAGCCTATCTAAGTGAACTTCAAAAACATTTTAAAATAAAAATTATTTGCGGCGTCTTTGGTATGGACGTTGTCAAAGAACTTCTAAAGGCAAAAATCATCGTCAATATTCATTATTTCGATCAAGCTATATTAGAGATTGGCCGCATCTATGAATCCATGTCTTTAGGGTGTCACGTCATTTCTGAAAAGGCAATTGATCAAGAAGCACATGCTGGGTTAGAAGAATTTGTTGATTTCACAGAAATTGATGATATTCAGGGCATGGTAACAGCGGTTGAGCACGCCCTCAACAATCAAAAACATCGAACTGACACTAAAAACAAAGCCCTAAAAAGCAACCTTGATACGACATTAATCAAAAATTTTGATACATTCATCACGGATATATACAAAAAAGGATCATAACCTTATGAACAAACATGAAAAATCAATTCTAGTTACAGGTGGATGCGGATTTATTGGTGCTAATTTTGTACCCTACATGCTTGAAAAATACCCTAATTACAAGATCATCAACCTTGATCTTTTAACCTACGCTGGTGATCTAAAAAATTTAAAAGAAATTGAAGAACATTCAAATTATTGTTTTGAACAGGGCGATATTTGCGACCGAACAAAAATTGAAAATATCTTTAGAACCCATGACATACGTGGTGTCATACATTTCGCAGCAGAATCCCACGTCGATAACTCGATCAAAGGGCCCGAACTTTTCTTACAAACAAATATAATGGGTACGTTTACATTATTGGATATCGCGCGGCACCATTGGATGAATGCCCCATCACAATATAAAACCGAATACGAAGGATGCCGCTTCCACCACATATCAACTGATGAGGTTTATGGAACATTAGGCGAAACAGGGCTATTCAAAGAAACGACTGCCTATGCCCCTAATTCCCCCTACTCTGCATCAAAAGCATCCAGTGATTTTATTGCTCGTTCATATCATCATACCTATGGCATGAACATCACAATCAGTAATTGTTCCAATAATTATGGCCCAAAACAACATGCAGAAAAACTAATTCCAACTGTTTTACGCAACGCCTTATCTGAAACCCCTATCCCCATTTATGGCGATGGAAAAAATATTCGCGATTGGCTGTATGTTATCGATCATTGCACAGGAATTGATCATATTTATCACAACGGACAAAGCGGAGAGACATATAATATTGGTGGTAAAAATGAATTAACCAATTTGGAATTAACGCATCATATCTGCAATTCTCTCGACACATTACGCCCACGCAAAAACGGACAATCTTATAAGGAACTGATTGTCTTTGTTACAGATCGCGCAGGCCATGATCAACGTTATGCCATTGATGCATCCAAAATTGAAAATGATTTGGGATGGTGCGCCGATGAAATTTTTGAAACGGGAATTGCAAAAACTATTGAATGGTATCTAACCACGGGTACATCTTTATAAATTATCCTTCGATGTGTACTTAATATAAAAACTCCATGGAATAAGATTCATTTTTGCCATGAGATAATAAAATGGACGTAAGCGTTCGAACAATTTTTTATATGTTTTATAATCTCTATACGTTTTCTTTGGCGTTTGCATAATTTTTTCAAATTCGCTCTCTGAAAATCCTAATCGCTTTAAAACAACATCATAAATTTCATAGTCAATATTTGGTTCTGTTTCTAAAAGCTGCACACCTTCCTCGCGATCCATTTGACCACTACGGATCAATCCACCATATCCTAGCGCGCGCATATCAATATCAAATTTACGTGGCAAATAATATGTATGGTAAAATGCCGTCATTCTATTTTCTAAATGATGCCCACCATACCACTGCCAATCATATTCTTTTGTAATTAACGCCTTGGCTTCATCTTTATTATAGTCCAAATACCAGAGGGGTCTTACCTTCTTTATTCGATTGAAAAGCATCCATTTCAATTGACGCATAAATCGAAAGTTCGGAAATGTCTTCATTGGCTTCTCACCAAACTGATCGTGAACACTATCGATATATTTTGCATCCATGTAGATCCATCCAACAGGGGCAATCCCCTCCGTTTTAAATGAGTGCCCTTCAAAGATATATTGAATGCCAAACTTTTCAGCGGCCATCCCCAGCACAGCAGCTAATGCAATATCGGTAGGAACTTCTAAATCTGGCGTTCCTGACTTTAAAAAGGCACGATAAATGTCATCATATTCTTGTGCATTAACAACATACGTCCATAAATCAACGTCTAATTTTTCCAACGCATTTTTTATGTTTTGCTGTGCAATCGTTGTATTCCATGTGTTATCAAAATGGACGGCCAACATACGTAATCCGTACTTCTTACCAAGATGAAGCATATATGTTGAATCCGCACCACCACTAACCCCAACAATCACATCGTATTTTTTCCCTTTACCCGCGATTTTAATTTCATCAACAATTTTCACAAATTCTTCTTCGCCCTTTTTTCCTCCTGGAAATTGAGCACGCATTTCGTCATCTTTTTCACAGTAGTTACACAATCCCTCATCATTAAATGAGATATGTGGAGTGTCCACATCATACAAGCACCTTGAGCAAGATTGAATGTTACGTTTTTTCTCTGTGCGCGCTTTCCAGCTTTGCGCCCATAATTTTTTGTCTGTGTACAACGTTCTCATTTTATTTTTCGTCCAATATTGTTCTTAATGTTTCATAGTCTGGGAAGTTAATGAGTATACCTCTATTTTTATTTTGATAGACCGCCATACTTCCTAACGCTATTGCATTTGCTCCCGCTTTTTTGGCGCGTCCAATATCAGCTATCTCACCCGCGCCACCTGCAGCAATAACGGGAATATCAATACAATTAGAAACACTTGAGATCAGATCTAAATCA
This sequence comes from uncultured Alphaproteobacteria bacterium, assembly GCA_943789475.1. Taxonomy (GTDB): domain Bacteria; phylum Pseudomonadota; class Alphaproteobacteria; order Micavibrionales; family UBA1664; genus UBA1664. The sequence continues at coordinate 105,726 of CALSUG010000006.1, forward strand.
AATCCATCCATTTTTCCATCACAATCTATCGAATTAATTAATATCTCACCTGCCCCTGCATTTTCAACAAATTTAGCCCATTCATGAGGCACCCATTTTGTTTTCTTTGTTCCACATTTTTCAAAAACACGCTCGCCAGAAAACAATGTTTTCTTTGCATCTACTGAAACAACAACCGCCTGTGATCCATATGCATGTGCTATTTTTTCAATGAGTTCTACATTGTGCAAAGCCGCACTATTTAATGAAATTTTTTCTGCCCCCATATCAAATATTTTTTGGGCATCTTCGTATGTTTTTATACCGCCACCATACGTAAACGGCATAAAACATTCCTCAGTCAATTGAGAAATTTTTGAAAAATCTGGCCCTCTACCATTCTTCGTTGCATAAATATCAAGAATGATAATTTCATCCACTTCCAACTCGTTATATATACGAACACTATTAATCGCATCGCCAATATAAATAGGATTTTTAAAAGAAACTGTTTTAAGTAAACCGCCATCATCCAAAAGAAGGCATGGCATCACGCGTGTTTGAAGCATTTTAGTTTTCTTCCATCTCAGTAAAATTTTTCAATAATGACATACCAAATTTGTGGCTTTTTTCGGGGTGAAACTGAGCGCCATAAACATTATCATTTTGAACAACACAAGGAAAATCATATCCATGATTTACCGTTGCCAGAATATTACTCTCATCATCACAAAAAGCATGATAACTATGCGCGAAATAAAAACGTGGTTCGTCAGGAAAATTATCAATTAAGTCAGATGATTGCTTAATTTGAATTTGATTCCACCCCATATGAGGCACCTTCAAATTCTCATCAATTTTATTCTGGTCAAAATGCTTAACAGATCCCTTAATCCACCCAAGACCATCACAGTTTCCCTCTTCACTATGTTCAAACATTAATTGCATCCCCAAACACACACCAAGGACAGGGATTTTGTCTTTTAAAATTTTTTGTTCCAAAACATCAATCAATCCTGATTTTTTCAAACACGTCATGCCGTGACCAAATGATCCCACGCCTGGAAAAAATATTTTATCCGCCTTGGCAATCTCATTTTCATCCGATGATAAGGTTGCGCGCACCCCAATTTTTTTGAACATATTAACGATAGAACCAATATTTCCAACGTTATAATCAACAATTATCATCTGCAATTCGCGCCTTTTCAATAATCAATCTTTTTCCATCCGATGTTTTTATGAACGCACCAGGGTAAGGATCCGATTGTGCTCGCACAAAATCATACATTTGTTTCGCAGTCATGTTCATATCAATCAAGCCGTCTTCTGGCGATCTTTTGTCATGAATTTCTGTCAGACTCTTATCCTGTTTACGAAATTTCAACTGGTCAAAAACAGGTAGTGTTTCCAATAAAATTTCCTTTGATGATTCAGTAGCCTTTTCGTAAACATTTTTAATTGTATCTTCATATTCAATATCAAATGCCTTTTGCATGATAATATCACCACCATCAACAGATTCATCCATTTGAAAAAACGTAACACCAGCCTCTTCTTCTCCATGAATCATTGCCCACACCAATGGTGCCCATCCCGCATATTTGGGCAAAAGAGACGCATGAATACCACAACAACCATACCTTGGTATTTCACGCACCGCTTTTGGTATCATATAATACCATCCTAACACTAAAATCACGTCTGGCTTAATTTCTTCTAGAACGTCTATATAAGAAGAGAGTTTCCTATCTTCGTCGACTATATAGTGAGGGGTATTATTAGCCTCAGCTAATGGAATAAGGTTAGCATGATTATAATTTTTAACCTTTTCTCCTTTACGAACAGTGAATTCTTGGCCAATAGTAAATAGAGCATCTATTTTAAAACCGTTATCATATAGGGTGGATAACAATTCTTCACTAAATTTACTTGCGCCAAAAAATACAATTTTCATGTATGAAACTTAGCAATATCATTTTGTAATGTCTATTGATACATTACTCACGATATAATATTAATGAGGTCATAATGACAGACACATATATTCACAACACCGCAACTATTACCAATACCTCCAATATCGGCGAGGGAAGTAAAATTTGGGTCAACGTTCAAATACGCGAAAACACCCATATTGGAAAAAACACTATTATTTCAAAGGATGTGTACATTGATGAAAGTGTTACTATTGGCGACAATTGTAAAATTCAAAACAGTGTCTCTGTTTACAAAGGTGTCACAATACAAAACGACGTCTTTGTTGGCCCCAATGCGTGTTTTACAAACGACAAGGTGCCTCGTGCATTTAACACCGACTGGTCAATCACACCAACATTAGTTGAAAATGGTGCCAGCATTGGTGCAAATGCAACTATTGTTTGTGGAACAACCATCGGCGAATATGCCATGATTGCCGCGGGTAGTGTCGTTACAAAAGATGTCCCACCCTATACATTGGTGATGGGAAACCCAGCACGGGCCGTAAGTAAAATTGATAAATTAGGAAATAAGGTAGAAACATAAAAATGGATAGTAATACTCCCGTAAAAGTTGGCTTAATTGGATTAGGAAATATGGGGCGCAATCACTTACGTGTTCTTTCCATGTTGAAACAAGTCGACCTCACATTCATATACGATTTAGATATTGAAAAAGCAACAGATCTAGCAAAAACACATAATACAACAGCCTTAAAGGATATTAACGATGCCTTTAGCAGTGATATCGACGCTCTCGTCATTTCAACACCAACATCAACCCATGCGCAATATCTAGAACAAGCTATTGGTAAAATACAAAATATTTTTGTTGAAAAACCGATGACTGAAACATTGGAAGAGGCCGAAAAAATATCTGCTCTTGCCAATGAACATGGTACGAATATTCAAATTGGTTTTATTGAGAGATTTAACCCAGCCGTTCAACAATTAAACCAAGTGTTACAAAAATCAAGCAATGTTATTAATGTTGATTTTACACGTACAAATAAATTAAGTAGTCGTATCACAGATGTTGATGTTATTTCAGATCTCATGATACACGATATTGATCTTGCTATCCACCTAAATGGTTCTGTTAAGCATGTTTCTGCCCACGGATCAATCGATAACAACTTAATCAACTTTGCATCTGCAATATTAACGCATGACAATGGACATTTTTCTCGTATTCAAGCGAGCCGTATTACCGAGAAAAAAATGCGTAAAATTGAAGCTACATGTGAAGATGTTTTCATTGATTGTGAATTACTACGAAAAGAAATTATCGTAACAAGTCAGTCACGGATCAAACAAGATGATGGCCGCCCCTATACAATCAGTGCAGTTCAAGAAGCAATCGAAGTGAGGCCACAAGAGGCCCTCCTCCTCCAACACCAATCATTCATTGCCAGCTGTCAGGGTGTTAAAAATCCCACTAACCCAAACATTACAGATGGTCTTGAAAGCCTCAAAATTTGTGACATGATCCAAAAGGAAATTTACGCATGTTAAGAGCCCCTATTAAAGATCAAACCGTTTTAGTCACTGGTGGTGCAGGGTTTATCGGATCTCATATCGTTGATGCCTGCCTCACCCAAGGTGCAAAACATGTGATTGCCGTTGACAATTTATTTTTAGGAAATGAAAATAATTTAAAAGATGCGTTGGAAACAGGAAACGCCACCTTCTATAAAGATGACATCGAAATCCGAACCAGTTTAGATTATATTTTCGAGAACCATGACATTGATGTCGTTTTCAATTGTGCCACAAAGGCACTCAACTATTCATTTTTAAACCCTGAAAATGCATTTTCTACAAATGTAACAGGTGCATTAAATTTGTTAGAATTACAACGTTCAGGAAAATTTAAAACCCTTTGTCATTTTTCAACATCCGAAGTTTATGGATCTGCTGTTTATGAACCTATGGATGAAGCCCACCCGAAAAATCCATTAACAACATATGCCGCGGGAAAAGCCGCCGCTGATTTAGCGGTTGAGAGTTATGTGCGTATGTTTGATTTGGATGCATTTATCGTACGTCCATTCAACAATTATGGTCCACGCCAAAATCATAAAGGTATGTTGGCCGGAATTATTCCAATCACCGCATACCGTATTTTGAATGATATAACACCAGAAATTCATGGAACCGGTGACCAAACACGTGATTTCATTCATGTATTTGACACGATAAATGCCGTGATGAAATTGTATGATAAAATGAAACCTGCGGAATCCATTAACATTTCAACAAACAACCAAGTTTCCATGAATAACTTGGTTACATCAATTTGTAATATAATGAGCTATAAGGGTGACGTTTTAAGAAAACCTGAACGTAAATCAGATGTTGAATGTCACAATGCATGTAACAAAAAAATTCATGGTATGATTGACTATCAATTAACCCCATTCGATGAAGGTTTAAAATCAACATTGGACTGGTACAAGGATAATATTTAATGAACGACATGATACGCCTTATAAAACCACATATTTCATTTGATGATATCAGAAATGATTTTGAAGATATTTTTAAAACTGGTATGCATACAAAAGGCAAACATGTCAAAGCCTTCACAGAAGAATTTTGCGCCTATACAGGTGCAAAACACTGTGTGTTTACCACATCTGCAACAACCGCTCTATGGACATGCCTAAAACTTTTAAACATTGGTGAAGGTGATGAGGTTTTGGTCGCCGATTTTTCATTCCCGGCCAGTGCTAATGTTGTCGAAGATTTAGGTGCAAAGCCCGTCTTTGTTGATGTGTCACTCGACACCTACAACATATGTCCAAAGAATTTAAAGAAAAAGATCACAAACAAAACAAAAGCCGTTATGTTTGTAGATGCCCTTGGTAACCCGACTGGACTGCATGACATTCAAGATATTTGTACCGCACATAATATTCCATTAATAGAAGACGCGGCATGCGGCATTGGTAGCCACGAAAATGGTATTAAAGTTGGTAATATTGCGGATATTACCTGTTTCAGTTTTCATCCTCGCAAATTAATGTGCACAGGTGAAGGTGGTGCGATTACAACAAATAATGATGAATGGGCGCAATGGTTAAAACGTAAAATGGATCATGGCGCAGATGGGATCAAAGGGATCGCCCTTGATTTTAAAGATTACGGTTATAATTTTCGTTTACCAGAAATTGCCTCCGTTATGGGACGCAAACAATTACCTATGTTAGACGACGTTATTAAAACCCGTATCGCAATACAAAAATCATATGATAAAGGCCTGAAGCCACTCGGATACAAAGTTCAAATGGTTGGTGAAAATGCATTCCACAATATTCAATCGTTGGCATTTATGGTTCCCGACGACGTGAACCGTGATGACCTGATCCACTATTTAAGAGATAATAATATTGAAAGCACCATCGGCACATATTGCCTCAGCGGCACAACATATTACGCGAATAAATATAATGATATTCAGCCTAATTCAAACATCTTGTTCGAACGGGTCATTACACTTCCTTGTTTCCCAGGTGTGGATACAAATTACATTATCGAGACAATTTCCAATTACAAAAGCAAGGCTGCCGCTTAGGCTGCCTTACTGTTTTCATTTATCAAAACATTCCGCAATGCTTTGATAATTGTATCTTGCGTTTCTTCATCAAGATACGGATGCATTGGCAAACTAATCACAATTTTGCTCAATTTTTCTGAATTCTCTAATGCCGCTGTTGCAGATGGATAATGCTTATATCCCGTTTGTTTGTTTAGTGGGATTGGATAATAAACTGCGGTTGGAACCCCCACCTCTTTCAATGCAGATTGCACCTCTTCACGATTTTCAGTGTTAAGACATAATGTATATTGTGCCCAAGATGACGTAACATCATCCATAACATATGGTGTTGTCGCAATATTCGACAATGCATCATTATAACGATCCGCTACCTTTTGACGTGCGTTCAGTTCATCCGAAAAAATTTCTAATTTTTCTAATAAAACCGCCGCCTGCATTGTATCCATACGTGCGTTCAAACCAATACGCGGATTGTCGTATTTATCGGTTCCTTGGCCATGAACACGAATACTGTGCATTAATGCCGCTAATTCATCATCATCTGTGAATACAGCCCCACCATCACCATAACATCCCAACGGTTTTGCTGGGAAAAAGCTTGTTGCCGTTGCATCACCAATTGTACCAACCTTGCGTCCTTTATATTGAGCACCAAAGCTTTGCGCAGCATCCGACAACAACCATAAATCATTCTCATTACAAACGGATTCAATCGCGTCGTAATCCGCTGGTTGTCCAAATAAATCGACAGAAATCACACAAACGGGATTTAACCCCTGATCCTTCGCCGTAGCTATACCTGCTTTCAGGCTCTGCGTACACATATTGAATGTATCATCACAAACATCTACGAAAATTGGTGTTGCACCAACAAGCGCCACCACCTCGGCCGTGGCCGTAAATGTAAATGCAGGCACCATAACAGCATCCCCTGCCTTAACACCTTTCGCCATTAATATCATGCTTAATGCATCTGTACCTGATGAACATGTCAGCGCATGCTTCGCACCACAGAATTCAGCCAATTTTGTCTCTAACTCAAAAACCTCTGGTCCCATGATATAGGCACCATGATCCAAAATTGTTTGAAATCTTTCTTCGACTTTGTTTCTTATTAATTTTTGTTGAGCTTTTAAATCAATAAACGGTATCATAGCGTGTCCTTCTTTTACTTATTCTTTTGTAACAATTCCATTATTCAAACGATAAACGATTCCTGTATGTGAACATGTTACTGTTTTATCATCATCAAAATTAAGTTGTTCACCATATTCGCTCATCCATCCGGCTTGACGGGCTGGCACACCAACCATCAAGGCATAATCAGGAACATCTTTATTAACAACTGCACCCGCGCCAATAAACGCATGCGTACCAATTGTTACACCACACACAATGGTACAATTTGCACCAAGTGTTGCACCTTTCTTAACCAAAGTATCACGATATTCCCTCTTACGTTCAACAAATGAGCGCGGGTTATAGACATTAGTAAACACCATAGAAGGTCCACAAAAAACACCATCTTCCAATGTTACATTATCGTAAACAGATACATTATTTTGAATTTTACACTCATTACCGATGGCAACCTTATTACCGACAAAAACATTTTGACCAAGTGATACGCCATCACCGATAACGGCCTCGGCACAAACATGTACGAAATGCCAAACACGCGATCCTTGCCCTATCGTTGCACCATCGTCAACAATTGCACTACCATGTATTTGAACATCTTCATGTATCATTCCTTAGGCCGCCTTTTGTGCCAAATTAGCAATAAAAAAACGGTGGCCTTCGTCTGGGGTGGGTGTTTCAGGTGTCATTTTGTTCAGTGATGCCACGGTTTCAATACAGTGTCTTGCATCCTCAATTCCATACCCTTTACCCTTGATAATTTCATCATAACTAACCGTATGAAGATCCATGAAACCACCTGAAAATTCAATCTCATCACCATTAACGGTAATAGAACGATATGTCGGTTGCTTACCCCTCACACTGTCTGGCAAATCATTCGCGTCAATGGATAGAAACCATTTTACACGTGCATTCTCATATTCTAAATAACCAGATGCTTTATGATCATCACGATAGTGCAAAACACTTTTCTCTAAATCACCAAAAATAAAATGAAGCATGTCAAAAAAATGAATTCCGATATTCATCGCGACACCATACGATTTACGTGGGTCGCCCTTCCAACTTTCCTGATACCATTTACCGCGTGATGTGACATAAGTCAGATCAACCTCGTATTTATCATCTATAGATTGATTTCTGACCTTTTCTTTTAATGCCAAAATTGATTGGTGATGGCGCAATTGTAAAATATTATAAACGCGCTTTCCTGTTTCTTTTTCCAATAACGTCAACTCGTCTAAATCTTCAAGCGTTGGTACCAATGGTTTTTCACAAATAACATCACATCCCAAGCGTAGGCTTGCCGCAATATGAGAAAGGTGAAGGTAATTTGGTGAACATATGGCCACATAATCAAGTGCCGTATCCGATGAACGATTTAAATTATGTGCATAATGCTCGTAACGTTCAAATTCAGTAAAAAATTCACTTTGCGGTGAAATTGAATCAATGATCCCAACAGAGTCATTAATGTCATAAGCACATGTCAGCTCATGTCCTAATTCTTTAATCGCTTTCATATGGCGTGGTGCTATATATCCCGCGGCACCAATAATCGAAAATTTTTTCATATTTACTCCTTAGGCCTTAAACACATTTTCGTTATAACCACGGTATTGGCCACGTGTATCAATAATTATTTGAGCATTATTTAAGATCAAATCATAATCAAATTTATCATGATCTGTTGCCAATATAACCGCATCATATGATTTTAAAATCTCTGGTGTTAATTCTACAGATGATAAATCAAAACTATGATTACGCATTTTAGGGAAGTTTAATACATGAGGATCACTATAGCTAATCTTTGCCCCTTTGTATTTTAACAACTCCATAATTTCAACAGATGGTGATTCACGCATATCGTCGACATTTTTCTTATAAGCAATTCCTAAAATCAATATTTTACTATCGTTTATCGATTTATTACGACGATTCAACGCATTATTTAGCTTTTGGACAACATATTCAGGCATTTTTTGATTTAATTCACCCGAAAGCTCAATAAAACGTGTATTTAAGCCATATTGTCGCGCTTTCCACGTCAAATAAAACGGATCAATTGGAATGCAATGTCCACCAAGACCAGGTCCTGGGTAATATGGTGTAAATCCAAATGGTTTTGTTGCTGCAGCATCAATCACCTCGTGAATATCAATCCCCATACGATCTGCCACAATTTTCATTTCATTCACAAGACCAATATTAACGGCACGATGAATATTTTCTAATAATTTTGTCATTTCAGCAGCCTTAGTCGAGCTTACAGGAACAACCTGATCAATCGCATGTTCATATAACGCCTTACCAACGGCCAAACAATTTTCAGTATGTCCACCAACAACCTTTGGAATTGTATGCGTTGTGAAATTTTTATTACCTGGATCTTCACGCTCTGGTGAATAAACAAGAAATATTTCTTCTCCTACTTTTAAATTTTGAGATTCAATACGTGGTAACAACTCTTCTTCTGTTGTTCCTGGATATGTCGTACTTTCCAACGATACAACCTGCCCAGATCGAAGGTACGGCAATGATGCCTCTAGTGTATCAATAACATAACTTAAATCTGGCTCACGGTATTTGTTCAACGGCGTTGGAACACATAAAATAATAGCATCAGCATCGGCAATGCGTGAAAAATCAGTTGTTGCCTCCATGTCTTTTTTCAATGCACTTTGGATATCTCCTTCAGGAATATGTTCAATATAACTTTTTCCACCTAAGACAGCATCAATTTTTGATTGATCAATATCAAAACCAACAACCTTATACCCAATATCCGCATAACGAAGCATTAATGGAAGGCCAACATACCCCATTCCCAAAACACCAATTGTTGCCTGTTTTGAATTAAACTTACTAATCGTTGCGTTTTTTACATCTGTCATGGCCAAAATATGTACCATCACAGCAAAAAAAAGTAAACAATATTAACATGGAGTCTCCCGTACAAAAGCATGTTTTGCACGGGATTCAAACCAACCACTAATAGATAAAAATATTTCTAAAAACTAGAAATCCCAATCATCGTCTTCTGTTTCAACTGCAGTTCCAATAACATACGATGATCCTGAACCAGAAAAGAAGTCGTGATTTTCATCTGCGTTTGGTGACAAGGCCGATAAAATAGCTGGATTAACCGCTGCGGTTTCCTCAGGGAACATTGGATCAAACCCCAGATTCATCAATGCCTTATTCGCATTATAGTGAAGGAATTTTTTAACATCTTCAGTCAAACCAACACCATCATAAAGAGATTCTGTGTATTTAACTTCATTATCATACAGCTCAAGCAATAATGAAATCGTGTATTCTTTAATTTCCATTTGCTCCATCGGCGTGGCTTCTTCATACGCCTTTTGGAATTTATATCCAATGTAATATCCATGTACAGCCTCATCACGAATAATCAAACGAATAAGATCGGCCGTATTTGTCAATTTTGCACGAGATGACAGATACATTGGCAAATAAAATCCTGAATAGAACAAGAAGCTTTCCAAGAAAACACTTGCGACTTTTTTCTTCATCGGATTATCCGCCGTGTCATATTCCGCCAAAATTAATGTCGCCTTTTTTTGCAAGTATTTGTTGTTTTCTGACCAATCAAATGCCTCATCAATTGCTTTTGTTGAACACAATGTCGAGAAAATAGATGAATAAGAACGTGCATGCACGGCCTCCATAAACGAGATATTACTCAACACCGCTTCCTCATGTGGTGTCACCGCATCTTCCATCAATTTTGGCGCACCAACAGTGTTTTGGATTGTATCCAACAGTGTTAACCCCGTGAATGTACGGATGACCAGTTCTTGTTCTTGTGCGGTCAGACTGTTCCATGACTGAACATCATTAGACAATGGGACTTTCTCAGGAACCCAAAAATTTGCAATCAGACGATTCCAAACCTCAAGATCTTTATCATCTTCAATTCTGTTCCAGTTAATGGCCTGCACACGGCTTACCAATAGGGTGTCTACTGTTTTCAATTCTGCACTCATTTCTTAATTCTTTCTATCAATCACTTTATTACAAGCTACAAGATACACATCCTTTTACTTCTGTTCCTTCAAGAGCCATCTGGCGCAAGCGGATATAATAAATTGTCTTAATTCCTTTTTTCCATGCGTAAATTTGTGCCTTGTTAATGTCACGTGTTGTTGCCTCCGCCGGGAAGAACAATGTCAATGACAACCCTTGGTCAACATGTTGTGTGGCGGCCGCATATGTATCAATAATTTTTTCAGGGCCAATTTCATAAGCATCCTTATAAAATTCCTGGTTATCATTTGTCATGTATGCCGCCGGATAATAAACACGCCCAATTTTACCTTCTTTACGAATTTCAATTTTCGATGCAATCGGATGAATTGATGACGTTGAATTATTGATATACGAGATTGATCCTGTTGGCGGGACCGCTTGTAAATACGCATTGTAAATACCATGCTTCATCACAGATTTTTTCAACGCTTTCCAATCATCTTGTGTTGGAATGTGGATTTCCGCATTTTTGAATAATTCAACAACACGATCTGTTTCTGGTGTCCATTTTTGGTCTGTATATTTATCGAAAAATTCACCTGTCGCATATTTTGATTTTTCAAAATTAGCAAATGTTTCGTCCTTTTCAATCGCAATATTATTCGATGCCTTAATCGCATGATACGCAACGGTATAGAAATACATGTTTGTGAAATCAACACCTTCCTCAGAACCATAGTGAACTGATTCACGCGCTAAATATCCGTGCAAATTCATTTGTCCCAAACCAATCGCGTGAGAATCACTATTCCCTTTTGCAACTGATGGCACACATTCAAGATTACTCATGTCTGATACAGCAGTCAGTGCACGAATTGCCGTTTCAACAGTTTGACCAAAATCTGGTGAATCCATCGTTTTTGCAATGTTCAATGAACCAAGATTACATGAGATATCATTCCCCATGTCCTTGTATCCAAGATCCGCATCAAATTCACTTGCTTGTGATACCTGTAAAATTTCAGAACACAAATTACTCATTGAAATGCGACCATCAATTGCGTTCGCCTTATTCACTGTATCTTCGTACATGATGTACGGGTAACCCGATTCAAATTGAATTTCCGCAATTGTTTGGAAAAATTCACGTGCATTCATTTTCTTCTTACGAATGCGTGGATTGTCTGACATTTCCTGATATTTTTCAGTTACTGAAATTTCAGAGAATGGAACCCCATAAACCTTTTCAACATCATATGGCGAGAACAAATACATGTCTTCGTTATTTTTTGCCAATTCAAATGTAATATCCGGAATAACAACACCAAGAGACAATGTTTTAATACGAATTTTTTCATCTGCGTTTTCACGTTTTGTATCAAGGAAATTCATGATATCAGGGTGATGAGCGTTCAAATAAACTGCTCCCGCCCCTTGACGTGCACCCAATTGGTTAGCATACGAGAATGAATCTTCCAACAATTTCATCACTGGAATAACACCTGATGATTGCCCCTCAACCTTTTTGATTGGTGCGCCTGTTTCACGAACATTCGTCAACATCAACGCAACACCACCACCACGTTTTGAAAGTTGTAGGGCCGAATTAATCGAACGTCCAATTGATTCCATATTGTCTTCAATACGAAGAAGGAAACATGACACCAATTCACCGCGTTGTTTTTTACCCGCATTCAAGAATGTTGGCGTTGCCGGTTGGAAACGACCACTAACGATTTCATCAACTAAATTTTTCGCAACGCGTTCATCACCACGTGCCAATGTTAACGCCGTCATGACCGCACGATCTTCGTAACGTTCTAAATAACGCGCACCATCAAATGTCTTTAATGTGTAGCCCGTGTAATATTTATAAGCTCCCAAAAATGTAGAAAAACGGAATTTTAATCCATATGCGTGGTCATAAAGACCGCTGATAAAGTCAAAATCATACATTTCAAGGACTTCACTTTCGTAATACCCCTTCATCACAAGATGACCTAGTTTTTCTTCTAAATTATGAAAAAAAACAGTGTTTTGGTTCACATGTTGTAAGAAGTATTGGCGAGCAGATTCTTTATCTTTATCAAATTGAATTTGACCATTTTCATCAACCAAATTCAGCATTGCATTCAATGCATGAAAATCCATTTCTTCCGTTTGCGGACGGACATCTTCTACAACTGCAGGGCGACTTGTATTGGCCGCACTAATACCTTTTTTCAATGTCGGGTTTGTCGCGCTCATGCTAGCATCTTTTCTTTCTGCTGTTGTTGTGTCCATAATTTTTGGAGTCCTTCCTGTACTCGTTTTACATCTGTTGGTGTTCCAGTCAGTTCAAATTTGCACAGAGCCGGAACATGGCATTTGCGTGAAATAACATTTCCCGCATACCCATAATATTTTCCAAAATTCGTATTGCCGCCCGCAATGACCCCACACATATGAGAGCGATTATTTTTATTATTTAAAAAGTGGATCACCTGTTTCGGCACTGCTCCACTTCCATCATCCCCTGCATATGTTGGAACAACCAACACAAACGGTTCATTTATTTCGATCATTTGATCTTTTGGAGAAAGAGGGATTCGAACGGCAGGCATCTTCAATTTTTCAACGAATCTATGCGTATTCCCTGATAAACTTGAAAAATACACAACCTTGTACATGCTCCTCGTTTTCCCTTCTCAATATCTTAACAACTTAAGATAACGCTCCAATTTTATCTGGACGGAAACCGGCCCAGTGATCTTCACCAGCAATAACAACAGGAACTTGCATATAACCTAGATCTTGAACCTTACTAAATGCTTGATCATCTTGTGTTAAATCCACAACACTAAAATCAACGCCTTTGCGTTCTAATTCTTTATAAGTTGCAACACATTGAACACATGCTGGTTTGCTATATACAGTAACGGCCATAATTATTCTTCCTTCCAAGTTTCTTTTTTTTATTTTTATCAAGACACTCCGCCGACTCTTGGCAAAAAACAGACAAAATCCCTATAAAAAAACCACTTTTTCAAGGGCTTTTTAATGCCGTTTTTCGCGTATTGATTTGACGGGAGAAAATTCCCTCTAACACATCATATAGTATGTGACCCCCACCAAAACTGTCAATATATAGTTTTTGTGCATTTTTTGAAAAAACCATTTGCGGGCAATAAAACCGCCATTTTTTACTATAAATTTTATTTTTTATTGTGTGTAAAAAGTACATTATTCAAAAACAATTCATCGCCACACCCACTACATATAGGTGTATGCGATTCTTACCAGCAACTATATGAAAATCCTATAATAAAGGGCAATTCGCAAAGATTGTCGATTTCAAAGCGTGATTTTTATAAAAAGGACGAAGTGTATCCCTCTGTAGATGGGGCACAATTTACCCTAAAAATTGATTATATAAAATTCTTAAACGCGGCCATTAAAACAGATTCCTCTTATCGTGAAACACATTTAAACGCTGGCAAGATGACCACCTTAAGAGGCTATCCTAGAGCCGATTTAGGTGGTTATATGCCTCTGCAAATTCAGGTGTAATCGTCGGCAAAATTGGATCGTCTGGATTAAGAGCATCATGCTCCTCTACACGTCCCCAAACAGCATCATGAAATAAATCTACAAAATTTGTTTGAATATGATTATCCTCACTAACAAATTCCAAACCAATCGGATTACCCAACCCGAACATGTGATCTGGTTCATAAGATGATCTATCTGCAGGAAGAGAACGAATGGCTCTTTGTCCTTCTGGGACAATTCTCACCTTATGTCCTTCGATTTTTACTTTCTTGCCATCCTCATCTCTTTTTACTTTTAATTTTGCATTTTTGTTGTCTTTAGATTCGGGTGTTTTAATATCACCGAATAATTTTGCAGCATGCCCTCCCAGCACAGTACTAATTGCAACCTCTGCCAATGTGTAACTTGTCTGATCATCTGATGAACGACCGCGACAACGACCATATTGCACTCGCTGATATTCGCGGATTTATGGCGGATGATCTGCATGGCGCTTTGGACGAAGCTTATGCGATATCCAAGGCGACCCAGTGCAAACAATATCTGTTCTCTCTCAGCCTTAATCCACCGCAAGATCATGTTGCGACAGAGCAAGACTTTCTGGATGCGGCGGAACGTGTTGAAGAACGGCTTGGGCTAGCTGATCAGCCACGCGCCCTTGTCATTCATGAAAAGGAGGGCCGCCGCCATGCGCATGTCGTATGGTCGCGCATTGATGGCGAGGAAATGAAAGCCATCAACCTACCCCATTTCAAGAACAAATTGCGGGATCTATCCCGCGACCTCTTTCTGGATCATGGCTGGGCCTTGCCAAATGGGTTGAAAACCTATGGCGACAAGAACCCACTGAACTTCACATTGGCGGAATGGCAGCAGGCCAAGCGGAAAGACCTAGATCCACGAGAAATCAAACAGACGTTCCGGCAAGCATGGGAACGCTCGGACGGGATGAAGGCGTTATCAAATGCCCTGGAGGAACGTGGTTTCTATCTGGCGCGGGGAGACCGCCGTGGGTTCGTGGCGCTAGATGTTCACGGCACGGTCTATTCGCTGGCCAAATGGACCGGTGTTCGCACCAAAGAGGTTCGCGAAAAACTGGGCCAACCAGATGAACTTCGCTCTGTGTCTGCAATACAGACGGACTTGCGCGCCCGCGTGACGGATCAAATGAAGGGATACATCCGTGAGGTAAATAACCATCAACGAAACGAGGCTGAGCCTCTACTCGAAGAACGCGCCAAGATGGTGCGCTAACGCCGCCGCCATTTCCCAAGCTACTGAAAAGCGCAATATGTAGAATTCTCCATATACCAAACCAGCCACAATTCGGACTAGCTGACCAAAGTGCACAATTTGAAACTTACGGGCGGAATTTTGAAGAATGGCTGTATCAGTTGACCAAGGGTTTGAGGAAACCTCAGAAAATGGCGGCACGACAACACGGTTGGCCATCCATGGGTCCGGGATCGGGCCGGGAGCATGGTTTGGATTTGGTTTCTTTGGGCTGATCATGGGGGGACTGGTTTCGCTGATCATGCTGGCCGAGACTGTCATGCCGTTTTTGGTGGTTTTCCTAGGTTGTTTGGGAATAGCTGCGTTGCTTCAAAAGTTCCGTACTGAACGGTTTGAGTTTGAGATCTCCGAGACACTCATACGCACCGCAGATAATCGTGAGTATCTGAAAACTGACATTTCGGAACTGCTGATCCAAAACAAATCCGGACAGAATATCCAATCTGCCAACACGGAGGGAACAACACTGGTTTTTGGAACAGGCGTTACAGGTGCTGCATTTGTAGGCGCACAGGTGCTTGGAAACTCAGCCAAGAAGCTAGGTGCAGCGAGCGGGGAAGCCATCCAAGAATCCATGGCGAAACGCGGATTTTCTCTTTGTATCCGGCACGGAAGGAAAGTCATTCCTTTGGCCAAATATCTGACGGAAGATGACGCGGTCGCTTTGTTCAACAAGGTCGCTCAGCACTATTGACCAAAAGCAACTCGGAATTTGGTGCCGCACATTGGAAACTCGATCTTTCGCTTACCTGGTCCAGTTGGAGCTTCGTAAACTGATATGAGCTTCTTTTCAGGATTTATGCTGGGGCACTTATCTGCATCGAATGGCAGGGGGGGTGGTTCGTCCGCCGAGGGCTTTGCCTACTTCTTCGCCTTTGCGTTCGTACTGCTCGGCATATGGCTTGCCTTTCTCGGAGTGGTAAACGTCGTTAGCGCGATTTCTGAATGGACGGCATATTTCGCTGGAGATGTTTACATTTCTAGTCCGCGAGCTGAGCACGCAGGGCTTACACATCTTTATGATAGATATTTCCAGTACCACTCAAGCATCAGCATCCCAACCGAGGCAAAAATCCAAAAGTTGCTCTAACCGCTGTGATGCGAAAGCTGGTTATCGTTGCCAATACTCTGATCGCCGAAGACAGGAAATGGCAGCCAATAGCACGGGACAGTACTGCGACTTTAAGTTGATAAGATGAAGCAGCCATTGTGGCGTTGATTGCTGCACCGCTCCACAATAGGAATATAGTCTTAGTGCAGACATGACTGTTGGTATAGTAACCTATCTATATGAACTTAAAACAAACATTCGCGATAAGCTTTTTGCTTTCCATAATTACCCCCCCCCCCCTCAATTCCGCTGATTACATAAATCAAGAAACCGATACGAAAAGCGACCAACGTGCCGTTCGTATCGTTGAAAATCAACCAAACAAGTCATTTGATTTCATCATTGATGATGAGCTTGTCGGATCGCTTTCAAAATCAGGCCTAGCCGTATCTGGGCCGGTAAAGGGCAAGGTTTTCTTGCACAATGAGCATTCAATTCCTCACCCTGAAAAAGGAGTGAGCCATGAAAACTAAGATTGCTCTATTCGTTTATCTAATCTTGGTTGGTTTGTCTTTTGGGGGACAAAATGCTCTTGCCGCCTGCTCATCACCCTCTGGCGTTGCGTCCCAAACACGCTACGATACTTCTTCAAACAAGATGTACTATTGCAATAATACATCTTGGGTTGAAATGTCTGGCGGCGGCGGCACAATTGTTTCGCATAACTTGCTTAGCTCAAATTATATATCTTCGTCTCTAGCAGGTGCATATGTTCTTACCGTTAACATGCAGGTGAACCCTTCGGTACCTAATGCCGACTATGATGCCAGAGTAACTATCCGAAATAATGGAACAACTCTTGGTGAGTTAGTTATTGGCTCCCCTGGTGACAGCGATGGGATCGGCACGAAAAGATCAACAACTAGCCGAAGCTTCTTTATTTCGAATGCTAGCAACATAAATATATCGCACACATTTTCAAACACCGGAACATCGACCACTTTGGCCGCCCTAGATATGGTTTTATTTGGTGGTTTTTAGTTCTGATAGGGTTAGTGCGGAAAAGCGGTTCTCGTTCTACAATGGCGATCAACTGTCTCGCTGACTATTCTGATCAGGTACAGTCGCTTAATTTGCAATTGGTCATTGAAGTAAATCAATTAGAATTTAAGGAGCTTAAAAGTTAGCTGTTGATAATCGACCTAAATTGATTGTTTCACACACAGATGCTTGCGGTAACCCTTAATCCACGCCCAAAGGGATTATGACCTTATTCAGAAGAACTCCGAAATCAGGTTAAGGAATGCCAAAACGCCGTCGCCAACGGCGGGAAGCGGTCATTCGCAGCGTGCGCAATGAGAACTCCACAAATTCCCGAAGTCTCTGTTGGTAGAGAACCTCGCTGCCGGGATAGAGACAGGCGGTATGACCTTCGCTGATGATCTCGTCGGTAAGCAAGATTTGATCAACGAGATCGCCTCTTTCGAGCTGACCACCACATCCGCCGGGAACCTTGTTCTCGCCGGTGGCGACAATGGGCATCACGCCGACCGGACCATTGCGGCTGCTCTCGCAAATCTGCGCATCACGCATCTCGACTCTCAGCAGGGCGGAATTGTGCACCGATTGTGTGGTTGGACCTGACGCTAACAACCTGCAAAAACGGATCCTAGCCCAGGCTTCGAGACCGCTGGCGGGGAGTTGAGGGCTGAATTAACAACTCCAGCGTTCTTGACGATTGAATCTTTGGTGGCGCTTGACAACGGCTTCCAGTATCAAATCAGGAACGGTAGACCCGTCAATCGCTATACGCTTTGAAGTCGAAAAAGGTACTCTTTCATTCATCGACTATCGCGACAATGGTCCCGGCATAGATAAATCACTCATCGAGACTGAGGTAATATTCGACCCTGAGTTCTCAACCAAGCGAGATGGAACTGGTTTGGGTCTTGCAATTGCAGGCGAGGCGGCATCGAGAAACAGCCTGGAACTGAACGTCTTGGTGTCAGATCAGGGTGCCTATTTTAGGCTACAGCCCGTGAATGGAGAGTAGAATTGACTATTAAGTTATTGTTGGTGGAAGATGACCAAGGTGACCGTCAGGGCTTTGAGCAAAGCGTGACGCGTTTCAATCATGAGAATGGAACCAATTTTCAGGTTGTTTCATTTAGCACATTGGACGCGACCTTAAATGCGCTCGACAGTAGCTTTGACTGCGCTGTTATTGACATGAAACTTGGCGATACAGGCGGCGAGGGGAATGAAATTCTCAGAGCCTTGAACGATGCGAACGTTCGAATGCCGATTGTGATCCTGACGGGGACACCAGGCGAAGCCGACGACGGGTTTGTTCATATTGAGGTACTGAAAAAGGGCGAGGCGGATCACTCGGAAATTCTTGAAGATTTCCGCCAAGTGCATGCATCTGGGCTTTGTTGCACAAAACGGATTGTGACCGGACTTCCCCTTTCCCCGGACAGACCTATCCTACGGGCACCGTGACGGGTATGCCGAGAGAGGTGTAGCGGTTGAGCACCGCGACGCGGATCTGGATTTCGGCGACCTGCCGGTCGAAGTCTCTCGACATCAGGGATTGGCCGAGAAGCTTGATACAGTTCATTTTGCTCTCGACGCGGCTTCGGCGGTGGTATCCGCTCCATTTTCGCCAGATGGCGCGGCCGAGGTATCGCGATGCATTGACTGCCTCGTTCCGGGCGACAGCTCCAGCGCTTGAGGGTTTCCACGGCTTGGCGTTCTTGCGCGGTGGGATGACTGCATGCGCGCGACGGGCAGCAATCGCGTCGTGGCATTTTCGAGTGTCATAGGCCCCGTCAGCCGTGACGCTGCCAATGGCTTGGTCTGGCGGGATTTGCTCGAGCAATTCTGGCAACATGGGCGCGTCGCCGACATTGCTGGTGGTGACCTCGACCGCCCGCACTTCCAGTGTTTCTTCGTCGATCCCTATGTGTATCTTGCGCCATATCCGGCGTTTCGGGCCGCCATGCTTGCGGGCGTTCCACTCGCCTTCACCTTCCGACTTGATGCCGGTACTGTCGATGAGCAGGCTCAGCGGGCCGGTGCCGCAACGAAAGGGCAGGTTCACGTTCAGTGTCTTCTGACGGCGGCACAAGGTGCTGAAATCCGGCACCGCCCAGTTCAACCCGACCAACCGCAGCAAGCTCTCGACAAAACCCGTGGTCTGCCGGAGCGGCATGCCGAAAAGCACCTTCAGGGTTAGGCAGGTCTGGATCGCGGCATCGCTGAATTGTTGCTGCCGCCCACGTTTGCCCGTTGGAGGTGGCGTCCAGTCCATCTCCGGATCAAACCAGATCGAAAGCGATCCGCGTTGCTTCAGTGCTGTGTTGTACGAAGGCCAGTTCCTGGTCTTGTACTTCGTAGGGGCCCAACTGCTCATGCCACACAGCTATCATGCTGGATTCATACAGTGAATCCCCAGCGTAATTTGTGCAACAAAGCCATGCATCTGGGTTGACCAGAGTGATGGGTGGTCGTGGGCTTCTTGAGCAATCATTAAACCAAGTGTTCAAATCAAACCTTCTCGGCCAGAAAAATTCCTGGAAGCGGTATGGGCAAATTGACTCGGAAAAATCTGAAAAGGCACTGATGCGCCACGTCATGAACCATCTGATACAACTCGTTGACCTGGATGAAGAAAGTTGCGTTCCGGAAGAGTTCTACATTTTTCCTCCAATTGGTGACCTCAAGAGAACCGGCACAGTGCTGCAATCCAAGGAGAGTGGGTCGTACTTTGCGGTAATGAATCCACTTTGCGATTTAACCGTGCGCCCAAATGGAGAATTTAAGGCAAGGCACATCACGCTGTGCAAAATTGCAACTATTGATGAGTGCGCCGAACACGAAGCTAAAAGTAAGGAAAATGTCAGGAAGGAATTGGTGAAAAACAAGAAGAACTGCTATCATTTCCTCCCCAGTACCGACTTCTTTGACGGTGGATTCATGGATTTTGAATCATTGGTGTCTGTGAAGAAGGGGGAACTTCAAGATGGCTTTGAAGATCCACTTCTTCAGATATCGCCTGCATTTATGAAGGATGTTATATCGCGGTTTTCGTCATTCTACGGTAGGCAGGGCCAGCCCTCTCTCACCCATGCCGAAGAATGAACAAATGTGGGAGCGGTATCGCCATTGCAGAGTACGTGGCCGTCGGCAAGTCGTTCGGCACTCTTGAAGCGAAGGTGAGAACCGATTGCTATGGACAACGAAAGCGACGCCAATGCCACGGCCATTCCTGTTGCTCGTTCATTCAATATGTCTCGAATAAAAGGCAAGGACACTAAGCCTGAACTGTTTGTTCGCCGAATGCTGCACTCGATGGGCTACCGATTTCGGCTTCATGCGCCAGAGTTACCTGGAACACCAGATATTGTTTTTCGACCTCGGAAGAAGGTTGTATTCGTTCACGGGTGTTTCTGGCATCGGCACCCCGGTTGCGAAAAAACGACTACACCAAAAACAAGGCATGAATTCTGGCGGGAAAAATTCGAACGAAATGTCCGACGTGATCATGCCGCACAGGAGCAACTCTGTGAAATGGGCTGGTCGTATGCCTATTCGGCAGATGAATGGGAAAGCCTGCGCTACCGCGCCATGGCAATTTCTGCTGTGATGGTGTTAATCGACCAGGAAGATGCGAAGAACACTGCCCCACTCAGCACGCATCCCAAAGCCGCCACTCGGATATTTCAGCTACTGGGTCACATCACTGAGATGCCACTCATTCCAGCGCAGCGGATTGCGGTCATTAATGGCTATGACGCAATTGACCCAAACGACCTGCCCTCAAACGAGGAACAAACCGCCTATGGCAAAGACGTTTCGATTCCCTGCTTCTTTGACGCCGTGAACTTGGCGCAAGTTGCCGGTGCGGACAGCATTCGCCAAGACCTCGGGGAAGCGCAGGATTTCTTTGCAGACGTGGGGATCGCCAAGGCCGCTGATCCAGCGGGGTTCGACGCTTTCAAAACGGATGGTGCGAGACAATGGGCGGATCTTGTGCTTTTCAACGAGACACTCAAAACCTATCAGACTCTGCCAGATGGCCTCACGTGATGACACGGGTTTGTACTTGATAAACGATCAGATCAGTTTCTTTACCCAGAGCGACAATACTCTTGCGATCCACCGGCAATCGCTGATCTTCGCTGACCACAAAGACAAACTGATGCAAGCCGGTATCGTCATATTCGCAAAGGGGGATTGCGACCCCCTTCCCATCTCGCGGCAAGACACTCAAGCCACTATGCAACCGCACCTTCAAATTGCGCACATCAGCCCCGAGGGGTAGCGGGTGCCATTCATCCGCGTAGCGTTCAAAAGCCACAACGTAACCAGGTTCTGGCGTCGTAAGCTCAAAGACAAACTTCTGGCCGATTCGGAACACCGCAGTCTCGTCTATCGGTTGGTCACGCCGCGCTATGGACAATGGCTCCACTGCCACGGCTCGTATGCCACCTGTGGCTGCATGAGCTTGCAGGAACATTTCCCACTCTGATCTTCTAGGGATCTGGAACATCTCCGGCGCTTTGTCCTGCCCAAAGGCATAATGATTTCCCGCCAACCATTCATGTATGGCTCGCGCCTTCTGCCAGGCAATCTCCCCTCTCCGAAAGTTTCGATGAGGGTCTTCTGTTTCGCTGATCGGACTCCCCTGCGCCTCAACAACAAGATCGTCAAAACGCGCGCCAAGATGTTTAGCCAATTCTCTCAGCACCTTATAAAGCGCCTTCGTAGGTCCTCGTCGCTCTGCAACCGATGCGTTGGCCCAGTCCACTTCAAAAAATGCCTTCATCATCAATACCCCAAAATACCCGCTGGATACTTTTACGACATTCGCCTCAATCTCCTATTCTTCCTTCATACAGATGTACTTGCATCACAACAGCCCCAGCAAATTACCTGTGGGTAGAAAGGAATAATTCGTTGACCGATCAGGCCCAGCCACGCGAGACTCATGAGGAGACAGTTCCTGCATTGCTAAATGGCAATCTGCTGGAACTGGTGCGTTTCCTTGCGCGGGCGGCAGCGGAAGCGGATTTTCAGGAACAGACGAGCAATGAACGCTCTGCGAGCTCTGACATGGAAGATGAAAGCCGCCCGCAGAAAGGACCACGCTCATGAGCACAACAACACCAAGACGCGTCGCGATCTACGCGCGCTATTCCTCAGACCTGCAAACGGATAACTCCATCGAAGACCAGATCCGGATCTGCCAACAACGCGCCGAGCAAGAAGGTTGGAGCGTCGTCGAATGCTACACCGATCACGCAATCTCAGGCGAAAGCCTGTTTCGTCCTGGCATCCAAGCACTTATGACCGCCGCTCCGACTGGCCAGTTTGATATTGTGATGTCCGAAGCTCTGGATCGCATCAGCCGCGACCTGGAGGGCGCAGCCAAAGTGTTCAAACACCTGCGGTTCAATGACCAACAGATGTTCACCCTGTCTGAGGGTTTCATCAGCGAGCTGCACATTGGGTTCAGTGGCACAATGGGGGCAATGTTTCTCAAAGAACTTGCCAACAAAACCCGCCGTGGCCTGCAAGGCCGCGCCCTCAAAGGCAAAAGTGCAGGCGGCATTGTCTTTGGTTACGACGTCGCCCATGAGGCGGGCGAGGACGGCATAATTGAACGTGGTGGCCGCAAGATCAATGCTGATCAGGCCCAGGTCGTTCGGCGCATCTTTAAAGCGTATGCCAATGGCACGTCCCCCGCCTCACTTGCAAAGACACTCAATGCCGAAGGCGTCCTTGCACCGAATGGCGGCACATGGGGTCCCAGCACCATCTATGGCAATCGCGAACGCGGCACAGGCATCCTGAACAATGAACTCTACATTGGTCGCCAGATTTGGAACCGCCTGCGTTACGTTAAGAATCCAGCAACGGGCAAACGCGTCTCGCGCCTAAATCCAGAAGACAAGTGGGTGATTACAGAGGTGCCGGATCTGCGCATCATCGATCAGGGTCTGTGGGACACAGTCAAATCCCAGCAAGGCGTTTACAACAAGAAAGACAAACCCTTGCACGCCCGCAATCGCCCGACCTACCTTCTGTCACACCTTGTCAAATGTGGCTGCTGTGGCGGCGGCTTTGCCATGCACAACAAAACCCACCTGTCCTGCTCCACCGCCAAGAACAAAGGCACATGCACCAATAAGCTGACAATCAAACGCGAAGATCTGGAAGCCAAGGTCCTGCATGCCCTGAATGCAAATCTTATGGATGAGCGTCTCGTGGATGCCTTCTGCAAAGAATACACCATTCGCATGAATGAGCTGCGCCGCGATCAAAACGCCTCGCGCAAGACCTACATCAAAGAACAGCACAAATTGATGCGTGAGAAGCAAAAGATCGTGCAATCGATTTGCGACGGTGTCCCTGCTGAGATGATCAAAGACCGCGCAGTTGCGGTCAACGACCGCCTCCAAGAATTGGAAGCACTTCTCAGCAAGCAGCCTGAGGAGAAGGTGTTCTTTCATCCAAATATGGGGGAACGGTACAAACAAGAAATTTCTGGGCTCATGGCCACCATGAACACCCCAGAGACACGCGCGGAGGCGTCACAGCATCTGCGCGCCATGATCGACAAAGTCGTCCTCACACCCGATGAGTCGGGCGAAGATCTGACCATCGATCTTATCGGTGACCTGGCGGGTATCCTGTCGGTTGCCACCTCAACGGACAGCGACCGCGTAGAAGCGGAGCTGTCCAAAATTCAACCTGTGCAACAAGAGCTTAGTGCAGAAACGCAAACAGCCCCCGAAGGGGCTGTGTTGTCTGCGTATTCGACTGACGCGACCTCACAAGAGGTGCTGGTTGCGGGAGCTCGCTCTAATCGCGGCTTGTCGGACAAAATTTCCGATAAAAAATTGCCTCTGGCACCTGCGCAAGCTGCGCTGGTTGCGGGGGCAGGATTTGAACCTGCGACCTTCAGGTTATGAGCCTGACGAGCTACCGGGCTGCTCCACCCCGCGATAAGATGTATAGTGTATAGCCCCTACTCACATAGAAAGCAAGAGCATTCATCAAATTATTTTTGCGCAAACAATCCAACTAACTCCGCATGATCGCTCCATATAAATTGGTCCACCATTTGCAATGATTGCAATTCATATCCATCATCCATTAACACACGCGCATCACGCGCGAATGTTGTTGGATTACACGATACCGATATCACCGCGGGAATGTCCGATTTCACAATCATTTTGACCTGCTCCAAAGCACCCGCACGCGGTGGATCCATTATCACGACATCATAAACATTTAATTCTTTTCCATTCAACGGATCACGAAACAAATCACGTTTATATGCATTTTTGTGTCCTGCTTTTTTAAGCGATTGAATGGCGTCATCACCACTTTCAAATGCGTCAATATGGACGCATTGATCCAACAAGCCACCCGTGAATGTTCCGCATCCAGAAAATAAATCCGCCATACGTGATACATCATGAGGGCATAGTGATTTAACAGCATTCACCAATGCACTCTGCCCCTCCACAGAAGGTTGAAGGAACGCAAATGGTGCAAGTGGAATACGTAAATTACCAAACACCACTATTGGCTTTTCCGTCTCCAACATTACCTGCGGTATATCTTTATCACGCGCACGCCATGAGAAACGAATAATTGGTGTTTTATTCACAATATCCGCAATGGCTTCTAACACTGGCAAATCAGGTTCATCTCGTTTTCCCAACGCACCCGTCCATGTGACGTCATATCCATTATCCGTCTTTTGGATAAACACATTTCCAGCCCCACGATCGGGAATAAACGGAGAAAACGCACCTTCCAATGAAGTTTTCACTTTCATCATTTCAGGCAATAACAGCTGGCATTCGGAAATTGGCAAGATTTGATTTGAACGTTTTTTGTGATATCCAAAAATTACCTTTTTACCATTTTTCAAATACGAAAATTTCGCCCGCCGACGCACATATCCGTCAATAAAAACAGGCGACAACCATTGGATCGGATCTATCTGTTTTTTTGACAGCGTCGTTTTTATTTTTGTAAATTTCCATGACTGATATGCATCCGCTTTCATATGTTGGAGAGCACATCCACCGCACGATTCATAATGTTTACATGGCGGTGATTGACGATCGGGTGATGGAGTTACAACGTTCAACAATTTTCCGCGGGACACACCACCCTTTGATGGAAGGATAGAGACATCAACACCCTCCCCTATCAATGCACCATCAACGAAAACAGGGTTGCCGTTATATTCGGCAACCCCGTCCCCTTTTGCACCTATTGATGTAATCGTCAGATGCGTTTTATTCATTATTTTTCAGCGTTCTTGATGCCTTCCATGATAAGGGATTTCGCCTTATCTGCACCTTCCCAACCTAAAACCTTTGCCCATTTACCTTTTTCAAGGTCTTTGTAATGTGTGAAGAAATGTTCGATTTGTTCACGAATAATTGGACGAATGTCATCTAAATCTTCGATATTGTCGTGGTATGGGAACATTTTTGATACAGGGACAGCGATAATTTTTTCATCCATTCCGCCGTCATCTTCCATCATTAAAACCGCAACAGGACGTGAACGTAAAACCGCACCAGGGATAACCGGCATTTCACCCAAAACCATCACATCAATCGGGTCACCATCACCACCAAGTGTGTGAGGAACAAAACCATAATTCGCTGGATAAAACATTGGTGTATGAACAAAACGATCAACAAACATCATGCCTGAATCTTTATCCATTTCGTATTTTACCGGCACGGCACCTTTTGGGTTTTCGATGATCACATTGATA
The DNA here is from genome assembly GCA_943789475.1 of uncultured Alphaproteobacteria bacterium. Taxonomy (GTDB): domain Bacteria; phylum Pseudomonadota; class Alphaproteobacteria; order Micavibrionales; family UBA1664; genus UBA1664. The sequence continues at coordinate 132,077 of CALSUG010000006.1, forward strand.
TCGTTTGGCGCATCTTTACCGATTGAGAGTTTATCGAGGTTCATTTATTTTTTCCTTTGTTTAATTAAGCATCGCTACTTAATCAAATTCCATGAATTGAATCAAGAGATAAAGGGTTTAAACACTGTTCTGTTTTGCGCTCTATTCGCTTGATCAACCAAATGGGGCGCCATAAACATCATACCATCATCATGATATGCCTTTTGCAGTTTTGTACGAACAGATTCCCCTGAGTACACCAAATTCATCATAACATTCATACCATTCGTATAGTCCGCACTCCCCTTATCATTAGCATTCAATTTTACGTCACCAATATAAGCGCCATTACCCATATGAAATCGCTGAACAAGATGCCTATTTTCGGAAAGGTATTGTAGTGCATACCCCTTCAAACGATCTGTATCTGGTCGAATATCATTCACATCACCAGTGATTTTGTTTTTCAACCAATCCGTAAAATTACGATCTTCTGCCGGTTTATTTCCAGCGACACGTAAAGGCGATAAAGTTGACGCCGTCATGTGAGATGATGAATCTTCCATTGCACCACGTACCGCACCAATCAAGGCCTCCCCGGCCCCTCTTTTAAATGAGGAAATACTGTAAAAAATAAATGATGGCCTCCCCTTACCTTTTGCTTTACACGGTGTGTCCGTTAGAATTTTCTCTACATCCCCACAAAAATCTTCTTCGGTCATAATATTTTTATTAAATCGGGCTGTATACAACGCCGCCTCAACAACACCATTCTCATCTGTACGCACCCATGTTTGATGTGTATCCATTCCTGCACCAACACGGTCAGAAACAAACCCCTTGCGCGTTGTTGCAACAGGATGGACTTTATCCATTTTTTCACCAATTAATTGATCAATAATCAATATGTCATTACGATTCACAAGATGAAAATCCTTATTCACAACATCATTAAATGGAACCCTTACATCCATAAACAAAAAGCCTTTCTTTTATTTTTAAGAAAGACTGTTATACTCACAAATTAAATTTATGACAATACTTTATTTGGTCGATAGTACAGTGCCAGACGCAAGCTTTGCGCAACACGTTCGCTTGTCTCAATATAATGCTTTGCAACATCATCTGTATGAACATCACGTACCGTTTCATGAAACAATACCAACCAACGGTCAAACAACGATTCCTCAAATTGAGGAATATCCATATGTTTTTTCATAGGATTCCCTTTGTATTGAACATGATCCCCGACAAAATGTTCGGTCGAAGACATCAAGGTTGACCAAAATGAATACATTATTTCCAAATGAGGTTCCCATGGTTTTTCATCATGACCAATCATATTATCAAAGACAGGCCCCAAATTTTCATCTTTGCGCACCCGGCGATAAAAATCGTCTACAACGAATTTAACCGTTTCAGCGGTGATAATATCCTTTTTCAAACACTACCTGCCTTTACCCAGCCATTTTATAAGTTGTTTCAAAATGATTATTATCTAATTCAATAAACCCATCTGCCAATTCACGGTATTGAGGTAACATTTTATTCAACGCCTCCCAACGATCATTAACGGCTTTTTCCGATATTTTAAAATCACGATGGTTGATGCGCTTAAGCGCAACATCAACATCACATTGAATATGAAACATCTCGATACGATAACCTTCACTCTTAAGTCGCTTAATTAAATCAAGGCTCAATGGATTTGCGCATCCCATATCCTTAATAATATGAACACGTTTTTCCAATGCTTCATCTGCCATTTCGTATGCTAATTCACGAACAGGTAATTCCCATTTCTGATATGCGGCTTGCGCACCTAAATTTTTCGCATCCAATTCATATTCTGGTGTTTCAACCATCACACGATCAGGATTTAAAATGTATGAGTTTTGAGGGAATTCATCGCAACGTAATTTCATATCAACAAAATACGATTTACCCGCACCTGGAATTCCACATGTTGCATAAACAACCGGTTTTTTCCGTGATGTAGCATCAAGTAAAAACCGGTTGCGTAGAATATTTTTTGAATTTTGCGAGATCACTATTTAATCACAGCACGAGCATTGATTGTCATAGACACATTTGTATCACCAGCTTGTGCCGAAGGAGTTGGCATTCCTGCGTCCATAGCCATTGCCTGCATTTCCATTTTTGCAGCACGTGCATAAACAGGGCGTGGTGCATATGAATTTGCATCAACATTAATTTCAACAAAATCAACGTCCGATTTACCCAATGCACGCGCAACACGCATCGCACGCTCTTTCAACGCCTTAACTGTTTCTTCCATCAAACCATCACGAGTTTGCTCATACTTATCTGTTGATAATCGATAATTCAATCCGTTCATCGCAAATCCCATATCTTGAATTTTTCCCGTCACATTCAACACATCATCAGCAACAACAGATTTAATCGTCAACGTTTGTGATCCACGCCATTTATCAAGAACACGTTTATTGTTATTCCCGTTTTTATCACGAATATAACGATAATCTGGATTCACATAGTAATTTCCTGTCTCCACCTTCAATGATGGGTATCTTTTAACTAACGCCGTGGCACTTGCCATTGCTTCATTAATTGTTCTTTGAACTGACTTAGAATCTTTTCCCTCTTCTTCAATACGAAGTGAGGCGACCAAAAGATCTTGTTCAACCTCGACACGTTCCGTTGCAGAAATATTCAATGCCGTGTGACCGTCAGGTAACGCGATAACTTCCTGAGCTTGGACAGGTAAAATAAATAAAGCAGATAGCGCCGATGCGAGAAGTATGTTTTTCATGAAAAATGACCTTTCTTTTCTAAATAATAGATACTCACCTTCCACCAAAAATATGGCTTAATCAAGACCTATTATATTAACGACCATGTCGTACCATCACGACCATCTTTAATTGCAACACCCACGGATAATAATTCATCCCTAATTTCATCACTGCGTGCAAAATCCTTGTTTGCGCGTGCATCATTACGTTCTTGAATTAGTTCTTCAACTTTATTTGCATCAACATCTGCTGTCTTTTCATTTTGCGCCCACTCATTTGCGTCCTGAGTTAACAACCCCAAAACATTTGCAGATGCTTGTAACTTGAATGACTTTTCCTTTGCCAGACGATGAAGTTCCGCAATGGCCTTTGGCGTATTCATATCATCGCACATCGCGGCAACAACAGCATCATCCGCCTCATTATCTTGTTTAATATTAGTAAGCACACCATACCACTTATTCAATGTCTTAGTCGCACTTTCAACACCCTCTTGTGTCCAATCGAATGGTTGACGATAATGCGTCGATAGCAATGCAAAACGCACGGCCTCGCCCTTCATTCCATCATTAATCATGTCATGGACAAGCAAAACATTACCGATTGATTTTGACATTTTCTCACCTTCAACCGTCACAAAACCATTATGCATCCAATAATTTGCAAATTCATCTGCGCCCGTTGCACAACAGCTTTGTGCAATTTCATTTTCATGATGGGGGAATGTTAAATCCAATCCACCACCATGGATGTCGAATGTTTTTCCTAAATATTGCTCAGCCATCACTGAACATTCAATATGCCACCCTGGACGACCATTACCCCACGGACTATCCCATCCAGGTTGATTTTCATTTGATGGTTTCCACAAGACAAAATCAGCAGGATCTTTTTTATACGGTGCGACCTCGACCCGTGCACCCATAATTTGCTCGTCACGATTGCGTCCTGACAAACGACCATACCCATCATATGAAGGAACATTGAATAAAACATGCCCTTCTTTTTCGTACGCATGCCCCTTTTCAATCAATGTTTTAATCATCGAAATCATACCATCGACATGGTCTGTTGCCTTTGGTTGATGGTGAGGTTGTAAAACACCCAAACTCGCCATATCACCATTATAAATTTTCGCATATTTTTCCGTTATATCGGATATAGGAACACCTGACGCATTCGCCGCATCCATAATTTTGTCATCAATATCTGTAATATTAGCCACGTGCGTTACACGATCATATTTATGTTCCAACACACGGCGAAAGGTATCAAAAACAACTGCCGCACGTGCATTACCAATATGAGCATAGCTATATACCGTTGGTCCACACACATATAATTTAATATGATCTGAATCAATCGGTTTAAATTCTTCTTTAGTACGGGACAAGCTATTGTAAATTTTCATGGTTATGAATAGATCATAACGCGTGATATTTTTCTACCGTCTTTTCAATCGAATTTAAAAAACCATCACCTTGTATCAAATCCACATGGACACATCCACGTGCGTGTAAATCATTTAATTTTTGAATAAGTGTTACAATTGCCCCGCCATACGGATCTTCACTATCATGCCTATGATTTAACAATGGTGGTTCTTGTGGAGCATGCACTGTATATGCCTGCACCGCCTTAGCCATTTTAGTGTCGTCTTGATGATCGTCTGTTATGATTTGAGTTTCACCGATCAACCCTTCTAAAAAAACGATTAACGACTCAACTGATATATCCGCCATATCATCTTCATGATCTTGCCAGTCATCATGAGGACGTTGTTTTCGTTTTTGATATTCTGGATCATGCCTTTCAATAGAGTCATGCATGTCATTTTCCTCAATTTTACGAGGAAGAAACGATTGCCTAATTCTCTCTATACGGTTATCCATTATTCCTTAACGAAAAGTTCTCCTATATTCGAATTATCTTCTGGTGAATACCAATCTGATCTATTGAACCATAGCAATTTTGCCTTTTCAGGATTCTTATTCGACCATAAACGAAATTCTGCAACACGCGCAAACATCATCCAAAAATTTGTTTCATTCATCACAAATGGTTCTTTACGATCAGCATAAACAGGTTTCAAGATAAACTCAGCAACCACACTTGATGATCCACCTAATTCCCTAAACATCCGCTCAGCAAGCCCCTTGGACAACTGTAATCTTGAATACTTCCTAACGTTTTCAGGTACAATTCCTACGTTTTCGCCATACATTTTAAATTTAAAAAATGTTTTATCATCCAGTTCATCAAACACGATTAGATTTTGTAAACTGCTATATTCATCTGTCTGCAGCTCAACCTTTACAACAATGTGCTTCTTTTCATCATGCATATTAAAAACATTAGAGATTCTATTAGATTCTGATAAATTCATTGCTGATTTATCAATGTCTTGTGCCTGCCCTTACAAATGGACTCATTTTTGCAAAATTATCCGCATCCATCTGTGTTTTTGACAACTTTAATTGTGTAAATAGTATTTTTTCAGGATGTGTATTCTTATGAATTTTTACATCCGGCAATATTGCTGGTTCTGCCAACACATCCACCACCACTGGTGGCAAGAAATCATTAATGACATTGTCTTGAGCAACAGCAAAACCGCTAACTAACGTCATTATAAAACTAAAAGAAAGGATGTATTTTGATATCATTTTTAAATTGTGCTACTCATAATTATTAATTCAACAGGGGCAATTATAAACGGAAACCATGGCAAATAAAGGACGAAATATCAACGATGGTGAATTATCCCTATGGGGACGCTTTATAGAAGGTATTAACCCACTACATAAAAGCAAAACAAACACGTCCAATCCTTCACCAACACAAAAAAAACAAACACACACACAATCTCGTAAGGCTTCACCTCCGCTTGCACCAACTTCACACCCCATACAAAAACCTCAACAAAATCTTGATCGTCGCACATTAACAAAGTTAAAATCGGGAAAAATGGATATAGAAGGCCGTATCGACCTCCATGGAAAAACACAAGATCAAGCCTATCACGCATTAAAAGGATTCTTAACATCCGCCTTTGCCCAACAAAAGCGATGTGTTTTGGTTATCACTGGTAAAGGAGGACGTCACAAGCAAGAAGATGTTTTCTCATCAATTCCTCAAGGACAAGGAGTGTTAAAAACAAGGCTTCCAGATTGGCTATCGACATCACCATTAAATGATATTGTTTTACGTCACGAACCCGCACAGGCAAAACATGGCGGTGGCGGTGCTTTTTATATTTATCTCAAAAGACAAAGAACAGCATAATTAGAACTTAATATTTTTTTCATATTTTTTTGTTATAAATAAATCATTATGGGCGATAAAACACCTGATAATTTTGAAGTTATTGATGAGGATGATATTCAATCTCCGTTATCCATTAGTGATACGTCTCCCCAAAAAATACACCTACATGATCTCACATCAATTGAAGTTTTTTTAAAAAAATTACAACGGTTGATAAACGAAGGAAAATCACTGGATAACATAACAGTAACTCTTAATCGTCAGAAACGTTCTCTTGATACCCTTATATTAGACCATGGGCTTGTATCATCCGATGCGCTTCTCACGAACTTACATGACAATCACAGAGAACGATCCCCTTTCCTATGTCGCAACTTCCAAGAAACATCCGATCGTCGACAACATGTCCGCGGTAAAACACCATACGTTATATTTTTCACCCCCAAACAAAGATGTCGAAATAAGAGAAAATAAAAAAGGTATCGTTGAGGGGAATATCCCTCATTCTAACATTTCACAACGCTTAATATTTCCCTGTAATCCCATATAGTGTATCAGAAAGCATTTCCCCAGATAGGATTCCCAAAACATGCTTTGCTGTTTTAGCCATCCCATCAATATATCACTTGATGAAAATAATGATTGCCCTTTTTATGACTTGGCATGTTCAATCGACACTGGCATTAGATTTAAGTGGCATTTCACCTGATATTTTAAACAATCTTTCATCAAAACCTGTCAAAAACTTGCCATATTCAGCAACATAATTTATAACCTAAAATATGCATGTCGCCCGTATAACAGATAGCGAAGGTAACCTCATCAAAAATGATGATGGCACGGTTTATGCGTATTGAGGCATCTAAATTTAAAACAAAAGAAGATGCAAAAAAAATTCTCAATAACTTATCAAACAAGTTAGGTATAGGTGAGTTATCTTATTGCTGTGGCTATGGTGATTGTCGTGCAACAGTTCATTTTCGCAAAGAAATAGAAAAAGCATCAGGAAAAAAATCCAAGGCACGTCCCGCGGCATGGGTGTCCGATGACGTAAAATCACATGATATTGGATGCCCCGGCCCTGTAAATTATCATCATGAACATATTCCCCATAATGGACTAAGTCTAGCTGAGGCCATTATGACAGAGGGTGAACATATTCTCCTCCACCTCAATATGGATTTAGGCGTTCGCACCGTACCACAATTTAACCAAGCCAGTGGTACAGACACCGAAGATATAAAATGGAGAAAAATCAACCAAAATCATCACAGTTATTTCCCTATAGATACGTTAGATCAATTGGCCAACACCATTTCACAAATTTATCGCGAGGGTAAAAGGCCTGCCCTCGATAGAATACAAATTGCCTATGAAGGGTTATGCCCCCCTCTTTCCAGATTCATTGTTCGCAATGATGCGCACGACAGAATGCAATTAATAGAAACATTAATGGATAAGGCTATTCACAAAAAAGAACACCCCAAACAATATAATGACGATAGTGATTTTGTATTCGGGTCACCACGCCTTGTCTTTTTTGAAGCCGCACAAACAGTGCAAAAATCGCAACACCCCGAAAAGAAAAAGCGCGCACGCGGATGGCGACATGATGTTGGTGATGGGCGCACAACATATGATCAAATCGGATTGCAAAAAACAGGATTAACTGCGGATGATTTCTTCCCACATGGGGCACTTATTATCGCGCGCCCCTTCGTCCACAAAAATTTTAATGAAAACTTTCCTATCGTGCATTGGTCTATCGAAGGCGAGAGCAACATTGACCTTGATCCCTCATCCGAAATGGAAAAAATTCTCTGTTGGCATGGTCGCAACCATCCCCCACGCCAACCACGCGCACGCCAATACGAGTTACATATCTAAAGAATAAATTTAGACAGATCGACGTTACCTGATAGTTCCTTTAGCGTCTCCGTGACCATTTTTGCATTTACCTGATATGTTTCACCACCTTTATCACAGGCCGTGAATGATATTTCATCCAACAAATATTCCATCACCGTATGCAAACGTCGCGCACCAATATTTTCAACCGTACGGTTGATTTCCGTTGCTAATTTTGCAATTTCATCAATCGCCGCATCATCAAATTCTAATGTCACATTTTCCGTGGCCAATAACGCCTGATATTGTTTAATCAAACTTGCCTCTGGTTCCGTCAAAATGCGCTTGAAATCTTCCTCGGTCAGCGCACGCAATTCAACCCGAATTGGTAAACGCCCCTGTAATTCAGCCAACAAATCAGACGGTTTCGCGTAATGAAATGCACCCGATGCGATGAACAAAATATAATCCGTTTTCACGTTTCCGTATTTTGTCGAAACATTTGTTCCTTCAATCAATGGTAACAAATCACGTTGTACACCTTCGCGTGAAACATCACCCCCACGCGCATCTGAACGCGCGGCAATTTTATCAATCTCATCCAAAAACACAATCGCGTTTTGTTCAACCAATTCAATCGCTTCCGATTGAACTTTATCTTCATCCAACAACTTATCAGATTCTTCAGCAATCAAAATTTCATATGAATCTTCAACCGTCATTTTCTTCTTTTTCGTTTGCGCACCCATGCCCAACATGTCACCCAAATTCATCATCCCAATTGATGCGCCCGGCATTCCCGGAACATCAAATTGCGGCATACCTTTGGCTTGCTCTTGAACCTCGATTTCAATTTCACGATCATTCAGATCACCATTACGCAACTTTTCACGGAAACTGTCTTTTGTGCTCTCACTCGCGCTATCACCAACCAATGCATCCAAAACACGTTTTTCGGCCGTAATTTCCGCCTTGGCCTTTACCGTTTTTCGCAAATCCTCACGCACCATGTGGATCGCGACTTCCATCAAATCACGAATGATTTGCTCAACATCACGACCAACATATCCAACTTCCGTAAATTTCGTCGCCTCAACCTTTACAAATGGTGCTTGCGCCAATTTTGCCAAACGGCGGGCAATTTCCGTTTTACCAACACCTGTTGGCCCAATCATAAGGATGTTCTTTGGCAACACCTCCTCCTTCATTGGGCTTTCCAATTGTTGTCGGCGCCAACGATTACGCAAGGCAACAGACACCGCACGTTTTGCATCCTTTTGACCAATAATGTAACGATCAAGCTCACTGACAATTTCACGAGGCGTAAACGCCGCAATAGAATTTTTATTCGTTTTCATTTTTATATTTTTTCCATCACTAAATTATTATTTGTATAAACACAGATGTCGCCCGCGATACCCATCGCCTTTGTCACGATTTCTTCCGCAGATAGGTCTGAATTATTAACCAATGCGCGCGCCGCGGCCAATGCGTAATTCCCACCAGACCCAATGGCCACAACACCATCTTCGGGCTCAACAACATCACCCGTCCCCGATAAAATCAATGACACATCTTTGTCGCAAACAATCATCATTGCCTCGAGTTTGCGTAGGTATTTGTCCGTCCGCCAATCTTTTGCCAATTCAACACACGCGCGTGTTAATTGTCCTGGGTGGGTTTCTAATTTCGCTTCCAAACGCTCGAATAATGTAAACGCATCAGCGGTTGATCCCGCAAATCCTGTAATAATCTCGCCATGTTTGCCCAAACGACGAACCTTTTTCGCATTATTTTTTAATACGGTTTGCCCCATGGACACCTGCCCATCACCGCCGACCACAACTTGATCACCCTTACGGACAGAACAAATCGTCGTTGCGTGCCAACGCGTTGCATCATATGGAGAATTATTTTGATCACTCATTTCAAACACCTTCTTTAATTAATGAATGAAAGATACCGCACATGGCCCATAAATCAAGTGACCATATTATGGCAGGACGTCTTGTTTTGTTTTTCGAACCGATGGTAAAATTTTAAACACAAACGGCGTGACCAACATGCCCAAAACAGTAACCAACAAAAAGAATTGTGCACTTTCAATTGGTAACAAATTTACCGCCATAGACACACTAATCACCATCAATGTAAACTCACCTGGCTGACACAACATCATTGCGATTTCACTAGCATGCTTACGTTTCATACCAAACGATCGACAGAGAGGATAAAGCGTTAATCCTTTTACAAAAAAGATACCCACGACCGACATCGCCAACAATATTGGATTGCTCAATATTTCTGCAATATCAACCTTCATACCAATAGATACAAAAAATACACCCAGCAATAATGATTTTAACGGATATAGAATTTTTTCAATTTTTTCACAAAATTCTGTTTCCGCAATCATCAATCCCGCCAAAAACGCACCAAGCCCTGCCGACAACCCTATTTTTTGCGTTGTTATTGAAATCAAACAAACAATAAATAAAACAAACGTTACCAACCATTCATTTTTATTTGTTCCTACAATTTTATGAAGAACAGGTTGAATGATTTTCTTACCAATAAAATAAATCAAACCAACCGCAATACTCGCAAAAACCAATGATAATATAACAATTAACGGTGTTGACGATTGATCTGTTGCACTTGCGGCAAATGCCCCGATCATCACCAATATCGGCACAACGGCCATATCTTGCATTAATAAAATTGAAAACGAAATGCGTCCATTGGCTTTTCTATCCAATTTGTACTCCTTCAACAATTGCATCACGATTGCCGTGGAAGACAAGGCAAAACCAAACCCAACAATGATCGATGTTTGCAACGCATTTCCAAAAAACAACGCAACGCCCGCGATGATAGATCCCGTGATCAACACCTGCGCACTACCTAATCCAAAAATATATTTTTTAAGTTCTTTTAATTTTTCGAATGATAACTCCAACCCAATCATAAAAAGGAGCGCTAAAATCCCCAACTCCCCCATCAAATTCACACTGTCCAAATCAATCAATGGAGCGACATCAAATGCGGTTAATAAATTGGGGCTAATCAAAATACCACTGACCAAAAAACCTAACACTGGTGACACGTGCATGCGGTTAAATAACGGCACAATCAATCCCGCAATCCCAAATATCAAAAGGCATTTATAAAGAACAGGAATAATATCAGCGTGTTTAAGTGTTTCTTCCATATAATTATTTCATTCTATCATAAATATAAAAACTGTAACCATCATGGTCATCACATGATGTCTGTGACCATTCGTTTTTATCAAATTCAGGAAAAAAAACATCACCTTCATAATCACCATCAACGATTGTGATGTACAAACGATCCGCAAATGGTAAAGCTTGTGTGTAAACCGCCCCGCCACCAATCACCATTACTTCTTTTGCATGTGACTTTGCCACATCAACCGCACTCTCAACAGATGGACAAACAACACAGTCTTCCGCCACATAATCATCCTGACGTGTAATAATAATATTCTGACGCTTTGACAAGGCAGGACCAGAGTGGGGATCACTCCCCTTCATTGCATGGATTGATTCAAATGTTGCCCGCCCCATGACAATCGGTTTATCCAACGTCTGCGCCTTGAAATATTTAAAATCCTCAGAAATATGCCATGGAATTTTATCACCATTACCAATCACTCTATTTTTTGCCATTGCCGCGATCATTGATATTTTTGTCATGATACCCCTCCATATAATGAAAATATTACAATCAAAACACACCATAACAATCCATAATCGCGGTTTGATTGGAATCGACGTAAAGTATTTTTATGGTTATCAATTCGCATTGTTCTTACCTGCCACATCAAATGTAACAATGGCAAAATACACAAACCATACAGTGCGTAAAAATCGATTTTTAAAACAAAAAACACAACAGAAAAAAATAAAATAAAATGAATAAAATAAAATAGATAAATTATTTTATTAGTATACTTATTGAAATTTTCAACAAGATATCGTGCTGACGATTTTACCCCAACCAGAGCATCATCAGAACGATCCTGCATTGCATAAATTGTATCATAACCCAGTGTCCAAAAAAATCCTGACACATATAACAATATAGGAAACAATGACAATTCGCCTGTCACGGCGACCCACCCCATAAGAGCACCAAAATTAAAAGTCAGACCCAAAAACGCCTGTGGCCACCATGTAATGCGTTTCATTAATGGATAAAGAACGACGAAAAATAACGACAAAAATCCCAATATTATTACTTCAATATCTAATTGAACAAGGAGAAATAAACCACTCAACAACAACAATAAAATAAAAATAATTACTGATTTTACACTTACATCTCCTGAGGGAATCGGGCGCGTTGCTGTACGTTCAATTTTTCCATCTAGATCACGATCCCATAGATCATTAATCGCACATCCTGCACCGCGCATAATAATCGCACCAACGGCGAACAAAGCCATTAATCGCCATTCACCAACACCACCACTTAATAATATGGCCCATAACGCAGGCAATAATAACAACCACGTTCCGATAGGGCGATCAAGGCGAATCAGGTAAAAATACGGACGCGCAAATGTCGGCACATATTCCACCCACCCCTTTGTTATAATATCAGTATGGTTTTGTTTTGATGTCATGGGTATAATCCATACCATGGAACACAATTATACAAAAGCACCCCGACTGTTTTTAAACACGCCTTTATCAATCGGCACGGATACACATCTCGACAAAGATCAATCGCATTATCTCCTCAACGTCATGCGAAAAGATGACAATGACATGGTTCGTGTGTTTAATGGAAAAGATGGTGAATTTATTGGTATCATTCAAAAACAATCCAAAAAATTGTGTACCCTAACCAACCTCGAACAATTAAAACAACAACCAGATAACAAAAGTGAAATACATCTTTTTTTCGTCCCCATCAAAAAAGATCGCATGGGATTTATGATTGAAAAGGCCGTTGAGTTAGGCGCAACGCACCTACACCCCATAATAACTGATCGCACTCAGCACGGAAAAATAAATACTAATAAAATTGAAAAACAAATTATAGAGGCGGCAGAACAGTGCGAACGTTTGGACACCCCACACCTATCCCCCATACAAAAATTCACAAACACTATTTTCCCTAAACAAACCTATGTTGGATTGGAACGCGATAACGCTCCCCTATTTCACGCTCAACACACAGATAAAATTTCCATTCTCATTGGACCAGAAGGTGGATGGTCAGACAAAGAAAAGCGACACATCAATGCCGCCCCTGAATTCACCCCTGTATCATTGGGGGATAATATTTTGCGCGCTGAAACGGCCGCGTTATTTATGCTGTCACGAATTGATATACCAACATAAAGGACGACACCAAAATCGCCAATAGCGTCAAGATCATACCCGCGGTACGAAACTTCATAAATTTATCACTCGCCATACCAATCGCATGCAAAATACGTCCTACGACCAATGCACCACCGATACCATAGATATAGTTTGGCGCGGCACCAAAAATATCCGACACATTTAATTCACACAAAAACATCAACAACAATCCCAATGGAGCTGTTTCTACAAAATTAGCCTGACGGCGCATTGCACGAATTAGCTGTTCGTTACCACCATCACCAATACTTACCTTTGATTTTCCACGTTGCATACCAACCATCATTGTTAGAACCAAAAAGACAACTCCCAATATCCCCGCACATAATCCTGTAACCATAACCTCAATCCTTCTATATTTGTTTTTCTACGCAATCATGATAGCGTATCTTGTAATATATAGGAGAAAAACATGGTTCGATCAAATCATTCTGGCGATTCACTATCCAGCGCAAGCAAAAGCACTGCTGATTTTTCAGGAAAAGGTGGCGTAGGCGCAGGCGGAATAAAGGAAAATAATGACGTCAGCCCACAAGACATGTTGGACAACAATGGTGAAAGTGGGCTGATTTCACCACCAGAAAACGGTTTTGACAACATTCACGTAGGATTGGCATGGAACAACGTTATTGTCGAAAAATCTTCTGGATTTATGGGGTTAATCAAAAAATCCACAAAACAAGGTGTTGACCTTGACCTTGGTTGTTTTTTCGAACTTCAAAACGGCACACGTGGCGTTTTACAACCCTTTGGTGACCTTTACGGATCACTGGGAAACATCCCCTACATCCACCATTGTGGTGACGAACGTACGGGCGATGCCGATGGTGATGATGAATATTTAACAATCAATGGTGCCAAATGGCCCGAAATAAAACGTATCATGTTTTATACCTATATCTATAAAGGTGGTAATGATTGGTCACAAATTCGTCCCGATTTGAACATTGATTTTAAAAATGGTGACACCCCCATTCATATTAACTCCAGCCTTAAAACAGAAGACCACACCATTTGCGCATTAGCATCCATAAAAAATGTGAATAATGGTATTCAGGTTGTAACGCACGGCGAATATTTCATGTCACAAGCGGCGATGGATCGCGCATTTGGCTTTGGACTTGAATGGGATAATGATGGCGGTAAAGATTAACCACTTCCTACCATGATTAATTTTTCCTCCACCGCCTCATCCAACCTCACAATATGGGGCAAGGTAAAATCATTACCTTATATTTTGATTTTGCTCATCATAACGGTTGCTGGATTGGGCGGAATAGCCCTCTATTCCGCCGCAGGTGGTGAATTTTATCATTGGGCCGACAAACATTTTTTACGATTTTCGTTTTTATTCACAGGCATGATTATCATCGCCGTTATTCATCTAAAATATTGGTACTGGTTATCATACCCCTTATGGCTTGTCGGTTTCACACTTCTCCTTATCGTGGAACTCATGGGACAAGTTGGTATGGGGGCACAACGATGGATTAACCTTGGTTTCATGAATTTACAACCATCCGAGTTAATGAAAATCGCCGTTATCATGTCATTGGCGCGATATTATCACGACATAGGAATAAGAGGTGCGCGAAAATATAAAAACCTGATGTGGCCAGCCATTATCATGGGATTACCCATGGCATTGGTTATGTTACAACCCGATTTGGGAACGGCATTAATGATCGGTATGGGGGGCATCTCCGTCTTATTCTTGGCCGGTGTCCCTGCCAGATTATTCATCGTTGGTATTATCGCCCTATCTGCCATCATTCCCCTGTCATACCAATATGTTTTAAAAGATTATCAGCGTGCGCGTGTCGATACGTTTCTCGATCCATCACGTGACCCCATGGGGGCAGGATACCATGTCACACAGTCTAAGATTGCTATCGGATCTGGTGGTGTAAACGGAAAAGGTTTCCTTGAAGGCACACAATCACGTCTTAATTTTTTACCTGAAAAACATACAGATTTCATCTTCACACTATGGACAGAAGAGCACGGTTTTACAGGTGGCCTATTCATTATCGGACTATATATCGCCACCTTTGTTTTTGGATTTATTTATGCGTTTCAGGCCAAGCATGTCTTTTCACGATTACTCATACTCGGTCTGTGTATCAACCTATCTTTATACGTGATGATTAACACGGGTATGGTGATGGGTGTTTTACCCGTTGTTGGTGTTCCGCTACCCCTTGTATCCTATGGTGGATCGGCGATGTTGGCCGCATTAATTTGTTATGGGCTTATAATTTCGGCGCGGGTTCATCACGGACAACCGATTCCGAAAGGTGAGGATTTTTAGTTTTCTGCTTACCAGTAGCACTTATTTCAAATTGACTTCGCACTTTCACAAGTTTTTTAATTGCTTTTGCCGCGGCCTTTGCAGGCAACATATTCTCTAACTCTTCATCCGAACTTAGTGGTTCATTTTCATTATTAGCCAAAGGCGGTGACATATAATCCGCGTGAACAAATTCTGGCATATCACGCACTTCATACCTTAAATATTCATCACGATCATTATCACGAACAATCGATGTTACCTGATGATAATCAAATGAAAAAACATGTCCTTGCCTATCATGAATATGTTTTACACCATCACCATCAATGAGTTGAAGCGCCAGATCACCCGTTTGTGTATTGCGAACCTGTGAAATCAAGCTCGCTCCGCGATGACAGTCGGCATAACATCGTTGTATCAATTCCCATTGCTTTTCATGTTTATCCGTGTGCAGAGGCAAATCATTAACAACACCAAATGCGTCATTAACATCCCCATAAGGAACAAGCATCATATCCTTAAAAAATAATTCAGGCATCTTACATGACCGTAACGTATCAAATATAAATTTTGTATCCGTTGTGAAATCAGATTTATAATCATACAGACGCGTATAGTGGTTTAACTTTGTTCGATTAAGCGCTCTACTAATTCCCTTACTGATAGTGTTCATTCCACGACCAAGAGCATTCGATCCCAAAAATAATCCCGTTATACCAGCTCTTGTAAAAACAGATGCGAAACCTATTGTTTTTGCCGCTGACAACATTGCAATACCAACCCCAATCAAGGGAGACGCAATCGCCGCACCAGCAAGCCCCAAAACAAACGCAGTATAATTAATGCGAGCAACCAAATGTGCCAAAGGTTGCGTTCCACTTTGCAATCCGCTTTTGACCTTATTCAAAATCCCTTTATAATTACGATTGGGATTAAAATGGCTCATCAAATCCGCCGCCGCAACATTCGCCGTTTCCCGCATCACCTGATTTAATTCAGATTTAGGAATAGATTTCGGGTGTAACCTTCACAGATAGGGCTAATAATGTATTTTTATATACAGCGCTATCCAACATATCATCATTAATGAAAAATCCATCATCACCTAGATGATTAACATACTGATAAATTGTATAGTGATCTGATTTTTTTTTTATCCTTTATCGCAAACACCACACAACTTTCCGATCGAATAAGGCGATCACTTTCTTGAATAAATGTTTCATGCGTTTGAATATCTTTTGCGCAACCTTGTATGATCATCCTGTATACGTTCCGCCATTTTATCATATGACATTTCACCATTGGCAAAATGGTCATCTTTACGATGAAACGATAAAACATCAATATCTGCAAAATTCGTAGTGTCACCAGACAATACCGATTCCAAACTTTCAGGATGCTCAGAAAATAAAATACTAACCCCTTTATGAGATCGATAGACACCCTTGTGTGGAATGGGTAATGTTTTTTCAACGATTGCATAGGCGCCATATGATGTATCAATCCAGCCAAGTGTTTCTTGTAGTCCATGACGTTCAATAATTTTAGGAAAAATACGAGGTGTCTCTAAGTTGGCGTCTTTTGCGCTACTCAACTTCAATCGCATATCCATCACATTTTTGTGATTGTTATCACGATTTGCAATCGGAACAGCACATAATAAGCTTTTAAAGCTTCGCCAATAATCCAGTCGTGTTGATTGATTTAAATTTTCCACGTGCCATAATATAAAATTTATAAAAATATGTCAATATCTATTTTCTTTACTTTGCCGTATTTAACCCTTATGGTGCGCGGGTTATGAGTGATAGTTCAATTGAAAAACACGCGCGGGTTTTTGCCGCACCAAAAACAGACAGCGAAGGCCGCCAGAACCTTATTGGACTGTCCAAAGACGAACTCATCTCCCTATTACAAGAATACCAAGTGCCCGGATTTCGCGCAAAACAGGTATGGCATTGGATTTACCAACGTGGTGTAAAATCATTTGATGAGATGGGGAACATTCCAAAAGATATGAAAGCGTTCATGAATGATCGTTTTTCCATTGGTCGCCCATCCGTTGAAACAGAACAAAAATCAAAAGACGGTACCATCAAATGGTTGCTCAAACTGGATGATGGACAATTGGTTGAAACCGTTTTTATTCCCGAAAAAACACGCGGAACATTATGTATCTCATCACAAATTGGATGCACCCTGACATGTAAATTTTGCCATACAGGGACACAACCGCTTGTCCGCAATCTTGGCCCACATGAATTACTACAACAAATCATGCATGCACGTGATGTTCTAAACGAATGGCCATCAACTGCTGCAAAAGAAGGCGGGCGCGATTTCACCAATATCGTCCTTATGGGCATGGGTGAACCATTATACAATTACGAAAACGTCGCCAAGGCGATGAAAATTTGTATGGATGATGATGGATTATGCATTTCAAAACGTCGCATTACACTATCAACGTCTGGCCTTGTCCCATTGATTACACGGTGCGGTGAAGAATTAAATGTTAATTTGGCAATATCATTACACGCGGTGAATGACGAATTGCGATCCGACATCATGCCGATTAACAAGAAATATCCATTAAAAGAATTGATGCAGGCGTGTCGTGATTATCCATTGGATAAAAAACGCCGCATTACATTCGAATATGTGATGTTAAAAGATATTAATGACCGTGATGAAGACGCGCATCAACTGGTAAAACTCATCGGTGATATTCCTGCAAAAATAAACCTCATCCCATTCAACGAATGGCCTGGAAGTGAGTTTGCGTGTTCAGACCGAAGTCGCATCGAAAAATTTTCAAAAATACTTCGGGATAAGGGGATGGATGCCCCTATACGAAAAACACGAGGTGATGATATTCTTGCCGCCTGTGGTCAGTTAAAATCAGCAAGCAAGCGTTACAAAAAATAATAATCATAAAACTTTTATGCTAAACAATTTCAAAATAAAACACCGTCACCTCCTCACGACTACTGGTAACATACGTATTAAATATGTTGTCGTTTTGGCGTTCACTCTTGTCTTTTTTTTATGGTGGAGCATATCGGGTGATGGCACGCAAAATACTACCTCTCCTTCACCAATTCAAATAACCACAGAAAAAACAGATGAGGCGATTACCAATACACAGACACGCCTCACAATTACCGAAAACAATTACGACCCCGAAATGGCAGGCAATAGCATTACACCATTCCTAACACGTATGGGAAACCGTCCATATTTCAACAAACCATACGAATGGACAAAAACAATTACAGTCAAAAGCGGTGATGTTCTTGGCCTTCTTATGGAAGAAACAGGTTTGAGCGGTGACGATTATGTTGGCGCAACACGCGCAATAAAAAAAGAAGTCGATCCACAAGACATTCGCCCTGGGCACAAAATTGTTATTTCAAATGAACGATTAGGAAACACGGATACTATCAAAGATATATCCTATGTTTTTGATAGCTTAACATCCGTTCAAGTAACCCCATCGAGTGATACATGGGTTGCGGAAAAGAAAACACGTCCCCTAACTATAAAAACACACGCGGCACGTGTCAGCATTGAAAATTCAATATTCGGCAGTTTAGGCAAGGCGGATGTTCCCGATGGAATCATTAATCGTATGATCACGGCCTATTCATGGACGGTGGATTTTCAACGTGATATTTGGGGCGGTGAAAAAGTTGAAGTTTTGTATGAAACAAAAGAAACCGATGATGGTGAATATGTCCGGTCCAACAAATTGCTTTATGCCAATCTTAAACTCCGTAACAAGGAAATGCCTATTTACCTGTTTGAAAAAGAAAAAGGATATTTCAATTATTTCGAACCTGATGGGCAATCAATTCGCCGCGCATTAATGCGAACCCCTGTCGATGGAGCGCGCCTATCATCGGGATATGGAAGCCGCCGTCACCCAGTACTAGGATACAAAAAAATGCATAAAGGTTTGGATTTTGCAGCACCAACAGGCACACCCGTTTATGCCGCAGGTGATGGAACAATCTTGCGCGCAAACAGATTTAGCTCCTTTGGTAATTACGTTAAAATCCGCCACAATGATACATATACTACGGCTTATGCTCACCTGAATAAATTTGCAAAAGGTATCCGTAAAGGTACCCGTGTAAAGCAAGGACAGGTTATTGCCTATGTCGGAACAACAGGCCGCTCAACCGGCCCTCACCTCCATTATGAAGTTCATAAAAACGGTCGTCACGTCAATCCACATTCCGTCGATTTACCACTAGGTGACAAATTAAAAGGTTCAAAATTAACTAAATTTAAGGCTGTTGTAAAAAAACGATATCAAGAATTTCTTGATCTTTTAAAATAAACTAGCAAGGCCATAATCACCCAGACACCGGACATCAAAAACCAAAATAACATATATTGCATATGTTTGTTACGTGGTTTGGGTAAACCATCAAATGCAATCATATTTCCAGTATTAGATGTCAGGTATAGAACCTGAGGATGAACATTTTTTAATTTAAAATTTTTCTCAATATCTTTGATATTGATTGTGTACCACAAATTATTTTCTGGGCTGTTTTGGGGGGTAAAGGCTCCTGCCTGATCTGGGATGCGTAAATACCCTATAGCACGCATAGGATAGAGATCATCAAACGCCACTTCCTCACCATTTTTTATCCACCCATAATTAATTAAAACAACAATACCATCATCCGTTTTTAACTTACCAATCACATGATGGCCAACTTCACCATCATATGTTCTGGGACTGATTTTAAACAGGTATGAATCACCGTGTTGTGCATCAATATATCCACGTTGGAATGGTGTATTATCAGACAAATCCAATTGCACATTCATTGGATCAATATTTTCTTGGATATCAATTTTTTCAATAATATCTGTTTTCCATTTCAGACGATCAAGCTGCCAAAAACCAAGAGAAACAAGTGTGTAAAAACCACCGATTAAAAATATTATTGTAAGGATGCGTTTAAACACCGTGTGTTTCACCACGATGTTTGTAATTCAATGCCATTACATAGGCCTTTAACGGTTGCATCATGATGATACAGCATCCAATCGCGGCAAATGTCCATATGATTGCATGCGCCCATAATGGTACAACAAACATATTATCCAATATCAATGCCATCGGCGTGAGAAGGAAACCAAGAATAAATGTCAAAAATACCGCGGGGCCATCGCCACTGTCCTGATTACGAACATTCAACCCACATGATGCACATTCGGTAATAACATCCAATGTCAATTTATGGGGAAAAACATTTGGCGTTCCACATTTGGGACAACCGCATTTCATCGATTGTTTAATAATTTTAGTATCAATCATGAGCGATTAATGCGCGATGGCATCGCCAGCACCCCAGAAATAAACGGCAACGAATAAGAACAACCACACGACATCAACAAAATGCCAATACCACGCCGCGGCCTCAAATCCAAAATGGCTATCCTTTGTAAAATGATCTGCTTTCGCACGTTTCCAACACACACCTAAGAAAATTGTTCCAACTAAAACGTGGAAACCATGAAACCCTGTCGCCATATAAAATGTTGACGGGAAAATACCATCTTTAAATCCAAATAATAGATGAGTGTATTCATACACTTGAAAACACAAGAACACGAAACCAAGTGCAGTTGTTAACCCCAACGCCTTTACAAAACCATCCTTATCGCTATTCAAAATCGCCGCATGCGCCCATGTCACCGTACAACCCGACAACAACAAAATCATTGTCATGAGCAATGGGAGACCCAGTGGATCAACCGTTACAATGCCTTCTGGAGGCCATATACCACCAACTGGAAATAACGATGCATTAAAGAATGCCCAGAAAAATGCCACGAAAAACATCAGTTCGGATGCAATAAACAACATCATTCCAAAACGGAAACCAATTTTGGCAACCGCACTATGTGCCTTTTCAACGACCGCTTCAAAAACAACATCACGCCACCAAAAAAACATACATGCCAATACGGCCATAAACCCAAGGATCAATAATGCGGATCCTTTATCATGCATAAAAAACACACCGCCCACGGCCATTAATCCCGCGGCAAATGCCGATAACATTGGCCATATACTTGGGTTAACCATATGATATGGATGTGGTTTGCCGGTGGTACCGTATTCAATTTTTTCTGACATGATATATTCCCTAGAAATTACTAATCGTCGCTATTGTAAAAGTTTTCCATCGCTTCGTCTAGTTCCGATGAATCAGCCTGAAAAAAATTATATGACAGCGTGATTGTCGTCACATCTTCCATATCTGGATCATCGGCAATGGAGGGATCAATATAAAATACAACAGGCATATTCATTTCCTCACCTGACTTAAGAATTTGATAATCAAAACAAAAACATTGCGTCTTGTGAAAATATTTTCCCGCCTTTAATGGCGTAATATTATACACGGCCGTCCCTGCCACAGGTTTAGGCCCATTGTTTTTCGCAACAAAATTAATCAACGCATCCTGTCCAACATGCAATGATATGCGTGACATTTCCGCGTTAAAATCCCACGGCAATTTACGATTAACATCCGTTGTAAAATTTACCGTCATTTTACGATCTAGTATTTTATCAGGCAGTGATGTCGATAATTGTGTCGTTCCACCAATTCCCGTCACACGACAAAACAAATTATATAATGGCACAGATGCAAACGCCAAACACACCATGATAAATACAATACCAAACACCATCATTAAAGTTCTCGTGTTTTTTATCGTGTGTTTGTTTATCCATATAATCAAAATAAAGTATTCCCTTCACTTATCAATCAATTATTAGGGATTTTGCGTTATTCTATCTCGTGATACCATAGGTGTATTCAAACATCTTGATCGAGATACAAAAAACATGACAGACACTAACATCCCAACATACCCCCTACACCAACTGGTCGATAACGCCGCGCGCGATTATCCAGGCAACAATGCCTTTGATTTTTTAGGAAAAAAATTCACATGGGGTGAAATGGGCGAAGCCGTTGATTGCTTTGCACGTGGTCTACAAGATGCCGAAGTTGCCGTTGGCACGAAAATTGGCCTATGCCTACCTAATTGCCCACAATATATAGTTGCCTATTACGGTGCGTTAAAGGCGGGTATGACAGTGGTGAATTACAACCCTTTATATGCCGAGGATGAATTAGAATATCAAATTAATGATTCCGAAACGGAAATCATGGTCACGCTCGACCTTACCGCAACATACGACAAGGTCGGATTGATGCTGGATCGTACAGAAACATTAAAACATATCATCGTGTGCCGTTTCACGGATGTTTTACCGTTCCCTAAAAATTTATTATTCCCTGTATTTAAAAGCCGCGAAATCGCGTCGTGGCCACGTGACGAGGCACATGTTGATTTTTCAGACATACTTGCCAATGAAGGCAGCCCTACACCTGTCGAAATTGACGCAGAAAATGATATCGCCCTCCTCCAATATACTGGCGGAACGACTGGCGTACCCAAAGGCGCAATGTTAACCCACGCAAACCTGTCCGCAAATGCCGAACAAGGGTTAATAGCATTTGAAGGTGTTAAAATGGGGGCTGAAAAAATGTTGGCTGTTATTCCATTTTTCCATGTTTTTGCCATGACGGTCGCGCTTAACCTTGGAACACGTATCGCATCTGAAATCATTGCCATTCCACGGTTTGATTTGGACGACGCCATCAAATTAATACACAAGAAAAAACCAACAGTCATGCCCGCGGTTGCCGCTATTTATGGTGCGATTGCCAATTCACCACTTGTACAAAAATATGATTTAACATCCCTAACAAAATGTATTTCAGGTGGTGCGCCCCTGCCCGTTAAAATCAAAAAAGATTTCGAAGACATGACAGGATGCGTTTTGGTTGAGGGATATGGCCTGACCGAAACATCACCTGTTACCCACGTGAACCCCATGGATGGACGCCCGAACAAGGCAGGATCAATCGGATTACCATTGGCCGGAACCACGGTTGAAATTCGCAATCCCGACAAACCGAAAAAGGTGATGAAAGATGGTGAAAAAGGTGAAATCTGTATCAAAGGCCCACAAGTGATGAAGGGATATTGGCAC
The DNA here is from genome assembly GCA_943789475.1 of uncultured Alphaproteobacteria bacterium. Classification (GTDB taxonomy): domain Bacteria; phylum Pseudomonadota; class Alphaproteobacteria; order Micavibrionales; family UBA1664; genus UBA1664. The sequence goes on from CALSUG010000006.1 coordinate 155,741, forward strand.
AATAACGAAGCCACCCAAAATACCATGATTGGTGATTTCCTTCGCACTGGTGATATCGCATATAAAGACGGCGATGGTTATTTCTTTATCGTTGATCGTATCAAGGATTTGATCATTACCAACGGATATAACGTATATCCACGCCATGTTGAGGAAGCCATCTATAAACATCAAGATGTCGAAGAATGCATTGTAGGTGGCCTGCCCGATGCAAAACGTGGTGAACGTGTAAAGGCATGGATTAAATTAAAAGATGGTCACCGTGTGAGCGAAGACGTCCTTCGTGATTTCCTAAAAGATAAAATTTCAAAAATTGAAATGCCAAAGGATATTGAATTTAGAACTCAACCTTTACCAAAAACCATGATCGGAAAATTATCGAGAAAAGATATTATCGCGGAAGAGATGGACACGTAATAACCACTCCCCGTCATTGCAGGGTTTATCCCTGCAATCCATCTAACCCCATATATTATATTGAAAATAGATTACAGGTATTTTGCGAATGCAAAAACCTGTAATGACGAATAAAATCATCACCCCAAGTGTGGAATGACTGTTCCATCGGGTGCAATACCATCGCGATTGCTACGCGCCTGTTGCCATTGAGCGTGTTGTTCAGATGGTAAATTCATGTTTGAATCTGGGTCAAATTTTTGCGCCATTAGTTGCGCTGTAATTCTTATACCGCAACCATCCCATATATCCTGTACTGTATAGTCTCCGAAAAATGCCTTGCCGCACCGTTGCAACTCTTCCTCTAAATCCAAATAACCACCAAACCCTATCACAGATGCATAATCGATTTTATCATCCACACCATCAACATAGCCTGAAAATTGAATTTCAATCACACCATCGGGACGTGTAAAAATTTTAAATTCACTTTCATCTTCCATCGTTTCTGGGGAAGATATTGTAAACATATCAAACTCCTCACCATGTGAGTGTTTTTGAACAGATATGCCTCTGCTTTTTAACTCATCAAAAAATGGTTGTAAAATTTCAGATGGTGTTTTTTGTGTTATTGCATTTGCTGATTTTCCAAATGGTACTGCGCTCATAATATATACTCCCTATATTTTATATACATTATGAATAACGATGAAATAAAAATACGTCAACTATTTAACCAACTTTACTAATGTCAATTTCACCGTCTTTGAGGGATAGGCCAACGCGACCTTCCATAAGGTCGACGCATTTCGATCCAAAAATATCGTACCGCCACCCCTTCATCGCGGGGACGTCCGCCTTTTCACCCTTTAATGCGATTTCTTGCAAATCATCATTATCGGCAATACGGCGTGGTGTCATGTCGTTTTGTGCGGCCTCGATTTTCAACAATAATTTCAACATTTCCAAAATGCCGCCTTTATTTGCGGGGAATGATTTTTTCTTTTTCCGTTTTGGTAATGTATCTGGATCAGCATTGATGATTTTATGCACCGCATCCAACATTGCCTTACCCATTGGCTTGTTCACTTGTGATGATTGAAAACCGCGCACACGCTCTAACGCTGTTTTGTCTTTTGGCATTGTCATCGCAATTTCCATCACCGTATCATCACGCATAATAAAATTCTTAGGCATATCACGGCGCATTGCTTCGGCCTCACGCCACCCCGCAATTTCTTTCAACACACCCAAATGACGTGGCTTATCCGAGCGCATTTTGATTTTCTCCCATACGCGATCCGTATGTACATGATATGTGTCAGGATCGGATAAACGCGCGATGTCTTCGACGATCCACCCCTCACGACCACGCTCCGCCAATTGATCTTTCAATTTTAAATAGATGTCTTTCAGGTAAATCACATCACCCAATGCATAATCGATTTGAGCCTGTGACAATGGACGTTTTGACCAATCGGTGAATTGTTGTGCCTTGCTAATCTCTACATTACAAATGTCTTTACACAAATTGGCGTATGATACTTGTTCACCATATCCTAAAACGCTTGCCGCGACTTGCGTATCAAAAATGGGCGAGGGCACCTTGCCCGTTAAATGATAAAAAATTTCCAAATCTTGGTAGGCGGAATGCAACACTTTCACCACATCAGGATCGTTGAGTGCGTCCAACAATGGTTCCATATCTGTATCAGGATCAAGAGGGTCAATAATCGTGGGTTCAATCCCCGGGCCCGACACCTGTACAAGGCATAATTTAGAAAAATATGTTTTCTCGCGCACAAATTCAGTATCAAGCAATAAATATTCTGGCTTTTTTGTCATAGAAAAAGACTATAAACCCTTTGCAAGTCTTTGTCATCATGGGTATAAAAAGACAACGATTTAAACCAAGGAAAAAAAATGACACATCAATTCAGAACACATAATTGCGCCCAATTGCGCGCCGAAAATGTTGGCGAAACTGTAAAATTATCCGGATGGATTCACCGTAAACGTGACCATGGAGGATTATTATTCGTTGATTTGCGCGATACACACGGCCTGACCCAATGTGTTATTGATACCGATCACGCACAGTTTGAAGAATTCGATGGATGGCGCGTTGAATCCGTTGTGACGATTACGGGTAAAGTGATCGCAAGATCGGACGAGACAACAAACGACAAATTACCAACCGGTGCAATTGAGGTCGGTATTGAGAGTGTTGAGTTACAATCATCCGCCGCGACATTACCATTCCAAGTTGCCGTTGATGACGGTGCGGGTGAAGATTTACGCCTACAATATCGCTTCCTCGATCTACGTCGTAAAGACATGCACGACAAAATTCGCCTGCGTAATAATGTGATTTCATCCATGCGCCGTCGTATGGTTGATAAAGAATTTCAAGAATTCCAAACACCAATTTTGACGGCAAGTTCACCAGAAGGCGCACGTGATTATTTGGTTCCATCACGTTTGCACCCAGGTCAGTTTTATGCTCTACCGCAAGCACCACAGCAATTTAAACAATTATTGATGATGTCAGGATTTGATAAATATTTCCAAATCGCACCATGTTTCCGTGATGAAGATGGTCGCGCCGACCGTTTGGCTGAATTTTATCAATTGGATATCGAGATGTCATTTGTATCTCAGGAAGATGTTTTCAACACAATTCAACCTGTTATCGCGGGCATATTTGAAGAATTTAATGATTTCACGGGTACAGCCCACAAAATTGAATGGATGCCACATATCACATATGCGGATTCAATGTTGAAATACGGGTCAGACAAACCTGACCTTCGTAATCCATTAGAAATCGTTGATGTAACATCCGTGTTTGCACGTGATGATGTTGAATTCAAAGCTTTTAAATCAATCGTTGAAAAAGGCGGCGTTGTTCGTGCCATTAAGGCGCCAAGTGTTGCCGATCAACCGCGTTCATTTTTTGATAAGCTGAACACTTGGGCACAAGGCGAAGGCGCATTTGGTATGGGTTATATCCAATTTGCCGAAGGTGAAGGTAAAGGCCCAATTGCAAAATTTGTAACAGGTGAGGCGCAAGCCGAATTACGCACGGCGATCAACGCGGTTGACGGCGATGCAGTATTTTTTGTTTGTGACAAGGTTGAAGCGGCCGAAAAAATGGCTGGTAAGGCACGTGACGCAATTTGTGATGCGTTACCAAGCGGTCATACACACGAACGCGAAAGTGGCGTATACAAATTCGCATGGATCGTTGATTACCCAATGTTTGAACGTGATGAGGAAACAGGAAAAATTGATTTCTCTCACAACCCATTTTCAATGCCACAAGGCGGAATGGATGCATTGGATTCTGACACACCTGAAAATGTTTTGGCATATCAATATGACTGTATCTGTAACGGTTTTGAACTATGTTCTGGTGCGATCCGTAACCACAAACCTGAAATCATGGAAAAGGCATTCGGCATGGCCGGGTATGACCAATCCGTGTTGGAAGACAAATTTGGCGGTATGTTATCAGCGTTTAAATTTGGTGCACCTCCGCATGGTGGATGTGCATTCGGGATTGACCGTATCGTGATGTTGTTGGCGAATGAGCCCAACCTTCGTGAAGTGTATGCATTCGTGATGAATGGCCAATACCAAGATCTTATGATGTCCGCACCAAGCATGGTTGATAGTGCGCAATTGAAAGATTTGCACATCAAATTAGATACGCCAAAGGCAATGGTGAACAAGGACGAAGCAGCTTAAGAAAACGCTTTTTATACAATTACAGGATTTAACCCGCGGAGATGATCGTCTTTGCGGGTTTCGTCTATCATATGCTGTAAATTTTTTAACATCACTTCACCATAATCAAATTGACCTGCCCACAATGCAGGATACAATCCATCGTCTGGGCACTCATCTGCCTTTAACCCCTCAGGTATATGCGACCACAATTGAGCCAATTCATCATTATTTGTAATGCCCTCCGCTAAAAAGAAAGTGACAAACGCCTTTTCAATGGTCATTCCACCATCAGGTTGTCCATTCACACCCGTTCGAAAATCATCTGTCCAAAATGTTTCCCGTTCAAACACAGTTCCCACATTAATATAGTTAAATGATGTTTGCCCTTTAACCTTATTAACCCGTAAACGCATATTCATGGGAGTAAATCGATTATTATGCGTCCCTACTTTAAATTCCAACATTGATTGACGTCCAATAATAGCCGCACCAATTTCATTATCTGAGGGACAATAATCATCCGTAAACTTAAACGGTAATTTATACTTATCATTCAAAGCATCGATGTATTCACCACAAAAATTAATCAGATAGCCTAACGCCTTTGTTCTCGTCATATAATCTGGTGTTTCCCGAACAGCAGGGATCGATGAAGGAAATGTCAACGAATGAACATTCATCGGTTGCACCACCTCGTTATTATTAAACGTCACACCACCCCACGCCTCCTTGGCTCTATCTAATGCTGATTTTATCATGTGAAAAATAAAAACACACAATATAAATTACGTCAATTTATTTCATAAAATTTTTGTATAGGATGACGGTAAACAATGGACAATTGCCACAACCGTCCTGCACTTATACGATTTATCCCCATTTCATATTTTTGCAGTTGTTGGTAGGTCACTCCAATTTTATCAGACACATCCTTCAACGACATATCGCGCACCATACGGACGTGGTGTAACCCGACAGATAGGATGATAATTAGAAAAGAAACGGGATATAACGGTACATAACGGGATATATCGGGACAAAACACACGGAAATCAAATGTTTTGCCAAAAAATCAGGCGATTTTTAAAAGGCATTTAAAAAGTGTTTAAACGACACTTAGAAAACCCATTTTTAAAGTGTTCCGACAAATGGTTTGATAATTATTTCTATATTTCACGTGCCATAACACAGATGGCCTTACCCTGAATATCGATATCATCTTCATTTACCTCATAGAGAGCCTAGTAATCCTTATTGTCAGAGATAATCATGACTTTCTTGGCAGGTAAGCGTTGCAACCGTTTTATTTGTGTTTCGCCATCAATGGCAATGAAAAACACGCCCTCTCTTGCGTTGGTGTGTTTTTCATCCTTTGAAAACACAACGTTTTCACCTTCTCTAGATCGTTGGATGCATGTGATCACCACTCATAAGACAGGAAAAAACATTTGTAGAATCAATATCAAATTTTTTGGTAATGGCTCCCCAATCAAGATCGATAGAATAGCCTGCAGGTTGTGATGATGTATCTTCCCCTGTCAGTAACCATTCAAGGGATACGCCGCCAACACGGGATATGCTCACAACAGAGGCAGCCTGTGGGGTTCTCATCCCATCAAGGTAGTCCAACATGTTGTCGTGGTTAATGCCTGTTTCTTTCGCAAGTGCTTCTGATCCACCCATCTTATCGGCGAGTTCATTTAAACGCTCTGCAAAGGATTCGCTATATGTTGGTTCTCTGCCTGTTGCAAGCCACTGGATCGAAACACCACCAATATCTGCAATCAACCCCATTGGCTCTGACTTAGGGTCATTTCTTCCTGCAGAATAGTTGCTGAGAGTGCTTACAGGGATACCCGTTTTGGATGAAAACGAATCATAACCACCATTTTTTAGAATTAAAAACTTAATTCTGTCAGAAAGCGTTTTTGTTTCATCTTTTTTTGCTTGTTTCATCTTCCAATAACAACCTGTTTTTATTTAATAAATTACAAAAAATGGATTTTTATACAAACATTTAAGATGAAAATTACAAAAAGTGGTTTCTATAACATCCATTTTTTGTAATCATTCAAATACCACTTAACTTAAATGAATTAAAAAATCGGCTCCAACCGATCAACCCATAGGAAGAATGAATGCCAAAAAAAATTCATAAAGAAGACGTTAAAGCGATGATCCGTAAAAAGGGATCAAACATGGAGGCCCTAGGGGTAAGCCATGGCCTTGGCAAATCTTCTATTAGTGCATCTTTTTGCGTCCCATCACCCACAGCCCATAAAGTCATATCCGCTTTTGTAGGACTTTCTGTCCAACGCATATGGCCTGAATGGTATGACGCTGATGGCAACCGCATCTATCAACCTAGAAAACAATCTATCGCAAAAAAACAATCACGTCACTGTCAAAAATCAAAAGGAGAATTAGCATGAACAGAAAAGATTGCCTTGATATGGCTATGGAATTTCACCCCGATACTGTTGAAGACTTAATATCGGATGCTCAAAACATATTTAGTTGGTTGAATGATGAACTTGTCATTGATGCGGGTACTTGTTCCCCTGATCCTGAATTGGATCAACTTCTCGCAGATGCTCTAAAATCAAAAACAGTACAACCTAAACAAAAAAACGTTTCATCCCATAACGATAATATACCTCATTACGATACAGAAACGATTACGACAAAAACAACAAAGTCAAATGATGATGAACCGATTCGGTCACCACAGGCAATTTACAACCTCATTAAATTGTTCATTGAAGAAGGTTCTGAACCTCGCCCCCGTGATTTAATCGAAGCAGGTGCATGTCAGAACGGTATCTACCATGCATTAAAACAATTGGAAGATCAGAACAAAATAGAGCGTATCAGACTTGCGCCGCGCAATACCATTATTCGTTTAAAGGAGGTTGCGTAATGAGACAGTCTTCTTTCCTACACCCCACATATGGATATTTCACGGAAATGGAATATGGAATTTTGCAGGCAAAAAACTTGTCACCTGCGGATATGAAACGCGCCGAGGCAATCAAGAAGAAATCGGTTGAACGCAAAAAGGCCGTTCAAAAAATGGCCAAACTTAAACAGAAAATCGGAAACAAAGGAAAATAAAAATGGATAACGTTACTAAAATTATAAACCACTCCGAATTGAAACAACAGTTGCAAGAAAGACGTGAAAGACAAGAAGGAGTGGATTTTCACGATGATATTATTCAAGCCCTTCGTCATAAACGCCGCATCATTGATCGTGAAATGGACATTATTGATCACAAAATGAACCGTGTTCACAAAATGGAAAAAGAATGCGGTCAGTTAATCACTCTTTCAAATAAAATCAGACAAGAACAGGCAGACAAATAATGTCAAAGCGTCGCCCATACAGGGATAAGAACCAACCCAGTTTATTTGATTTTAGTGGCAATTTCACGATTGGAACAATCAATATAAACCAAGGACATCAAAGCGAACCTGACGGAAGCCGTCACGAGTTTCTGTTGAAGCATATATCGGTGGTCCTGATTTTAAAGAGAAAGCCGAAGAGTTTCGCAAGAAATTATTAATGCCAGGTGCGGGTAAATTAGTTTTGCCGCATCAGGGCGAAATGAAGGTCATAGTTAAAAATCCTCGTCGGGTGCATCAATATAATGAAGTGGGTCTTGTTCGTTTTTCTATTGCCTTTGAAATCACAGACGAAGAACCAACAACAACGCAAGCACCATTACAAACAGTCTATGAATTAGGTAATGCAAAGACAGATGCCCTATCAGCATTTAAGCTGAATTTCTTAGCCGCCTATATCAGTAGCGCGCCTGATTTTGTATTGGATGATATTATTGCCCAACACAGAGGAATTTAAAACCGTTTTAAAGGGTGTTTTAAATACGGTTGAATCGGTAATTAATTTGCCATCGATGCGCGTGTCATCGGCAACAGATTTGATCACTGATTTTGAAAATATCTTTAGTGATTTTGAAAATATATTTAAGCCATCTGTGCCTTTTGCATCTGTAATACAAGCAGATATTGAAGTGATTGAACCCGCCGATGCGGTGCAAGGTGTTATAGGTTTAACATCATCGGCATCAAAAAGCCGGTTCGATCAAGAAACATCATCTTTGAACACGCAAGCCATCCCGATCCGCACCAAGGAATAAAACGATGGCTTTTGCACCAGGTAATGGATGATGTGAAAATCCTGCAGGCTGTAAAAATTCAAGATTTTTAATTTCTCCCGCTAACACTTCGACCTGTACGGCCATGTGCTTTCCCTTATCATTCACTGACTTCAATTCAGCACGGGCAATCATGTTTTTAACTTTGTTAATGAGGGTGTTAATCATGGCTAGTTACCTCCCCACAAATCATCATCTTCTTGTTCTTGACGAACGGCAGGCAAGTCATATGCCTCTGGTGGCTTTACCAATATTTGTGTTGATGATCCCTCTGTCTCATGACGTGAAAATGTAACGCCACTGATCAACATATCTCGTGCAATATTCAAATCTTCATCTTTGGTTGGAACAAGTGTATTCAATTGCCAATATTCATTCTTGGCCGCGTACCATGACCCGACCGTATAATTGACATGAACGCCTTTGTAACGACGGTGACGAACCTCCCACTCGGCTCGCTCTTGCATATCAAGGTCGTAGCCATTTTTTTCTGCAATAATGACTAAGGGGCGATAGCGTTTGATTGCATGATCATATGCAATACCTTTTGCATGTGCATTATCACTCGCACTACTAAGGTCATTGGCTGATGACTGGCCTTTAACGGTAATGATTGAATAACGATCTTGATGCGAAACATCCGCGGATCTCGTTTCTATATTATGGCCCAATGTTAATTGCCCATTACTACGTTTTGAACTTGGTTGTGCTAAAATCATACCACCAACACCATCTGATATTGGCCTTAAACCACGATAACGGCATGCACGCTCAATGAACGCAAATGCTGTTTCGCCTGGCTCAATAGATAATTTTTGAAATGCGCGGCCGACATCACCTGACACCTGAACATTCATGTCAAAAGGCTTGAGAACAATCTCAGCGATCTTATCCAATTTCATATTTGTAAATTCATATGGCCCATCAATTGTTGCGGCACAATCAACTAAATCAGCGAAACGATCGCGGCGTTGTTGTAGGGATTGAACATCCAGATTATAGACCTAAAGATAAAAAGCCAGGGGAAACGATTATTCATGACGCATCAGGGCAGCAAATTTATTTGAAAGATGACGGATCTATTCATATCAAAACCAATGGAAAACTCACCATCGATGCGAATGAAAAAGTTCGTGTGAATACACCTCGTTTTGAGGTTACAGGACACATCATTGATAATGTTGATGCCACTGGTCAAACCATGTCTGACATGCGGGATATTTTCAATATTCATACGCATCACGAAAATGATGTTCAGGGTGAGACAGACCAACCAACCCAACAAATGGGAGGTAGCTCATGAGAATGATATTAAATGAAAATGGTCTTCTTGATTTTGATTTTGGTGCAACTGGTATTCGCCAAGATTTAACATTGGAGACGGCTTATCTTTTATCTGTTTTGACAGACCGCCGCGCAGATGTTGATGATGAGTTACCATTCCCAGAAGAACCAAGTTTATTGCCACCAGATCGTCGCGGGTATGTGGGGGATATTTTAGATGAAAAAGGTCGACTAATAGGCTCTAAATTATGGCTTTTATCTCGTGAAATAACATCCGAAAAAACACGTCGTCGCGCTGAAAGATATGTACGTGAATCTGTGCAATGGGCCATAGATGACGGATATGTTTCTGAAAATACTATTAACGCATTTTACGATAGAGAAAATCACCAGTGCCTCAATATTCTTGTTGAACCTGTCGTCATTGATGGCATCGGTTTCAAACTAAACTTAACCAATGTTTTAACCCCCAATGTAAACGAGGTTTTAAATGTCATTTAATACTGAAACACCACAAACAATTCAACGCCGCCAAGAAGCAGAAGCAGAAATGGTTTTGCCAGGATCAAGTCCACGCATTGCAAATACACCTGAAGCATTAGTTACACGGGCAACAACACTGGCAGGATATGAACTTCATAAGCATATAGATGAAGAGGCGAAAGAAATTTTACCGCACACGGCCACACGCACACTTCCCCAACATGGGAGCATGCAATCGGTTGATCAGAAAAGTGAAAATAAGGCTCAAGGTATTGCTCGATTTACAGGTATTGATGGCGCAATTATACCTGCCCTTACCATCATTCAACGTGCTGATAATGTTCAATTCGTCACCACTGCCGATGTGACAATTGTGGGCACAACAGCAAATGGTACGATTGAAGCCGTTAATGCAGGTGCAAATGGTAATACACCCGCGGCAACGAACCTTGAATTAATTTCACCTCTTATTGGAATTGAAAGCACCGTGATTGTTGATGTTGACGGTTTGTCTTTGGGTGCTGATATAGAAAGAGTAGAGCCTTATAGAGAACGTATATTGGAGCAATGGCGACAACCTCCCCATGGCGGTGCATTGTTTGATTACGCATATTGGGCCAAGGAAGTGGTCGGTGTAACAAGAGCATGGCCATTTCTAAATTTAGTGCAGGGGATTCCTGTTTCAATCACTTTTGTTATAGATGATCGAGAAGATATTTTCCCAACCGCGTTAGAGGTAGCCGCCGTTGAAGAATACATTGATTCACAACGACCTGTTGGCGCATTGTTTGAGGTGTTTGCCCCTACCGCTAAATCAATCGACATGGAGATTGGTTTAAATCCAAATACTGTTGCGGTGCAAGAAACGGTTCGAGCAGAATTAGAAGATTTTTTCAAACGTGAGGCCGAGCCAGGAAAGACACTGCGCCTATCTAGATTGCAAGAATCAATTTTGGTGGCCACAGGTGAATTTCATCATGTTTTGATAACGCCTAACGCCGATATTGTCGCGGATGAATCTGAACTACCGATCCTTGGGACAATCACATGGAGTTTAGCGACATGATCCGCACCCAAGAACATTATCTTAACTTGCTTTTAAATGATTTTTTGCCAGTGGGACAGTTGGACAAAAGTCCTGAGAGCAATATTGCTAAAGTGTTAAGTATTCCTGCAAAAGAATTTGCTTATATCGATGCCAGGACAAAATTGTTGCGTCAGGAATCGGATCCGCGCACGACTTATCATTTGTTGGATGAGTGGGAATTTTGTGCAGGGTTACCTGATGCATGTGATGTGGGTGAAAAGACATTAGAAGAACGCCGCAATCGTCTTTTTCAAAAAGTCACGTCTGTTGGTGGTGCATCACGCCAGTATTTCAAACAGATTGCCGAAAATCTTGGATATGACACAACGATTGAAGAGTACAGACCATTGGAATGTGGTGATTTTGAATGTGGTGACTATACGGTTGAACAAGCGGACGGTGTTTTGCTTTACGGATTATCCGACACATTAAATCATACATTTGATTGGAACATGCGTGTTCACGGTCACCGTATTACCCCCTTTGAATGTGGGGTGAGCGAGTGCGGTGATTATATGGCCAACATTACAGAAGCAGAAGATTTGGCATGCATTTTATCAAACCTTAAACCTGCACATACACATTTATCAACAATCTATGAAGAGGAGGAATAAACATGGAATATGTCCCACCAATTAACGGCGATCAGGGTGATCCAGATCGCGCCTATATAAACAAAGATCCATTAAACGTAGACCCAAATTTACGCCGTGGATCACAACCACCTGCGGCGGCTATTGAGCATCCAATGCGTGAAATTACAAATGTCATCACTGCGGCAGGCTTGACACCTGATGGTGGCGATTTAACCCAATTATCACAAGCAATTGCTGCATTAATTTTAGCGAATGCGACAAGTGTTGATCCTGCGACTACAACTGCGGCAGGTATTGTTGAAAACGCAACACCAAGTGAGGTGAAAAACGAAACCGCAGGTAAAAACATCATCGCTGATAATGCTAAACACATTAATGGTGTAGCCAAGGCGTTTGGATCATTCAATGGTAAATTGGGCGTATCTATTTTTAACAGTTACGGCATTGCAAGCATTGTTCGTAATTCGTCTGGTGTTTATCTGTCATAATAATAACAAATTCATCACCGCCAGGATTTCCAAGAATATCTGTTTCACGAAAACCAAATTTTTTAATAACCTCTGCAAATTTTTCGAGCGCCTGATCACCAACCTGCAAATTATAATCATCATTAATTCGTTTAAAACCAGCCAAATCAATACTAACGATTACACCACCCTTTGATTGTCCACGATCAATTCGATTTTGCTCTTGTGAAAGCGCCTTTTCAAAACCACGATCATTAAGCAACCCTGTTAATTGCTTTGTATTTACAAGATTACTCAACTGTTCAATAAGAACATCTCTTTGATGTATAGCAAGTGCTTGATTATTTATCTCACCTGCCATTTCCCACAACAGATCCTCCGCGTGCTCTACATCACGTGGCCTCTCCCCTCTCGTAAGCTTACTCATAATATTGACCGCTTGATTAGATAAAATTCTTGTGTCTGTTGGTTTCATAATTACATTTATACGCAATATTTATTTTTATGTCAATATACAACCGCACAAAAGTTTAAAAAAAATAATTGACATATTCAAAAAATTTATTTACTATACTCCAACACTAATTAAACAACAGGTAAAAAAGATGACAAAAAAACCATTTAACGAAAACGCACCAGACCTACAAACAACCCTCGAACAATACGAGAAAGCCTTTGCAGGTCAACTCATCGAAATTGCCGTTGGTCAAGACAAACTGAAAACAATGTTTGATGAGCATCCTGATTTTCAGGAAGATAAATATGATGGTATGCCATCAATGAAGATCGCACAAAAACTTGGTATCATTTCTGATGAAACTGCGGATGCATTACTCGTTCTTCAAGCCGGTGTTCGCATGGCATATAATGCACAAAAAATGACCAAAGCCCTACAAGGTGAAGAAGTAGAAACAATTAAAATTGAAAAGCACAGCGTTGATTTTATGAATGGTGATTTATTCGACGCACGTTTCAAGGCACTTAAATTTGGTGGCTCAGATCAAGTTGTTGATGCACAAGCATCATATGCAATGTCACAAGTTGCCCTTAACGAATTATCATCTGATTTAACTTACTTATCAAAACTTGAATCTGGTGAAAAAAAAGGGTTTGAGGATACAGAAAGCATCGTAAAACATAGAATATCAATGTGGGATGGCGCACCAGATACCTTTGCAAAATACGGTGCAGAACTTATCACACAAGCAGCCCAACAACTTGCATCAGAACCCGCTCTTCAAGAAAACGTTGCAAAAAATGTGCAAGATCTTGCCGCATATTTAATGCCTAAAAATGCAAATGAAGTATCTCTGAAGCCTGTACATTTTGCCACACAAGATATCTATGATGCGGTCAGAACTGCTCATGACGAAGTGAAGGCAATTGGAGCGCATCATGTAGTAACGCCTCACCTCATGTACTTTATTGAGGATGCTACTCTTAAATCTCAAGCACCAGACGGAAAAATATCACCATCTTTAGATTTTTAATAAAAATTAAAAACGAAATCTATAAATCAAAATACCCATCCATGAATTTGGTGGGTGTTTTTTTATGTCCGTGATATTCTATTCTTAATGAATAAAGATAATATCCTCCCCCTTCTCACTTCACCGCAAAATTGGCAGTGGGGCGAATTTAAAAATAACGACAGACAACAAATTCGCTATGGATGGAATGCACCCGATGATCCAAAGGCGTTGATTATAATTGCCGAGGGACGCACGGAATGCATTGAAGAATATTTTGAAATCATTCGCGAATTAAATGCCAAAGGATATGCGTGCGCAATTATGGATTGGCAAGGACACGGTTTATCCTATCGTCATTTTGATGACAATAGCCGTCAACATTCATACGGTTTTGATCGTGACATTGATGAATTTTCATTATTCTTATCCAAAATAGATGGGATTCAAGAATTGAAAGAATTACCAAAAGTACTGATGGCACATTCAATGGGGGGGAATATCACATTACGTTATATGGCGGAAAACCCTGATACTTTTAAATGTGCCTATCTCATTGCTCCAATGCTTGGCCTTCAACCAAAGCGAATTATTAAATACATCGCCCCAATAATCTTGCGTGCCGCCTCGTCACTCAAGCGAATGCACAAACATGCCTTGGGGCAAACAAAGTGGAATGAAACATTCGCCAATATTGCAAAACACAAGGTCTCAAGCGACCCCATACGCCGAAACAAACAGCCTTATTTATTCAAAACACAACCTGAACTCAGGTGTGGTGGTGTAACCTTTGGATGGCTACACCACGCATTACAATCCATCGCGATGCTACAAACCTCAGAGCTATGCAACAAAATCACAACACCCACATTCATCGCCATTGCCGGAAAGGATGTGGTTGTTGATAATCAAAAATCAAAAAACACAGCTACCTTATTACCCAAATGTGAAACACAAATATTCGATGGTGCAGAACATCAAATCCACGCCGAACGTGATGAAATTAGGAATGTTCTTCTAGACAGCCTACATGATTTTTTTGGAAAACACTTGTAATTTACCATAATTTATTGCTATTCTCATCTCTATGAACAAAGATGAAATTATAGATACACTAAGACATGATCCAAAGGCAGAGGATTTACGCACGCATTTCCTTAACGACCTGAATGATATCAATTTTAACCGATTGATTAATGATCATTTGACACCCCCTACCGATTGGCATGAAGGTGATTATACCACATCTGATGGATGGAAATTACGCCATACATTTTCATCCATAGCAAATCCAAAAGCATTGCTTGTCATTTTACAAGGACGCGCCCAATCCGCACATGAATATTACGATTTCATCAATCGTGCACATGATAAAGGTTATGCCGTATTCACATTTGATCGTCGTTCACACGGTAATTCGCAACAATATTTCACCGATGGACGTACCGACCACCATATTCCCGACATTATGTTACAGGTCAGTGACGTTGCCGAAATCATGGAACATGTTGTTAAGCCATCTCAATATGGCAACCTGCCTCGTGCTATCGTTGGGCATTCAATGGGGGGCGCGGAAACCGCGTCACATTTAAAAACATATCAAGATGATTTTAAAGCCGCAGTTTACCTCGCCCCGATGTTTGCTATACATGTAGGACAAAACAAAGTGAGTAATTTTCTCTTACGCAAGTTACAAACTCCAATCTTGTGGAATGTAAAAAATGTCGGCCCACACATATCAGCAAAACTTCTTAACTGGTTCGGGCAAGAACATTTAGGTTTAGAAAGTCGTGCCAAGTTTTCATCACCATGGGATATGGCCATTGAAAAAGAAACATTCTCTCCACGAAAAAGTGATGATCTCGTTGGACAATCAATCCAACCAACATTAACGACATTAAGACGTGCAAAGCAAGTTGGCACACCCACATGGGGAACAGCACAAGAATGCCTTCGTATGACAAGCATGATCCAACAAAAAGGATTTTTTGACGATATAAAAACACCGAGCCTTAATCTATTGTCTGAGGTCGATTTTGCAAATGATACACCGCTAATGCAGGAAATGAGTAAAGACACAGGCATGGAAACTGTTGTTATGCCAGGACGTCATCAAACATTAAACGAAGTTCCGGATATAAAAGAAGAGGCATATACGCGCATGTTTAATTTTTTAAAGATGCATCTTTAAACCTTCACTAAACACTGTTATGATATTTTTAAGTCATTTTAATAAAAGGATAAATCGACATGGCACTAGAATATAAACGATTAAGCGACCGCATTTTATTCGCATTGGAATTGGCTGTTGAACAAGATGACATCAGCATCGCCGATCACTTGGTTGCAGCAATGGAACAAGCCATTACACGTGCAACAGGTGGGCAAGGTTTTGTTGAGCGTCGTGAATTGGCACCAGAATACGATGCAGTATTATCACAATATGATGAATTAAAAGCCAACCAAGGCAAGTAATCACGCGCTATATCATTGATATAGATTCATCTTCCGAAAACACAGTGACATCAAGTTCCTGTGCTTTTTTTATTTTGGCTGCCACCCTATTGGTTTGTAAAAATTATAATCTCCCTCAGCAACATAGTGATTAATATCAATAAATTCGAACCCCACAGGAATTTGATGATTATTTTCTTTTAACCAATCTCGAACGACCGCATAAACACGCCGAGAGGCATCTGTATTAGGCAAAAATTCCATTTCAGAACACCACTCTAGAAATGAATATCCTTCTTTTCTAGAGGTTACAGAATGAATTTTTGAAGCTCCATTTTTAAAAATGAACCATTCTGAACTATGTTTTTCACCAGAATAAACCCTTAAATAAGCATCCACATCGCCGATATTCACAACTTCAAACTTATAGCCATTTTCATCTTGTTCACATTGAGGATTCGTTCTCCCCTGCACTAATTTTTGGAAAATATCTTTGGCGCGCTGTAGCATGTCACCAAGATACAGCAGGTTATGTTAATTTGTCAATAAACACATCTTCTGACAACACAGTTACATTCAAATCTTCCGCCTTTTTCAATTTTGAGCCGGCTTTCTCACCCGCGATTAAATAATCGGTTTTGGCGGATATTGATCCTGACACTTTCGCGCCGGCAACTTCTAACTTCGCCTTCGCCTCTGCACGTGTCATTTGGGTCAATGTCCCTGTTATCACAACAACCTTGCCCGTAAACACACCTTCTTGTGTTTGCACGGCCTCAAAATTTTTAATATTCAATTGTTCAACCAACGCGTCCAACACATCTATATTATGCGCCTCGTGAAAAAACGCGCATATGTCGGTCGCGACCGCAGGGCCGATATCTTCGATTTCCAACAACGCATCATGATCCAATGTCGTGCGAAGGTTTGATAGCGATATATAATGTGACGCCAAACGTTTTGCCGTGGCCTGCCCCACCTGCCTGATGCCCAGTGCATAAATAAAACGGTGCAAATCAACATCACGTTTTTTATTAATCGCATCCCATAATTTATCTGCCGATTGTTCGCCCCACCCTTCCTTGTTACGGATTGGGGTTAGCGATGTTTTGTCACGCGTTTCCAATGTGAATATATCGGCAGGTGATTTTATCAAACCTTCATCCCAAAATTGTTTAATGACTTTGTCGCCCATACCCTCGATATCAAACGCATTTTTGGATACAAAATATTTTAAACGCTCAACCGCTTGTGCATCGCAAATCAATCCTCCTTGGCAACGGCGAATAACATCTCCCTCTTCGCGAATGGCCTCTGAATCACATACGGGGCAACAATCAGGGAAAATAAAAGGCACACTGCCGTCCATATGTTCAATCGATTCCGTGATTTTAGGGATAACATCGCCCGCACGTTTGATTTTAACCTTATCCCCCACACGAATATCTTTGCGCACGATTTCGTCTTCGTTATGCAACGTTGCACGCGATACGACCACACCGCCCACGGTGATGGGTTCCAATTCCGCCACGGGGGTTAACGCACCTGTGCGGCCAACTTGTATAATAATTTCTCTGATTGTTGTGATCGCCTCTTCCGCAGGGAATTTATGCGCAATCGCCCAACGCGGCGCACGCGATACAAACCCCAATCGTTCTTGCAATGCCAAATCATTCACCTTATAAACAATGCCATCAATGTCGTAATCAAGGTCAGGGCGCGCAACCATAATGCGTTCATAATAATCCATGAGGCCAGACACATCCGATGTCACGGCGATAGGGTCAGGCACGGAAAATCCCCACGCACTCAACCGTTCACGAATGCCCATTTGTGTGTCCGCAATGGGCGCGGACATATCCCCCAACGCATAACCAAAAAATTTGAGATTACGCGATGCGGTAACCGATGAATCCAATTGACGCAATGATCCGGCCGCCGCATTCCGCGGATTGGCGAATGGTTTATCGCCCTTGGCATCTTGTGCCTTGTTCAACGCATCAAACGAGGCCGTGGGCATATAGACCTCACCGCGAACCTCAACTACATCAGGCGCACCAGCAGGCAATTTTTGCGGAATGTTATCAATGGTTTTGATATTGGTCGTGATGTCTTCACCAACTTGTCCATCACCACGCGTTGCGGCGGAAATCAGGACGCCATTTTCATAGCGGAGCGAACATGATGATCCATCAATTTTTTGCTCTGCAAATATGTCGATAGCGTTGTCACTATGTGTACCAAGGAAACGTTTTACACGGTCGATAAAATCGATCACATCATTCTCGTTAAACGCATTACCCAATGACAACATGGCGCGCGCATGTGTGATTTTTGAAAATCCATCCGCCACGGGCGCACCAACGGTTCTTGACGGGCTGTTCTCCGTCACAAATTCAGGATATTTTTCTTCAATCTCATTTAATTCACGGCGCAGGGCATCATACGCCGCGTCGGTGATCTCTGGATTATCATGGCGGTGATACAACGCGTCATGGCGGTGAATATCCGCCACCAAAACATCATAACGTGTCTTTGCATCATCCTTGTCAAAATCGAATAAACTCATGTTTTATTTTTTAGCATGTTGCGAGAGCATATCAAACAACGGAAGACACAGAGTGCACTGAAAATTTAAATCTATACCATATTAATGTTCTTCAAAATATCCCCAATAAAAATTCCCAATAACGTACCTTCAGTTAACAAAAACACAAAAAATAATATTGCCAAAACAAATGGAACTATAGCAAGTTTAATCATTCTACGTTTATCTTGATTGATCTCTCTTTGTTTTTTGCTGTTCGTCGTGAAGCCCTCATCACATTCATCTTTTACTCCCCAAAATAAAGATCCGATAAAAATCAACATAGTGAACATAAATAAAATTAAACAGAATAAATAACATGTTTGAGCATATATTGATGGGCTCTCTAAGTTTGTAAAAAACAACACTGACGAAGTAATACCAGAAGTCGATAGAGTCAATATTGATGCGTAAAGAGTTCGAAAATTTTGCGCGAATGCAGGAAAGGCTTCAGCGTTCATAAATATTCCTTTTAAAATGTTAAAGATATTTATAGTTTTAACATTAAGCGACCACTTCTTCAAATTAGCGTGTGCTTTTCTTTTTTACCGCGTTAACAATATAAACAAGTGACTTCACGATATAATGTGTTTAGATCTATTTTTATGTTTAAAAAAATGTTATCTGGTTTTTCCAATAAAGATTGGGGGCTACTTGCCCTTGTTATATTAACGTGGGGTGCGAACGCCACCGCGGTTAAGGTTGGCACGAACGAAATATCGCCCTACACACTTGTCTTTATTCGCGGGCTTTTGACATCCTTAATATTTTTACCATTTATAAAAAAGATATCAAAATCTGATTTCATCAACTTATCTATTGTGGGTCTTACATTTTTTGCCCTTCATTATTCCGTCATGTACATGGCGATTGATTCCATTAACAGCAACAGTTTCGTTGTATTGGTCATGTTGTCCATGCCTATATCTATTATTTTATCATCTTTATTTTTAAAAGAAAAAATTGCAAAGGAAACCTACATAGGAATTGGAATTTGTTTTATTGGTCTTATTTTTGCATTTGGCATACCTGATATTGCGCAATATCCAATTGGCGCATTGTTATGCATTATCACGGCGATTTTATGGGCCATTGGGTCATTATTAATGAAACGAACGAAACACATCCACCTGCCAACATTTACATTTTATACATTTGCGATCGCAACACCGTTTTTAGGGATTTCGGCATATATAGCGGGAGGTGACACCATGTTTCAATTCAAGGACATAAATCCAGTTCGTTTAGGGATTTCTATTTTTTATCAAGTCATTGTTATGGGGGGCATGGCCGCAATATGGGGATATTTAATTGGTCATCATCGCGCCGAACATGTCACGCCATTTTTATTGTTACAAGTCCCCGTTGCCGCCGTGACAGGTTATTTTTTATTAGGCGAAACCATTACCATACAATTTATAATCAGTAGTATCCTCATTCTATCTGGTGTTGGGATTATCCATTATTTCCGATTAAAAAAATCAACATAAATCGACGATTTAACGGTATAATGGTTCCATCAACGGCATAAATACGCCTTCATCGTTACAATTTTGTTGAATGCAAAACAAAATCATCAAACGAACTGATAACATTGATTTTTACTTTTAAAATTAGATACTTATACAGTTATTGGAAGTAACAAAATAAAATTCGACAAACGAACTAAGTAATCTACGTATTATTGTATAAAAACAGTCGGTTAAAATCATGCAACATTTCGCAAAACCTTGGCCGCGGCGCGCGCTTCATCCGTTAATGATGCACCCGATACCATGCGGGCGATCTCATCAACGCGATCGGCCTCACCCTCAATCTGTGTGACGCTTGTTGTGGTCATGCCTGCGTCCGTTTCCGCCTTGGCCACAATCCAATGATGGTTTGCTTTGGCCGCGACTTGTGGGCTGTGCGTCACCACCAAAATTTGTTCATTATCGGCCATACGGTACAACCGTTCACCCACCGCGTCCGCCGTTGAACCGCCAATACCGCTATCGACCTCGTCAAACACCATAACGGGTACGGGTGATGTGCGTGATAGGACAACCTTGAGCGCCAACATAATACGTGACAATTCTCCACCCGATGCGACCTTGCCCAACTCGCCCTCGGGTGATCCTGCGTTGGTTTGGATCAAGAATTTCACATCATCCATACCGTTAAGCGTAGGGACATCTGTACGTTCAACCTGCACACGGAAAATTGCGTTCCCTAATTTAAGATCGGGCAATTCCGCCATGATTTGCGTACCCAGATCATCCGCGACGCCCATGCGCGCGCGTGATAACACATCGGCCTGTTGCATATATTGCGCCTCGGCTTGGCGTTCAGCCAAAACCAATTCATCCATAATTTTATCGTTGTTTTGAATGGTCGAAATTTTTCCACGCATATCGTCCAGCAAATCGGACAAATCGTCACACAACACGTTATGTTTACGTGCCATGGCGCGCAATTCATGCAAACGATCATCGACATGTTCGATATTGCCGTCATTGCCCCAATCATGACCCATCATTTCGATATCACCGGCGATATCACGCAGGGCGGATAGATGTGCATCCATTTGTTGGATGACAGGGTCAATTTTATCCGCGGCCTTATCCGCGATTTTTTCCAATGCACGGATGGCACGGTACAGGGAATCGTTTGTCGCCTTATCACCATCCAAGGCTTGGAATGCCTCGTTCAACCCCTCCATTATCGCCTCATAATGTTGAAGTCGTTGGCGTTTTTCTAACAAGATATATTCTTCACCTTTTTCAGGAGCGGTCTTGGATAATTCCTCAATACAGGCTGTTAAATATTCCTCATCCGCCTTTGCCTTATCCAATGCGTCTTGGTGATCAATAACAGCCTTTTTAGCCTTTGACCATGTACGCCACGCATCATTTATTTTTACAACATCGGCGTATAAACCACCAAAATTATCAACCAATGCGCCGTGAGCTTTCGAGTCCATCAAACCATGTGTGGCAAATTGTCCATGAATATCGATGAGCATATTCCCAAGATTACGAAGCAAAGACACACTCACAGGTTTGTCATTGATATACGCCTTACTTTTTCCATCCGCGGTTAAGGTTCGGCGAATGATTAATTCACCTTCGGCGTCGAAATCTTGGTCAGCAAGATAAGCGAAAACAGAATGATTTAATGGTAATTCAAATGAGGCGGTAACTGTGCCTTTATCCGCACCTTTACGCAGCAAACCACTATCAGCACGCGCACCCAAAACAAGACCTAGAGAATCAAGAAGAATCGATTTACCCGCGCCCGTTTCACCCGTCAAAACAGTCATCCCCTTACGCATATCAAGGGATAGCGTTTCAATCAGGACAATATTTTGAATAACAAGATGGGCGAGCATGATATCAGGTCACCTCATCCTATTCAGGCCTAAACAGGCTTTCCATTGTACGATCGATAAAGCCACGATCACCATTTAATTTTTCACGTTGCGCATCGTCCATCAACTTATATGTGTCCTCGTACCACACACTACCTGGATAGTTATATCCCAAAACGGCCGCTATCCGTGTTGCCTCTTCTTTAATACCAAGGGACAAGTACGATTCAACAAGCCTGTGTAGTGCCTCGGGCACATGTGTTGTCGTTTGGTAATTTTTGATAACGTTTTTAAAACGACGAACACCTGCATGATATTGATTGCGCACTAAATAATAACGACCAATATTCATCTCTTTTCCTGCCAAGTGATCCATTGTTAAGTCCAATTTCAATTTTGCGTCACGTGCATATTTTGAGTTAGGGTACGCCCGCAGTATCGCCTCAAAATTTTCTTTTGCTAATTCTGTCATTTCTTGATCACGCCCAACATCAGAAATTTGATCATAGAAATTTAATGCCTTTAAATAATAGGCGTAATCAATATCCTTATTTCCTGGATGAAGACGCATAAAACGATCAAGCGCCAATTGCGATTCAATATAATTTTCATTTTCATACGCAGCATAGGCCGCCATCAATTGAGCCTTAGTCGCCCATGCAGAGTAAGGATGCTGGCGTTCTACCTCATTAAA
This sequence comes from uncultured Alphaproteobacteria bacterium, assembly GCA_943789475.1. Classification (GTDB taxonomy): domain Bacteria; phylum Pseudomonadota; class Alphaproteobacteria; order Micavibrionales; family UBA1664; genus UBA1664. The sequence continues at coordinate 178,516 of CALSUG010000006.1, forward strand.
CAAATTGAATGCGGTCATGTATTGCTTCGCATCCAAAGCATTAGCAGCATCATTGTAAAGTTGTTCAACAGGTTTTGCAGGTTCAAAATCTTGTTCGAGTGGATTTCCATTATCCGATGAACAAGCAACAAGAAAGACAACAAGAGAAAGCACAATTATTTTTTTCATGCACTAACATTAGTGCGGAAAAAGACCACAAGCAATGGGATATTATGCGTTATAGGCAAGTTTTGATGTTGAAGACACATTACCATCAGACGAACTTGTTCCAATCCCTAAATGATCTTCAATAACTGTATAATGACGCGGATCAGACATCAATTCATGAAGCAATTGATTAGTGAGTGCATGACCACCTTTTTCACAAACAAAACGTCCTATAACGGGCATACCTAAAAGATATGTGTCACCAATAGCATCTAGCAATTTATGACGAACCGCCTCATCCCCACGACGTAATCCTTCTGGGTTAAGAACACGATCGTTATCATATACAACAGCATTATCCAAACCACCACCTTTGATTAGGCCAGCTTGTTGCAGCATCGTAACATCCTGCATTCGTGTAAATGTACGACAATCAGACAACTCATTCTGAAACGCAACATTATCGTTCAAATCAAATGTGTATGATTGACGACCAATCATGTCATTATCAAAATCAATGGTATACTCAAATACACTCGACACATCTGGCTCAAATCGTGCCATGCGCCCCTGATCATCTTTTATTTCAACTGTTTTCAAAATACGCAAAGCCTTGCGTGGCGCATCAAGTGATTGCAGCCCTACCTGTTTAAACGCATCAACAAATTGTTTTGATGATCCATCCATAATTGGCACCTCACCATCATCCAATATCACAATTGCGTTATCGATACCCAACCCAGCAAACGCCGCAATGACATGTTCAATTGTACTAACTGAAATACCAGCTTTGTTTGTCAATCGCGTACATAATTGAGATGCTTCAACCATATCCCATTGAGCAGGAATTACATTATCAACATCCGTGATATCTTGGCGAATAAATTTAATACCTTGATTTGCTAACGCAGGTGACACAATCATGGTGACAGGCTCTCCACTATGCAGCCCCCCCCCCTTAAACGTTACTTGATCTTTTAATGTATGTTGCATGATATAATAATAGGGCGTTTACCGCCCTATCAAAATTCACTACTGATTTCTTTATGTTACAAATACAGATTAACTAATTTGACGACGTAAAAATGCCGGAATCTCAAGATCATCTGATGCTGTCTTTGCATTCGTTTTTACCTGAACTGCAGGCGCATCAATATTTAATGTTCCTTGAGGTTCTGTCGTTGTTGGCGTGTCATATGCCGTTGCAACGGTTTTACGCTCAGCAGTTAACCCAGAAGGCATCGCTGATGCAGATCCACTTGTAGTAGTATCTGTAGTTTCAACAACCTCATCTTCCTGCACTTGAGCGCGGCCTGTAATACGCTCAAATAAAGATGGTGTTTTCTTCGCTTCTTTTTGAGACGCCTGGCGCGTTGGTGGATTCAATGTTAATGAACTTCCCTGTCCTGCACCCTGATCATGAACCGCAGGCGCATGTGGTGGAATAACACTTGAATTATAAGATGTTGTTTGCACTTCCTCCGGTTGCACCTCAACCTTACGAACAGCATTCCCCTCTGTTATAAATTCAGCTCCAACAATTCCTGTTTCCGCCTGATTTAACTCAACATTTACATCTTGCGTTAGCGATGCAACCGCTTGATTAACATTAACCGATGGTGTTTCAATATATGTTGGTTGCGTCGCAACGGCTTCCGGCGTTGTCGCAGTATTAACACGTGCTGGCTCTGGATAACGTGTTGCAAAGCTATCCGCCGATGGGGCGACAACGGTTTCCTCAACTTGTCTTGACTGTACATTCAAATTTGTTGCACGCAATGGACGCGATGCCGCACGACGGTTTATTTCCGCCTCTATTCCTGTTGCAACAACCGTTACACGAATTGTTCCATCCAAAGAATCATCAAAAGTAGATCCAAAAATAATTGTCGCATCTGGATCAACTTCATCCGTAATACGATTACTCGCCTCTTCAATTTCAAACAACGTCATATCATGGCCACCCGAAATATTAATAATAACCGAACGCGCACCCTTCATGGAAACATCATCCAGAAGTGGATTATTAATCGCTTGTTCTGCTGCCTCCATCGCGCGACGTTCACCTGTTGCCTCACCTGTCCCCATCATAGCCTTACCCATTTCAGATGTTGCCGAGCGAACATCCGCAAAATCAAGATTAATCATACCTGGAACAACCATAAGATCAGTCACACCACGAACACCCGATTGCAAAACCTCATCCGCCAAACGGAATGCGTCCGCAAATGTCGTTTTCTCATTCGCAATACGGAATAAATTTTGGTTTGGAATAACGATCAATGTATCAACATATTGCGCCATTTCATCAATACCAGCCTCGGCCAAACGCATACGTTGCGCGCCTTCAAACTGGAACGGCTTTGTAACGACACCCACCGTCAGAATTCCTTTTTCTTTACAAGCCTGTGCGATCACTGGAGCCGCACCTGTACCCGTACCACCGCCCATTCCGGCAGTTATAAAAACCATATTTTGATCATTCAATTGATCCATAACATCATTCAAGGATTCTTCTGCCGCTGCACGACCAATCTCTGGTCTTGCACCTGCCCCCAAACCACCTGTCGAATCCTGACCAAGCTGCAGAACATTTTGAGAAAGAGAATTTTCCAATGCTTGTGCATCTGTATTCACCGTTAAAAAACTCACACCATCAAGCTTTGATGAAATCATATTGTTCACCGCGTTCCCGCCTGCACCACCGACACCAATAACGGTGATTTTAGGTGAAAATGGACCTTTAACTGCCTGATCGTTTGAATACATTACGCTCTTATTCCCTTTTTATATCAAATATTTACTCAAGATTTATAAAGTAAAATCGCATAATAATGGTAGAAAACCAAAGGTGACACACGAATCACTTATTTAAAAAGTGTATGATGTTCGTTTTACAAATGCAAATGTGAAGCCATAATATTTTAAAAGAGAACTTACCAGTTTTCTTTTAACCATCGATTCAAACGAGACCACAACGACTCATCACTACACTGACCCTCAAAGCGAGGTTGCTCATCCATACGATCACACGCATAATGAACAAGACCAACAGTTTTACAAAATTCTGTTCCCTTTGCCATTTCTGGCAGGCCTGCCAACATAATAGGCTTTCCAATACGAACCTGTTTATTCAACATAACACCCGCCAAATCACGCACACCCGCCAACTGACACGCTCCACCAGTTAAAACAACTCGACCACCTGTAAATACATCCATACCATTCACATCCAGATCGCCACGAACAAGTTCAAAAATTTCTTCAACACGTGGACGAATAATATTAACCAATGTCGCTCGCGGCTCTTGCCTATCATGGATATTCACATCCTCCCCCAGTGTTGGAATATCAATCACATCATTCAAATCACTGAATGATGGTGCGCAAGATCCATACAGCGTTTTAATACGTTCAGCATCATAAAATGACGTATTTAACCCCATAGCCAAGTCATTAGTGACATGCATACCGCCAACAGGAATAGCCCCAGCGTGAACCATCGCCCCCCGATAGAACACCGCATAACTAGTTACACCAGCCCCCATATCAATAACTAGACAGCCCATGTCTTTTTCATCCGCGACGAGCGATGCAAGGCCTGACGCATATGGTGCAACACAAAGACAATCAACCTCCAAATGATTTTTTTCAGCAACCGAAATCACATTACGAAGTGCTCCAATTTCAGCCTTAACACAATGCATATCGACCTTTAATTCATCCGCGTGCATACCAATAGGGTTTTCAACTCCACCATGACCATCAACAGCATATGATGTTGGGATTGAATGAATGATAGCGTGAGTATCCGACTGCTCCTCTTCTTCCAATTTTAAAAGCGCAGAAAAAATATCCTTTTCTTCGATCTCTTGTCCCATAATTTTCAATGAAACACTCGCCCGACTAGACGTTGTATAAGTTGATGGAATGGAGATAACAACATCACGCAATGGATAACCATTAGTAATTTTTTCCGCCATAATTTCTGCAGCATGAACGACCTGTTTGACCGCTTTTTCTGTCTCTTTTAAATCAACGATTACACCATTTTTAACACCTTGAGATGCCAAATGGCAAAAACCAATCATTTCCGCCCCCCCCTCATCATCAACAACTTGTGCAATAATGCATGCAATTTTCGCACTTCCTATATCAATGGCAGCAATAACAGAACCTTTTGGGCGATTTTTATGTTTCATAATTATTTTATATCAAGTTAGTTTTGGTTGATGAAGATCGACTCATCACCTCTTGTGATTTTCCCGATTCACTTTCGATAATGATACGATCTTCACCTCTTAAATCAATGGACAATAACGGACGTGATAATATTTTATTATTGTTTTCCGCCTTCGCCAATCGTGATAGCGCAAACCCCATATCTTTTTCAGGCATATGAATACGCGTTTTCATCACCGTTATAAGATCCCAACGACGATCACCAATCCATTCAGCACCCTTGATATATTTCGCAACATTTGGCTCAACCATAACCATACGCATTAGATCAGATGCATGATGGGGAGCAGCAACACCGTGTACCACCAATAATTTTTTAAACTGAGACGCCGCAACATTAGGAATAATATCACCGTCGATATCAACGACAACAGGTGCACGCCCATCACGGTCCCACACAACAAACGGAATACGTTCAAGAATACGAACATTCACAACACCACTATATTGACGCGCCACCACCACATTCTTTACCCACGGCAATTTTTTAATGCTTGCTTGAATATCTTGCACATCAACAAACAATAGAGGATCCTTCAATTGCACCTTAATTGCGCGTTGCAGATCATTCATTAAAGTTCTATCACGCCCTTCAATAACAACATCCTGCACAACCAACCCCTGTAACGCACTCCATTCCACAAATGATTTCCACGCCATATTTGCACCGCTTGCAAATACACCGCCAAGCCACAACCAAGCCACAAACCAAATGATTATCGCAGGTATAATCAATCTCTTCAACGCGGATAGTATCCACTCCAACAACCGTTCCCAAAACGGTTTTCGTTGCACTGATTTCGCTTTCTTGCGTTTAACCACCATTGTTATTTATTTTTCACACATGCCGTTTCAACAAGGTGAGAACAAAGCTCTACAAAACTCATGCCATTATAAACAACCTGTGATGGACCAATCGATTCAGGTGTAAAACCCGGCTGTGTATTGATTTCCAAAAATACCAATCCTGCACCACCTTCATCATAACGATAATCACATCGCGCAATTCCTTGACACCCCAGAGCCTCAAATGTTTTTTCCGACCATTCCATGGCCTGTTCATAGACCTCTCTTGGAATACCTGCTGGTAAAATTGTTTCCGTACGATCATCCTCATACTTTGCCTCATAATCAAAAAATTTGGTATGAGACACGATCTCAGACACCGCCTGCGCCTTACCGTCCAACACCGCACATGTTAATTCACGACCAGGAATATAACGTTCAGCCAACATACCCAAAGATTTTACATCCGGTTGAAAATTATCCTGCTCAAAAACAATATTAACATCCACACTAGACCCTTGATCAATTGGCTTCAAAACATATGGAGGAACATAAGGCCACACCAGCGTTTCTGGAACCTTTACTCCCACCGACTGGACCACAATTTTTGAAATTCCCTTATCCATTCCTACCGCCGATGACATCACACCAGAATGCGTATAGGGGATTTGCATCATTTCAAGAACACCTTGAATAACACCATCTTCCCCCCCCTTACCGTAAATGTTATTAAACACAACATCAGGGCGCGGAGTTAATTGAGATACGAAATCATGAATGTCACGAGATACATCAACGACACGAACATCATAGTCCCCTTCAATTAAAGCTTTTTCAACAGCTTTCCCTTTGTCCAAAGACACCTGACGTTCAGGCGACCATCCACCAACTAATAATACAACCGATTTTCTCATAGAATTTAGGCTAGCAGAATCGTTTTATAATGACGATTTATTTTTATTAAATTCACCAATACGACGAATTTCCCAGCGCAGGTCAATGCCATACTTATCCATCACACGTTTACGCATTTCTTCGCCCAAACCTTCCAGATCTTGCGCCGTTGCGTTACCGTTATTCAACATGAAATTACAATGTTTTTCACTCATCTGAGCGTCACCAATTGAAAATCCACGACCACCAACACTATCAATCAATTCCCATGCCTTGTGATCATCAGGATTTGCGAATGTTGACCCACCTGTTCGCGCCTTGACGGGCTGGCTTCCATGACGTTTAGCACGTATATCATCAATTCGTGATTGAATGATATCTCCGTCTTCCGGAATAGTTTTAAACCGCGCAGATACAAAAATGATATTACTTGGTAAATCATTATGGCGATACGACAACCCCATATCATCCGGCGTATATGCATGAATATCGCCAGATGCATCAATGCCGATACAATCAACCAAAACGTCTTTTATTTCATAACCATATGCGCCTGCATTCATGCGAAGTGCACCGCCGATTGATCCAGGGATACCACTTAAAAATTCAATCCCACCAAGGTCATTTTCCGCGCTGTACCTTGCCACATTCATGTCCAGTGCCGCGGCGCCCGCGGTTATAATTCCTGTATCCTCATCATGCGATATACCCGCAAAATCGCGTCCCATTTTAATGACAACGCCTTTAATACCACCATCACGGACAATCATGTTTGAACATAAACCCAACATTGTCACAGGAATATCAGTTGGGCATTGTTTTATAAATTCAACAAGGTCATCGACGTCTGCGGGTTTAAATAAAACTTCCGCAGGTCCACCAACACGAAACCATGTTCCCTTGGCAATATCTGTATTTTCACTTATCCGTCCACGCACGGATGGCAATCTTGATAATAACGAGGTCATTACGCAGCAGTGTCCTTACGATAATATTCCTCCAACTGATTTGGGAAATCATACGCCCATTTGGTCACATTTCCCGCGCCAAGAAAAACAACCATGTCATTAGGTTGCAATCGCGGGCCAAGCATATCAATCAATTGGTTCACATCCGCACAATATGACGCATCATTATGCCCATGTTTTGAGACAGCATCTGCCAATGTTTGACCATTCACGCCTTCAATTGGTTGTTCGCCCGCCTCGTAAACATCAGTAACAATAACCGTGTCCGCCTCGTTAAAACATGTCGAAAACTCTTCGAATAAATCGTCTAAACGCGTGTAACGATGCGGTTGCATAATCGCATGAATTTTACCATTTGTTTGCTCAACACCTGTGCGTGCCGCGGCCAAGACAGCCTCGATTTCAACAGGGTGATGCGCATAATCATCAATCACGGTGACACCATTCACCTCGCCCGTTTTTGTAAAGCGACGTTTAACGCCTTGAAATGAAGCCAATCCTTTTTTCATCGCCTCATCGTCCATGCCCATCTCATGACCAACAATAATCGCGGCCGTGGCATTCAAAACATTATGACGTCCAAGCATAGGAAGTGTGAAACCAGAAAGAATGCGATCTTCACCATCTTCCAACCATCCTTTAATGCGAATATCAAATTGCGTGTTCGCGCCCTGCGCCTGCATATTCAAAATTTGCATGTCCGCTTGTGATGAAAAACCATATGTAATGACGCGGCGATCTTGCAATTGTGGAATTAGATTTTGAACCTCGGCATTATCAATACACAGCGCCGCAAAACCATAAAAAGGAAGATTATTTACAAAATTACGGAATGCTGCCTTGGCATTGTCAAAGCTCCCGTAAAAATCGAGATGTTCTGGATCTATATTTGTGACCACCGCGGCCGTGGCGGGAAGGCGTGTAAATGTTCCATCACTTTCATCCGCCTCGGCAACCACCCAATCGCCCTGCCCCAAACGAACATTTGTGCCATAGGCATTGACGATTCCACCATTTACGACCGTTGGATCAAACGCGCCAACCTCCATCATGGTTCCAACCATTGATGTTGTCGTTGTTTTGCCGTGCGTTCCTGCAATTGCAATCCCCAAACGTAGGCGCATAATTTCGGCCAACATCTCGGCACGTTTAATAATAGGAAGGCGTTTTGCCCGCGCCTCAATCAATTCAGGGTTATCATTCTTGACCGCCGATGAAATCACAACCGCCGATGCGTCCCCTAAATTGTCTGCAGTATGACCAATAGCGACATGAATACCCTTATCACGCAAACGTTTTACATTAGGGCTATCTGATAAGTCAGATCCCTGAACTGTGTAGCCCAAATCAATCAAGATTTCGGCAATACCGCTCATCCCAATTCCACCGATGCCTACAAAATGCATGGTACCTATTGTTTTTGGATTTAATCTCATGCGTTTTTATCCCATCCTTTAAGAAGAGCAATCACAAGATTACCTAGTTTTCTTGTCGCCTCTGGCTTGGCCGCAGCACGTGCACCTTCGGCTGCACGGAATAATGTTTCTGGTGATAACATCAAACTTTCAATACGCGCGGCAAGTGTGGATGCATTCAAATCTTTTTCTTCCATCACCCATGCACCATCCAATTTCGCAATAGATTGGGCGTTCACCTTTTGCTGTTGATCGGCATGATGAGGATACGGAATATAGATTGCAGGAATCCCCGCAATCGCGATTTCGGAAACCGTGCTTGCACCTGAACGCGCAATAACCAAATGTGATTTTTTCAACACCTCTGGAACATCATCAAAAAATGGTGCCAGCTGCACTTGAATACCCGCGTCATCATAAATAGATTGCACCTCGTCCATATCTTCCGCGTGGCATTGTTGAGTAACATTCAAGCGTGATTTCAATTCTTGCGGCAATGATACCAAGGCCTGCGGAACATTTTGCGCCATAACTTTCGCACCTAATGATCCGCCCATAACAGTCAATCCAAATGGTTCGTCCGTATCGGGTGTATTATAAGGATGAGAATATAATGCGGATATTTCCGAGCGCACAGGGTTCCCCGTAACAACCGCCCGCACGCCGTCTTGCTCATCCAATGAGGAGATCTCAGGCAAGCTCAATGCAATGCGATCTGCTTTTTTCGCAAGATAGGCATTCGCCTTTCCTAACACCGCATTTTGTTCATGAATGACCGTCATAATGTCACCGCGTTGTGCAACAACCATTGGCGGTAATGATGGATAACCGCCAAATCCGATAACTAAATTTGGCGCGTATTTATTCACCAATCGATTTGATTGAAAATAACCATAAGCTAATAAAAACAATCCCTTTACCTTACCCAACAGGCCAGATGGTAATGTCGATGATGAAATAACATTCACGTTTAAATCATCATACCCATCCGTATATTTAACCGCACGTTTATCCGTCACAACAACAACACGACATCCTCGTGATTTTAAATCCTCGGCTAATGACAGTGCCGGAAACATATGTCCACCTGTACCGCCTGCGCATATCATAACTGTCTGTGTCATATATTTTCTTTCTTTGTCAAATGGCGCCATGTGCCTCTTGGTCTATCTTCATTTAAACCGCGTGACAAGGCAAGAATAAGGCCAAAGCTTATCCCCACGGCCAAAAGCGATGATCCACCATAACTAATCAATGGTAATGTCATTCCCTTTGCAGGGATAAGTTGTAATGTTGATCCCATATGAATAAAACTCTGCACCACCAACATAAACACTAAACCGCTTCCCGCCAACATCACAAACAATGATTCTGCACGAGTAAAATGCGATAATAATCTATAAAATAAAGATGCCAATCCACAGACAAACAAGCCACTTAATAAAAAACCTAATTCTTCTCCCATGGCCGTGAAAATAAAATCAGAATGAATGTCGGGCACTTGATTTTTAACTGTTCCCTGCCCTGGCCCCGCACCGATAAAACCACCATTCATAAATGCCTCTTTTGATTTATCGATTTGATAACTATCGCCACTTTCAGGATTTATGAAACGATCCACGCGCGACTGTACATGCGACAACGAAAAATAAGCCAATAGAATACCTACCAAGAAGACACCCACCAAAATGACAATATAACGTAACGGACACCCTACCAAAAATATTTGCATTCCAAATACGATGGTCAACAAAAAACACATTCCAAAATCAGGTTGTAAAATCAATAATCCAGCACTCGTCACAAACAACCCTAGCGCCAATATAATACCTGGAAAATTCTCATTTATTTTTTGTTGTCCCAACAACCATGCAGATAACACAATGAAAGCTGGCTTCAAAAATTCGCTTGGTTGAATCGAAAATCCAAACAAACGTATCCACCGTGTTGCACCTTTAATTTCCATTCCGAAAAATAAACTGACAACAACGCCAATGGATGCGCATAAAAACATAAACGCACATAGCTTAACTAGCCATTTAATCTGAAAAAAACTGATTACAACAATTGCCCCAACTGCAGGACCTATAAATAATAGATGCCTAAACAAAAAATGATAACTGTGCAAATCACCCGTGCGATCTGCCACAGATGGGCTGGCCGTTGCAACCATAACAACACCCAATATGCATAACCCCATAATCGCAAAAAAACTAAGCCGGTCGAGGGAGTACCACCATCTTATAATACTACTGTGACTTCGTGGAGAAAGGAACGCACTCACCCCTCCAACCCCTCAACAAGATTTACAAAATGATCTCCGCGCATCTCAAAATTTTTATATTGGTCAAATGACGCGCAGGCCGGTGAAAACAATATAGTTGGTGCACCTGTTGGTTCACCACGCATATTTTGCGCGTCAATGTGCGCATGCTCAACCGCCTCATCCAATATTTCAAATGACGTACATTCAACACCACGATTTTTAAAATATGTTTCAAATTCGGCCCGCGCATTCCCAAAGACATAAGCCTTCTGCACAGTTTCCAAATCTTGCCCTAGACCTTCTAGGCCGCCATCTTTTGCCTGACCACCACAAATCCAAAAAATATTTTTATAGGCACGTAAGGCTTGTTTTGCTGCCTCACCATTTGTCGCTTTACTATCATTAATATAGGCAATACCATTTATGACACATGATAAATGTTGACGGTGCGCGAGCCCCTCAAATGTTTTGATACGTTCAATAATAACATCGTGTTCCACATCTAATGCACGGCACACTTCGTACGCTGCCAATATATTTTGTAAATTATGTCCGCCTTTTAACCGTGTAAAATCAGACTGATTAAACGGCAAATCATCACTATAAACACTTAACTGTCTCGCCCCCTCATGCATGTCAAAAATCGATTTTGAATATTCATCATCCGTAGAAATTATTTTTGTGTCCGCATTATTAAATATTTTTGATTTTGCCTGCACATAATCATCCATACTTCCATGCCACTCCAAATGGTCTGGAGTAATATTCAACAACACTGCAACATCGCATTTTAAACTTGGTGATCGATCCAATTGATAGGATGATAGTTCCAGTACCGTATAATGCATTCGATTTTTGAGTGATAAAACAGGCTCCCCAATATTGCCGCCCATTTGTGATTTTTCATCAAAATTCAAAATGTGATTGATTAATGCTGTCACAGTTGACTTACCATTTGTACCTGTAATCCCAATTACCTTGGACTTAGGTTGTGATTGCGCATATAAATCGACATCACAAATAACAGGAACACCCTTTTCATTCGCAATATCAATAATTTCATGGTTTGGTGGAATACCAGGCGCCATCACAACAGATCTTATTTTTGACCATGGTGTCTTTGACGGTTCGCGAACCAGCGCGTCATCAAATCCTTTTAGGTTATCAACATTATCATCCCAAATACGGATTTCTGCACCCACGGCCTTTAATGCCTTTATCGCCGCGCGGTTGGATTTACCCAACCCCACGATGTAATAAGTTTTATTTTTCGCAAATTCTAATTTTATCATCTACCTTAGTTTTAGCGTAGAAAGCCCAACCATGGCAAGGATAACTGCAATAATCCAAAAACGTACAACAACAGTACTTTCAGACCACCCTTTTTTCTCAAAATGGTGATGGATCGGCGCCATTCTAAACACTCGCTTGCCCGTTAATTTAAATGACGCGACCTGCACAATCACACTCACGGCCTCCATCACAAATAAACCGCCAATAATGGACAACACAATTTCATGTTTTGTAATCACGGCAATAGCCCCCAAGACGCCACCCAACGCAAGAGAACCTGTATCACCCATAAACACAGCGGCAGGGGGAGCATTAAACCAAAGAAATCCCATCGCACCACCAATCAACGCGCCACAAAGAATTGTCATCTCACCTGCGCCTAACACATATTGAATACCCAAATAATCCGCAAATTTAATATTACCTGACAAATACGCAATCAACCCAAATGATGCCGCGGCAATCGCCACAGGAACAATCGCCAAACCGTCCAAACCATCGGTCAAATTCACCGCATTTGATGAACCAATCAAAACGACAAGCGCGAATGGTACAAAAAACCACCCTAAATCAATGACGAAATTTTTTATAAAGGGCAGAGCAACCGTTGTTGCCTGACTTTCTGGCATTGCGTGCATGATGCCAACGATAGCCGCACTTCCGATTAAAAATTGAAACACAATTTTAAATCGCCCTGATAATCCGTCTGTATTACGTTTTGTTAATTTTAAATAGTCATCTGCAAATCCAATTGCACCAAATCCAACAAGGATGAGTAGCGCATGCCACACGAACATATTTGTTAAATCCGCCCATAATAATGTCGATATAATAACGGATATTAAAATCATCAATCCGCCCATTGTTGGTGTTCCAACCTTTGATTGATGCCCCTCTGGTCCATCCGCACGAATGGGTTGCCCCTTTCCTTGCTTAGACCTCAGCCAATTAATCATACCTGGTCCAATGACGAAACTAATGATCAATGCCGTCATAACCGCACCACCTGTACGGAATGTTAAATAACGAAACAAATTAAATATTTGAAAATCTTCCGCCAGAGGATAGAGAAGGTTATAGAGCATCTATTTTTATCTTTCTTATAATTTTTACATCGCACGCATAGCTTCGACAACAGTCTTCATTTTACTGCCTAATGATCCCTTGACAAGAACAACATCACCTGGAGTTAATGCGTCAGGCACAATTTTTGCCAATTCATCTGATGTTTGTGTATGTGCCCCTTGGTTCGCAGGTGGCATTTTATCATACAAAGCCTTCATATTTTTTCCACAACAATAAAGCAAGTCAACGCCCGCCGCTTGTAATGGCATTGCCAATCCTTCGTGCATTTCGCGTGCACGATTGCCCAGTTCTAACATATCACCAAGCACTGCAATACGACGCCCACCACGACCAGGATCAACCATCGCCATCACACGAAATGATGCATTCATCGCCACGGGTGACGCATTATAAGATTCATCAATTAATGTAACATTATCACCAACAACTTCACGTTTACCACGTCCGGCAATCGGTTCAATTTTTTCCAAGGCCTTGGCAGCCTTTTGCACATCACCGCCCGATAATTTAACCGTCAATAATGACGACAGCGAATTAATCGCAATATGTTTACCCGCAATTTGCAATGTATAGGAAACATCCTCGCCTATAATATTCGCACTTACGCGTGTGCCATTGGCCGCCAACAAACAATCAGTAAGGCGCGCATCCGCATGATCATGTTCGCCAAAGCTATAAATATTATTTAAACCAGCTGTTTTTGCATTGGCAACTAAACTGGCATAGTGATCGTTATCACGTGGTAAAATGGCGATGCCTTCCGATGTCATGCCATCAAAAATTTCACTTTTGGCATTTACAATGCCGTTAATACCATCATCAAAATTTTCGACATGAACATCCGCAATCCATGTAATAATCGCAATATCAGGATGAACTTGTTTTGACAGTGGTGTAATTTCATCGGGGTTATTCATTCCAACTTCCGAAATACTAACATCCGTTGACGCCTTCATATTGGCCAACGTGTATGGAACACCTACATGATTATTATAAGATTTGATCGAAGCATGTGTACGATATCCACATCCTGCAAAAGCCATATCAACCATATTACGTACACCTGTTTTCCCAACAGAACCCGTAATCGCAATCGCCTTTTCAATTGATGCACGCCCACGTGCAAATTGACCCAATTCTTGCAATGCCTCGAATGTATCTTTTACAATGATTTGTGAAGATACATCATCCACTTCACGTGATACGATCGCACATACCGCACCCTTCTCCATCGCTTGCGCCACATAATCATGCCCGTCCAGTCCGCCTTCTTCACCAATCATCGCGATAAAAATATCGCCCGATTGCACTTCACGACTATCCATCGTTACACGCAACGCCTGCCAATTGTCATCACCCACAAGGCGACCACCTGTGGCTTTCACGACCTCCGCCGCGTTCCATAAAATTTCTGTCATATATTAGTTCGCGAAGCGCGCCTCCATGGCTTTTTTTGTTTCTATCAAATCGTTAAAAGGGTGGGTAATATCGCCGATGGTTTGCCCTTGTTCGTGACCTTTACCAGCCACCAAAAGAACATCTCCGGCTTTTAGGATTTCGACACCGTGTGCGATTGCCTCGCGTCGGTTGCCGATATTTTCCGCCATAGAACAGGCAGAGAAGATTTCGTTTCGTATTTTTTCAGGATTTTCAGTGCGTGGATTATCATCCGTAATAATGGCAATGTCGGCATGTTGTGCCGCCACACGCCCCATTTTAGGACGCTTACCCTTATCACGGTCACCACCCGCACCAAAAACACAAATCAATCGCCCCGAAACGTGTGGACGAAGAGATGTTAAAACTTTTTCTAACGCATCTGGCGTATGCGCATAATCAATATAGGCGGCCACATCATTTGTGGCATGTGCCAATTCAACACGGCCCGATACACCTTGCAATTTGGACAGCGTGTCAAAAACATCATGTGCGTCCATACCCAGCGCAATACAACACGCCGCGGCACATAAAACATTATACGCCTGAAACAAACCGATAAGACCGATTTGAATGTTATATATTTCATCATGATGTTTGATTTGAATATTTTGTCCAGATGGCGTTGGCTCTTGTGACAGCAATCGAACTTCTGCATTTTCTGAACAACCATAGGTAATGATGTTATCACACTCAATTTTACAGCCATATTCATCATCAATGTTAACGACCGCCACACCATCCACAGGTAAAATTTCCGTGAATAATCGTGCCTTGGCGGCAAAATAATCATCCATATTACCATGATAATCCAAGTGATCTTGCGTCAAGTTTGTAAAGGCTGCGATCTTTGGCACAACACCGTCCAAACGCGCCTGATTCAAACCGTGGCTAGACGCCTCCATCGCGATATAATTTACTCCAGATGACTTTAAATCCACCAATAATGAATGTAGTTTAACAGGATCTGGGGTCGTCATGACATTATACCCCTTCACATGTTTTGATACCAAACCAAGCGTACCAAGCGATGCTGATTTTAAATCCATGAGTTCAAATATCTGGCGAATAAAATCTGCAACAGATGTTTTTCCATTTGTACCCGTGACCGCAATAATATTATCTGGTTGATCACCATAAAATTGCGCGGTCATTTGCGCAAAATCGCGGTGCGGGTTATCACTTTCAATACCAACAATACCATCGGGGAATTTGGTTCCTGTTTCCGCCAACACATGAGTCGCACCATTTAAGACCGCTTGTTCAATAAAATTGCGCCCATCAAACCTTGTGCCCGATAATGCCGCAAACAAATATCCTTTTTGCACCGCGCGGCTATCCGATGTAATGCCTTTAATATCTTTTATCATCTTTGGTAACTCGCTGGTGTTATTGTATTTTCTTTTTTCAAATAACGGCTTAACCCCGCTGTTAAATTGGGTGCCTTGGGATTGGGCATCATACCCAATACGCGTGTCATATCGGAGATAACATCGCCAACAACAGGTGCGGCCGTCCACCCTCCTGTAGCATATCCATGGGATTTTTTATTTCCTTTTGGCTCGTCTAAAACCGCTAAAACTGCATAGCGTGGATTATCGACAGGAAAAACACCAAGGAAAGATGACAACAAGCGATCTTTATCATATCCGCCTTTGCCTGCCTTTTCAGACGTTCCTGTCTTCCCACCAACCATATATCCCGGGACATCGGCCTGCTTACCCGACCCATCTGTTACATTAAGGCGAAGCAATTGACGCATTTTATATGCCGTTGATGCCGATAACACGCGCGATTGAATCGGGTCATGTTGTGCATCTTTTGCAAATGATAACGTTGGGCGCACACCGTTATTCGCAATCGTCGCGGCCGCCTGCAACACATGTAACGGTGTTACCGCGATACCGTGACCATATGATGCGGTTAATGTATTCACATCACGCCATGGTGATGGCGTTAGCGGTTTTGGATTCCCTGGAAAATCAACATCCATCTTATCCATGAAACCTAAATCCGTATAAAATTTTTGCATGTTTTCAGAACCAATCGCACGCCCCATTAATGCCGACCCAATGTTAGACGAGTGAATAAAAACCTCTGGCAATGTCAAAATACGTTTTTCCGCGTGATAATCATTAATCGTAAAACGTCCCTCTTTTAACGGCTCACGCGCATCAAATGTTTTTGAGAATGACTTGCCTGTCTTTTCAATATAATTAGCCGTTGAAAACAACTTAAACGTCGATCCCATTTCATAAACACCCTGTGCAAAACGATTACGCAATGCACTCTTGTCCGCCTTACCTGCATGATGAGGGTCAAAATCAGGCAATGACACCGCCGCAACAACCTCACCTGTTTGAATATCGACAACACCCCCCATTGCGGCCAAGGCATTAAAATTATCCATTTGCAATCGAAGCGATTTAACCAATGCATGTTGCACGCGTACATCCATATTTAATGATAATGCCTCACCACCTTGTGCCAAACGATCATCATATTCCAATTCCATCCCCGCCAATCCACGACTATCAACGGATGTATAACCCACAACATGTGACGATAAATTACCCTGCGGGTAAAAACGACGTGTTTCAGTCCGAAACGCCAATCCAGGAATCCCTAATGCATTCACTTTAAAGTGCTCACTTGGTGTTAAGCCACGCTTAATCCAAACAAAACGCCCCTTGCGATCAATCTTACTGATAAGATTATCAACATCTAAAATAGCTTCCAACTGATTCGCAACAAATGCCTTGTTTTCAATTAACGTCGGATCCGCATATAATGACGAAACCTGTAATGTTGTCGCCAATAACACGCCATTACGATCAACAATATCCGCACGTTCCATTGATTGAACGCTCGCATGCTTACGGTCAATATTTGGTTCATTCGGTGTCTGCATTAACGTCAAATCACCCAAACGGATCAAAACCAAGGCAAATAACAACAAACAAATTGATTGCACAATTCGCAAACGCGTTCGTCCAACATACAAAGCCTCACCTCGCGTGGAAATCAATGTCGCAATATTTTTATTCCAACGATTAAGAAGACTCATTCATCACCCCCAACAACGTTCAAAAGGTCGGAAAAATTTTTCGAAGACGCGTTCGTTTTTTGAGGAGCAGAAACCAAAATAGGACGCGGTTTCTTCAAAGGGAGAATAGCCACATCGGACGATGAAGCAGAGGAAAGAGAAAAGGACACGGGCGCGACCATCGATATAGAATTACCCGCGGCAGGTGAAATTGATCGCACGAATGCTGATGAAATTTGATCCAGACGATCTGGACGCGTCAGATAGGCCAGTTCAGCCTTAAGCGAACGAATATCCCATTCACTCACTAATGCTTCGCGACTCATTTTTTTAACTGAACGTTGCACATCATATACCTTTTGACTCACAACAACCAAACCGAATCCAGCACCAACAACCGCAAAAATCAAGAAACATAGCAACTTGTTATTTTTGAAAAATATCATGCAGCCACCTCCGTACGAATAGCCGCACGCAATTTTGCAGATCGTGCACGAGGATTAATTTCCGCCTCTTCTTTCGATGCCAACACGGCTTTACGACCAATTAATGCAAACGGTTTTGTCACCTCTTTTAATTCATCTGAATATTTATTTGTTGATGTGATTTTATCAGAGTTCTCTTTCAAAAAATTCTTAACAATACGGTCTTCTAACGAATGAAATGTCACAACAACCAATCGCCCACCCGTTTTCAAGACCTGAACTGAAGCCTCCAACGCTCGCTCCAATTCACCCAATTCATCATTCACCGCGATGCGTAACGCCTGAAATGTACGCGTCGCAGGGTGAATTTTATCACCCCAACGGCGCGGTGTTGCTTTCTCAATCACATTCGCCAATTGCAATGTTGTTTCAAACGCGTTTTCCGCCCGTGCAGCAACAATTGCCTTTGCAATTTTACGTGACTGACGTTCCTCACCATATTTATAAATTAAATTTGCAAGATCACCTTCATCAATACGCGCAATTAATTCGGCCACACTCTCACCCTCACCCATACGCATGTCCAACGGTCCATCACGCATAAACGAAAAACCACGATCTGCCTGATCAAGCTGCATTGATGACACACCAATATCTAAAACAAACCCATCAATTTGACCCTCAACACAATCCGCAACATTACCAAAACAGTTTTGAACAAGCGATAATCGCCCATCAAATTCATCAACTAATTTTTGCCCCGCATCAATGGCCGTTGGATCACGATCTATCCCCACAACATTACAATTAACTGTACTTAAAATTCCTGTCGTGTACCCCCCCGCACCAAATGTTCCATCAACATAAACACCGCCATCAGTAGGTGACAATGCATCAATAACCTCTGGCAACATCACAGGAACATGAGGTCGACCAACCATCAAACACCCCCCTTAGGTAATGTCATTTTTTTATCACTCACTGCGCGACGCGCGTGATCTTTACGCTCCGTCAAAATTTCAGGATTCCAAATTTGAAACTTCTTACCCAAGCCAACGAATGCAAGCCTGTCAGACACACCAACAGCATCCATCATTGATTGCGGTAATGTAATACGCCCATCACCATCAAACGCTAATTGAATTGACTCACCAAACAACACAGTTGCCATTTCATCATGATCATCCGAGAATAATGCAAACTGATCATCCATACGATCGCTCATCGCCTCCATCGACGACATTGCAACACCCTCTATCGCATTTTGCGTATAGGATTGGAACAAAACAACACCCTGAAACTCTTCTTGAGACATGACCGTACGGAATGATGCAGGAACGGAAACCCGCCCCTTTTTATCAACTTTATTAATTACTGTTGAAAGGAATAACCCCAATTGACCACACACCCATTATAATTTGTTAAAACATCCACGAAAGATCAATCACATGAGGGCGCCTTTCATATTTAGATCCAAAAAGAACACCCTCACGATCATGTGTGGATATATATGGGATAGCATGGGATGACATGGAAAGTCAAATTTTGATAATACAAACAATACAGTTATGCACACATAAAAAAACGCCCTAAAAGGCGGTTACTTAAACAGGAGATATACTATTTAACAGTAAACCCTAATAGTCGGACATTTCCGCACATAATCAAACAACTTTTCGCCTCTAAATGGTTTTGCGACAAAACCTTTAGCACCACTCTTGACGCATTTGGTCACACTATCCTTAGCCGCATCCGCACTTAACATTACAACATATGCCTTTGGATCTAACTCCATTATTTCTTCTAAAATTTGATATCCCTTTTTGTTTGGTAAATGAATATCCAAAAACACTATATCCGGAGAGTGCGACAAATACTCCTGAACAGCCTTCCCACCATCCATAACCTCAACAACTTTAAATTTATTTTTCAATGCATTTGTTGCAATATTACGGGAAAAGAGATCATCCTCAACAACCATAACCACGTCGTACTGACGTCCAACCCTTTCTTGCTCTATAAATTCTTGTGATAATTTTTGTTGCTCGTGCGATGTTGGTGAAAACAAGAACTGCAAGGAAACAACTCCACCCTTAATAACAGACTGCTCCCCCCAATCGACACATAAAATCTGCATTAATAAGGCTTTTTATTTTATACACGATATCATCTACGATAATCGTTGAATCCATCTTACAAAAAGCACTCATCTTTGTTCTAGGGTCAAAATAAAAACATCCAGGCAACGATCTAAAAATATTATATATTTTCTGAGCAAGCTTTTCTATGTCCACCCCTTCAGGTAACTCTTGAAATTCAAAATGAAAACAACGCCACAATCCAGGAGAATCCAGTTTGTTTTTTGATACGGCATGCTCATAATCAAAACGGCTGTGAGGATAATATTCCATCAAGCCTCATTCATATACATTTTAAAACACGAAACTGACTCATCAACATCTTTAGAAATCATGTTCAGTATCTCTTCACGGTCAGAACGTTTAACATCAAATTTATTTTGTGCAATAGAACACGATTCATACAACTGTACCGCTCCTGCAAATCCAGCCATACCCTTGAATTTATGAGCTATCTCTCGCCATTCATCAATTGCATCATACTCATGCGTTGAAACTAATTCTTGCAGATACACACCAGCTTGATCAATAAATAATTGAGCCATTTTATCTCTATCCTCCGTATTACTGGAGGCAAAATCATGAAATTTTTCTATATCAAGAACCATTTTTCCCATACAAACAAAATAACAAACACTCACCCAACACAAAACCCTGCACACATTTGCATTAAATGCTATGCAAATTAATAAAATCACAACTTTATTTTTATAAAACAATAACCAATTGAAAAACAACAGTTTTTCTTGACAATAGTCATAATTAAATTGTATAAACAATCATCAACTATATTTTTTGGGGAAGAAAAATTATGATACTATTAACTTTAATTACAATTTTAGGCGCAATTACATTTCCAGCGCTAATCACATTTTCCATTATCAATGGAAAGCGATCTGAAAAAATTTTTATGCAAACATTGAATAATGCAATGCAATTTAAAAACATTCATAATCACATGGTTCGTTTTGCATTCCATAAATCAGCTGAATTGTAAAAATCACGAAGTTCAGAAACACGTATAATTTGGCCAATATGACGTAAAAACAAGATGCAGATCGGAAGGTCTGTAAGCCGGATTTTGTACACGTTTCTGTTCCACAAAGTGGGGAAACGGTGGCAATCATTCATCTAGGGTGGTTGTCACCAATCACCTCATGCGCCCTACCCGAACTCCGATGCAAAGATACACCATAATGGAATTCCTATTTGGGCTTGCATCCAACAGGGTTTACAATGCCTTTATTGTTACCAACAAAGCGGTGCGCTCTTACCGCACCTTTTCACCCTTACCTGACAAGCAGGCGGTTTGTTTTCTGTTGCACTTTCCCTCGAGTTACCCCGGGCGGGCGTTACCCGCTGCTGTTTCTTTGTGATGTCCGGACTTTCCTCTTGTTTAAAACAAGCGATCGCCCAACCTTCCGATCACACATATGCTTTATATATCCTATAGAGATCTTATTGCAAGATTTTCATTCACTAGACGATCCCATGGGAATAATTCACCTGGATCTTGTTTACGGTCAGGCGCAATGTCAGAATGCCCCAATACCAATTTTTTATCGATTGGGTATTGAGCATGTAAATCCTTCATCAAGAATATTAACGCATCCATTTGCACATTTGGAAATGGGCGATATCCAAATTCATGACCAGGGTTAACCAATTCAATTCCAACTGAAAAGTCATTAAAGTTTTTCAATTCATTCCATTGTGAAACACCTGCATGCCATGCACGTTTGTCAGGCGAAACATGATTATAAACCGTACCATCCTCATCAATCGTATAATGGGCACTCACCTCCGCTTGAACATCACACAATCTATTTAAGGCATCTTGTGCCGTTCTCATACCCGTATAATGGATAATAATTGAGTTAATAATCACACCATCCGGGCGATCATTATAATTGGATGAAGGCATATGTATCATGTTCATAATAATACATGATTTCGCTTGAATTTCGACTTAATTAAGCCGGTTAAGTTTAAACAAACCATACTAACATGTTGATATTATTAATTCCGACTTAAACGACTTAGGGCTTTTCTTTTTAGGTGAGAACAATTTTATCATATTAGATAGGCTTATTATACTATACAAGTATCAATCCATGTGACTTTTTGTACAAATCATACTCCAACAATCAATTTAACGCACAACACACTAACCATTCCCTTTAGCAGATAAACAAAGATCTTGCTGTCTATTTTATGCAATATTTTTGTGCCAACCCAACTGCCTAAAAAACCACTGACCACCATCAATATGATCAGTGGTATATATGCATAAAATGCAAAACCAAAAATCCCAAATATAATGATTTTAACAACATGTAATGAGGTCATACAAACCGCATGGGATGCGATAATTTGTTGCCGTGACAAATTCATTCGTGACATTGCCGCACCAAATATCATGCCACCACCCGCACCAAACATTCCTACAAAAGACGCAAGCCAACCTAGTACAGAAATTTTATACGGAATATCAATCGTTCGTTTGAATTTTGGCAGCCAGATAAAAACAAGTGCCAGCACCCCTACAATAATTTTTAAAATGTCTTGAGGCATATTGAAAACAAGTTGAGAACCACAAAAACTACCGACAATTACACCTGCAACAAATGGAATTAAAAATAACCAATTGATATATTTCCTCAATAAAAAAGAACGACTTACATTACTTCCCAATTGCACAACACCATGCACAGGAATGACCGTTAATGGCGGATAAAACATCAACATAACAATCATCAACATAACGCCACCACCGACCCCCATTACCGCCGTAATTAAGGATGTAATAAAACTAACGCTAATTAAAAAATAGTCAGACCATAATAAATCAAACATATGTACCCCCATAAAAAAAATGCCCCTCATCGGGACATTTAAAATGATTTATTTTGTTGTGTCTGGGCTCATCACCATCAGGATTTGTCGACCTTCTGTTTTCGCCTCTTGATCAACCTTGGCAATATCTAACATATCGGCCTTCATACGTTGAACAACTTCCATACCCAATTGGATATGCGCCATTTCACGTCCACGGAAACGTAGCGAAACTTTTAATTTATCACCTTGTTCGATAAATTTACGCGCCGCCTTTAATTTCGTTTGATAATCATGATCACCTATCGCAGGACGAAGTTTTATTTCTTTCACATTCACCGTGACTTGTCTTTTTTTGGCTTCACTTTGTTTTTTTTGTTGTTCAAATCTAAATTTACCGTAATCAAGAATTTTACAAACAGGTGGTTCTGCATTTGGAGAAATCTCAACCAAATCCATTCCAATTTCGTAAGCCTTTTCAATAGCTTGCTTCGTCCCATAAACACCCAGCATTTCACCATCGGCATCAATTAATCGAATTTTCATGTTAGTGATAGCCTCGTTAATACGTGTGCCGTCACCTTTTTGTGGTTTTTGGAATGGTCGTCTGATTTTAAAATCTCCTAATTTTTGTTACTTCAATCATATTAATATGGCGGTTTTGCAAGTCTTGCAAGGGTTTTTATCGTTCATTCATTGCTTGGCTTAAACTTTTTATCAATGGCTTCATAATATATTCCATCACGGTCTTCTCTCCAGTCAAGATATCAACCGATGCAACCATACCTGGAATGATAGGTAAATTTTCACCATTACGTGTAATTGTATTCTCATTTGTTGTAATACGAATTTTATAAAAACTTTCACCCTTTTCATCCGTGATTGTATCCGCGGAAATCCCTGTCAACTCCCCCTTTAATCCGCCATAGATAGAAAAATCATATGCCGTAATTTTCACCGTTGCCTCTTGTCCTGGGTGCAAGAATGCAACATCAGACGGTTTAATTTGCGCCTCAACCACCAATTGATCATCCAATGGTACAATTTCCATGATGGCATCACCTGGCTTAATAACACCACTACCATCACTTGTTTGAATACGAATGTCCTTCACAATACCACGCACGGGTGAGCGAATATCAGTACGACTTTTCCTATCTTGTAATGCAGGCATCTGTTGTTCTAATGCCTTTACATCAATTAATGCCGATGTCATGTCATTTTGTGCGGTTGTACGGAATGTGGTTTCTATATCTTTTAAGCGAGCCTCGGCCTCGGCAATTGCAGAACGAGCACGAGGTAAACTTGATCGCAATCCATTAATTTCGGATTGCTGTTGCGCTAATTGTTGCTCCAATTGCAAAACATCACGTTTTGGCGCGGATCCACGATCCACCAATGGCTTAATCATGGCCATTTCCTCACGTGTCAGCGCAATAACACGATTCAAATCACCCAATCGCGTATTAATTTCCGACACTTCCTGACGACGTTGTGACCGTTGAGATTCCAAAACTGATTTTTGAGAGTTCAATTGAGACCTATTCGCACGAAATGAATTCAATTCCTCTTGAACCGTTTGCGGAATGGCCGCAATCATTTCTTCACTAAACTCCAATACAGCTTGCCCCTCGGCTTCGGCTTGCAAACGCATAACCTTCGCCTGTAATCCCATCATACGGGCACGCACGGAACCTAACTCAGATGACGCACCAACATCAGACAAGCGCATCAATATCTGCCCTGTATCAACGGTATCGCCTTCTTTGACTAATAATTGCTGAACTGTTCCACCTTCTTGATGTTGAATAATTTGAACTTCACTAGAAGGGACAACCTTCCCCTGCCCACGCGTAATTTCATCCAATTTCGCAAAATTTGCCCAAATAATAAAAGATAAAATAATTCCAATGATAAAGAAGAATTGCAAGTGACGCGCAAGGGGCAAATCCTCATCTGTGACCAACATCTTATCACCATAAGCCTCAACCTTACTCATACCACGTGATATTGATGATGATGCCTTATGCAGCACATCCCAATCCTTTGCACTATTCAGGTTTGGTTTAGCTTGTTTTTCATCAACCTTTAGCTTCAATTCTTTCACAGGTTCTTTTTTTACTGGTTTCTTTTTATCCGCCATTACTTCCCTGCCTTTTCTGCTTCTGGATCAGCATCAATAGTGCGTTTAAATTCACCTTTTTGAAGACGGTCAATCACTTCTTGTTTTGGCCCATCTGCCAAAATTTTTCCACGATCCATCAAGATTAATCGATCACATAATTGCAACATACTTCCCTTATGCGTAATCAATATCATCGTACGGTCACGGTTAATAGCATGCAAACGACGCATTAAACGGTTTTCCGATGACGGGTCCATTGATGCCGTCGGTTCATCCAAAATCATTACAGGTGGATCATATAACAAGGCACGCGCTACGGCGACAGCTTGTTGTTGTCCACCAGACAACGCTTCGCCTCGCTCACCAACTTGCGTATCCAAACCATGTTGCGTATCACGCAAAAATTCCATCACACCTGACAACTCAGCGGCGCGCAATACAGCACGTTCTGGTGCTGTCTCGTGCCCCATCGTAATGTTTTCACGCACTGAACCATAAAATAGCATTGGACGTTGCTGAACCACACCAATATTACGGCGTAAATCACCTGGGTCGACTTGGCGCACATCCGTTTCATCCAATAAAATCGCACCTGTATCTGGATCATACAAATTCATCAACAGGCGTTGTAATGTTGTTTTACCCGATCCAACTGCACCAATAATACCAACATGTTCACCCGGTTGAATGTTCAAAGAAATCTTGCTCATAGCAGGAACCGATTGATCTGGATAATGGAATGTCACATCGCGGAATTCGACATTTCCTTTAGCCTGTGGAACAGAAATAAAGCTTTTTCCCTTTGGACGCTCAACATCCTTCTCCATCAAATCATCTAATTGTTTTAAAGATTCACGAGATTGATTCATACGTGTCAACAACCCTGCAACCTGCCCTAATGGAGCCATCGCACGCCCAGACAACAAGACGCACGCAATCAATGCTCCCATGGATAATTCACCTTCGGTGATCAAATGCACACCAACAATGATAATCATCACGGATGCCATTTGTTGCAAGAATACCGCCCAATTTTGTGTTTTTGATGAAATACGGCGAATTTTCACACCTGTGTGTGATGCCTTATCTGTTAGCTCTTCCCAACGGCGCTGTGTATGGCTCTCCGCGGCTTGCACTTTAATTGTTTCAAGACCTGTTACAGTTTCAAATAACAACGCGCTTTTCAATGCGCTCTCAGCCATAGATTCTTGGATGACACCTTTCAATTGACGTTGATAATACAGCCCAATCAAAATCACCAATGGCATAACAATCAAGGGAACGAGTGCAACCATTCCACCCAAAAGATACATAACAACAACAAATAGTGCTGCAAATGGCAAGTCGATCAATGTAACCATTGTCGCAGAAGTAAAGAAATCTCGTACCGTTTCAAATTCACGCATCGTGCTCGTTAATACGCCTGCACTCCCTGGTCTTTGCGACAATTTCATACCTAATACTTGCTCGAAAATGCCTGCCGACATTTTCACATCGGCGCGACGCCCTGCAATGTCCAAAAACATTGCTCGCAAATTTTTCAACATAAAATCAAATACGTAAGCCAGTGTAACACCCGCGGCCAATACCCACAATGTATCAACCGCATTGTTAGGCACAACGCGGTCATACACATTCATAACGAATAAAGGTGAAATCAGTGCAAAAATATTGATAAAGATCGCGCCTAACATGACCTCAATATAAATACCCTTATTTTCTTTTAATTTTGACCAAAACCAATCACGCCCCTGCTCCAACAATGCTGGCCCTGCACGATCATCAGCACGAAATGTCGGACGAATAAAGAAACAATTACCTGTATAGATAGGCATCAATTCTTTTAATGTCATTGATCTGTTTTCATCGGGGGTTTCCGGAAAAGAAACCGTAAATAATGTTTCTACAGCCAATGCTTTTTTACCACTTTTGTTTTTCTGAATGACTGATTCACCTTTTGGATGACTAATCTCTTTTAAAATACAAGCCTGGCCACCTTCAAGAATTAAAATACACGGAAGGTTCGGCGCAATAGCTAATGCAGGTAATGTTTTTGAAACCAACCGCGCCGACAAATCCGCACGTTCAGCCGCACGAACAAATAAATTCGGTGTAATACCTGATCTAGGGACAGGAAGACCCGCAATTAAACCATTTGACGATACACGACGACCGTAATGGCCAGCCATAATTTGCAAACACTCAAGCAATGGATCTTTTAACGCCAGTCGGTCGGCCTGTAATGGCCATGCAACATTTTCCTCCTTCTGAGGGGATGCATGCTGCTGCTCTGTGTTACCCACATCTTGTGTAGATTTTTCTTTGTTTTCTTTTGGGTTATCTTGCTTGTCGCTCACGTCAGAGAATTCCTAATAGCTAATTAATCGCCTCAGAGTATGGCGATATAACCTTAATAATATCTTTATTTTAATAAATTGCAAAGATGCATAAAAAAAACCGCCCTAAAGGACGGTTCATTTTAAATACTTACATCTAGTTTTAGTAGTTAACTAATTGCGCTGTAGCTTCCGCAGGAACGCTAACACCAAGTGTTGGAAGAAGCTTACCCTGCAAACCCAACAGACGATAAACAGCCAACATTTCAACATACTCTGCACTTACAGCGTTAGAGCGAGAAACAAACAGTTCATTTTGTGAATCCAAAACATCAAGTAGAGTACGACGATCTAATTCAAACTGATCCTTGTATGCCGCAACAACTTTTTCATTTGCAATCGCTTGCGCTGCGAACTCATTCGCACGCTCGCCTGCAGAAACCATTGATGCCCATGTTTGACGGATATCATTTTCCAATTGGCGTGCACCCTCTACTCGAGATTCTTTTGCTTGCGCATGACGATAAACATGTTCACGACGTAATGCTGTATCAATACCACCACGGTAAACATTCCAATTGGCAACAATTTGCGCTGATGCTGACTTATCATTACCATCAACACCACTTAAATCATCATTTTGACGACCTTGTAGTTGAAGATCAACTTCTGGCCAAAATGCCGATTCCGTTGCTTCATATTCTTGCCATGAAACATCCATATCTTCTTCGAAAATTCCAAGCGTTGGCGAATTTGTAACAGCAACTTTAATTGCTTCATCAACATCCGCAGCAACTGCCTCAACTGGTAAAACTGGCATAATTAAAACATCTGGTTTTTCGCCAATTTCACGAATATAGAGAGCTTCTGCATTACGTAATGATTGCTTTACATTCGCTTCGTTTGCTTTTGCTGCTGCTAAACGTGCCTCAGCCTGTGCAATATCTGCTTCTGTTGAACGACCTGCCTGCACAGTTGCAATAATTTCATTCATCATTGAACCATGCTCACGAACATTATCACGTGCAATACGCAACAAATCACGTTGGCGTAAGACCTCTAAATATGATTCAACTATATCAAATCCAACAAGTTCTGCCGTTTCATGAACACGATATGCCGCAGAGCGTGTACGCGCTTCTTGACGATCAACTTCATTTTGAGCCGCAAAACCATCAAATAGCATTTGTGTCAAAGTTGCAGTATAATCATAAATTCCACGTGAACGATCATCTAAACCTGCGGCACGAGTACCTTGATCATCCGTATATTCAACGCCAGCACTTGCTCTTAAATCCACTGAAGGTAAAAACAAACCGTGTGCTTGTCTTAACTCTTCATCTGTTGCACGGCGGTTATTTGCAACGACACCATATTCTGGGTTTGACGCCAAGCCACGTGTCAATGCGTCCTCTAAGGCAATTTCTTCTGCAGATACAGATCCAAAACCTAATGTCACAACAAAAGATAGTGTTAGTGCGGTTGTTTTTAATAATGTTGTCATTGTCTTCACTCCTTAGACATTTGAACTTTATAAGTAATAAACACGTATATTTCACAAAAAGCAAGAGCGCAGTAACTTTTCTGCGCTCTTATCCTTAGATTACAATACCTTAATAGACATCTATATGTCCCTGATCATAAAGATCTTGGACATCAAGGTTGTTAATATTAATACCTGAATGGTTTTCAATACGTGCAACATTATAAAAATCGTTACCATTTCCATCCGTATTCACCTGAACCATGGCATCACCACCAACATTCACGATACGTACAAAATCTGTAATATCGTCATTGGCACCAAAACCTGAAATCACATCGATTAACGACAACACATCACCTTGCGCCAAATTGAAATCCATAATTTGATCTACGACATTGTTGTTATTTGCCTTGTCTGCATCAATTACAAAAACATCTGCCCCTATGCCACCCCAAAGTTGATTATTTCCTTTTTCACCAAATAAAACATCATTTCCCTGAGCACCAAATAATTTGTCATTACCTGTCCAGCCATAAATAGCGTCATTACCAATATTACCTGCAATAACATCATTGCCTGTCCAACCAAACACCTGAGCGCCGTCAGTATCTTGTGTTTGATACGCCGCATGACCTCCAATTGTTGTATTAGGACCATGAATTTGATTACCGTAATCTGACGCATCATTTTGTGTCTGAGTTACTTTAACCACTTTAATATCCAGCACTCCATAATCTTGGTCACCGTCTCCATCCTGAATACGGTATCCAAATTTTTCTCTATGGCTTGAGTTTGGAGAACCCTCTTCAGAAACATAAGCATATGAACCATCTTTAAACATATATAATTGCCCGTGATCACCCTGAACAACCATGGCATCACCACCTTCGGCAAAATTATAAGTCTTACCACCGAATGTAACTGATTTAATTGTATTTGGTCCTTCAACACTCAACACATCACGACCATTATTATCTTGGTTATGATTTGTTATAACGTTACCAATCGTTGCCCAATCACAAGACCATAACGTCACAACATCATCTTTCGCAACAGGACCTGTATCCTGCACTCGAACAGTCAACGTTGTTGTTGAAACATCTCCATCATCATCTCTTGCACAAATACGGAAATTCAGATTCACACGCTCATTCGGATTTGTTGCAGATGCATTATCCAACGGACCAAACTGTTTAAACTGATAAGAACCGTCTGGATTCACCTTCAGTGTAAATATTGTTTGACCACCCGCTTTACCCACATATGTGTTACCTGCACCATTAACAGTCACATTGATTGGCACACCACCTGATGATAAATTGCCACCAGCCATAGCGCCTGTCGCTGTAAAGTGACCTCCTGCTGGTATACAGAATTCACCAGGACCATCACTTCCAAAATCAGCCACAATAGTACCGTTAATGACATTTGTATTTGTCAAATCACGCTCATACGATATTGGTGATCCAGGTTGTGTAATCACAGGAACATCATCCGCATTAACAACCAAACGTAAGTTTGTATTTGTTGTCGCAGTATTATTGTTCAAGTTAAAGTCTGTATCTGTTACACGTTCAGTCGACGTTACAGATAATGTTAAATTAAACGTACCTGTTACACCGTCTGGAACATTGATCTTCAAGTTATTCAACTGATTTTGTGTCAATTCCCAAACGCCTGGTGATACTTCCGTCCCTTTATTCAGAGAAGCTCCATTTGGTATTCCAGAAATAGTAATCTTACTCAAACTTTCAGAACCATCTGTATCTGTTAATCCTGCAGAAACATTCAAGTTAATCGATGTTCCTTCTTCACCAGAAGCATTTGATGCCGTCAATGTCGGTGCATCTGCAACTGCATCAACAATGATCTCACCAGCTGTCGATGTCGACTGTGTCTGGTTCGTTGTTGTGTTTGTTGATGTCGCAGTAACCGTTAGGCCTGTCAAATCAACATCGCTGTCTGCTGGCGGTGTAAAACGCAAGCTATTTGCAAAATCTTGACCCGCAGGCATCGTGATTGTCCACGTCCCTGTCGCAGCATTGTAAGAACCACCTGCCAAGTGTGATAGACCCCATGATGATGGTATACCGCTCACTTCAACTGTTAATTGTTGTGGTGCATTACCATTCAATGACGCTGTGATTGGAACCAATACTGAGCCATCTTCAAGAACTTGAGCTGAACCTGATCCATTTGCACCAAATGTTACTGATGGTGGCTGGTTATCTGGGTTCACCGCAATAACAACACTATCTGTTGATGTCGCAGTATTATTGTTCAAGTTAAAGTCATTATCCGTCACAGATTCTGTTGATGTTACTGACACACTCAATGTCACGTTACCGTTACCATTTGCTGGCGTGTTCAAGCGAACATTATTCAACTGACCTTGTGTTAATTCCCAAACACCTGGTGATACTTCTGTTCCTTTGTTCAAGCTGTAACCAGCTGGAACACCAGAAATAGTCACTTTACCAAGTGTTTCAGAGCCATCTGTATCTGTTAATGAGTTCGACAAATCAATCTTAACTGATTGACCTGCAACCACACTCTTATCAGAACCAGCATCAATAACCGGCGCATCTGCAACTGCATCAACAATGATCTCACCAGCTGTCGATGTCGACTGTGTCTGGTTCGTTGTTGTGTTTGTTGATGTCGCAGTAACCGTTAGGCCTGTCAAATCAACATCGCTGTCTGCTGGCGGTGTAAAACGCAAGCTATTTGCAAAATCTTGACCCGCAGGCATCGTGATTGTCCACGTCCCTGTCGCAGCATTGTAAGAACCACCTGCCAAGTGTGATAGACCCCATGATGATGGTATACCGCTCACTTCAACTGTTAATTGTTGTGGTGCATTACCATTCAATGACGCTGTGATTGGAACCAATACTGAGCCATCTTCAAGAACTTGAGCTGAACCTGATCCATTTGCACCAAATGTTACTGATGGTGGCTGGTTATCTGGGTTCACCGCAATAACAACACTGTCTGAACTTCCTGCTTGATTATTACTCAAATTAAAATCGTTATCCGTTACAGATTCCGTTGAGGTTACACGAACTGTCAATGCAACATTACCGTTACCATTTGCTGGTGTGTTTAATTGCAATCCAGCCAAATCGCTCTGACTAACCATCCATGTTTGCAATCCACCAGAAGTTGTAACCAGACTTCCTGCAGACAAACTATATCCAGTTGGAATACCTTCAATAAATACAGCACTTAAAGTTTCAGAACCATCTATATCTGTTAGTGAATTTGTGATGTTCAAAGCAACTGATTGGCCAGCAACAACACTACTATCAGATCCTGCATCAATAACTGGCGCATCTGCAACAGCATCAACGATGATTTGAATAACCTCAGTAATTGATGCGTTTGTGTTTGTTGTTGGTGCAAATGCATTTGCAGTTACATTAATTCCATTCAAATCAACATCACTATCCGCTGGCGGTGTAAATGTTAAACCGCCTGTATAGTCAACACCCGCAGGCATCGTAATTGTCCATGTCCCTGTCGCAGCATTATAAATCCCATCCACATTACCAATTGTCCATGACGGATCAATTCCAGAAACAGTAACCGTCAACACTTCTGTGTTGTCGCCTGTAATTGTTGCAGAGAACGGTACAAATACAGAACCATCTTCAAGAACCTGATGTGTACCATCAACATTCAATGTCGGTGGGTTCGCAGTATCCGCAATCACAACGTTTAATGTTTGCGTATTTGTTGCCGTATTATTTGTTAAATCAAAATCATTATCTGTCACAGCCTCAGTTGATGTTACAGAAACCTGTAAAGGAACAGATCCACTAAAGTTCTGAGGTGTATTCAAACGTAATCCAACCAAATCAGATTGAGTAACAGACCAAACACCTGGTGATACTTGTGTACCCGCAGTCAAACTAAATCCAGTTGGCAAACCAGAAATTGTAACATTACCAAGTGATTCAGAACCATCTGTGTCCGTTAAAGCGTCCGAAATATCCAGTGCGATTACTTGACCTTCTAAACCATTTGCGTTGTTAACATTTAGTACAGGCATATCAGCCACGGCATCCACGATAATTTCAGATGGCGCACTATTATTAACACTATCACCTGTTTGTGGTTGTGTTGCCGTTGCAGTCAACGTCAAACCAGTCATATCAACATCACTATCCGCAGGTGGCATGAATGTTAGACCACCAGTATAGTTCTGCCCTGCAGGCATCGTGATTGTCCATGTCCCTGTCGCAGCATTATACGTACCATTATTTACACCTGCCGTAACAGTCCATGTTGAATCGATACCTGTAAGAGTAACTGTCAAAACCTCTGTTGGATCATTACCGTTTAACCCAGCCGTAAAATCAACAAATACTGAACCATCTTCAAGAACTTGATGTTGACCATCAATGTTCACAGATGGTGGCGTTGCGTTATTTGTTACAGTTACGCTTAAAGTATCTGTTGACGTTGCCGTGTTGTTTGTTAGGTCAAAGTCAGTGTCTGTAACACTCTCTGTCGCCGTTACAGAAACAGAAAGATTAAACGTTCCAATTCCACCAGCAGGAATATTCAACTGAAGTCCTGACAAGTCAGATTGCGAAACAGACCAAACACCTGGTGACACTTGTGTACCCGCCGACAAGCTATATCCTGCAGGTAAACCAGAGATAGTAACATTACCAAGAGATTCAGATCCATCTGTGTCTGTTACTGCGTTAGTAACATTCAACGCAATACTTGATCCTGCAACACCAGCGATATCAGCGGCATCAATAGTTGGAGCATCTGCAACCGCATCTACAACAACTTGTGTTCCTTCACTATCCGTTGCTGTTGTGCTATTACCGGGCTGTGTTGCTGTTGCTGTAACAGTCAACCCTGTTAAGTCAACATCACTATCAGCTGGTGGTGTAAATGTTAAACCACCAGTATAATCCTGCCCTGCAGGCATTGTAATTGTCCATGTGCCTGTCGCAGCGTTGTATGCACCATTATTGGCACCAGTCGCGATTACCCATGATGGGTCAACACCAGTTAACGTAACCGTCAACACTTCTGTTGGTGCTGCATTTGCGGAAAGAGCAGCTGAAAAATCAACAAAGACTGAACCATCCTCAAGAACTTGATGGGCACCATCAACAGTCACTGTTGGTGGGTTAGCATTACCAACTTGCAAGTTAACTGCAAGTATATCTGTTACTGTGGCTGCGTTATCCGTTAAGTCAACCTCTGTATCTGTTGGAGTATCTGTCGCAGTAACAGACACAGATAAATTAAAATTACCCACGTAATGAAGTGGTGTGTTTAATTGTAATCCAGCTAAATCAGATTGAGAAACAAACCAAACACCTGGATAAGTTTGCGTTCCTGCAGATAAACTAAATCCTGCTGGAACACCCGAAATTGTTACATTGCCAAGTGATTCAGAACCATCAGTATCTGTCACGGCATTTACAATATTCAGAGCGTAACTTGTTCCACCAACACCCGTTACATCAGACGTCGTTAATGTTGGTATATCAGCCACAGCATCAGTCACGACATCAACAAGAGTAGAAATAGATGTGTTTGATCCATCAGATTCTGTCGCTGTCGCTGTCACTTGAATGTTCGTCATATCACCATCACTGTCAGCAGGAGGTGTCAAAGTTAATGAACCGCTATAATGTTGGCCAGCTGGCATTGTGATCGTCCATACGCCTGTTGCTGCGTTATATGTACCATTATTTGTGCCCGCACTTACTCCCCAACTTGCGTCCAAGTTAGAAACTTGAACAGATAATGTTTCGGAACCATCTGTATCTTCCAATGTCGCAGACACATCCAATGTAATAGATCCATCTTCCTTAACGATAGGATTATTCACAATCAATGAAGGAGCATCAGGAACTGGGGAGAACGTCACATTAAACGGCATCGACGTTGTATTTTCATTATTTGTAAAATCAAACTCTGTATCCGTTGGTGTATCTTCATTAACAACAGTCACCCCCAAATTAACCGTACCACTGTAATCTGTTGGTGCTGTCAATTCCAGGCCTGGGACATCGGCAAGAGGAACGGTCCACGTTCCATTTCCATTATCAACACCATGATTAAGAGAAAAACCCGCTGGCATTCCAGTAATAACAACAGATGTAATTGATTCGGAACCATCTGCATCGATTAGACTTGTTTGAACATTAAGCGCGACCGGATTATCTTCAAAACCCGAAACATCCGTTGCACTCAAATTAATTGGATCCGCAACCGCATCAACAACAACATCAAACTCATCTGTTGTCACAGATGTATTGCCCGTCCCAGAATCAGTTTGCGTTACAGTCACAGTTGGGCGCATATCCTCATCACTATGTAGTGGTGGTGTAAACCTAGGCCCTGATGTTAACTGCTCACCTGGCAGCAAATTAATTGTCCACGTTCCCGCAACCGCATCAAATGTTCCGTTAGCCGTTGTTGGATCAGTTAAATCTGGTGTCCAACCTGGCTCAATATCACTAATTACAATACTAATAGAATCTGAACTATCAGACGGTGCAGCATAAATACCAAGATCTACCGTATTATCCTCATAAAGAGATACAGCATTAACAACAAGTGCAGGAGGGCTCATTGGAGCATTAAACACGAACTGTTCATCTTGAACCGTTGGACGATCAAACGCCAATTCAGTCACACCAATCGCGCCAATCGCGTCATTATTACCCGCAGTACCACCATTTACGGAACTGCCAAACCCTGCCCCCGTGTTACCCAAGGCATTTGCAGCGTTATCTCCTGCTGCAGGCTCTATTGAGGCTAGTGTTTGCGCAATATCACCTGACGCAGGTTCAATCGCAGCTATTTCCTCTGCTTTAGGCTCAACAACAGGTACCACAGCCACAATTTCTTCAACTGGTTCTACCATCACAGTTGTTAAAATATCTGTTACAGATATAACCGTTCCATCCGCCAATGTCATTTGAGGAATATCTGTTGCATTTTCAATAGCGGAAAAATTCGTTAAAATTGTTTGCGTGCCATCATTAAATGAAATAACCAATTCACCTTTTTCATTCAGTTGAGCATCTTTTATATCCGCCTGATTAAAATCAGATACATATGTTTCACCTTCAACCAATGTATAATTTAGAGATAAGGCATCCATTTCAACATTCGGTTTTGAAAGCAAATTGACAAATTCGTCCCCCGCAGCAGGAGTTATGTTATCTAACGCGCTCGCATCCGCAACAAGCGTATCTGAAGGTGAAGAGAGACCTTCTGCAAGCTTTGTTAGATTAATCACCTCACCATCACTCAGTTCAATATTTTGAAATTTTGAACTTCCGAGCGCTTCAGTGTAATTATCGACTGTTAATGTTTGACCATCCGTAAATGTAATCAAGAGCATGCCACCCTCAATGATTTGCATACCCGATATATCCTGCAAACCAAAATTAAAGTGTGTTGGTTCTTCTGTCGACAATGAGACAGATACGTTACTGCCTTCACATGGTTTTTCGACTTGAAATGTCGTACTTGTTGCAGTGCATTCTTGTGCGGATGTATCAAATGTATTCGTCATTTTTTCTCTCTTCATTTCAGAGCCTCAAAAGGCCCAAACTCCCATTTGTTAAAGCAAAAAACCACCTAAATTGCAAATAAATAGTTTTCTGACTGTGCTTTTATATACCATAACAGCAATTAAGTCAATTTTTATGTGAATAAACTTATCGTTCCTACATATATTTCTTCTAACATTTTTTCATTTTAAGGATAAAATATAAATAAAACTTTAATGCAGGGCGATATATATGAAAGCCATTATTTACCTATTTCACAAGTTCCGAAAACAAATCTTGATGCATAAACCTATGCACACTATCTGGACGGTCAACAACATCATGAATAATTGTCCCCCCTAAATAATCTATAACCGTTTTAATCATTTCATGTTCTTCCACGCCTTCTGGCATGTCAATCAACAGCATTTCAGAAAGCCCAATAATACTATTTAAAGGCGTTCTTAATTCATGCGACATATTTGCCAAAAATTCGCTTTTTGCATGATTGGCCTTTTCTGCTTCTAACAACGCACGTTCCAGATCATCG
Source organism: uncultured Alphaproteobacteria bacterium (assembly GCA_943789475.1). GTDB lineage: Bacteria > Pseudomonadota > Alphaproteobacteria > Micavibrionales > UBA1664 > UBA1664. The sequence goes on from CALSUG010000006.1 coordinate 215,532, forward strand.
TTCAGCATTTCATTTTCGATCATACTTTCACGAAAGGTAAATAGTGTGCGTGCCATACTTCCTATTTCATCACTAGAATTACGCCCCTCAATAACTGCTTTAAAATCTTTACGAGCAATAGACTCCATCACCTTTTTTAATTTTTCCAAACGTGCAATTACACGTTGACCAATATATCGCCAGCTTAAGAAAACGGAAAATAAAACACTTATAAATGCGACCATAAATATTGCAAATTTACCGACTTTTATCTGCTCGCGAACAGTATTACTGGTTTCAATGACATGGTTTTTTGCATCTTCTGCGAATAAATTAATCGCAGCATTTGTATCCATCGTAACATCTTTAATCATATCTTTCTTTTTTTGAATTTCATTTCGTAAATTCAAAATACGTATTTGTTGATCAAAAAAATTATCCTCACCTCTCCCCATTAAAAAAATAGAATCGAAATACTCCGTTTTCAATTCATGCCCTGCAATTTTAAATTCTTCTAAACCTCTCTCAACACGCCCTATACTTGCATTATACCTTTCCTTCAAAGGCACTATTTTTTCCTTTTCTGACACATGTGTAACCGTATCTAAAAGATCATGAAGAAGGTTGCCTTCAATTTCTATTTGTAAAGATCCTGACAAAACTTCTGCTTTTTCCATTAATTTTTTATACGTATCAGAGTCTTCTAATCCGATAATCAAATCAAATTGAGCATCATCAGATATAGGCTGAATAGCAGAAACAAAATCAGAATAAAGTGTATTTAATTTTTTTGAAAAATTTTGTAATTGTTTTTCTCTATCTATTCTCTCCACAATCATTTCACTATACTGATTAAACAGTAAATCCAAATGATCTGAATGACGCGTAATATTTTGCAGATCATCAACATTCTTATGATAAAATTTTCTAATGTGGTTAATTTTATCGTTTTTTTCCGCAAAAATGACACGTACATCATTGTGTATGGTTTCCACCTCTACATACGTCTTCGCACTCGACATTTTTGATGATAAATAATCAATCCGCGCACCTATTTCGACGATTGCTGATACGGATTGCATGACCGGAATATTTTCTTCCGAAATATTATAAAGAGATTTTCCCGATAAATTAAAAAACACCCATGCAACAATTCCTAAAAAAATCGTTAACGCGTTAACAACCCCTAATGAGTAATATAACCTGCTCTTAATACTTGATTTAAATTTTAACACGACTTGACAACCCCATGGTTTTACTGCTGAACAATTTTATCAATATGTTTGAATGCATTTCCATGTTTCAAAATAGTTAAAAAAACATCATCTAACCCCTGATTATCTTCATCACCATAATGTAAAATAATATCTTCAATAACTATATCTTTCATCTCATATAACGTATTTAAAAATGTTTCCCGTGTAAGATTCTCCTTCACGTTTTTCAATATTTCAATCGCAACGCGCCCTACCAAATATCCTTCCAACGAAACAAATCCAAAATCAAGATCAGGAGAATAATTTACTAATGCTTTTTGATAGGATGCAACCAATTTGCTTTTTTCTGGAGAGAACGGAAACGGAACGACTTGTGAAATAATAACTCCATCACCATCATCCCCTAACTCTTTAGACAATGCATCACTACCGACAAACGAAATATTCACAAACAATGGATCCATTCCTATCTTTTTGGCAACACGGATAAATTCCGCGCATGGTTTATATGCACCAACCATCACCACTGCCTCGGGCTTTGCTTTTCTAATTTTTAATACCGCCGATTTTACCGCTGTCGTATTACGTTTGTATGCACCTTCAGCAACCAATTTTAGGTTTCGTTTCTCTAGCGCACGTTCAACACCTGACAATCCAGCGCGCCCATATGAATCATCTTGATACAAAATAGCTATCCGTTTAATTCCTAAATCTGCTGTTAAACGCTCAATCCATTCTTCTGTCTCCTGCCAATAAGACCCTCGCACATTGACAACATATCTTTTATAAGGATTTCGTAAAAATTCCGCCCCCGTGAAAGGCCCAATGAACGGCACTTTCTCTTCCGATATAATCGGCTCTATTGCACTTGCCGTTGGTGTTCCCACGCCGCCGATCATGGCAAAAACGTTATCCTCTTTTATTAATTTTTTTGTATTTTCGATGGCCCTATCTGGCTCATACCCATCATCATACGCTATGACTTTAAGTTTTTTACCATTCAAACCACCTTGCGCATTGAATTCTTTGAAAGCAGCAAGAATTCCTTCATTCATGCCTATGCCTAATGCTTTTGCGGGACCACCCAAAGCTGCCGTTTGACCAAAATAGATTATATCATCTTCCGCTTTTACTCGACATGATAATGTTATTATACAAATAAAAATCAGGAAAAGAGTGCATAATACACTCAAACTATTTTTATCACTTTCAACCATAACTATCCCCACTGTTATTTTTGCAACTATAACAATACCACATATATGCTTTATTATTAATTAACAATTCAACCAACAGTATACATCCACTAATCAAGAACGCACAAAGCAACGCAAATAATACAAAGAACACTTGCATAACATGATAATAAAAAGTACTAATATCGAACTATATAGGGGTGTAGCTCAGTTGGTAGAGCACCGGTCTCCAAAACCGGGTGTCGCAGGTTCGAATCCTGTCGCCCCTGCCATTTTTGATAAGACGTCAAATTTACCAACAAATCAAACGGCGTTTTCAAAGTATAGCAAAGCTTTGCGCCCTTTAGTTCCAAGTTCGAAAACACATATCCGATTAATTGGCGTTTTTCGTCCGTTGTCGAACGATCAAAAATGTTTAGCGCCTTTGAAGCTATAGAAACCAAGGTACTGACTGCCATTCGAAATTCTTCATCACCTGAATTATGGCGTTCTAATTGTTCCTGCACTTCCTGCCTGTGCTGGATTAGCTGACCATGCTTTCTGTCATACATATCCTTTGTAATACTCTTATCCAGATATTCATCCAAAAGTACATCAAGCCGTCTTGTTAAAATGCCATGTTCTTTGTTCAAGGCAGTAATAGACGCCTGATAATAATCTTGTTCGTTTCTATGTGTCTTTTTCAGGCTTTCTAATATTTCGGTTAGCAATTCTTCAGGAATTTGAATTGACGCAAAAATACCCCTGAGCTGATCCAAAACAATATTTTCTTTAGTGTATAGCTTTTTATCTGGATTTGCAGGATCACGATTGATTAAATAGATATGCCTTCCCTTCTTCAAATCGCAACTGACAAGCCTGCCAGATACAGCGCATTTGATAAGCCCACGAAAGATATATGGATATTTTGTTTCAACTACAGCTTGATTACGTCCACGACCTTCCCTGACAGCCTGACAAGCATCAAATAAATCTTTGCTAATTAATGGGTCATAAGCATGCGGATATAATTGCCCCTTTACCTTCATCATCCCATAATAAAATGGGTTTTGTAATAATCTATGGATTGTTTGCGTATAAACTTTTTTGCCCTTTAAGGTTCGCAAGCCCCAATCATTTGCTTTTCTGACCAGTTCAGCGATTGAATAAATGCCCTTAGAATATTCTTGAAAAAGGTTTCTGACTAAAAAGGCTCGTTCAGGGTCAATAATAACCGTGTTTTTTCGTCTTTCTGGATCAGGCGCATTTAAATACCCTAATGGCGCTGATCCTGTGCATTCACCTTGTGAAAGCTTTTGTTTGAGGCTTCTTTTGACGTTATCGGACAAACTATCAGTGTATGATTGCGCCATGACAACACCCATATTCCACATAAGCTTTTGCATACTATTGGAATCTTTATTGAGGACATTACTTTCTTTAACAAAATGAAGTTCCAAAATGTCTTTTTCGAATAATTCGTTTAATACGGGAGTTTCTTTGAAACTACGTTGCAGGCGGTCAACTGTATCAACAACCAGCGCAATTTTTTCCTTTTGCGCTTTGATAAAATCAATCATCCGCATAAATTCAGGCCGTTCGCCTTTTGTTGAAGATTCAATCGCCGTGAATTGCTTTATGATTTGAAAATTATTTCGGTCTGCATACTGCCTTAAATTCGAAATCTGGGCATCCAGCGAATGACCGTCCTCTTGTTCCTTTGTCGACACACGGGCTAAAATTACGGCTTTCATGGTCAGCGTCACCCCTATCTAAATCTGTCCAAACATATGCCGTAAAGTTTTAACGGCACTACTTGGTGGAAGTTTTAATATTTCTTCGTAAAGGCTTATGGTGATAGAGCAATATTTTGGGCGATCCTCAAAAGAATGGTTGTCTTCAAGTATTAAAGCAGCGTCTTCGCCGTGTGCCTGCCCTACAGCACCAAACACTTCTTCTAGAAAAGCTAAAACATCTTCTTCGTTTGGAATTTCATTAAACTGAGAATATTCACTTATAACCCTTCCTGTCAGACCTAACTCCCGATCAATAAGCTCTTGTGGCAAATCAGAAGTATCAACCCCCACATCTGAACCATGAGCGTAGCTATAACATTTTTGTGGGTTGGCCATCTCATAATGTTTATATTGATCAACCAGCAATTGCGTGTATTCTAAAAGTGCTTCTCCCGATGTATATGGAAGGCGCTGATAAAGAATTTCGATTATAATAGGCAAAGATACCTTCCTAACCTCTGACATACTTTGTCCTCTCTCGACAGCTTGTCTGTATGCCATAACAATTTGATCATATCCTTCAGGACTAGCTTCTTTAATAGCTTGATAAATAGGTGTCTGAGATAAAGTTTTTTCAAATTTATTTAGTTCAGATGGCAAGATATTTGTGATAGCAACATCACTATAATCAGGATATCTGGTGATGAAGTTGCCACTAATTAATTCTTCATGGCTTGGCTCCCACATTTCACTTGGAGGTGTATCAAAAATACGATCAACAAATTGTTGACTAATGCCTTTTGAGAGTAAATATTTGCTGTCCATTGCATAATCAGAATAAAAATCAGATTGCTTCGCACCAGGAAAATCATATTGATGAAACCCAAGTTTGGCGTTTTTTGCTATTAGCCTTTCTTTCCCTGCAGCGTAAGGAATAATACAGGCGCTAGAACATTCGTAAGATGTATAAGTTGATAATCCTTTAGACTCTATCAATGCCGCTAATTTTCTTGCAGATTCAACCCTACCACCAATGCTATTAAGATGTATTAATTTTATTGCTGGGTGAGCCTCCAAATATTCTTCTGTTTTTTCTGTTGCCCCAAAACCAATATACCCTGAAAACTCTAGTTCTGTAGCATCCCTTAAAACACGTAGCTGAAATTGTCCCATAGGATCATTGCCTGAACCTATTAACCAAAACTCCTTCACTTGAGGCAGGGTTGTTGTAAAAATAGTACTTATAAAGCCAAGCATCCCTAATATGGTTAAAGCTTGCGCAACCTTACCCCATGATTTTTTTGAACGTTTTGAATAATTGTTAGCAGAGCGCCATATACCTACCGCCTGCCAGATGGTGACTACAAAAATAACAGCCCACATGAAAATAAGAGCATAAGCTGTAAATTGAGGGCTTTCATCAAAACTAAGATCGTAAGTCAAAAGCGAAACAACGATGCCAAATAAAATGTTAACTAAAGCACCATTAATCCAATAACTTCGTACGAGAGAATGTTCGCCGTACCAATGTTTCAAAAAATAATTTTTATGATTATCGGGTAGTGGAATGTGTTCTTCAATAATTTCTACTTTATCTTCTGTACCCGCACATTTTTTGTATGTTTTAATTGCTAGAAAAACACCGCCAATAACGCCAATAATGTTCCATGCAGCGCCAATATTATCGGATATACTTGCAAAGATATCTTCTAGTGCGCCTACAATTCCAACTACAATTGTAAGAATAAAAATTGCCGCTATAAACGACAATGTTTTACGCACAGTTTCTTTCGAAATACTTTTTTTCTTAAAAACTATTTTTTTAGATAGAAAGGAAATACCCTTAAAAATATATCCATCCCCCCAAATCCAAAAACCCAGCCAATACATTAGCAACGGCAGGTTAAGTACAGTGAATGCGCCTAAAAATGTCAAAAAATTAAACGATGAATATTCTTGAGCTAGGCCGCCAGCTATCAGCATAGTAACAATGCTCCATAAAATACAAACAGAAATCTTAATTTTTTTTGATTTTGTTGGTGTCGGCATAAGGCTGTGTCCTTGTTTTTATACTGTTTTCAATAATTCTGTTTTTACAATATCGTCTTTTATCAAGGGTATAAAGTCCCTTAATTGCGATTTGATAATGTTCAATGAACGAAAACGGGGGTTTTTGTCATCTTGATCCAATTTTTTTACATCAGCCTTCAGGCGATAAAACTGGCTATCATTTAACCCTAGCAATAACTTTGCACCCCTTATGCCATTTTGTTGACATGTGATTATAAACCCTATTAGGGATGAAATACTTTGCGGTCTTTTATTTGGAAATATATTGTTAATATTGGCAATCAATTTTTCAGTAGAATGGCTATCAATATTCATCATATAAAGTCCGTTTGTAATTTCCTGCCAATAATGCATTAAAATCGCCCGTGACAAATTACCATTATATAATCCCTTGAATGTAATGGGTTGAGTACTGTTTAGCGTTTTAAGCAGGGATTTTATTTTTCGTGATTGCAACCGTATTTCAAACCGTAAAACTTCAGGCTTTGTCATGTTTTTGAACATATCGACTTGGCAATCATAATCGTTTTCAGCGCCCCTTTTATCACCGCACTTGCTCGCTTGTTCCAAATCCTTCACCTTGTCATACAGGGCAATTTCAAATGTGCTGGCATGGTATTTGACCATTTGCCCACCATTGCGAAAATCAGTTTTATTCAAATCTAATTTTTTATTCATATCAACCTTTTCCAACGTTTGAATAAGGACATGACACGGCGCATCCCGTTCCAAAAGGATGTTTTTTGAATAATGAATTGCCGATATTTTCGCATGAATAAGAAATTCGGCGCTGGTCTCAATTCCCATGCGTTTCAAGGCATCCAATAGAGTTTGAATGATATTATCAAAATCATTGTCTTGCAATTCTTCAAAATTATTTTGAAACATCAATTTGGGTGCTGAAAATTCAATCTTCATCCATATTGACTTGGCGTATTCACCAAATGGTTTTTTAAATAGCGTAATGCGTGGCAAATACCCTTGTAATTTTTCTTTTTTAGTTGGGTTGTAGTGGCATTTTATAATACCTTTATCGCCATACATAGGATTGCTTGCAAAACCTGCGTGCGGTGTAAACCGATCAGGTTCATTGATTTTAAAATCACCATAATTAAGGTTAATCACGACCGTATCCAACATTTCTACAACCTTTATTCAATACATCTTTTAATTTTTGGAAAATAGCGTCTTCAATGGCCTTGCTGGCCTGTTTATTAATCGGATGATAGATATTAAATATCTGCCCTCCTGATTTGCGTGTCGGATACGTTAAACGGTATCCCGTTTGATCTAACTTTTCATGGATAGCAATACCACTGACATAAACGGCATCATTTAAAACCAATGACGCAAAGGCAATTAAACCCGATCTGGCTGGCACTAGGTTAATATCAATATTACTGATTATCATCCTGCGCCTGCCTGTTTTTGCGTTTTGTCGGGATGATTTGTTCCCGTTCGTTAATCGTGACCAGCAATGACATGAAACCTGATAGATTTTGATATGATTCAGCAACCTGCCTGTCTGAAACAGGCTGACTTGCAATCTTATTCAAAGCTTTTGAAAATTTGTCATTAAATACCATCCCTATTGTATGCGCATAAATGGCATAGGATTGCACTTAAATCACGGGGTACGAAAAACAGCTATTTCGTACTAAACTATAGAAAATAGAATAATATTAATTTATGATTATTCATGCCTTATAAAATAGCACTATTATTACTTTTTGTATTCATGTCCTCTAAAGCCTCTAATGCAGGACTATGCACAAGGGAACTTCAAGAAAAAGCAAATGTTTTTGAGGTTAACTGCGCAATGGATAAGCGTTTTTGTGAGGTTAACGGCTATATGTCGTCGAACCTATTAAAAACAGGCTATTCAGGTAATTTAGCTTTTTTTCAACAAACACCTGAAAAATTAAGGACACACAAAAGAGATACTCTAACAATTAGAACATCAAGAGGTGACACTCAAGGCACTGAAACACCTGAAGGGTATTTTGAAGCTATGAAATTTGCAGAAAAAAGAATGCTGAACGAACTTGAAGGTGACCTCACATATTTTGACGCTTTAACAGGAAAAATTGTTGATGCTCCAAAAATAGAGTGCATTCCAACGAAGTAATGCTACTTATTTGATTTGGCGCAGTCCAGCGCTAGACAGCTTTTCTTTCATGGTTTCTAGGGGATATTCACGGTCAAGCATAATGGCTGAAATAATACCGAATGACAGATTTTTTAAATGCCCTTCATCACCTGTTTTTTCAGCATTCATATTCCATGACACGGCTTTTGATAATATAAAATCTTCATCATTTTTCGGTTCTTCTTGCATTTCAGTGCGCACAACAAGAGAGCCTAGCTTTATTGATTCAAGAGTGCTTTTGTCTTTATCCCGTTCTTTGACACATTCTTTTTCCCATTTTTGGATTGCATCAATAGATACGCCACAGGCATCGGACAAATCGCATTCAGCAACGTATTTTTCTTTACCTTGCCCCATCAATTTATAAAGATGCTGAACTGTAATCCAGCGCAATTCCTGTAAATCGTATGCATCACCTTGTTTGCGAATGTTGGTTGGTTCTACAAGCCATTCCACTTGTCCTTCATTAAGCGCATACAAAGATTTTTCTAAGCCTAAGCGCCATGCCATGCGTCCATATTTCCCAAATGAGTTATGAAGTATTGCACCTATTGCTAGGCGTTCGCATATTAATTTTTGATCACCTTCAAAGATATCTTCAGATAAGTCGGGATCATACCACATGGTTTCATTTGTATGCATATTACAGGTTTTTGCATCAATCCAACCATCCTTGGATTCCGCAATTTTTTGATATAATCCGAATATCTGATTTTCTGACCATTCAGTCAAAATGCCTGACAATTCACCTACTTTATTTAAGGCCTGATATGCTTTTTCCTGCTTACCTTTTTCAGATTTTTTTCCATGTTTGGGATCACTATCACGATGCAATTTAACCAACTCATCAACAATATCATGACAGCGCTGGATTTGTTCGTCCGTTAATTCAGGTCTTTGGAATACTTTTTTTTTATTCATACAACTTTAACTTCTATTACACTAATTGTGCTTTATACTCTTAAAGTATATAACATCATTTTATTAAACTTATTAACACAGATACAAACCAAATCAAGCAACTCTAAAACCCTTGTTATAGGCGGATAATAAAATCACATCTTGATAATAATTCGTTCGTAATGTATCCAAAATGGCCTGCCATTCAGTCCATCAATCCATCCGACATAGAGAATACGACCTGACAAGCGCGGCATTCCGCGCGATGTTGTCATGTGCATCAAGAGGTGACCCCGAGAGAATGTTGTAAAAAGGTGTTTTCTTACCCATTTTCTCTACGCGCAATATTCCACCCGCTGGTTTGCGTTTTCCCTGTTTTACAGGGAATTAACAGGGAAATTTTTATTTTTATGAATGCGTTTTGAAATAAACACCAGAGAATTCAGTGCCTACAGACGAAATTATGCATTTAGAACAGGGAAAATACAGGGAATTCACACGTTTTGGATTATCTTAAAACTGCTCAAGATTGCGGACCCAACATAATCACGAGAACACCCTTCGCGTCTTGCAATTGCGGCAAGAGCTATACCGTCAAAATGTTCATCACGCCATATGGTACCTTGAATAAATTTCTTCAACGCTTTGGCGGGCATATCAAATAGATCACGTCCCTTGGCTTTAATAATTTGCGATCCGGCCTGCGCTCGATGCAATTCATAAGGCACGTTCACTACTGCTTCGTCTTGAGAGCAAGTCAAGTGGATGTTTAGATGTTTTTGAACAATTTTTGATAGCGGAGTAAGGTCGAAATTGAGGATCAATTGATCCTGGTGAACCATGGCTTTAGTTAAGAGGCACCGCACAAGATCATAAGACGGAATTGTTGCTTGGTGTTCTAAAAAATATTTTACAGCACTCCCTTCACTGTCATTAATCCATTTAGATAAATTTTGTCTTATTGCGTTTTCAATTGTAGATTCGATTTCATGAGCAGGAAATCGTGCCCGCAAATAATTAGGATGTCTCTTATCGATTGTCAAAGCATTATTACAGTAATAGCGATAACGTTTGCCATTCCCCTTATTTGTAAAAACAGGTGTATAAGGACTGTCGCTTTCATCAAAAATCAAACCTGTCAGTAAATTTCGATGCTTTTGCTTTTTCTTGCCTCTGTCATCTGGCGCATGGTTTTGTAATAGATCTTGTACAGCATCCCATAATTCTTGAGAAATTATAGCATCGTGAAGCCCATCATGAATTTTATCAATGTGTCGAATTTTCCCGATATAGACTGGGTTAGTGAGTATACTGTGTAATGCACCGCGACTAAAATAATGCCCGCCATATTGAACGCCCTTTTGAGATATACGAACACGGCTTTTAATTTTGCGCTGCTTTAGTGTATCTGTGAGTTTTCGCAGGAATCCCAACTCTAGATACAGTTCAAAAATATGTTTTGCGATCGGGGCATCTGTGTCATTTACAATTAACCGTCGATCACCAATATCAAACCCAAATGGAGCACGCCCACCTTGCCACATCCCTTTAGCTTTTGACGCTGCGATTTTATCACGGATGCGTTCTCCAGACACCTCTCGTTCAAATTGTGCAAAGGATAATAAAACATTGAGCGTTAATCTTCCCATTGATGTAGTTGTGTTGAACGATTGGGTAACACTTACAAATGTGACATCGTGGGCATCGAATACTTCGACTAATTTTGAAAAATCAGTTAGAGATCTGGTCAAGCGATCAATTTTATAAACGACGACGGTTTGAATTTTACCCGCCTTGATATCACCCATTAATCGCATGAGCGCTGGACGTTCCAGTGACCCACCCGAAAAACCGCCGTCATCGTAATAATCTTTAGACGCTGTCCAACCCTCCGACTTTTGGCTGGTGATGTAGGCCTTACAAGACTCTCTTTGAGCATCAAGGGTGTTGAACTCCATGTCTAATCGTTCATCGGTAGATTTACGGGTGTATATGGCACAGGTTTTTTGTATAGTTTTCATAGCAACCATACATGCTTCCTATATGAAGTAAGTCCAGTTAAATAGAAATTAAAATTTACTACTTCTTATTAATAATTAATCTATGTGAGTAATAAAAAACCATTAAACTATCGCCGCAGAACAGGATGTTTATCTTAAACTGGAAATAACTAGTATGTCTCAAGAACCTATAGGGTGGTTTTTAATCGATAGTAACAACGGTCGTCACGGTCCTTTTGATTGGGTTATTAGTAGTGCTCCTGCGCCGCAAACCGCAAAATTATTACCATCTCACTTCAAACACCATGACGATATTTCCGCCATAAAAATGCAGGGTTGTTATAGTCTTATGATTGGCTTGCCTGATGATTTAAATGTAAAATGGGACGCTGTGAAGGTTAAGAACTCTCCGATTGAATGGATGGCTGTTAATTCCTCTAAACCGCTTTGTGATACTGGGTATTCATTGCTTATCCAGACAAGTAATGAATGGGCGCAGGCTCATATCGATGATGATCAAGATGTGGTCAAAGAATTGTTACTGACCGAGACTGAAACGCTGTTACAGAACAGTATTGGTAATGCTGATTATATCAGCCTACATCGTTGGCGTTATGCGAATACAGTTATTGGTAGTGATCAAGAAAGCCAGATGCACTTTTTAGATGAAATTAATAACCTCGCAGCGTGCGGTGACTGGTGTATTAAAGGGAGTGTTGAATCTGCATATTTAAGCGCGTTATCTCTCGCTGAAGCGCTGAAAAAACACTTATAGTCGATGCACGCATTAAAAATTTGTAACTTTTATATTCGCTGACCTTTCATGATAATATAAAGATGAAAAATATTTTATTTATTGTCTCAGCAGTTCTATTCTTAGGCGGGTGCAGTGTGTTTGGTAAAAGTGATGTCAAAATAGCCCCTTATGATGTTTTAGAAAAAAACGAACAATTTGAGGTTCGTCATTACAAATCTCTGATTTTAGTCACAACACCGATGATAAATCTTAATGAAAAAAAGAACCCTTTTTACAAATTATTCAATTATATTTCTGGCGGAAATGATCAAAAGAAACAAATTTCTATGACAGCTCCTGTGTTTATGGATAAAAAAGATGACATGACTGAAACAATGTCTTTTGTAATGCCTAATGATTTTTCGATTAAGACAACACCTGTGCCAATTGATAAAGCAATCAATATAGAAGAAATTAATGATTATACCGTTGCGACGATTAAATTTAGCGGTCGTTTATCACAAGAAAATATTGCCGAGCATCAGAAAATTTTGGATAATTGGATTACCGCGAAAAAATATAAGGTGATTGGACAACCAAAAACGGCTGGATATAATCCACCTTTTACAATTCCTGCGCTTCGACGGAATGAAATTTTAGTCCCGATCGAAAAACCATGACAACATTACGCCTCATTTTAGGAGATCAATTAAACCTAAAAATATCATCTTTATCTGATTGTAATAAAGATAAAGATATCATTTTGATGTGTGAGGTCTGGGACGAGGCAACTTATGTTCGTCATCATAAAAAGAAAATCGCTTTTATTTTCTCTGCTATGCGCCATTTTGCTGAAGAGTTAAAAAAGCAAGGTTACAACATTCATTATACAAAACTTGATGGTGAAGAAAACACTGGATCTTTTTGTGGTGAAGTTAAACGTACGATTGAAGCGCATACCATTGACAGCGTTATTGTAACCGAGGCATCTGAATATCGGGTGCTAAAAAGTATGAGATCATGGAACAGAGAATTTGGTGTTCCGATTGAAATTCGGCCTGACGATCGGTTTTTATGCACGCACGATGAATTTCAGTCATGGGTGGGTGGACGCAAACAATTACGCATGGAGTATTTCTATCGTAAGATGAGAAAAAAACACAACATTATTATGGATGGCGAGAAACCCGAAGTCGGTCAATGGAATTACGATAATGAAAATCGTAAACCACCCAAAGAGGGCTTGCATCTTCCACAAACTTATATGTTGGATCCAGATGATATAACCCGTGAAGTCATGGATTTAGTGGCAGATCGTTTCCCCAATCATTTTGGAGACTTAGAACCGTTTCATTTTGCCGTCACGCGCGATCAGGCCTTGCAGGCTCTGAATCAATTTATTCGTGAGCGATTGATGAATTTTGGAGATTATCAGGATGCGATGGTTCAAGGTGAGCCATGGATGTATCATGCGCATCTCAGCTTTTACATTAACTGTGGTCTGCTGCTTCCTCTTGAATGTGTGGAGGCAGCCGAGAATGCCTATCACGATGACAAGGCGCCACTCAATGCCGTGGAAGGTTTTATTCGACAAATTATTGGATGGCGAGAGTATGTGCGCGGTATTTATTGGTTGCGAATGCCTGCATATGAACGTGAAAATTTTTTAGAGGCGAACCGAGCATTACCAGAACTGTTTTGGGGTGAAAAAACACAAATGAATTGCCTTAGTCAATGCGTCAAAGAAACAAAAGAAAATGCATATGCACACCACATCCAACGCTTGATGGTGTTGGGGAATTTCGCGTTGATCGCTGGCTTGTCGCCAGAAGAGGTCAATGAGTGGTATATGATCGTTTATGCCGATGCCTATCAATGGGTTGAGCTGCCCAATGTAACGGGGATGATCCTCTTTGCCGATGGAGGATATTTGGGGTCCAAGCCCTATGCTGCTAGCGGTGCTTACATCAATAAAATGTCGAATTATTGTAAAGGGTGCAAATATAAGGTCACAAAAAAGAACGGCCCTGAGGCGTGTCCTTTTAATTATTTATATTGGGATTTTTTAATTCGTAATGAAGATAAACTAAGTAAAAATAATCGTTTAGGTATGATTTACAAAACGCTAGAGCGTTTTGATGAAAACAAAGTGTCTGCAATTAAAGAGGATAGTAGACGTTTCTTAAAGGCATTGGATCATGGTGAAAAAGTCTAATTTACCACAGAAAATATGTCTGACGTGTAACCTGCCATTCACGTGGCGGAAAAAGTGGGAAAAAGTATGGAGTGAAGTGAAATATTGTTCGGAAAGATGCCGGCGCCATAAAGGAAAAAAATGATGAAAGATAGGGCCCCAAAAACAGATATTTCAATAGAGCATAGCCAGATAATAGAGATGGCATGGTGTGATGAGACAAGCTTTGATGCGATTGAATCGCAAACGGGTTTACTTGAGAAAGATGTGATCCGTATCATGCGCAGCTATATGAAACCATCAAGCTTTCGGATGTGGCGTAAGCGTGTCAGTGGACGAAAGGCAAAACATGAAAAATTGTAAAGATAATTTGATACATTTTTGCGCTATTTGTTTATATTAAATTCTATGAAAATACTAATCATAGAAGATGACACGCAGGTCGCATCCTATATATCTAAGGGAATGTTAGAGGCGGGCCATACTGTTGATATGGCGGACAACGGAAAAGACGGCCTGTTTTTAGCAACAACAGAATTATATGATGTCATGATTATTGACCGTATGTTACCTGAATTAGATGGTCTAACAATTATCCAAACATTACGAGGATCGCAAAACCAAACACCTGCGCTAATTTTAAGCGCTTTGGGTGAAGTCGATGATCGTATAAAGGGACTTAAATCTGGCGGTGATGATTACATGGTAAAGCCATTTTCATTTGCTGAGTTATTAGCGCGCGTTGAAATTTTAGGTCGCCGAAACACCAATCAAGCCTCTAAAGAAACGATATTAAAAATTCAGGATTTAGAGTTTAATTTACTCTCACGGCAGGTGACGCGACAAGGAAAAATCATAGAATTACAATCAAAAGAATTTCAATTGCTCAATTATATGATAACTCATAAGGGACAGGTTGTGACACGAACCATGTTGTTGGAACATGTTTGGAATTACCATTTTGACCCACAAACAAATGTGATTGATGTTCATATTTCCAGACTTCGAAACAAAATTGATAAAGGATTTGAAACACAAATTATAAAGACGGTGCGCGGTGCGGGATACATTATCGAAGACGAATAGGCATTATATACAAAGCTCAAGCTTTGTTATGGCGATACTATTCACTATATTATGTGGCGGTGCAGCGTTATGCCTTGGGTATTTCATTAATTATTTTACGACAGGGCATTTTATCCATAGTACCGAGGCGGCATTAGACGCCGAAATTCGATATCTCGACGCTGACGGTTTAGGTGAGATTCCGCCCGACCATAATAATATTATTTATATTCCACTTGAGGGTTTATCAGAAGATATTACAAAATCAGTTTCAAAATTGGTTGAAGGTGTTTTAGTTTTTGATCACCCAACAAATGGGAATAAATATGCCGCAAAAATTCATACATTTGATACGGGAAAACAATTATTAATTGGACTTGATATTACCGAAATATCTCATGATTTTAAATTCATGCAAATCATTGGTGTTACTAGCATTGTGTTTGTTATGCTGGTTGTTTTTTTCGCTTATATCATCAGTGTTTTTGTGGTGAGTAATACCAATAAAATTGCCCATACAGCCCAAAATATTATTGATACAGGAGATCTGTCGCGACGCTTAGAAGTGGAATCAAATTGGGATGATTTAAGTAACATGGCATCTGTTTTGAATAAATTATTAGACCGCATTCAGGAGTTGATGTTAGGTGTGCGTCAGGTGTCAGATAATATTGCACATGATTTACGGACCCCCATTACACGGCTTCATAATAAAATTGAGGACCTTGAAACAAAATATGGCCATGACGATTATGCCGCCTTGCGCGATGAGACAACGCATATTTTAAATGTTTTTAACGCTCTTTTGCGTATCTCACGTATTGAATCCGAGAAACAAAAAAGTCAATTTCAGACAATTAATATGAAAGATATTTTAGAAGATGTTGTTGATTTTTATGCACCCTTAGCGCATGAAAAAAACATCTCGCTCAATGTAGAACTAAATAATAAAAATATATATGGTGATCGAGATTTATTGTTTCAGGCCTATGCAAATATTTTGGACAACGCCGTTAAATTCACCCCGGAACAAGGCACTGTTTCAATCTCCATTTTAAACAGTGAAATTCTTATTTCAAACACTGGATCAACAGTCAATGACAATGACAAGAATAAAATTTTTGATCGGTTTTACCGAACAGACAGCAGCCGTAATACACCAGGGGCAGGTTTAGGGCTTAGTCTTGTAAAGGCCGTTATCGATTTGCATGATGGAGCGCTCCATGTTGAAAATAAGGACAACCATTTTACAATTATTACATCTTTGTAATTCGACTTTTAAGACAGTGTCGGTCATATTGAAATCATGAAAATTGCAATTATTGGCGCAGGGATATCGGGCATGGGCGCGGCGTATTTATTGTCACGGCACCATGATGTCACCCTCTATGAAAAAAACAATTACCACGGAGGTCACAGTCGTACAATTGATGTTGAAATTGGCGGTTACAAAACGCCTGTGGATACTGGATTTATCGTTTTTAATAATTGGAATTATCCTCATTTACTTGGACTGTTTAAAGAGCTAGGCGTCCCATATCAAAAAAGTGATATGTCCTTTGGCGTCTCCATTGATAATGGTTGGCTGGAATATGGATCGGACGGCATGTTTTCGCAAAAGCGGAATATTGTCCGTCCAAAATATTATGGTATGTTGGCCGATATATTACGGTTTAACAAACAAGCATTGACCTATATTGAAAAAGATTCTGAAATTACGCTGCAACAATGTTTGGATGAGCTCAACATGGGAGATTGGTTTCGCCGATATTACATGTTGGCGATGGGCGCCGCGATTTGGAGTTGTCCTATCGAAACAATTATGAAATTCCCTGCGAAAACATATCTAAGGTTTTTCAAAAATCATGGGTTGCTAAGCGTGAATAATCGCCCTCAATGGTATACAGTGACAGGCGGAAGCCGTGAATACACATCGCGGTTAATCGATAAAATAAAAGGCACAACCCAATTCACATGTGGTGCAAAAAATATCAAACGTGATGGGGAACATGTCCATGTGACGGACATGCATGATAAAACAGAAATATATGATCAGGTTGTCATGGCATGCCACGCTGATGGAGCTTTGGCTATGATCGAAAAACCGACACAAAATGAAGTGGAAATTCTGGGTGGTTTTCAATATCAAGACAACCACATTATCGTCCATTCCGACGAAACATTCATGCCAAAAACAAAAAAATGTTGGGCTAGTTGGGTTTATTTATCAGAAGGTCGAGAGGATAAGAATGACGCCGTGTCCCTGACATATTGGATGAATAATTTACAAGATTTAAATCGTGAGCATCCAATTTTTGTGACGCTTAACCCGGGACGACGCCCTGACGAAAATAAAATTATGGACGAACATGTTTTCTCTCATCCCATTTTTGATTTAGGCGCGATACAATCACAAGATAGGATTGATAAAATTCAAGGCAAAGATAATTTGTGGTTCTGTGGTGCATATCAACGCTATGGTTTCCACGAAGATGGTCTTCTAAGCGCGGTAAATGTTGCCAAGGCAATGGGGATATCAATTCCATGGGAAAAATAAATATGCCACAAATTCTATTTGGGCGCGTGATGCATGCGCGTTTATTACCAAAGAAAAACGCGTTTAATTACGGTATTTATTATATTTCAATTCCATTGTCACAAATTCAAAACGCACCTATTTCTTATAATAAATTTGGTTTGTTAAGCTTTTTTGATAAAGATCATGGAGCGTGTGATGGGTCAAATCTTGATGCATGGGCACGTCAAATTTTAACTGATTACAATATTCAAAATGTCACCGACATCACATTGATGTGCATACCGCGTGTGATGGGATACGTTTTCAACCCAGTTTCCTTTTGGATATGTCGCGATAAAGACAAAAATATACGCGCTGTTATTTGCGAGGTTCATAATACATTTGGTGAACGTCATACCTATCTGTGTGCGCACCCGAATCATCACCCCATCAAAAATCAGGATGTTTTAAAAGGTGAGAAATTATTTCATGTTTCACCTTTTTTAGAACGTGAAGGACATTACGAATTCAAATTTCAAATTACGGCCGATGATTTAAAAATTGATATTAATTTTTTTAATGCTGATGGTGAGAGACAACTTCTGACTTATCTCAAAGGGGATCTTGAAACAATGACTTCGTTATCATTACGCAAAGCATTTTGGAAATACCCTCTTGTCACATTCAAGGCGATTATTTTAATTCACTGGCAAGCTCTCAAAATTATTGCAAAAGGGATCAAATATATTTCAAAACCAGACCAAAAAACAGAATCGTTAAGCACAACAACAAACCTTACAAAAATGTAATTTGTGCGCCATGTGCCGTTTATAATGAAAGAGGTAGAATAATAATATGCTGACACAAAAAATATCAAACCAACTATTTAAAAAACTTGATAACATGGAATCGGGGTATCTTAAAATTATTACGCCTGATGGTCAAACGCGTGAATTTCAGGGGCGCGATCAAGGAGAAAAGGCCACGATTGAATTTCGCGATTGGAGTGTATTATCAAACATGATACGCAAAGGTGATATTGGTTTTGCCGAAGATTATCGCGCGGGAAAATGGGAAACTGATAATCTGGCGGGGCTTACAACATTGGGCCTGCAAAACCGACAATCGATGCAAGACCTTGTCTCTGGGGGGCGCATGGGGCGCGTTATGGCGATGCTTTCTTATTTGTTAAAAATTAATTCTATCAAAGGCAGTAAGCGCAATATCCATGCCCATTATGATTTGGGTAATGATTTCTATAAATTATGGTTGGACCCTTCCATGACATACTCATCTGGTATTTTCAAAGATTCTTCTGAAAATTTAACGAACGCGCAGTATAATAAATATGACCGTATTGTTGACTGCCTTAATACAAATTCTGGATCTGTTTTAGAAGTGGGATGTGGTTGGGGTGGTTTTGCAGAACGCGCGTGTGAACAAGGCGATTTTGACATTAAAGGCATTACATTGTCCGAAGAACAACATGACTATGCGCGTGATCGTTTGGGGCAAAATGCCAATATTGTATTGGAAGATTATCGCCATCAATCAGGAAAGTTTGACAATATCGTTTCCATTGAAATGTTTGAAGCCGTAGGAGAACGTTATTGGGCGACTTATTTCTCAAAAATTAAAGAGTTGCTCAGCAAAAATGGTAAGGCCGTTATTCAAACGATCACAATGAATGAACAAGACTTTCCTCAATATCGTCGCGGGGGTGATTTTATCCGCAGCTTTATTTTCCCAGGTGGCATGTTGCCCAGCCCAACACGATTTAAAGAAGAAGCGTCAAAAGCAGGGTTGCACGCCCATAATGATTTTTATTTCGGACAAGGTTATGCGCGAACATTGGAGCTATGGCTGGAAACATTTGAGAATAAATATAATCATGTTAAAGCGCTTGGCTTTGATGATGGCTTTATTCGATTATGGCGTTTTTATCTGGCAGGCTGTATCGCGGGATTTAAAACCGAACGCACGAATGTCATGCAAATTGAACTCAGTCATGCTTAAGTTTTTTCTTACATTATTCATGTCTATTTCGACGCCTGTTTTTGCGGATTCAGTTGTTGAAAATTATATGCCTGATGCGCAAAAAGTGGGCGAAGGTCGGCTCACATTTTTGGCATGGGATCTTTACGATGCGACTTTATATGCACCTAAAGGTCAATGGAAAAGCGTGGGGCCGTTTGCATTAAAGCTGTCTTATTTTCGTGAAGTCTCGGGAACTGATATTGCGGATCAGTCGATGGAAGGAATTCGCAACCAAGGGTTTGATAATGAAATTAAGTTGGCGGCATGGCATGCACAATTGAAAAAAATATTCCCTAATGTTGCGAAAGGATCAAATTTAATTGGTATTTATAAACACACAGGTGAGACCATTTTTTATGATCAAGAAAATAAAATAGGGCAAATTAATAATCCAGAATTTGGCCGTTTATTCTTTAATATCTGGCTAGGCGAAAAAACGAATGTTCCTCATCTTCGCAAAAAATTACTGGGGCGATCTTCATGACTACTTCCCTATCACAGGCATCATTATTCCAATATGGATTCCTCGCCTTGCCTTTGGCCTTTGCGGGGGTACCGCTTTACATTCACGCACCTGATTTTTATACACGGGATTTGGGATTAAGCCTTGGTTTGATTGGCGCGATATTACTATTTATTCGCTTGTTTGATGCTGTTCAAGATCCGATTATTGGATACTTGAGTGATAAGTACCCACGCCAACGGCACAATATTATAATGGTTGGCATCACATTGTTGATGGTTGGGATCAGTGGTATTTTTCATGGTAATCATTCACCAATCCCCCTTTCAGTATGGTTTACCCTGTCGATGATTGTTGCGACGACGGGTTTTAGTATTTTGGCAATAAACCTGACCATGATTGGCGGCTTATGGTCGAATGATAAAAATGAACGCACACGAATATCATCCTGGCGCGAAGCCTTTAGTTTGGTTGGGTTATTAATCGCTTCCATTATCCCAACATTATTTTCTTATGATTATTTAGTCGTCACATTTATAGCGTTGATCGGTGTTGCATATTATTTATTCGCTAATTTTTTAAAAGATAATCCTGTCCAAAATAACAAAAAAAACGCAACGATATCATTTTCATTTTTAAAAATTTTATTCGGGCAAGATAGATTATTTTTTACAATTTGTTTTATCACCCATATCGCCGCGGCCATCCCTGCGGTGATGGTACTATTCTTTATTAATGATTATTTACAAGCGGAAAGCTTGCAAGGACTATTCCTTCTTCTTTATTTCCTATCGGGCGCTTTATTTATGCCATTTTGGACATGGGGCGCGGCGCGGTTTGGCAAATATCAAACATGGATAGGGGCGATGGTTTTATCTGTTATTACATTCTGTTTTGCCTATACATTGCAATCAGGTGATATTGTCACCTATGGTATTATTTGTATGCTATCAGGTATTGCACTTGGCGGTGACTTATCTCTTCCACCTTCTATTTTAGCAGACCGAATTAGCAGAAAAAAACAAGAATATCAGGCGACACAATATTATGCGGCCTTGGCCTTTTTGCCCAAAATTGCCGTTGCGATTGCCAGTGGTGGAACATTTTTGATTTTAAATCATTATGGTTTCACCGTCGGCGCAGAAAAATCAGAGTACACGCAAAAGGTGATGATTGTTATGTATGCACTTGTCCCATGTTTTATTAAATTGATCGCCGTTGTATTATTATGGCGATTAGATGACTTCAAAGGAGAAAAAGATGAAAAAATTAATGAAAGGATTAATGCTCATGAGCGTTCTAGGATTTCTTAGTGGATGTTTTGGCGGACCATCCCTCAAACACTACGACAACACAACACCTCAGTTGAGCTTGGAAGAATATTTCTCAGGCCCGATTAAGGCATGGGGTATTGTTCAAGACCATCGTGGCAATGTCACACGGCGTTTTGATGTGACAATGAACGGCACATGGAAAGATGGTGTTGGAACATTGGATGAAGATTTTGAATATTATGATGGCGAAACACAAAAACGTATTTGGACAATTACAAAGATCGCCGATAATAAATATGAAGGGCGCGCAGGCGATATTTTGGATAAAGCCACGGGCGAGGTGAATGGTCAGGCCATGCGATGGGCGTATGTGATGGACTTGCCTGTTGGGGACACAACATATAAAATCACATTTGATGATTGGATGTTCATGATGAATGATGGCGTTTTGATCAATCGATCTTATCTTAAAAAATTCGGTGTGACGGTTGCTGAGCTCACATTATTCATGCAAAAACAGGATGCGAAATAGAGATGAAAAATAAATCAGTTTGGATTATTGGGTGTAGCTCGGGCATTGGTGAGGCCCTTGCCAAAGAACTGCATGACCAAGGTTCCAACCTGGTTTTATCGGCACGGAACGAAGATAAACTGAACGCGTTGAATAATGAACTTGATCAAAAACATCAGGTTTTACCATTAGACGCTGGCAATCCACAGGCAATGATCAAAGCAAGTAAGAGCATTAAAAATTTAGACAGCGTTGTCTTTTTGGCGGCGATTTATTCGCCCCATTCCGATACCCCCAAACCCATCGAGTTTGTGCATGACATGATCAATGTTAATTTAGGCGGTGCTTTTAACACTGTCTATGCCGTGCGTGATCTATTCGAAAAACAAGGATACGGACATATTGCATTATGCGGGTCTGTTGCGGGGTATCGAGGACTTCCGAATGGACAACCTTATTGTGCGACCAAGGCCGCGATTATTAATTACGCTGAAAGCCTTAAAATCGAGCTTGAACCAAAAAATATCAAGGTTCAAGTCATCAATCCTGGCTTTGTGAAAAGTCCTCTCACGGATAAAAATGAATTTGATATGCTGATGATCATGGAAACAAAAGACGCGGCGAAAGCCTTGGCAAAGGGCTTATCCTCAAATCGTTTTGAAATTAATTTTCCATGGGGATTTACGGTTATCATGAAACTCATTCGGGCGCTTCCCCAATGTCTGTATTTTATGCTTTCCCGTCAAATGAGAGATAAACAGTAATGTATAATCACATTGCCATCATAGGCAGTTCAAGGGCCATAGGCAGCGCCTTTTATGCCGAGCTATCCACGCTCTGTCCTCAGGCGGTTATCCATACATTTTCAAGGCATGATGAAGGCCGCAGCCACCATCATATGATTGATTATACTGATGAAAAAACAATTGAACACTCCGCCAAAAAAGCATCTTTGGGTGCGCCATTTGACCTTATTCTTGTTACAACAGGCGTTTTAAAGACTGAACCCAACATCGAGCCTGAAAAGTCTTTAAAAGATTTATCAGCACACAAATTTGAGGCCATTTTTGCGGCCAACACAATTTTTCCAGCTCTGATCGCAAAACATTTTTTGCCAAAATTAAATAGAAAAGATCGATCTGTTTTTGCCGTTTTATCAGCGCGGGTCGGTAGCATATCGGATAATCATTTGGGAGGGTGGCATGCTTACCGTGCATCAAAATCCGCCCTGAATATGATTATTAAAAACGCAGCTATTGAAATTGGACGACGATGTCCAAATGCAATTATTGTGTCTTTACATCCTGGAACAGTCGATAGCAAACTTTCTAAACCGTTTCAAAGTCAGGTGTCAAAAGACAAATTATTTACGCCAGAATATTCGGTTCAAAAATTGATAAATGTTATGAACGGCCTGACACCGGATGACAGCGGAAAATGCTTTGGATGGGATGGGCAGGAAATCGAACCATGACAAACACCCCTATTATTGTTTGGTTTCGACAAGACTTACGCCTGCGCGATAATCCCGCTTTTATCGCGGCGGCTGAAACAGGACAACCCGTTTTACCTATTTATATTTTAGATGATGAAAATGCAGGTGATTGGAAAATGGGCGCGGCAAGCCAATGGTGGCTCCATCACTCTTTAACATCTCTGAATAAAAATTTGGATGGTAATTTACGTGTATATCATGGTGATGCCTCAACAATTATTAGCGATATTATAACCGAAACAAAGGCAACTACGCTTTATTGGAATCGATGCTATGAACCATGGCGGATAGCGCGTGATAAAGGCATTAAATCTTCTTTAAAGGATAAACATATTCATGTGCAAAGCTTTAATGGATCATTATTGTTTGAGCCACATGCTGTTTTAAAAGAAGATGGCACGCCCTATAAAGTCTTTACGCCCTTTTACCGCAAAGGATGTTTGGAACGGAATGTAGAGCCTCCCAAACCACAAGATACACCTGATGCAATCGAATACTATTACGCTACAAACAAAACACAAATTAGCGATTTAAAACTATTGCCAACGATCCCATGGGACACAACGATGCGTGAAGAATGGACAATTGGTGAGGACGGCGCGCAAAAACGTCTATCTGAGTTTTTAAATAATGGCCTAAATAATTATAAAGAAGGACGCAATCATCCTGCGCAAGACAATGTGTCGCGCTTGTCCCCTTATCTGCATTTTGGTGAGATCTCTCCGCGTGATATATGGCATGAGACCAAGGCGACAATGGTCGCCCAAGGATTAGAAAAAGACGGTGATCATTTTTTAAGCGAGATTGGCTGGCGCGAATTTTCGAATAATTTACTGTATCACTTCCCAGATTTACCACGAGAAAACTTACAAAAAAAATTCGATTATTTTCCATGGTGTGATGACCAAGAAGCATTGAAAGCATGGCAAACAGGACAGACAGGATATCCAATTGTTGATGCCGGTATGCGCGAGTTGTGGCAGACAGGGTACATGCATAACCGTGTCCGTATGATTGTTGGATCGTTTTTAGTCAAAAATCTGCTCCTCCACTGGCACCATGGCGAGAGTTGGTTCTGGGATACATTGGTGGATGCTGATTTGGCTAATAACAGCGCGTCTTGGCAATGGATCGCAGGATGTGGCGCTGACGCCGCGCCTTATTTCCGCGTTTTTAACCCCATAACACAGGGACAAAAATTTGATAAAGACGGAACATATATCCGAAAATATATTCCTGAAATCGCCGCCCTTCCTGAAAAATATCTGAATTGCCCTTGGGAAACCCCCCAAGACATACTTAATCATTGTGGTATTACATTAGGCAAGACTTACCCAAACCCCATTGTTGATTTAAAAGTGTCCCGTGAACAAGCGCTCAATGCCTTTCAATCAATTAAAGAGAATAGTTAGCGGCGGACTACAACCTCTGCCATTCAGTCCATTAATTTCATAAATTATCGATAATTACTCCGTGTGCCCCGCTTCACGCGGCGCTTGTTGATCTATTCCTTCTCGACGGATCACGGAGAACGAAATATATCACGCTATTTCACCCTTTTTCTCTACGCGAAATAACTAAGCCCACCTAACGTTAGATACGATTGAAGTACCAGCTCATTGGAAAGATAAAGAAGATGCGTTTAGAGAAAACCTAGAAGCTACATTACAGCTAAAGCAAACCTTATTCTGCCATTACTGTTTTGGCAAGCTCAACCGCATTACATTAGCTGTTTTTTTATTTTAGCTATTTCGTTTTGAATAGAATTCAGCAAGCTATTTTTTGTCTGAATTGTTGCTTGATACATCCCTTCCGCTTCGGCGCAAATAAATGCTAGCTTTTCAGCACGCATATTAGCAGCAGATCCTTTGATTTTATGAGCCGCTTTACGCCATCGTTGGTTATCATCACTATCTATTGCACCTTTTAAGCTCTCTACAGCCTCATCCGATGTTGTGAAAAATAAATCAAAGAGCATTCTTTCATCTTCTGAGTCACTGCCAAATAATTCACGTAATGCAGGAAGATCGACTGGTGTTAGTGTATCGACAGATACGGGATCTTGATTTTGGATATTTTCCGAGGATGTTGGAATGCTTGATTCAGCAGAACTTAAATCTAACTCTTCATACCGCACCCATTTTTGTAACGTTTGTTGTAGGGCGTTTGGGTCCACAGGTTTGCTAAGATAATCATCCATTCCCGCGGCAATACATTTTTCACGATCTCCCTTCATTGCATTTGCAGTCACTGCAATAATAGGTGTATGAAGCGCATTACCTTGATGCATTTTACGAATAGATTCTGTTGTTTCAAAACCGTCCATACCAGGCATTTGGCAATCCATTAAAATGGCATCATACATTCCAACTTGTGTGTATTCAAAGGCTTCTTGTCCATTATCAACCATTTGCACTCGATCAATTCCCATTTTTTTCAAAAGTTTTCGCATATACATCAGATTAATCGGATGATCATCAACAACCATGATATTCGCATTGGAAAAATCAACTTTAGTCAAATGACGCGTATCTGTTGACGTGTGGGTAGTATCGATATCCGCCTCGATAATTGGGATTTTAAACCAGAAACTAGATCCCTGTCCTTCAATACTGTGAACACCTATTGCGCCCCCCATAAGCTCGGTTAATTTTTGACTTATGCTAAGACCTAAACCTGTTCCGCCAAATCGTCGAGATGTAGATTCATCCGCCTGTGTGAATTTCATAAAAATATCATTTAGTCGATCTTTTGGAATACCAATTCCCGTATCATCAACAACAATTTTCATCATATTATCTTCAGTACGAGAGAGTGTTAAAGCTATCTCTCCTTTATCAGTGAATTTAAGCGCATTACCGATAAGGTTAATTATAATTTGCTGTAATCGTGTTGAATCTCCGATCAGCCCTGCAGGAAGACTAGAGGGATAATGATATTTGAATTCAATTTTTTTATCTTCTATTTGAGATTTGAGTAATTTTGTTGTGTCATCAATGACCGCTTTTAAATTAAAAGGAATATTTTCAAGTGTCATTTCTCCCGCTTCGATCTTTGAAAAATCGAGAATATCATTGAGTAATATAAGAAGAGATTCGGATGATTTATTGATAGCCTCAATCGATTGTTCTTGCTCTGCATTTAATGGGGTATCCATAAGTAAATCAGATAAACCAATAATACCATTCATCGGGGTGCGGAGCTCGTGACTCATATTTGCTAAGAATTCACTTTTTGAAACATTAGCAGTTTCTGCCTTTTCTATTTGACGCTGCAATTCAATCTCGCTGGCTTTACGTTCAGTTACATTACGCTCTATTGCTGTAAAATGCGTAACAACACCTTTGTCATCTTTCACGGGGGTGATATTGATGTCTAACCAATATTCAGCACCATCTTTTGAGAAATTTTTAAGTTCACCTTGAAATGATTTTCCATTAGATAGTTTTTCTTTGAGGTCGTCTAAGACATTTCTATCCGTTGCATTACCTTGAAAAATACGGGGCGTTTTTCCAATAACCTCTTCTGCGGTATAGCCTGACAATTTGGAAAAAGCATGGTTCACATAGATGATATTGGGCCCATTGACCAAATCGGAATCCGTAATCATGATCGCATCTTTTGCGTTAACAACTGTTGCTTCTAATAACCGGATGTTTTCATGAAGATTTATGTTTATATCGTAAAGCTCTTGGCTTTTTTTCTCTAATAAAATTTCGGCCTGTTGGCGCGCATTTTTTTCGCGCGCAAGCCGTTTCTTCATGCGTTCTATTTTATGTTCTGCGTCATTATCAATTGTCATTTTTTCTTGAGTGTAAAGATGCGGGAATACATTTCATCTGTATTTTGATCTTCACTGTCTATCTCTATATCTTCTTTATAAAAATCTATACATCCTGCCATCAACCCATGTGCAAAATCGGCAAAGGGACATTGGGATTCGTAAACCATTATTAAAGTCTTATCGTCTTCACGGGTCGTTTTGAAAGAAGGCAAGTTTGCTTCTGGATATAATTTTTTAACTTCAACATGGATCGTGTCATGAACACTTTCTAAAAATTCAAATGCGGATTGTGGTTCTTCAAAAAAATGTGGCATTAATTCGCTAAACCTCGAAAAAAGATGATGCCCATACTTATAAACAAGATCCTTAACTGGAATATTTGAATGCTTACTGAGTGCGCCAACAAGATGTAAAAGCTCAACATGATTATAAGTTCCGACCGCCGTGTAAGCTCCGTCAGTTTCTAACTCACAATCATCAATAATATCATCCACCATATCTGTACCGAACAAGGTCTCAACTAGTTGAAAAAATTCTGTAAAGACGATGCCCTTCATATAAGATGCCCCTTATTTTTAAGTTTTATGCATTTTCAGTGTATCGAGAAAGGTTAAAAACAAGAATAAGATTAGTTAAAATGTCATACATTCTTATGCTGTTTTGTATTCACGCACCTTACGATAGAGTGTTGATTTTGCGAGCCCCAATGATTTTGCTGCCTGTGTCATGTTGTTATTATGATGATGCAAAGCCTCTTTAATCATCACGATTTCCATTTCTTCTATCGTTTTATAAGGAGTGGATATTTCATCTATATTAGGAATGTCCTTCTCCTTACTTTGGTTTAATTGTTTTTGAAGAGGAAAATCCGAGATTTGTAATCGTACATTATTGCTTAACACAAAGGCGCGATGAACACTGTTTTCCAGTTCACGTACATTTCCTACCCACCGTCTTTTTTGTAAGACCATAACCGTTTTTGGATCAATATTTTTTTTAGGCATATTCGCAGTGATCGCAATATTGTTCATGAAACAATCAATGAGTGTTGGAATATCTTGTGGTCGATCTCGCAAGGCAGGAATACGCATCTGTAATACATTAAGACGATAATAGAGATCTTCGCGAAACAATCCCTTTTGCACATCATTTTCTAGATTTCTATGTGTCGCGGCAATAATACGCACATTGACCTTAATAGATCGTGATGCCCCCACAGGTTCAACTTCTTTTTCCTGCAGAACACGGAGCAATTTAACCTGAGCCTCCAACGGCAAATCACCGACTTCGTCTAAGAATACAGTCCCCCCATCGGCCTCACGAAATTTACCGATTTTACTTTCTGTCGCACCCGTGAACGCACCTTTTTCATGACCAAATAATGTACTTTCAACTAAATCTGCGGGAATAGCACCACAATTGATTGCAATAAAGGCGGCGCCAGATTGCGAACTTTCCCCATGAATGGCCTTTGCAAACAACTCCTTACCAACACCTGTTTCTCCGTTAATTAAGGTCGGAAGATCAACCATGGCCGCTTTACGCCCTAATTGAACTATTTCACTTAATCCACCATCATGACCAATCATATTATCGAATGTGAAACGATCTGTTTTGTCATGCTTTAATCGCACAATTTCTTTTTCCATCGTCTGCATTTTCAGAACGTTTTGAATTGTCACCGTCATACGATCTTTATCGTATGGTTTACTAATATAATCGGACGCACCAATTTTAATTGCCTCTACGGCTTGCTCTAAATCTTGTGCGCCAGACACCATAATTACAGGAAGGGATGGATATAACTTTTTAATCTTCTTTAATACATTCATTCCATTCATAATCGGCATTTCAATATCAGATATGACTAAAGATATTGTTTTCTTCGTTAACAAAATTTCAAGAGCTTTACGGCCATTTTCTGCCACATAGGAATGTAAATTCATTTTAGTGCGCAGAAATGCTTCTAATATTACCCGCTGGGTTGCGTCATCCTCGATAATCAAAACTGTTTTAGCCATACATTGAGCATATCACAAAAAGCATCATAATGATAATTTTATCATTATAAAACGATCAAAAATGATAGGCTAAGAATAATCGTCATGCTATCGTATTGATTTTACAAACTATTTTATTTGGCACGTTCATTGCTCTTATACTATTACGCAGGAAGGAGACAACGTATGAAAATAGCCACTCACAACTCTGAAAAACTCCTCTTGGCCGATTTGCGTGAAGCAAGGATCGGAAATCCAACTCATCGTTGTCTCCTTTTGCGACTATCCAAGGCGAAAGAACCCATGACCACATGGCTACCACGCTTGGAACGCTCCCTCCGTCACACATTAGGGGAAACAATTAATCAAGTTTACCTGACTCATGATCAAGATGTATTCATATACGGTTGGGGAATCACTCAAACATTGGTACAAGATCTAATGTTTGATTTGTCAGAAACACTTTCTGGCAAAACCCTACAAGGCTTAATACATTTTTATGAAATTGGCATACATTGGGATGAGCTAGAATCCATGTGTGTTGGAAAAGTTCGTGCATTTGAGGCAAAACAAAAACAAGAAAAATCCGTTAAACAAAGCAATGAATTTGAAAAAATTTCTGCTGATGATGCATTTAAGGAAATGGACTCATCCTTAATAAAATCAATTGAAAAACGTCGATCAACACGCAAAGATCCTAAAATACTAATTGTTGAAGATGATGTTTTTTCTCAAACCCTTATTAAAAAGGCACTGAACGACAAATATGATTTGGCCTTATCCGATGATGGCCAAGGCGCAATTTTAGGGTATGTGAAGGTCGCACCAGACATTATGTTTCTAGATATAGAATTACCTGATATTAATGGTCATGATGTTTTGAAAAAAATTAAAATGATTGATAAGAACGCTTATGTTGTCATGTTTAGCGGAAATGGTGATCGTGAAAATATTTTAAAGGCTCTTGATCTTGGTGCACAAGGATTTGTGGGCAAACCTTTTGCAAAAGAAAAGTTAATCCAGTACATCGAAAAATCACCATCTGTGAAACAAAAAACATCCACTCGAAACACAATAAACGCAAAGGAAAAATTATCATGAATCCAATCATTCCTATGTTTTTTATTACGCTATTTATGATGGCCATAACTATGACCTTGGCTCTATCACCTGACGCATCAATAGGATGCATAATGCTGGGCACAGAAATTAATGGTGACTACTCAACTGAATATTTATTCTTGGGCGATTGCCGTTAAAAAATTATATAAAAACTGAGAACACTGTCATTATTTCTATTCTTTATTATAGATTACTGGCATTTCACCTTTCCACTCTGACCATTTATTATTATCTGTAATCAACTCTGCCATAAAGTGACCTACGTTAATACGGCTGGTTTTACCTGCATCAAAAATTGCATCTCTGATTGGTGATGAGTGCAGATCATATGCAGTAACGTCGGCACAATCAATCAAGCCATCTGGACGCACCACAACCCATTCAATGACCTCATCATTCTGCCCAATTTGAGTACGCAAATAATCAGCAGCTTCCTCATTATCCACATGTGGAGGAAGTAGTAAACGAAGAAGCCAAATTACACATTTATGACTGCAAGAAACTTCCTCATTCAAATCACGATTACGGTTTCCTGTTGTGTTCATAAGGACAAACTTGATTGCTTTTTTCGAATCGCTTGCCTTGACGGCATTACACAGTCTTCTCGTTGCATCTGTCACGAGTCTGCGTGGCGATCCAAACATTCCCTTAAAAGTTAAATTGTGGCCTAAGCATGATATCAACGCATCACAACCTTGCACATGCCCCTCCATTTCAATATCACTAAGCTCTAATATGCTTGCGTTATTAACAATAGATTTTCATGGTTCCTGATTTTTTCAGGAAGGCTATCCATTGATCGAACAACGGCTTTTACTTTTTGCCCTCGTCCAAGTAATTGCTCAACAAGCAAACGGCCTGTTGCACCGCTTGCACCTACCACAAGAACTGTCATCGTTTTCTTTCTATTTTATGATTATCCATTAGATATTATGGCATAATAACATGAAAATTCGACGCTCTTTGAAAACAATTAAAGTTGCCAACTTTATCGACAATGATTTTGCACTTGTAATGTACTAAAAATAGAGAAAATTTATTACCTGACTACAACCACTGCCATTCAGTCCACCAATCCATCCGACATAGAGAATACGACCTGACAAGCGCGGCTTTCCGCGTGGTGTTGCTATGCATGTCAAAAGGTGACGCCTAGAGAATGTTGTAGAAAGGTGTTTTCTCACCCATTTTCTCTACGCGAAATATTTCACCCTCTGGTTTTAAAGCATAAAAAATAATCATGAGACTGATATCTAATCAACTGTAAAAAACTAACTTTTCTCGACGCCCTACTCATACTCATCTTTCCTAGTGATAACTATCCTGAACCATATTTTTTAACCAGCCTACACTATAACGGGTGTCCAATTTCCATCGAATTAACAATTTCTGACCACAGTACTTTGTGAACATATAATCCACAATATCGCTTCTTAATTAGCTCCCTAATTTCATCTAAGGAAGTTATTCCACGAATGCCTTCCATCGTAATAAAGATAACTCTTATAGCACAACAAATTCATATAAATGATACGGGTGTTGGCAATACATTTTTGACATGTTAATTTTACATACTCAACATGATAGTATGCAGTATGAAAATAAAATTGACTCATATATTTTTATTTTCTATAAAAATATATGCAGCACTATAGTCGCCCTCATTTTTATTACAAACCTGATGATCAGAAGGCGGAACAATTTGCAAAAAAACTTGGTGAGGTTACTGGTGTATACGATCAAGAAAATTGTGATGTAATTGTTACTATTCCTGGTGATGGCTCTGTTTACCATGCCTTTCATCATGCAGTGAACAAGCCGGTGTTTGCCGTCAAACCAACAACGAGTAATAGTGTTCTTTTTAGTGGACATGAAAACATTGAAAATGGACTCCAGCTTAAAGAAGCTCTTACTAGTGCACACACGCACACCATTCACCCATTAAAAACAGACATCTACATGTCTGATGGAACGATGACCCAAGTGTGGTCTTATGTTGATATCAACATTCGGTCAGACAACGCGCAAGCCACACTAATTCAAGAACATATTAATGATATTCCAAGCACAGATAAACCTGTGATGGGAAGCGGTTGGATCGTTGCAACTCCTTTGGGATCAACGGCCCTTAATGAAACACGTGATGGAGAAGTGTTACCAATAGGAACACCATCAATCGTTCGTACAATGAATGGCGTGAGTAATTATTACGAACGACAGATGTTAAAAGAAAAAAATATGATCTCGGTTATAATTGGAGACAATTCGTTATTTCATATAAGAGTTGCGGCAAATCATGAAAAGCGAGCAACTGTTATTGATCATGATAGTTGGACATTCTCACCTAAAGACGGAACAAATATTGTCAATGTCCGTGTAACAATCGATAAAGCACCTGAGCGTGCGCGAATATTATTGCTGAATACACGATACAGAACACCAAACCCATTTTTGTAATTTGATAGGATATTAAAATGACACAATCAAAATTATCATTACGCGTAACGCAGGCATCCCTTAACCAAACTGCACTTGATTGGCCACAAAACATGGCCAACCATTATGCCGCAATTGATGTTGCCGTTGGTGAAGGCAGTGACATGGTTTTAATGCCAGAGTTGAGCATCACGGGTTACGAAGTGAATGATGATTTCCAACGCACAGATAATAATCGTATTTATGATGCGTTATGTTCAGTTGCTGATTACGCTCATAGTAAAGATCCCAATCTTTTGGTGTCTGTTGGGAACCCATGGCGTGTTCAATTGCGTGAGGCGTTTGAGAGTGCTGCACCAAATCCTGATTTGATTAAAAATCCATTATATGACCGATTAAACCTTCCCTTTAATGTTCAAACCTTGATGGGGGGCGGGCGTATATTGGGCATGACGGCTAAGACAAATTTATTCCGTGATGAACGCGGTTATGAGAACCGTTATTTCAACGAATGGAGTTTTGCAGCAGCAGAAGAATTTGCGAAACTAATGGGTGTTCAAAGTACTTATGGAACATTGCCAATTCGATTACCAGGTCAAGAAATTATTCCGTTTGGTCTCCCTCTTTACTTTGTTCAAGATAAGAATGAGAGTGCTTATATTCATGTAACATCAATTTGCGAAACAAAATGGACTGCGACGAAATATGATGGTTACCCATATAATGATAGTCGTTATGAACAATTGAATATTATTCCTTCTACATCACGATGGTTGGGAACGAAATCAGGTATTTTACGGGAAATATCAAACGCAAGTCCGCCAACGCGTTTAAAGAACGATAAACATATGCATTTGAATGATCTGGCATCGCAATATGATGATGTTGTTATCGATACAGATGGTTTAGGGACAAGTGGTGCAACATTTTCACAATATGGGCATCGCAATATTTCTCAGAACGGTAAGACTATTTCTGTTGGACAACGTATTACATTTGGTCAAGGTGCGACAACGACATCAACAATTCAAATTAATAATGCTGATCTCGCATTAGAGGATAAAACGCATGTAACCATTACGCGTGATTTTAAAAATGTTAATGCACCACAGGAAGTGGGTTTTGCATGGAACACGCATCAAGGTGCATGGGATCATCCTGAAAACTCAGATCGTTGGAAAGAAGAACATATTCGCAATCAAGCATTATGGATGTTTGATTATATGCACAAAACGGGTGCGCGCGGAATTATGGAGGCGTTAAGTGGAGGAAAGGATTCTTCATTCAATTGTGCCATGGTGCGTGTGATGGTCGAATTGGCAATACATGATCTTGGTGTTGAAGGATTTTGTGAACAAATGTCACATCTTCCTTACAAAGATAAAATTTTGCAAGCCTATAATGGTGGCGGCAAAGAGGCCGCGATTGAGGTGTGTATGGATAACATGTTAACTGCTGTTTATATGGGTACGAATAACAGTTCGTTTGAAACGTGGAACGCCGCCAAAACACTAATTGACGGTGGTGAATTTGAAGATAGCGATAAATTTTTCAAAGGAATTGATGGTAAATTTGTTGAACGTAATGTTCAAGATTTATTAGATTTTTACGCATATATTTTTGCAGTTTCAAATTCAACAGAAGTCCCTCGTGAAAAGAAATTGGAAGTGATGGAGGATTTGGCTGAATTTTTAAATGCTAATCCACATGACCATACGCCGGATGAAATGGATGCGTGGGAAACACGCTTGTTCAAAAAATATCCAGAGGTTCAACAACTTGTCTCTGCAGCAAAACCCGGGCATGGTTTAGGATACGAAAATATTCAGGCTCGCGGACGTGAAGTTTTGATCATGTTGTTTGCCAATATCGAAGGGAAAATGCCTGTTGCTAATCCAAATTTGGATGAGGCCTATGGTGCGTATGCAACATTTGGTGGTGATTTGCACAGTGGTACCGTGAATTGGAATGCTGGATTACACAAGGCTGATCAAGAAGCCTTAATGGAGTATTTAGAAGAAAAAGGTGTGCAGGGTGTTATGGATCGTATTGTTGCGCTTGCCCCTGCGAATAACAATCGTCCAAGCGCAGAACTCCAGCCGAAAAAAGATGGTGAAGTATCTCAATTTGATGAAGACGCATTGCAAGGAACATTTCCGCAAAAAGCCGCATTGGCACGCTTGCGCCATCACACGAAAATACATACCGCCGATGGTTCACGTTGGATGAATGCGGGTGAATTATTTGATCGTGCACGCGAAGATAATTTATTTAATCCATTGGATGATAATCAGTTGTTCAACTCGGTTGCTTATTTTTACCAACGGTGGGAAGGGCCCGCGCAACACAAAATTCATGCAACACCACTTGCACCAACAATGGGTGAAAATGTTGATAAACAAACGTCTCTTCGTACACCGAATTTAAGCGGTGATAGCAAGGATGAAATTGTCGCGCTCGGGATTAATTTAATATTCAAATGGGCGGAGGAAGATAATATTTCCCTTGATGGATATGGTGATCTACATCGTCGTGCGTGGCAAGATAAAGCCTTTGCATCATCCTTCGTGAGTCATGCAAAAAATCAAGGTGATGATAAAGATGTCATGACGTATGACCTGCGCGCTTTATACAACAAGGTTAAAGAAAACGGGTGGGATGGAACATTTCCTAAACCACAAACTACATATTCCCAAAAAACATGGAACATAGGATAACAAATGATAAAATACAAAACGCCTATGGATGTATGGAAAGCATTATCATCTGTTTCAAAAGGTGCAGATAGAGCGGCAATTTTAAAAAATCATCATACTCGAAAGCTGGTTTTAAATTCGGGGTCATTTGTTATTTTTTCAACAGGATTTATTGATAAAACTGGTAAAGATTTTAAATCAAAATTATCTAATATTCACTTACTTCAAACACAGCGCATTAGTCCCAAAGGCGGAAGTTTTGATGGCAAAGGAACATTCGGTGGAATGTCTGAGAGAACGTCTGATCAGGACTATGAAAAGCTTCGTAAAAAAGGTATTTTCAATATAAATCTTGCTAATGATGTTTTTTCGAAAGATGACCTGATCTTATCTCCTGGTGGAAATGTTAAAAAAACATTTGATCTTGATGATATCGCGCGTGTTTCTGCAGCGCGCGAAACCATGGAAGAATTCATGGAATTGACGGCTGTGTCTGATATTTATAAAAAATTGGGTATAGAGCGAGATGGCTTAAGATTTTCTTTTTCTTCTGCAGCATTAACACAAATTCCTCTGCAATATGTTCGTGATGACAATTACATTGTGAATCTGTGGTCTGGTGATCTTGAGTATAAAGCATATGCTATCACACCATTTGGGCATTTAGCATCTATCGACAGAGATGTTTTTGAACATGTTTTAAATGTTTCGCGAACAGGCAATAGTGCGCCTAAAACAGGTCGTGAAATTTTGGATTTACAATCTGTTTCATTGTTTGACGCGTTGAAACAGTGGGGGAGATTTAATGAAGATGGATCTCGCGATCTATCACACGATTATCGATATCCACACGAATGGATGGGGATGTGGCGTAAGGCCCAAATTGAACTTAATCTCCATTGTGGCGGCGGGGTAGGTCTCGGCGCTAGGGAGGTGCAGATGTGCAATTTAATTCATGAATTACAAGATTCAGCTATTGATGATGCTGTTGCTCAAGGAATGAATCCCCACCGCATTAATATCCTTGGTGCATTAATAGAAATGAATGGTGGTAAAATAAACGACTTGAGTGAATTGGAAAAATTCGAAGAAGATTTTGATTTACCTCACTTAACATTCAAACACATGCAAGACACGGTCGATAAAGTAATGACAGATAGAGGTTATACGCCCCCATCCAAAATTCAGAAATCGCATTTGACTATCTAGATTTACCTAAGTGCTAAACCCTTTACTTTGCCTTTTGTAAGGCTTTGTTGAATTTGGTTATTTAGCACACCTAATGCATGTTTGTTTTTCGTAACGATTAACGCAGTATACGGTTTTTGATCTCGTTCATAATCAAATCGATTGATGTCTGTACCAGCCTCTTGAGCGATCAATAATCCCGCGGCAATATCATATTCAGCGGCAGTGATATCCGCGGCTTTACCTACATTCATTCTTTTTTTAACAATTTCATGTGTTTTATTCGTTAATGAAACGCGGTTTTTTGCAAGTGTCACCATCTTTTGCGCTATCGCAACATCTATATACGCCTTTTTTGTTTGTGCCAGAGTTGATTGAACACTCGCTAACGCTTTTTGAGCAACATATTGCACCTCTAAATCTGCAACGCGTTCTCGTTTTGAACGCTTGCCGGCGACCTCAATTTCCTGTTCAAAACCCAGCGTATATTCTGCACCGTCAAATCCACTAAGCGTGCCATTCCCCCCAAAATTTTCGACTTCAAATACAATTTCTGGATTTGGTGAAAGTGATTGTTGTGTGTAATTTCCTGACACCGATTCTATGCTTGCTATATGAGATTGTACTTGCGGATTTGTATCTAATACAGATTGATATGCATCTTCTAAACTTAATATATTTTCTGCCTGCACTTGGGTCGAGATAAGCACTGCCACCATTAGTACAGGAAGAATTTTTCTTCCTTTTAACATCTTAAATTCCTTTGTTGTTTAATAATAAAAAATACGTATTCAACGAGGAATACGAAAAAATATAGGCACACTTTGCCTATAAAATTAAACTATCGGAGGTCGATATAAGGAAGAGGGTTCACTAGAAACAAACGTTTCAAATGATTGAATAATCGTGTGATTTTTAATCGAGTTAGAAGACAGACTTGTAAACGGTCCTGCTAAAATATGAGAATGAATGCAACAACAATCCTGACATTCGTCATTTTCTTCCGTTTGATCATTAGTATGATCCACATCAATTACATGTGTTTCTTGATGCATTTTTTCTTCTACAACGGAGGCACCTGCTGAATCGGAAAAACCGCCAACAGTAAACGAAACCAAACATGCTATTAAAATCAAAAAACGCATAAAACCTGATATATCATAAAGTTGTATTTAAAGATACACATCAAATACGGCAACTAAATGGCAAAACTGGGTAATCACTTATTTTTTGCTGTTGGGGCTGATCATTCACTTCCACAGTCCCAACGCACTCATATGTGCGTCGTATACGAGGCTATAATGCCCGCCATCAACATCGATATATTTTTTAATTTTCGGGAGAATTTTTACCCGCTTGCATCACACTGAACAACCCATTTCCAGGTTCGTGAAAAATGTCTTTTCGTAAATACAGATATATTTTTTTATCTTTTTTATCTAAAAATTCATCCCCTATCGTGGCAAGGTATGTTTTATTACTATCTCCAATCGTCAATGTTGTATTTAAATTGTGTATATTCCACTGAAAATCCACTGAAGAAGAGGGATTTTTATTAAAAAAAACTCCTTCATTTTCTTCTTTAAAAATAAAATGATCATCATTAGGCAACTTTATTGTTTTATTAATCAGGTAATTATATATTTCCTTATCAATTTCATCATTACCTTCTATTTCCTCACCGTTATATGCTTTCTTTAAAAGGTGAATTCCTTCTGGAGATAACAGCCAATTCCCATGTTTTGTTTCTTCCCAAAAAAAGTGAATTGAATTGTTATCATCTGTAGCGTAATACCCTGCCGTTTTATTATTTCTCACAAAGTTATAACAGTATTTTCTACTGATTGGAGAAATGTATATAAGGCATATTTTACTGGTACTTTTATTAAATTTCCATCGCCCTTGTATTATATGCCCTGCTGTCGTGTTACCCCAATTTTCTTCTAATTGTTGTGAAAAAGTATTATCGCTTGCAAAAAAGATACGATCAAACTTATGCGCTGTAAAAAATGTTTTATTAGCAATAACGCTCGCATGTGCATTTGATGTTTCAAACCCTCCCCATACGAAGATCATAATGGCTAAAAAATAAATAAAATTCATATTGCTCGTAATATACGTTTTTTATACAAATTTGGGTAATGAAAAGTTTTTCCAAAGTGACTTGTAATCTGACTTACCTACAAAATGGCCGATCAGGGTACAGATTGGTTTAAATGTTGCAGTTAAAACAACTCCCCTCCAATCGCCTTTTTTACGATACCCCATAGTGTATGCGTTTTGATGTACCCATCCCTCAACTAAAACATTGAAAATTATTTTTTCACGTAATGATCCCTTATGTTTGCGTAAATATTTTACCAAAGGAATCGCCCATGCATGATAACCGTTAAGCGTTTCTGGCTTTAAGCGATCTCGACCAAATTTTGTGTTTCCAACATAATCACGTTTATCAAGCCAACCACGCTCTATTGTGAAATATGTACACAAAACAGTGCCACCGCCACCGCCACCGCCACCGCCGCCGCCGCCGCCGCTAGGACCGTTACATGATCCACAACTTCCCTCAACGCTAGTTCCATTAGTGTGTCCATCTTGGCGGGCGTCGTGATTGCTTCTGTAATCTCCTCGACCGTCACCATCAACGTCAACAGATTCTGGTCCACCACCACCGTTATTACCACCGCCGCCACAATTTGATCGAGCCCCTTGATTTACCCAATTTCCCCATCCGGGTATTTCTCCTGGCTCTGTGCTAGTTCGCGTTCTTGTTTTTGCAGGTTGAGAACATGTGGCCGCTTGTGTTTCTTGAAAAGTACAATTCATACTACCTCTTTGTGCCCATCGACCATCATATTCACTATGATTTGGTGTTAGATTTTGAACATCAGTCCAACCACTAACGACACTTCTTCGCTCATAAGTCACACCATTATTTGTTGTGAGCTCTCCCCCAAGATCAGGGAACATTTGGTTACAAGTGAAGTGAAGTGTATTAGGTCTAGAACATTCGATACTTACACCTTCATGAGAAACCACTTCAACTTCATCTGTTTGTGATCCTGTTTCTCCACCATAATCATTCATTACTTCATAAAAACGAGAAATCTTTTTAAGTGTAATTTCGCCTGTCATTTCACCATATGAAAGAGATCCTTGTTTGTTATCCAAAGCGTTGTGAACACCTGTAAAATCATTGTGTGAAACATTGATAGTAACTGTACCGGCTGTATCAGGTTGCGCAGGACAGGCCTGAACAATGATGTTTTCTTCTTCGCGAAGAAGACGACGTTCTTCAGCACTCATGCCTTCAAGCAGGTCTAACGCACCAGCGTCTTCACACGTATCAAACTCATCGTTATCTTCGCCTTTTTCAGGATCTTCTTTTTTATTAACATCCTTACACTCAAGATCATTTAAGTTAGAACGTAATGTGTTGGCAATACCACCTGATGATATACCAGATAAT
The DNA here is from genome assembly GCA_943789475.1 of uncultured Alphaproteobacteria bacterium. Classification (GTDB taxonomy): domain Bacteria; phylum Pseudomonadota; class Alphaproteobacteria; order Micavibrionales; family UBA1664; genus UBA1664. The sequence continues at coordinate 255,746 of CALSUG010000006.1, forward strand.
GACGCCATGTTTACCGCATCAGCTGTACTGGCAGAAACAACACGTGTAACGCTTTCGTTTAATGCAATACACTCATTTGAAATTTCACTCCATGTTAAAGAATTATCAGCAATAACTTCCGTTTCACTATCAAATCCACGACCTTGAACAACAATATCGCCAGCTGCGGTAAATGAAGCATCAACACGTTGTAAAATACCACCTTCTTGATCTGCACCACATGAGGCAGCGCGTGTAATAAATTTTTCTTGTGTTTGTGTTACTTGGACAGGGGCAGGTATGCGAATGGCCGCAACGGCTGATCCTTCTGGAATGTTAATTGTACTACATCCACCGCTCAGCGATAATGTACTTGCTCCATCATTAATCGCGATAGATGAACCTGTCATCACACCAAAATTTTGATTGGGAATAATGTCTTTAATTTTTAATGACACAAGACCTGATTGCTTCGCACCAAGCCCTTTAAGGAATAGATCACCATCACTATCTTGTTTATCAAACCATGTGAGGTGATATGCATCGCCACTAATATTACAATGAGCACTTTGAATATAGCTTTCTGCTTGTCCTAAGTTAAGAGATCCAAATTGTGCTTCGGATAAATCTAGAGATCCTTCTGGAAGTAATTGTGCTTGCCATGCAGTCGAATTAACCACGGCATTTAAGGCTTGATTAGAATAATGTTCAAAAGCCTGAGCATATGATGTGGCCATCGCCTCAACACGTTTAACGTCTTGTTCTTGACTGGCAACTTCATCTTCTGGAACACAAGCGGAAAGAACAAGAGCGCTCGCCCCCATCAATAAAACACCACTTAATCCATTCATATTAATAACTTTTTTACTCATCTCAATCATCCCTTACTTAAATAGCACCCGTATAAACAAAGGCACAGTTCTCCTATCTTTGTTCCAGAGTACACCCACATTCCTTAAATTTAAGTAAAATTTTAAATAACGAAAGAGCCGCACTCAACAATGACCACATGGCTACCACGTTTGGAGCACTCGCCTTTCTTTAACACACCTAATAGAATTGAAAACCCCTTCAAAACACGCTAATCTACGGATAATTGCTAAATAGAAAAAAGTAACAACTGAAATGGATTTTGAAATTTTTCTCTCAACGACCCCTGGCTTGGAAAGTGCACTTTATGAAGAGGTTCGCAACAAAGGGTTCAAACAAGCAAAGAGAATCAAAGGTGGCGTTACGATTAGGGGAGGATGGCCAGAAGTTTGGCGTGCAAATTTATGGGTGCGTGGAGCGTCGCGTGTTTTAGCACGCATAACATCATTTAAGGTTACACATCTGGCACAATTAGAAACTCGAGCAGAAGGTGTTTCATGGAACGACATCCTTGATCCGCAATACTCTTTTCGTGTTGAGGTCAGCTGCTCTAAGTCACGTATATATCATTCAGGAGCCGCGGTTGAACGTATTGAGCGAGCCCTCAGCAAGATTTTAAAGATTCCGGCTTCATCCGAGGCCGAAATAACAATCATGGGCCGAATTGAGCACGACATATGCACACTCAGTGTTGATACATCGGGCGTGCTACTGCACAAGCGGGGTTTTAGAACTTCGATTAACAAAGCACCAATGCGCGAAAATATGGCAGCTCTTTTTTTACAGCAATGTGGTTACAAAGGAACAGAATCTGTTTTCGATCCCATGTGTGGCTCTGGCACTTTCATCATTGAGGCCGCCGAAATAGCCGCCCGTTTAAATCCCGGTCGATCAAGGCATTTCGCTTTTGAAAAACTTGTCACATTTGATCCGCAAGTGTGGAAAAGAATGTGTGACGTTAAGCGGCAGGCCGAGACGGGCATTGTCTTTTATGGCAGTGATCGTGATGATGGCGCCGTGAAAATGAGTGGTGAAAATGCAGCACGTGCCGGCGTTGATAAACTCACCGAATTTAAACAACAAACAATTAGTGATATAACCCCCCCCACAAACACACCTGGCCTTGTAATCATAAATCCACCGTATGGAAAACGCATTAGCGATGCACAAAAACTTAGACCACTATATCAAACCCTAGGTAAAATCTTACTGGAAAAATTTTCTGGCTGGCGTGTCGGCATCATCACGACCGATAAAGGGTTAGCTCAAGCGACAAACCTGCCCTTTCTACCGACAACAGCACCTGTCCAACATGGCGGTTTGCGCGTCACACTTTTTCAGACAGATGCGCTTAATAGAAACAATTAGGGGTTAATGTCTCTGCGTCACTCACCATAGAGACATACAATTAAAATGAATTATTATTCGTTTTAATCAATCAAACAAGTTGTTTCACTTGAATTCCAAACCAGGCAAGATGCCGAAGAAGTAGATATTTGCAAATCTTCTAATTCATTTTTTTTCTGTTTATTTTTCTTTTTGGAAGGTTTAGATACTTTGTTCTCAACAAATGTTGCCACATAATTATCTATATTATTATCTGGAACACCGGCAGCGGGGCCATTTTCAAATATAAATTTATTATCTGTTCCCGTTACGGATGCAGGTGAGAGGTTTGCATGTGTTTCATGGTAAACCTCTGTTCCAATCAAACCATTAGGAGAAAAATCCAAATAATTCTTCGCATAAATTAAGAACCGACCGCTATCTGAATCAATGGCTGATGCACCAACATTGTTAACAAGATCACCTTCAATATTTAAAATAACGGTACTACCAGATCCTGATCCTGTAACAGCTCCACTGTTCAACACTATATCTCCTTGTGTACTCTCTAGATACACTACACCTCCACCAGTCAAACCATTATCTACCGTTATAGTGCCTCCGAAGACACTCAAATCATATCCAGATGGAGAAACGTCAACATTATCTATATTAACAACACTTGTCGTTTCATCTTCACCAATACGCAGCTCGTTAACAGCAGAAAAACGATTGATATCTGTATTATCAAGAACCAACGTTCCTGCTCCAGATCCTAAACCAACTGTTGCTCCGACTGTTCTTGTTAGAAGGGTTAAATTATTCCCTGATGAGATGGTCGGTGTATTAAAAAAATCATAACTATCTGCGTTTAGCTTTATATTCGCGTTCGTTGTTGACACCTCCCCGTCACTCATAAAAATATCATCATTGTTTGAACCTGATCCTCGCCCCTCACCTGTAATGTTGATTTCACCGTCAACAGAGGTTACTTGCGTTCCAACTTGTCTAATGTGAACACCGTGGTTAGAATTTGTTCCTTCTCCACCGACACCACTAATCACGATTGTTGCCGCATCTGTCCCTGTTCCTGTGGAAGATATTGCGGCACTATCGTTTATATAAACACCAAAATTTTCGTGGTCCGCTCCACTACTATTCCCCTCACCTACAATTGAAATATTCCCATCTACAGACGTTATCGTGGTTCCAGCCCCCTTAACATTAATACCAAAATTAGATCTACTTCCATGTCCTGCCGTTCCATTCAAAGTGATTGTTGCCGCATCTGCCCCCGTCCCCGTAGAAATAACATCTACTCCACGACTAAGAAATATTCCAACATTATTTTGACCTGCAACGTTTCCACCATTACCTGTGATTAGAATATCCCCATCTACCGAGGTTATCCGCGCATCATTTACGGCATTTATACCATGATTATATTGACTTCCTAATGCACCCGTACCAGTCAAAGTAATTTTTCCAGCATTCACCCCAACACCTGTTGATAAAATTTTAGCGCTGTTAGAAAATTGAATTCCTACGTTTGACTGATCCGTACCATCACTTCCCCCTAAACCTGTAATCTGCAAATTTCCATCCACGACAGAGATTGTTGCGCTACTCCTACTATAATATCCAATATTACCTCGCCCACCAGCACCCCCAGTTGCATTGATGGTAATATCCGCGGCATTAACACCCGTTCCTGTAGAAATAATGTCCGCGCCATTTTCTGTGTATAAACCATAATTACTATCACCACCGCTACCGTCACTTCCGCCAAGGGCCGTGATATTTATATCACCTACAATAGAATTAATAATTGTATTACCATCAGTTAAATAAACACCATGATTTTGCGTTGTACCATTTCCACCTGTACCGTTTATTGTAATTTCTGAAGCATCTGAGCTTGTTCCTACCGATGATACTTCGGCGTTAGATGCCACTATAATACCGTAATTTTGGCCACCACTTCCATGACCACCCTGACCTATGATCTCAACATTACCAGCAACCGATGTTATTTGCGTTCCTGTATCTTCAACACGCACTCCATAATTAAGACTATCTCCATTCGCTCCTGTACCGTTTATTGTAATTTTAGCAGCATTTACGCCAGTACCAGTTGATGCAATATCAGCATCAACTTCTATAAAAGTACCATAATTATAATTGCTTCCTGCTGCTCCATTGGAGCCACCTTGACCAGTGATATTAACATCACCATCAATTGAAGTGATTAAAGAACCTCCATTTGTATGTCTTATTCCATGGTTGTAATCACCGCCAGCGCCACCAGTACCATCCAGTGTTATTTTCGCGGCATTTACACCTGTTCCCGTTGAGGTTATATCGGCGTCACCCATCAAAGTAATACCGTAATTCTGCGCACTCACATCCGCTCCATTAGAGCCACCTTGACCAGTGATATTAACATCACCATCAATTGAAGTAATTAAGCTACCCGCATCATCAACACGAACACCGTGATTGTTATCTTCACCAGCACCACCAGTACCATCCAGTGTTATTTTTGCGGCATTTGCACCTACTCCTGTTGAACTTATATTCGCTCCCGAGACAACACTAATCCCATAGTTGTTGGCACTTCCTGCCGCTCCGTTGGATCCACCTTGGCCCGTAATATCAATATTCCCCTCTACAGATGTAAGAGATGCGCTATTTAAAGTAACCCCAACACCTCCACCTTGAGCTAAAGCTCCCGTACCATCCAGTGTTATTTTTGCGGCGTTCACACCCGTACCAGTTGAACTTATGTCTGTTCCTGATATAAGGTTAATCCCCACATTACCCGACGTTCCTACCGTCCCAAAAGAACCTGCTTGACCAACAAAATCAATGTCTCCATCAACGGAGGTTATTGTTAAATCTCGACCATAAACCCCATAATTGTTATCTTCTCCAACGCCACCAGTCCCGTTAAAATTTAAAGTTGCTGCATTGACACCAGCTCCGGTTGAGGAAATAGTTGTATCTTGGAGATATATACCAATATTACTATCGCTTCCCGCAACACCAGTCGTGCCACCTTGACCAGTGATATTAATATTACCTTCCGCCGAGGTAATGTCTGCCCCTCTTATATAAACACCTCGGTTATCATCTATACCATTACCACCAATACCATCCAATGTTATAGATCCAGTTGTTGACTGTATTGTTGATCCGCCACTATAGCTAATACCATCTTGAGCTGATAACCCCGCATTATCTTGTCCATGGCCTTTAATACTTACATTTCCAGTCCCCGTAGAAATATTCGCCGAATTAAATCGAACACCATCGTCATTACTGGCTGTTCCATAAGCATAATCTGTCAGTGGATTTAGCCCACCACCAGCAACAAAATCACCGCCATTTGTTGTAATGTTGGCTATATTTACAAAAATAGATCCCGCATTATTGTTATCTGCATCTGAATTTAAAATAACATCCATCTCACCAGAGGTTGATGTAATATCCGCATTAACAAAAATACTGTTATGTGCCTTTAATGTTAAAGATGCATCACCACCGGCTGTTTTTTCAATCTCGTCATCAACTGTAATATCACCATCTTGAGTATTCGCACCTGATGCAGTCGTTTGAATAGTAACAGATGTCCCTCCATTCAACGCGGCCTCAATACTTGCCGTTGTTACATAAGCATCATCATCTGTTGAATCAAAATTTGGCCCACCCGTTACATTTGTATCAGGCGCTGAATCACGAATTATTATATTATTTGGGTCAAGCAACCACTGCCCCGCTTTACCATTTTCAGCTGAAGCGTTCACAGATCCAGTAGACGTTAGTACTTTTTTACCAGATGTTTCAACAAGACCACCGTCACCACCGTTAGATCCACCTTTAGCTTCGATAGATCCCTTAAATACTGTGGTATCATCCGACCAAACAATCACTTTACCGCCATCACCAGCATCTGTGGCGTTAGACGTTATTTTTGCGGCTTCAGAAACTGTTACAGTCTGAGAAGTTTTGGCATCACCTTTTCCTTGGTAATCACCACCAACCAATATATCACCACCACCTGACTTACCTGTGGCATTCAATGTTCCTGTCACATTCACATTACCACCACCAAGTACAATTTTACCACCAACCTGAGTGATCGATGACACATCGACAATACCGTCCATATTAATAATATTGCTCACCACGTCATCAACCTGAGGAACAGATAACTGAACATGTCCTCCTCGCGCGCTGATAAGGCCGCTATTACTGATCAAGGCCTGTGACATTTCATCATCAACCGCAACCTCCACCAATCCATCGCCATACAGATCTAATGTCGCGGTACTACCTGCGGACAAAGAAATGCGTCCCATTTTCGCAGTAATTACACCTCTATTATCAATAGTTGGTGCAACAAAGGCAGCCAATCCAGCCTCACCAACAGTTATTGTTCCACGATTGACAATTGAACCACCTGTATCGACATTAGTGATATTAATTTGACTATCACCATTCATAAATTGTTGGTTATTAATATCGCCTGTTGTTGCAACAATGCCATTCACATCGATCTGAGAATTTTGACCAAAAATAATTCCATTACCATCCAAGATCATCACCTGGCCATTAGATTTTAAATTTCCTAAAATCTGAGTTGGGTTGGATGCCTCGCCGACAACACGGTTAACAGCAATCGAGCTAGAACTAGGTTGAAAAAATTCTGTAGTCGCATCAACACCAATATTAAAACTATCCCAATTAATAACCGCACGGTCCGTTCCTTGGTGAATATTTAATCTATTATTATCAATATATTCTAAATTAATGGAGCCACCAACGACAGTACCATTTGTTGGTAATGTCGTGTTATCAAAGGCATTTGCTGTGCTCATAACAAAAAATGATGTGCTCAAAGCTAACGCTTTCCACAACGATTTTTTGTTATGTGATTTTTTTTTACATTCTTTTTTATGCATACATATCAAACAATTAGAATATTTTCATCTCTCCCCATGATAGAATATCAGAAACAGTTAACAAATCTATTAATCTTTGAGAAAAATTATCGTTGCAAATAACTATTGTATTTTGAGATTTATTAAAAAAACGTGATGTAGTATTAATATATTGTTAACTTTTGTAATTTTTGTATTTATACTACAAAGAGAAAACCATCATGAATTATTGTGACCCACCTTACTAAAAAGGAACTAACATGCTTTTAAAAAGCATCCAAAAATTATCGTTTTTTGTAGCAACACTTTATTGCTCCCTCACGATACCCTTAACAGCTTCTGCTCAATTATCTATCCCCAGTTCTGCAGAAATTGGCAGATCAGATTCGATGATTGAAAAACCCGATTTTAGACAAGTAACCTCCCCCAAAATAAACATTCCCGAAGTTCGTGTGGACAAGGCACCAGATGGTGCAGAAAACGTAAATTTTGTTCTAAGCAACATTAACTTAAAAGGTGTTAGTGCATACAATATCGCAGATTTACACCCCTTATGGAGCGACAAAATTGGGACAAAAGTTTCAATTACAGATGTTTACTTGATCGCAAAAAAAATCACTCTTAAGTATCGTAATGATGGCTATATCATTACTCAAGCCGTTATCCCGCAACAAGAAATTGAAAATGGAACTGTCACCATCCATGTTGTTGAAGGTTTTATTGATCGAGTTAGTTTAAACACAAACAATGACACCCTTTTAAGTGAACGCATTCTTCAAATATCCAGAAATTTGACGACGTCCTCTCCATTAACTGCTCAGGATTTAGAACGTTGGCTTCTTATCGTCAATGATATTCCTGGCCTAAGTGCTCGATCAATCATAGCCCCATCACTTACGACCGTTGGTGGAGCTGATATCACCATCATTCCCACTATTGATCCGTATAATTTTAATTTCAATATAGATAATTATGGTTCGCGATACATTGGACAAGTTCACCTATCCGGGGCGGCACAATTCAACAACCTCTTTAATGCTGGTGACTTGCTAGAAACGCAATTCGTTACGGACGCCAGTGATGATGAACTCATTTACGGATCGGCCCGCCTACAACTACCTATAAATGCATACGGATCGACATTAGGTATCGATTTTAATTATTCTGATACAAGACCAGGACACGATTTAGAAACATTTGAAATTGATGGCTATTCAAAAATTATTGGTGTTGATGTCACCCATCCCTTTTTGAGAAGTAGAACTCAAAATTTATTTGGAACCTTACGTTTCGATTACAGGGATTTAATCTCTAAAAATAATATAGATTCATTCAAAACACGTGACAAAATCGCCACACTACGTGCAGGTGTAAATTACAATATGTTCGATACGCTCTGGAAATCCGCAGTAAACGAGGGAGCCGTAAAGTTATCACAAGGCGTGAATGTATTTAACGCTAGCCACAATAACGATGCAAACATGACAAGAGCGAATGGTGACCCATCCTTTACAAAATTAGAAGCGCGCATTAGCCGCCTTCAATTCATCGCCCCCAAATGGAGTATTTTGACTGAATTTTCAGGCCAAATTGCAAATAACCCCCTCCTTTCATCTGAGGAGTTTGGTGTTGGCGGAAAGATATTCGGACGTGGATACGATTCCTCTGAACTTGTTGGGGATGATGGTTTTGCCACAAAATTAGAACTTCGATGGAATTCCACAGAAAAAAATGCTATTTTTGATGATTATCAATTATTTGGATTTTATGATTTTGGAAAGATTTGGAATCAAGAAACAGATGTAAATTCCCTTGAAAAAAAATCTCTTGCATCCATGGGGTTCGGATTGAGAGCAAACATAAGTAAAACGTTTTCTAGTGACCTGACTATAGCCCAACCACTAACAAAAAATGTTGATATTTATAACGATGAAAATCCGCGAATATTTTTCAATTTTGGCGCAAAATTTTAGAAAAAGTAATATTTTTTATTTCAACTCCATTTGTTTTATCAATCTTGGATCAACACTCAAGAAATATCCAGCATCAGAAAATGTGTCGTAAAAAGGTTCATCAATAATTTCAAAATTTTCGTGAGTTTCTACACTATCATCGCTTAAATCATTCCACCTGGTATTTTGAGAGACCTGCCCAACAGTTGAGGGCACATCGGCACCACTGGAGATAGTATTGCTTGGTGGTGCTACATAATTAGCGTGATGAACTAAATTACCACCAGAATTTAAAGTAATAACCCCATCATTATTGGCAAACAGATTTACATGGTGTAGATCAATATTACCTGATCCTCCACTAGTCATCGCAATATTACCACCAACCCCTGTACGGTTAGCAATGATATCGCCCGCAGATGCGGTTGTGATATTACCATTTGTTGTTGTTAGGCTTAAACTTCTGTCATTATCAAGGGTCATTGTTGCCCCTTGTAAATCCAATGTTATATCATTTGTTGCCAATAGTGATATGTCGGCTGTTGCAGATAATCTTTCTAAATACGAGGTTGTGAAGGCACCATATCCGTCTGAGGCCATTGCTCTTGCCGCTTCTGTTCCACCTGTACCTGGCGGAGTTAATGTAATATCTGATTTCACGGCTTGATATTGTTCAATAAGGTTTCGTTCTGTGATAGATGCTTGCTTATCTAAAATGATGATCTCATTCATTGTATTATTGAGTGTATAGCTCGTGTTATTTCTCCAACTTCCGAGCCTCATTGCATCAGTAACATTTTTAGGTGTACCTACACCGCCTGTTTGTAACGTTTCGGTTTGATCCACACCATCAATCGCGATTTGATTTCCAGTTATAGCGCCGTTAAAAAAATCAACACTCAATTGATGGGGGGTATTAAGCAATGGGGCAGAGTTTATGCCATAAACATTTCCTGCCCCGTTATTAACGCCAAAGCCAGATCCCGCAAAATATAGATCATATGTCGTAAATCCAAATGGCATACCACCGCCACCACCCCAATTCATCGTGTAAAAAATAGAATTATATCCGCCGGCTGTATTATTCAAATCAGGGGTTAAATCCATATAGTTTACTAGGCTACGATAAAATCGTATTGCACCAGTACCGCCATAAGAACTTTCAGAAGCGATGTACAAGGGCATACGTGCACTGTTTCCTTGGGTGGCATCACTAGCGATTGTTGCGTTATCGCCCCACTGGCTAACTAATCCTTTTTGTACAGCGGCACCTGCGTAATTCTGAGTTAAGGATTCGACCGTGGTAATTGTTGTGCCAGAAATAGATGCGATCGTATAAGTGTTCGCGCCCATAATATCGGCGGTTTGTGATGCTCCTGCCGCACCAAGGCGGATGCGAGCCCCAGGTTGTAGATATGCGCTTATATTACCAGCTGTTGTAAATGTATTTGTGCCAACGGTTCCTCCGGCGGTAGTTCCCGCGGCACGATATGATAACGTTATTGAAGATGCATTATCCGCATCAAGCCAAAGAGCAACATCGGATGCCAAATCGATTGTGCCATCTGTGCTCACAAAACTTGGATCAAAATCACCGTAAATTGTTATGTTGGCAGGGTCGAGTAAATAGGTTCCTTTTTCACCACTCTCATGTCGGGCAGTGAGATCAACATGACCATCGGCCTTAAGATTTTCTTTCCCCGACGTTTCGACAAAGCCACCGTCACCACCGTCAATACCGCCTCGAGCAAAGATATTGCCGTGAAAGTCCGTTGTATCATCGGACCAAATAATTGTTCGTCCACCATCACCATTTGTAATGGCTTCATTTGCGATTATTGTGTTTTTATCAACATAAACGCTGTCTGCTGTTGGAGTGTCGTTTCCTCCTAGGTAGTCTCCTCCAATTTTAATATCACCACCGCCCAAGTCACCAGAGGTATCAATAAGTGCACCAGATGAAATTGCAATTGCATCTCCTAAAATTTCGACATCACCACCGGTTTCTCCTTCATTTCGTCCAGAGGCATCGACATATGCATCAACAACAACGGCACTTTTTCCATTTTTTTGTCCCTTATGTTGTTCCTTGTTATCTTTTACAGCATTGGACCCTTCTGCAAAGATAATGATTTTTCCATTTTTTTTCTCCATTGCAGGTGCGGATAGTTCACCTGATGCGACGATAAGGGAGTTTACAATGTCTTTTCCTGCGGCTGCTGTTAAGGCAATTGTTCCTCCTTCGTTTTCTATTTTTCCTGTATTGATGACTGCTTGTGATTGAATCTCGTCTCTGACGGCAACTTCCATCAAACCATCACCATAAAAATCAACTGTTGCAGTATCGCCAGAGGCCAAATGTACGCGGCCTGCCTTTGCCGTAATAACACCGTGATTTTCAACAACGGGGGCAACAAGACCAACAAGACCTGCTTCTTTTGCAGTTATATTTCCAGCGTTAACAATGGATGCACTCTCGTGACCAGATCTGTCAAAAACCAATTGGTTATCATGCATGAAGTTATTTGTATCAATATCGGCGGAAGTCGCAATAATGCCATTAACATCAACGGTTGAATTAGGCCCAAAGAACACTCCATTAGGGTTCACCAAAACAACATTACCATTAGAGGTTAAGTTTCCTAAAATTTGAGAAGGGTTTGCGCTGTTCACACGGTTTACGGCTATCGAACTTGATCCTGGTTGATGAAATTGCGTGTGTTCATCAACGTTAATATCAAAACTGCGCCAATCAATAACAGCGCGATCACTATGTTGATGTATATCTATTTTTTTTCCAGAGGGTACAATATCTGCCGATCCGCCAACGACAACACCTCCTTCAGGATTGGCATATACGACGGTAGAAACGCTGAGAAGCAAAGATGCTACTAGTGTTACTGTTTTAAAATTCATCCCAATTCCTGTTTGTTTTAATAAATAAGATAGTATGCAATATATATACCAACGTACTGCCTTATCTTAATATAAATATCTATGGTTGAAAATCATAAGATAAATTAAACAAAACACGTAAATCGTCATTACTTTCGCTTGATGAACCGTCGATGTTTTTCTTAAGGGGTTGCGCAAGTGATAGTCCCGTGGATAAATCGTTATCATGTGTTAGGCGAACGCCCGCACCAACAGAACTTCCAGAAGCACTAGATATTTGTCCTGTATCCTTGTTCCAAATTTTTCCAAAATCGTAAAAGATATAGGGCGTTATTTGTGTTTTATATAAAGGGTTTACCCCTTGGTATCTCATTTCCAACATCGTTGCGATTCCATTATCACCTGTAATTTCGGAAGGATCATACCCGCGACCAAAATTTTGCCCTCCATATCCAAATTCTTCAGAAGAATACAAAGGACCAGAAGCCCATTGTCCTGCTAAAGAACCAACAGCTAACCAATTGTTACCAATCGGTTGAAACCGTGTGAGGCTAACACCTAATTTTGTAAAATTCGGTGATGCTTGGGCGCGAGAGAGATTTAAATCTCCTGCTTGGCTAGATCCCCAAAAATTTAAACCTTTGTTTAGGGTTAAATTAGCAATGTTATATCCTCGAAATTGATCGGAAAAATCATAATCAAATGATGCACGTAATGCCCTGATTTTATCATGAGAAAGTGTTGATCCTAAAATATCACTTTTTGAATTCTTACTTGTCAATTTTAATCCCAAAGACATATTGTGCAGACGTTGTCGAACAACGTTCCAAACAATACCAACACCAAAACCAAGTGAATCACTCTCAATATTATTCACCTTTAATGTATGGCCGGGTTCTGCATCAACATAGTGGCCTTCTAAATTCAAATTTATTCCGCGATAAAGGGGGATTTCGTGAGTAATACTTGCTTGCGTTAGTTCTTTAAAAGGAACGCTATTTGTAATGGAAACTCTTGTTTGCTGTAACGGAATTATGCTTGCGTCGTAAGACATACTCACCTGATGTGGGCCTAAAAAATCGGATCCAAAATTGTTATAACTAATATTTGCTGTGCCATTGGTTTCTTTGTCAATCAAAGCTAATTTAACCGCACCATCGTTGGTTTTTGTATTTGTAATCGGTTCCAAAATTGCACGTACAGATACACCGGGGAGGTCATTTAGACGGAGAAGAAAGCTTTCAACCTTGCTTGCTTTGACTGGTTTATGCGCCATCAATGTATCGATCATATCTCTGATCACACGTTTTTCTTTTAATTCTCCAACAAGTTCAACTTCGCCAATATAACCTTCGACGATTTGGATGGTTATAGAACTCCGACATTCATCTATCTCTTGTGCGGGGACAAATGCACGAGAAAGAAAGTACCCTTGATTGCGATAGTATTGTGTAATTTCATCTGCAATTTCCCATACCCGAGAAAGATCAACAACACTTTCCAAATTATTCTCATATATATGTTTTAATTTATGCGAAATAAAGGTTGATGCGCCCTGAAGCTCAAGGTTCATTAATAAAATAGGAGTTGCATCCGCACCTTTGGGGGCATTAGACATTTTTGTTAATGGAGTTGATTTAAAAAGTGGAGCACCAGTATTCAAACGTTTAAAATTGTTTTTTTCAGCAGGTTCAATGCGCGACGCGTCCGCTGCACCTGGAACGTTTTGTGCCATAGCAGAAATTGAGAAAAAAACGCACCCTGTAAACAAAATGCTATAGCGATATAGTGTTTTAAACATAGGCTTTAACAAACAATGTGTCCAAATTAGATAAATAAGGAGCGTTAACCTACTTATTATACGGAAAAATACGAGGAAACATAGTTTAAAATTCAAAGATCATGTTCAAAAAAATCAATCACACCTTTTCGTAAAAAATTAAAAATCACTTTGACTTTTTAATTTTCACCCGTTACAATATGACAAAATTTGTAAACTTTGTTAATTGTGTAAAATAAAATGAATAATGAACTTGATGATGTCTTATTAACCGCGCTCCGTATCTTCTTTCGATACGGATATCGTAAAACGTCTCTTGATGACATAGCTCAGGAGGTTGGTGTTTCAAGGCAAACTCTCTATCAACGATATAAGAATAAAGAGCAGCTATTCATTAATGCTGTTGATGTTGAGTTGGCAACCGCTCTTAATAATTGCCGTCAGATTGCTGATAAAAATACAGATGATGTTGAAAATCAATTGCTTAATATGTTTGATGTTTTATGGGGGCCTTATATCGATTTGTTGGAGTTGTCACCACATGCAACAGAAATAATAAGCGTTTCTAATGAATTAGTCGGCGATTGTTGTGAAAAAATGCTTAAGCAGGTTTTAGCGCTTATCGAAAGAGTTTTAGAAAAAACATACGATCCTCACCCTTCAATTTCATATGCGCAAATTGCAGATACATTAGTTTATTTAGGCGAGGGAGCGTTCCATAAAAGCCATTGTCGAAAAAAATTTAACAATCACATTAAAAACGGAATATCAGTTATTTGCAGAAATGCTGTTTACAAAACGGAGAAGTCATAATGCCCTTTAATTTAAAAACTCTATCATTTATTGCTGTTGCCTTATTAGGATTGAATGCCTGTAAGGATAATAAGGAAAACGCACAAGCATCATATGTACCTCAAGCTGTTCCTGTTCAAGTTGTGCCACCAGAAGTGCGAGAAGTTACAGAGTGGGATGAATATACGGGACGATTCCAAGCGGCACAACGTGTTGAAATTCGCGCGCGCGTGAGTGGGTATCTGCAAGATATTAAATTTGACGATGGACAGATAATACAAAAAAACGACGTGTTGTTCGTGATTGATCAACGTCCATTTACAATCGCAATGGAAAGCGCACAAGCACGATTTGAATTGGCAAAAAAAGAATACGATCGTGCAAAATCACTGCACAAATCAAAGGCAATATCTGAAGAGGATTTTGATCAGAGATTACAACAATATAGAATTACAAAATCTGATTTAGATGATGCATCATTGAATCTAGAATTCACTGAAGTTAAAGCGCCATTTACAGGTCGTATCAGTCGTAATTTAGTTGATGTAGGAAGCCTAATTAGTGGGGGGAGTTCTAATGCAACACTTTTAACGACGCTTGTGTCAGTATCGCCTATTGAATTTTATTTTGAAGGAAGCGAGTCTGATGTTTTACGTTATACTCGAGCGGCACAAAACGGCGAAATTCCAAATGATCGAGGTAATGAACATGCGGTCTATGCGCAATTACAAGATGAAACGGATTTTACGCATGAAGGTAAAATAAACTTTCTTGATAATGAATTAGACAGATCTACCGGTACAATGGCAGTAAGGGCGACCTTTAATAATGATAATGGCTTTTTGGAGCCAGGATTATTTGCGCGCATTCGCATTGCAATGGGAGAGCCATCAGAAAGATTTCTTATTTCGCCGGAAATTATCGGGACGGAACAAACACGTAAATACGTCTATGTTGTCACGGATGAAAACAAGGCCGTCCGTAAATATATTACATTAGGTCATTTAACGGATGATGGGATGCAAATTGCTAAGAGTGGATTGAATAAAACAGATAAAATAATTGCAAACAACCTACATATGATACGACCTGGAGCAATGGTTTCCATTATGCAACCAGCAGAAAATAATGATGCCCCTAAATCTGAGGAAATAGCACAATGAAAATGACGCATTTCTTTATTGATCGACCACGTTTTGCAACGGTTGTATCAAGTTTTATTGTAATTTTTGGTTTACTTGCCTATTTTGCATTGCCTGTTTCTCAATATCCAGAGATAGCACCGCCACAGGTACAAGTGATTGCGGCGTATCCTGGCGCAAATCCAGAAACAATTGCAGAAACCGTTGCAACACCATTAGAACAAGAGGTTAATGGCGTTGAAAATATGCTGTATATGTCATCGCAATCGACAAATGATGGGCGTATGACATTAACCGTGACTTTTAAGCAAGGAACGGATGTTGATACAGCACAAGTTCTTGTGCAAAATAGAGTTTCGGCCGCTGAGCCAAGATTACCAGAAGCGGTAAGGCGACTAGGTGTTACAACGATCAAAAATTCACCCGATTTTTTAATGGTTATCAACCTTTTGTCACCACAGGGAACGTATGATCAAAATTTTATCGGAAACTACGCAAGTCTTGAAATTAGTGACAAGCTGAAACGTGTTGAAGGTATTGGAAATTCGCAAGTTTTTGGGGCGAGCGAATATGCGATGCGCGTCTGGTTGGATCCTGATAAAATGGCATCATTAGATTTGACTGTTGAAGATGTTTTAGATTCTATCCGTGCACAAAATATTCAGGTCGCTGGAGGAACATTAAATCAGTCTCCTGTCCCTTCTCAACACGCATTTGAACTTTCTGTACAAACGCAAGGTCGCTTGGTTGATGTGGCAGAATTTGAAAATGTTATCGTTAAATCAGGAAACAACGGTGCGCTTGTAAAATTAAAAGATGTGGCTCGCATTGAATTGGCTGCACGTGATTATGCGACACGAGGATATCTCGGTAAAACACCATCAGTCGGTGTCTTGTTAACAATGTTACCTGGTGCCAATGCATTAAAAACTGCGGAACGTACTTTATCCGCAATGGATGAAATGGCAAAAGATTTCCCACATGATTTTGAATATAAGGTTGTTTACAACCCGACTAATTATATCGCAGAATCAATCAAAGAAGTTTTCATTACATTATTGCTAGCCGTTTTATGTGTTGTGCTTGTTATTCTTGTGTTCTTGCAAAGCTGGCGCACGGCAATTATTCCTGTTGTGGCTATTCCAATCTCTTTAATTGGGACATTCGGATTGATGCTCGCGTTTGGATATTCACTTAACATGCTATCTCTATTTGGTCTTGTTCTGGCCATTGGTATTGTTGTTGATGACGCCATCGTTGTTGTTGAAAACGTTGAACGTAAATTGCGTGAAGGTCTCGATATAAAAAGAGCAACAAAGCAAACAATGGATGAGGTGGGAACAGCACTTATTGCGACCAGTCTTGTTCTTGTTGCCGTGTTTTTACCAACTGTTCTTATGGAGGGGATAACAGGACAATTTTATAAACAGTTTGGTGTGACCATTGCCGCAGCAACAATGATTTCAACCGTTGTATCGTTGACGTTAAGTCCAGCCATGGCTGCAATATTTATGAAAGGATTTAATCCTGATAAACGAAAAGGATTACTGTCAAAGCCTGCGGATTTATTCAATGCATTTATGGATAAATTGTCCGTTGGTTACGGGTTTGTTGTCAGTAAGATCATTCGTTTGAGTTTCATATTTGTATTTTTGTATGTTGGATTGCTTGGTTTAACAACGTATCAATACTCACTTATCCCTGGTGGTTTTATTCCTCCACAAGATCAAGGTTATACGATTACGGCCGTAAATTTGCCTGCTGGTGCATCATTGGAACGAACTGATGAAATCATAAACGAGATAACGGATATTTTGTTAAAGATACCAGGCGTTGAAGATACCGTTGCGTTTTCAGGTTTTTCTGGTGCAACGTTCACTAATGCGAGTAATGCAGGGGCCATCTTTACTGTTTTAAAACCGTTGGGTACACGCCGTGATATCGACACTATTATCGCTGATATGCAACAAGCGTTATATGCCATTGATGATGCGTTTGTTATCACTCTTGCACCTCCACCGGTCCCTGGTGTTGGGAATGCAGGTGGTTTTAAAATGATGGTACAAGATCGTGGTGGAAAAGGTTTGGCAGCGCTAGAGCAGGCAACATGGGCTTTGGCAATGGCAGCTAATCAAGCGCCAGAGACTAACTCCGTTTATACGTTTTTTGAAACAAGTACACCTCGTGTTTATCTTGATATCGATCGTGAGCGTGCAAGACGCTTAAAAGTGCCGATGCAAAATGTCTTTAGTGCGTTGGAAGTTAACCTTGGATCATCCTATGTGAATGATTTTAATTTCTTAGGTCGTACATTCCGTGTGACAGCACAAGCAGATTCACCCTATCGTTTGACAAAAGATGATATCTTGCGTTTGCGTGTGCGTAACACAGATGGTGATATGATTCCAATTGGATCGCTTGCGACCGTTAAAGATACTGCGGGGCCTTCACGTGTGCCACGTTACAATCTTTATCCTGCTGCATCGGTTAGTGGAAATGTCACTGCAGGATACAGTTCTGGTGAAGCGTTGGCACGTATGGAACAACTTGCTGAAACGGTTCTTCCTGATGGTTTTGGATATGAATGGACGGAACTTTCTTATCAAGAAAAAGCGACAGGAAACACGGCTGTTATGATTTTCTGTTTAGCGGTGTTATTTGTATTCCTATTATTGTCAGCCCAGTATGAAAGCTGGACATTACCACTTGCCATTATTCTGATCGTTCCGATGTGTTTATTGTCGGCGGGTGCAGGATTGTTAATCGCGGGTATGGACAATAATGTTTTAACTCAAATTGGTTTAATTGTTCTTGTGGGACTTGCATCTAAAAACGCTATTTTGATTGTTGAATTTGCAAAACAAAATGAAGATGAAAACAATATGAATAGGTGGCAGGCCGCAATTGAGGCTTGTAAAACACGCCTACGTCCAATTTTGATGACTGCTTTTTCATTCATTTTGGGTGTTATTCCATTGCTTGTTGCTTCTGGTGCAGGATTTGAAATGCGACAGGCTATTGGTGTAACCGTGTTTAGTGGTATGCTTGGTGTCACTATATTTGGATTGCTTTTTACTCCGATATTTTATGTTTTATGTCGCGGAATAGCGCAACTTACATCACCAAAATCAACGCAGGATAAGGAATAGAAATATGCGTAATTTGAAAACACTTTTAACAACATCGGTTTGCGTATTATCTCTTTCCGCTTGTGTTTCATTCCAAGATTATATTGGTGCTCCGACTATTGTAGGGGCAGATAGCGTGCAAATTGAATCCTTTCAAAATGAACGTTTTAAAGAAAGTGAAGTCATTGAGCAGTGGTGGCAAACATTAGCAGATGAAAATTTAGATTTGTTAATTAAGGATGCTCTGTCTCATAACAAAGATATTGATATTGCGCGTGCAAATTTAGATGAGGCGCGCGCGATTTCTCGTGAAACGGGATTGGATCAATACCCAACGGTTACTTCAAATTCTTCTTTCAAAAAAAACAGAACAAGTGGTGAGCTTGGACAGGGAACAAGCCAAACAACAAATGCATTTAACACTGAGTTTGATGCCAGTTGGGAAGCCGATTTATTTGGTCGCGTGTCAGAACGGGTAAAAAGCGATCAAGCAAAGGTAAAACAATCATACGCTGATTTGCGTAATGTTCATGTTACAATTACAGCAGAGGTTGCACGTGTTTATATGGAGTTGCGTGGTGCACAACATCGTTTGAATATCGCCGAACGTAATGCAAAAAACCAAAAAGAGACATATAGTCTTACAAAAAAATTAGCACGTGGTGGACGAGGAACCGAGTTAGATGTATCCCGTGCAAAAACGCAATGGAAATTGACGCAATCTACGATTCCATCTTTCCAAGCTCAGGTTAACAGCAGTATCAATCGCCTGTCCGTTTTAACCGGACAGGTGCCTAATACATTGAATGACATACTGGGGAAAAGAAAATCATTACCAAGTGTGCCTCAATCTATTCAAATAGGAACGGTATCCGATCTATTGCGTCGTCGTCCTGATGTTCAATCAGCCGAATATGCATTAGAGGCATCCGTTGCCGACTATAATGTCAGTGTTGCAAACCAATTCCCTGTTGTCAGTGTGACTGGCGCCATTGGTTTTGCCGCGACGACGCTATCTAGCTTTGGATCATCGGCAATTACATCGTCCTTATTGCCAAGCGTCAGCTGGTCAGCATTTGACCTTGGGCGTGTATATTCTCAAATTGATCAAAACGATGCACGCGCACGTGCGGCAACTGCTCAATACGAAAAAACGGTATTAACAGCCCTAGAAGAGTTGCAAACATCCGTTAGTAATTTTGCACAAGAAGAGCGTAAAAGAGCACATTTGCAACAGGCAGCCCGTTCTGCAAAAGATGCCGTTCGTCTTGCAAGGTCGAGGTATGAAGCAGGTGTAGATACTTTTATTGATGCGTTGAGTACGGAAGCAACATTATTACAAGCAGAAGATCAGTTAGCGGCTAGTGAAGTTAACACCGCTTTGAATCTCATCACCATCTACAAAGCCCTCGGCGGAGGATGGGATCAAAAACAAAAATAAAAACAACAAATTACGACTATTGGGCAAATTTTTGCATTAAAAACTAGATCGCTTATCAGAAAGCACTCAATTAAGATTTTATATCATGGCATGGGAATTCAGATGAACAAGCAGAGCACGCATACTTTGTTAGATCTTGTAAACTTAATATACGAATTTCTCGTCCCACTACATGTAGATCAATTTGATCTTTCAGTTTATTTAATGCACGAGAAAAAGTTTCTGGCTGCATACCTAAACGGGCAGCAACGAGCGTTTTATCATACGGCAACTTGATAACAATCTCACCTGTTTTCCGCTGATCCACCAATCGCAATAGAAAGCAACCAATTCGTTGAGATGCGTTTTTTAATGTTCGGTTTTCAATTTCCTGATCTTGCTGTCTTGCATGACGTGTCATAGAAAGCATCATATCCATTGTAAGATTAGAATTATTTTCAATTTCCTTTTTCAATATACATAAAGGAAAGGACATAACCTGTGCTCTTTCTGCTGCCTCAGCAGAAAAAGAGGTCGTATCATTTTGGAACAGTGCCACCTCACCAAAAACATTATTAGCATTAAGAATATCAACAACAGATTGTGCGCCATCGATCGTTTCACGATATAGTTTGATCCAACCTTTGGTAACAAGGTAAAAACGTTCCGCTTTATCCTTATTAGAGAAAAGCATACTTCCTTTTTCCAAATCGATTATTTGCGCTTGATCACTCAACGCTTCAATGGTCTTATCAGAACAGTTTTTAAAAAAAGGTATATTTTTTAAAGTGTTACTTTTTATTATGCTCATTATTGAAATCTTTAATTTGATTTTGGTCAAGGCAATATTATAGAGCCTATGGCATCTTACCACGACAAGAACAGGACAGCTATGGATTTAACCAATTTTCACGTGTTTTTTGAAGCATGTTTTGAAAACGTCAATTTGGCGTATGGCTTGCCGTTCGGTTTATTCACAATGGGATTGGTTAGTGGCTTTACACATTGTATTGGAATGTGTGGTCCATTTATCATTTCCCAAAGCGGTCATTTATCTAAAACACGTGATGCCATGCTAATCCCTTATCATGCTGGACGCATAGTGACGTATGTTATTCTGGCAGTTATTCTGGCATCTTTGGTTAATGTTATTGCCTTTTTTTCTCCCATTCGAATTTTAGTCATCGTTCCCTTATTGTCATTCGCTGGCATTCTTTTTATTGTGAATGCGTTTCCCAAATTGCAAATAATGTTCCCATGGGCAAATAAATTGAGCCTAATCATTGGGCAAAATCACATTCGAAAATTGTTTTCAAAATCAAATAATCGTTTCTTAATGGGAATGACATTGGGATTAATGCCCTGTGGAATGGTCATGGGGGCCATCATGGCATCATCCGCGGCCCCTACATATATGTCCACGGCCATTTCAATGGCCGCATTTGGTTTGGGAACAATACCAGCATTAATTGTAACCGCGATAGGCGGGCAAAAATTACAACAAAAATTTCCAAATAAAATGCCCACCGTGCGCGCTGGGTTTATGGTTTGGAGTGGCCTATGGTTGTTTGCCATGGCTGGATTAATCGTTTTGAGAGGATAAAGAAATAATGACGTCAAAAGAACCGGTGATATATAATGATGATATTGTAAAATTTTTTACAATTGCAACTTGCTTTTGGGGGGTTGTTGGAATGTTGGCAGGTGTCTTTATTGCCCTGCAGATGGTGTTTCCAGATTTAAATATAGAACCTTACTTGTCCTTTGGCCGACTACGTCCTTTGCACACATCCGCCGTTATCTTTGCATTTGGTGGAAACGCATTATTTGCAACAAGTTATTATATTGTCCAGCGCACCTGTGGCGTTAGGTTGTGGAACGATCAATTATCATTTTTCACTTTTTGGGGGTATCAATTATTTATTGTCATTGCCGCATTAGGTTACGTTTTGGGTGTTACTCAAGGAAAGGAATATGCTGAACCTGAATGGTACGCCGATTTGTGGTTGACTGTTGTATGGGTTGCATATCTGGCGGTGTTCTTTATGACGATTGTAAAGCGTAAAGAACCACATCTATATGTTGCGAACTGGTTTTTCTTATCATTTATTTTAACAACAGCCGTCCTGCACATCGGAAATAATCTTGTTATTCCTGTCGAATTTTTGGGTGCAAAAAGTTATTCCGTTCCAGGTGGTGTGCAAAGCGCCATGATACAATGGTGGTATGGACACAACGCAGTTGGATTCTTCCTTACAACCGGTTTCTTAGGGATGATGTACTACTTCATTCCTAAAAGAGCAGAACGACCTGTTTATTCATACCGTCTATCCATCGTGCATTTTTGGTCGCTGATTTTCATTTATATTTGGGCGGGCCCCCACCATCTTCACTACACGGCCCTGCCTGAATGGGCCCAAACATTGGGAATGACTTTTTCAATCATGTTATGGATGCCATCATGGGGTGGAATGATTAACGGAATGATGACGTTATCTGGTGCATGGGATAAACTACGCAAAGACCCTGTTATACAGTTTATGGTTGTTGCATTGGCATTTTATGGAATGGCTACGTTTGAGGGCCCTCTACTGTCGATTCGTACGGTTAACGCTCTATCTCACTATACAGATTGGACAATTGGACACGTTCATGCGGGTGCGTTGGGATGGAATGGATTCATCACATTCGGGTGTCTGTATTACTTAGTTCCTAAGTTATGGGGACGTGAAGAAGTTTACTCACTGAAACTCGTTAGTGTTCACTTATGGATTGCGACACTAGGGATCGTTTTATACATTTCCGCAATGTGGGTCAGTGGTATTATGCAAGGACTAATGTGGAGATCGTACGATGACATGGGTTTCTTGAATTATTCATTCGTTGAAACCGTTATGGCGATGAAACCATTTTATGCAATTCGCGCATTAGGCGGCACCTTGTTCCTCGCGGGCTCTATCATCATGTGTTACAATTTTTATCGTACAATTCGTGGCGACGTTGCCCCAAATGAAGTTGACAAGGAAGGTAATCCACGTCAAGCCGTAAGTGCTGCACAAACAAGAAAGGCGGTGGCGTCATGAGTTGGATGGATCGACACGTATTTTTAGAAAGAAATTCTCTGGCATTAATGATTGGAATTGTTGTTGTTGTTTTAATTGGTGGCATTATCGAAGTTGTCCCTTTATTCAGACAAGAAACAGTCATTGAACCTGTCGAAGGTATGCGCCCTTATACTCCGTTAGAATTAACAGGATATAATATCTATATTCGTGAGGGATGTTATAATTGCCACTCTCAACACATTCGCCCCCTTCGTGATGAAGTTACACGATATGGGCATTACTCTTTGGCCGCGGAAAGCATGTACGATCACCCATTTCAATGGGGATCAAAACGCACAGGCCCTGATCTATCTCGTGTCGGTGGCAAATATTCCGACGCATGGCAAGTGGCACATATGATTGAACCACGTGATGTTGTTCCTGAATCTATTATGCCCTCATATGAATTTATGATGAAAAAAGGCGTTAACTTTCATAAAATTGACAAACATCTAAAAGCCTTACGTCGTATAGGTGTCCCATATTCTGAAGACATGATTAAGAATGCGAAAAATGACTTGAAGGTTCAGGCTTATGGCTCCGATCGTGCCGACACATCAGGATTAGAAGAGAGATATGGTGAAACCGTAAATGCTCGTGATTTTGATGGTCAACCTAACATTATATCCGAAATGGATGCTATAGTGGCTTACCTACAAGTTCTAGGAACAATGGTTGATTTCGAAACGTTACCAAAGGTGGAAAGTAAATAAGATGAAAGAATTATTTGCCAATGCCGATGCCGGTATTACAGGGTTAATTTTATTTTTAGTTATTTTTTGCGGTGCCGTTTTATGGACGATGCGTCCCAGCGCAAAATTAAAATATAAAAAATATGGTGAAATCCCATTAAGGGAGGATCAAGAAAATGGTTGATAAAGAAACAAAAAAACAAGATGTAGACAAGTTATCTGGTGTTGAAACAACAGGACATGAATGGGATGGTTTACAAGAACTCAACAATCCCCTGCCCCGATGGTGGTTGATTGTATGGGTTGTCACGATTGTGTGGTCATTATGGTATTTCGTTGTTTACCCCGCGTGGCCAACACTTAGTGGTGCAACAAAGGGAACCTATGGTTATACTCAAGCCAAAGAGCTTGCAGAATCGCAAAATGAAATCCTAAAGAGACAATCAAACTATCTAGAAAAATTTGAAACTGCCTCTTTCGATGATATTATGAATGATCGTGAACTTTATGAGTTTGCGATGGCTGGTGGTCATGCTGCGTTTAAAGAAAATTGCGCAACATGTCACGGAACGGGTGCAGAAGGCGGAAAAGGATACCCCAATCTTAACGACGATGATTGGTTATGGGGTGGCAAGGTCACTGATATTCATCAAACATTAAATGATGGTATTCGTGTTCAGGGGTCATACGACACACGATTGTCAGAAATGCCCGCTTTTGGTCGCGATAAACTACTATCCAAGACACAAATTAATGATGTTGTTGAGTACGTAATGATATTGGGTGGCGAAACGGATTTGACCTCTTTACCAGGACATCTGGTTTACCAAGAAAATTGTGCGTCTTGCCACGGACAAAATGGTAAAGGTTTGCAAGAGTTGGGCGCACCTAATTTAGCGGATGATATTTGGCTTTACGGTGGTACGCGTAAAGATATTTATGAAACAGTTGTAAATTCACGTGAAGGCATGATGCCTGCATGGGTCAACCGTCTGTCACAAAATACGATCCGTCAAATAAGCCTTTATGTACACCAGCTTGGTGGAGGAGAGGAATAATGTATGGGGTGCTGTAATGATAATGACAGTGATCTCCAATTATTCGCCAAACAAGAGCGGATCTATCCCAAACGTGTAAGTGGTCTTTATCGCAATCTAAAATGGGTTGCGATGATTGTCTGTCTTGCTATCTATTACGGCGTTCCTTTTATTCGGTGGGATCGTGGTGACAATGCACCTGACCAAGCCGTTTTAATCGATTTAGAACGCGGTCGCGCCTATTGGTTTTGGATCGAGATATGGCCACAAGAGGTTTATATTTTAACTGGAATTCTTATTTTTGCAGCCATTGCATTATTTTTTGTGACATCATTATTTGGTCGTGTGTGGTGTGGTTATTTTTGTTTCCAAACCGTCTGGACAGATTTATTTGTTTGGGTTGAACGAATTATTCAAGGTGATAGAAACAAGAGAAAAAAACTTCGCGAAGGACCATGGACATTTGAAAAAATTCGCAAACTAACAATAACCCATATTATATGGTTAGCCATCGCGTGGTGTACTGCAGGATCATTTGTTTTATATTTTAATGATGCCCCGACATTGGTGAAAAGCTTTTTCATGCTGGATGTCTCACCTACTATTTTAGGATTTGTTGTTGGATTAACCGCCTCCACATATTTGATGGCTGGATTTGCAAGAGAGCAAGTTTGTACATTCATGTGCCCCTACGCACGTTTTCAATCTGCCATGTTTGACAAAGACACACTAATCATTGGATACGATGAAAACCGTGGCGAAAAACGCGGAAAGCATAAGAAGGGAACCACATGGGATAACCGTGGGCATTGTATCGATTGTACGGCCTGTGTTCAGGTTTGTCCTGTTGGCATTGATATTCGTAACGGACTTCAAATGGAATGTATTGCGTGTGGATTATGTATTGATGCATGTAATGACATCATGAAAAAAGTTGATCTTCCAAAGGGATTAATTCGTTATGACACGGAAAGAAGATTTGAAGATAAAGTCCAAAACACAGAAACAAAATTCAATATTTTTCGTCCACGCACATATTATTATATATTCATTTTAGTCATTGTTGGTGGATTTATGCTAACCGTTTTATTAAACCGTTCAGCTCTTGATTTAACGGTTTTACATGACCGTAACCCACTATTTGTAAAGTTATCTAATGGTGAAATTCGTAATGGGTACGAAGTTAAAATTTTAAACAAAACACATGAAGATAATTTTTATAAATTAACCTATTCTGGTGTTGAAAACGCAACGTTAGTTGTAAAGGGGGCTGGAGATATATCAGAAGATGCTATTTTCGTCGCCGCCGACAGTGTCGGGCATTATCGCATTAACCTAAGTGCACCTATAAAACCACAGAATAGTCTTGATATTACTTTCACATTAACAGATAAAGCGACCAACAACTCAGACACCTATGAAAGTGTGTTCGTTACAAAGAGGTGATTTCCTATGAAAAAGCAAAAAAATGATGGACGGAAGTTTTTAATTTATCTCGTCTTGTTTTTTATAACCTTTGCAAGCGTGGACGCCTTTTTCGTTTACAAGGCAATGACAACATACACAGGGGTTGTCGAACAAACACATGGAAAATAATACCCAAGGATTTGAAGCCTATGTCAGGCAAAATGATGATAATGAATGTGCGCTAAAATTAAAAATTTCTGGTGTTCATTGTGCCGCATGTATTCAAAAAATTGAAACAACCCTTGATGATTTTAAAAATATAAATCAACGTCGTTTAAATTTTACGACAGGTGCATTATCCATTACATGGAACGGCCCAAAAGAGGATGCCAATAATTACGTTAGTGCGATTTCTAATTTAGGATATGGTGTTCACCCATACAAAGAAGGTGATAAATCCTCCGATGAACAAAACCGTTTTCTGCTCATGTGTATGGGGGTTTCCGGATTTGCTGCAGGTAACATCATGTTGTTGTCATTCGGATTATGGATTACCGATCAAAACACAATGGGAAACGCAACGCGTGAATTTTTACATTTTATTTCAGCCTTAATTGCCATTCCTGCTGTTCTTTTCGCAGGGCGCCCTTTTTTCAGATCTGCGTGGGTCGCATTAAAAAACAAACGTACGAATATGGATGTTCCAATCTCTCTCGCGCTATTGCTTGCCACAGGAATGAGTGTTCATGAGCTAGTCCGAGATTCAGAACATGTCTATTTTGATTCCGCCCTCATGTTATGTTTTTTTCTGTTAATCGGGCGATATTTAGATTTTCGCGCACGCGCGAATGCAAGATCTGCCGCAACTGATTTGATGAGCACCCTTAGTGGTTTTGCAACCGTTGTTAGCGATCAAACAACACGTAAAATTCCAATTGCAGATATAAAGCCAAATATGATTGTAACGGTTGCGATGGGCGAAAAAATTCCCGTTGATGGCCTCATTGAAACAGGCGCGACAGAAATCGATACTTCATTGGTAACCGGCGAAACCATGCCGTGCATTGCACATGAAGGTGACAACGTTTTTGCAGGAACATTAAATATTTCTGCTCCGATAACTATCAAAGTCACCAAAACAACTGGCGATTCATTACTCGCCGATATTGTTCGATTAATAGAACAGGCTGAACAAGGTCAGGCAGCCTATACCCGGCTTGCAGATCGTGCAGCAAAATTATATACACCACTTGTTCATAGTTTAGCTATTACTGCTTTTTTATTATGGTTTTTTGTATTTGGAATTTCTTGGCAAGATGCCCTTATGATTTCTGTCACTGTTTTAATTATCACATGTCCTTGTGCATTAGGGTTAGCCGTACCCGTTGCACAGGTCCTATCAACAGGACAACTTTTGCGTCAAAAAATAATGGTCAAATCAGGAGATGCGTTAGAACGCTTAGCAAAAATAGACACTGTTTTTTTTGATAAAACAGGAACATTAACAAATGGACATCCAGAATTAATAGGTGAATACAGTGATTCAGATTTAAAATTAGCAGCCTCGATGGCAACACATAGCCAACACCCATTATCCCAATCAATCGTAAAATCTTATGATGGTGATTTATTAAAAATCAATGATTTAAAAGAAATACCCGGGCGAGGTTTAAAAGGTACCCTTAATGATAAAGTTGTCTTGTTAGGAAATCAAAAATTGCTTTCTGATTATGATGTATATTTAGATTTTCAAGGCGATTCTATGTCTTTTTTCTTATATCAAGAAGGGCAAAAATCTATCTTTTTTCGTTTTGAAGATTTTTTGCGCCATGACACTGCAACTATTTTATCGTATTTAAAAAGTAAAAATCTGCGTTTAATATTACTATCTGGAGACAGAAATAGTGTTGTTAAAAAAATAGTGAAAAAATTACCATTTGATCGCGCCTATGGTGATCTTGATCCAACACACAAATATAAAATTTTAGAATCCGCAAAGGAAAACAGACAACATGTTTTAATGGTTGGTGATGGGTTAAATGATGCTCCTGTTTTGGCTGGAGCTGATGTGTCAATGGCACCAGGAACAGCCATAGATATGGCACAAAACACTGCAGACATTGTATTTATGGGAAACGATTTGTCACCTGTTAAAACGGCATATAACATGGCTGTAAAAACGCAAAAAATAATAAAACAAAATTTTGCCATCACGATTGCATACAATATGATTGCCATTCCCTTGGCATTTATGGGAGAAGTAACCCCGATGATCGCGGCAATTGCAATGTCTGGGTCTTCTATATTTGTAATATTAAATAGCTTTAGATTAAAATTAAAACCATAGTAAAGTAATATACATGAGTGTTCTTATTTTTCTTATTCCCCTTGCTTTAATCCTTGGCCTTATTGGTCTTGCCGCTTTCCTATGGTCATTGAAAACAGAGCAATATGAAGATTTAGACGGTGCGGCTAATCGAATTTTAATTGATGAAAACCCATCTAATAAAGTCAAAAAAGTTGACTAAAATCAAATACAATCATGCCTATCTAAATTAATGTCACCTTCATAAAAAAGGGAAATATATAATATGAAGAAAACATTTTTTAAAATAGCTTTAATGACATCCGTATTAACAGGTATGTCTATAACAACTCCACAAGCACAAGACTTTGACGGATTGTGGGACAAAGACCGCTTTCAAATTCGCGGGCGTATGATCGGAGTTTTGGCCGATGGTGAAGGAATGGTAAATGGAACACAACTAGATACGAATGTTGATAGTGATTATGTTCCTGAAATCGACTTCACATACTTCTTCACAAAAAATATTGCCGCTGAATTAATTGTGGCGACATCTGAACATACAATTCTTGCTGGCGGTAATGTCTTGGGCGACGCTTGGATTTTACCTCCAACATTAACATTACAATATCATTTTCAACCAGAAGAAAAATTTTCTCCATATGTTGGGGCTGGCTTGAACTATTCCATGTTCTATGGTGAAGATGATGGTGATGGATTTAATAATCTTGATGTCGATGGTGGAATTGGTTATGCGGTTCAAGCTGGCTTTGATTACTGGCTCAATGACAACTGGGGTGTAAACATGGATATCAAATACGTTGATTTGGACGTGGATGTGCGTGTGAACAATTCTTTATCTGCTGATAATGTTAAACTTGATCCTGTTATCGTTGGAATTGGTACATCATATAAATTCTAGTTTAAGTATTTAAAATAAAGCTCAAAACCAGTTTCAAACATTTGAAGCTGGTTTTTTATATGGCTTGCGAATGTTTTTTCACTGTTTCTGATGGCAGATAAATGTCAAACGCAGCACAAATCAGTCGTGCAATGGGGCGCGCATTTGAGTTAATTTTTATTTTTTTATCACTAATATTCAAAAAACCTTGATCTTCATATTTTTGAATATGTTGTAATTCATTTGAATAATCACCACTATAATCAGACAAATCAATTTCAAAATCACACATAATGCGCTCTATAATCTCCCCACGAATTTTATCATCATTTGTAATATCACATGATTTAAATAGAGGCAGGCGACCATCATCTATTGCGGCTTTATAAAGAGGCATGTCAACATGGTTTTGAAAGTATGCATCTTCTGTTTTCCCTATTGACGACGCTCCTACCCCAATCATGATGTTTGATTGATCCGTCGTATACCCCTGAAAATTTCGTTTTAATTTTTTGTTTTTCAAGGCGATGGCCATTGTGTCATTTGGTTTAACAAAATGATCAATTCCGATAGATAGATATCCGCTATCCTCTAACATCTTTGCACCTGTTTCAAACAAATCAAGACGAAGAATTTTATCGGGTAACGTCGTTTCATCAATTAAACGCATATGTTTTTTCATCCATGGCACATGGGCATATCCGAATAATGAAATGCGATCTGGATCAAGTGATAATGCCAAATCGATTGTACGTTTCATTTTATCCGTTGTTTGGTGGGGCAGACCATATATCAAATCTAAATTAAAATGATTTATTCCATGTTCACGAAATAATTTAACGGCCCTATCACTCAGTTCAAATGGTTGTTCGCGATTAACAGATTGCATAACATCATCATTAAAATCTTGTGTTCCCAAACTGACTCGATTGACGCCCACTTTTGCGTATGCGATGACACGATCATCGGTTACCCCTCGTGGGTCAATTTCAATTGCAATTTCTGCATCATCGGCAACATTAAAATTCAATCTAATTGCCACCATAATGCGTTCAAAATCTTTGGATGAAAGCATGCCCGGTGATCCACCACCGAAATGAATGTGCGACACATTAATTTTGTTCTGTTGATGGGATTTTACAAGTTGGATTTCCTTTAACAAAAAATCGACATACTCCGCAATTGGATCATAACGTTTTGTAACCTTTGTATGACACCCACAATACCAACACATGCTTTGGCAAAATGGTACATGGATATAGAGTGATATTGTATCACTTGATTGTAAAACAGGATAATCAATATTATTTTTCTTTTCGAAATTCGGTGCCGTTGGATAACTGGTATAACGTGGAACAGTTCGATCAAATTTTAAAATATTATCGCGTAAGGTGCATGACATATTCTAGAGTTATCATTCCCCCACAAAGCAATCCTTGATCTTTGTCAATTGGATGTAAGCGATAAACATAAAAATTTATATTTCAAAAATTCTCGCATGCAACCAAATCAGAGAAGGGTAAGCAGTTAACCAAATCCAGAAAAAACGATTAAGGCCGAAAAGACATGCATTTGCTAGATGGAAAAGTGCTGCGACTGTTAACCCTATGATTAACGTTGTTTGTGTTATTACGGTTAACGGAAATAGCAATTCAAATATCATCACCGACCAAGATGCACAAAATAAAAGCCTGGGATAATTTGCAAATGATCTTAATTGTTCACTCGCTGGATAAGTTGAAAATTGAAATACATCCTGAAGCGCTCTTCCATTTCGCCAATCTGGGTTAACAATTTTAACCCAACCTGAAATAAAATATGACAGTAAAAGTTGAATTGCCAAATAACCAAACACGTATTCTTTTAACTGCAGTGTTGGCATCAAATGAGCAAAAGTAAGGCACCATAAAATAAGTAAACTCATGCGGTCACTACCGCCATTATAAGGCCCATGAAACCACCTTAAAATTAGTAAGCTTAGAACGGCTAGCGCGGAGCATACCCACGTTGTCCCAATTCCCAAAGCAAGCAAACCACTTAACAACATTCGAGTGATAAATAAATACCGTTCACTTTTTGCACTAAACACATGTTCAACACTGTGCTGTACCAATGCAAAAGCCAGTAATATTTCAGTCAAACGAAGAGCATCATCAAAATTCATCTGTTACGCCCCATCCATTTTTGATATTGATGAAAGAAACATTATTTGATTTTTTATTTGTGTGTCTTCACGATATAAAAAAACCAACCTAAATTGTAAGTACGATTCCTCCACAAATTCATTGTGTGAGGCGCTTAGTTCCGTTTCAATTCGCCTCGTAATTTCTTGAATACTCTGGTCTGTTGGCTCAGACATAATTCTTTCTGCACAACTAACAAGGAACAAATTTTCGTTCCTCTGTGGATTCCAGAACATGCGTTTCAGCATTTCAAAAAATGATAATTGAATAGGTCGAGGACGAAATTCTTGCCAATGGTCAGGGGAAGAATTTGCAGTTTTTAACACCGTAAATTCAATTCGTGGTGAAGGTGCAATAACGTCAAAGAATCGCCAAGAAGGAAACAGCGCAGATAAAATTAATTTTAATGTTTTGTACATGTTTTATCCAAATTGTTAATCATCGGAATGCGCATCAACCATAAAATGATTTTTCTCAAACCACGAAGAAATGGATACATCATTGCCGTTGTGTTTTTTGATTGAAACATGAAAGATACGCATGAATTTAAAAATCCATTTTTTGTACTTAGCAATGCCAATGCATGAATAGCATCACTGCCATGAAAAAAATCATCTTCTATTTTAACAACCATGCCAAGATCAAGATCAAGCCCACGTAACGTGATTTCATTCACCAAATCAGATGGATGGCGGGCATCGATCAATTCTAACGTTCCTACCACCTCACGAATACGAATTAACCGTGCGTAATTTTTACACAATGGACATTCACCATCATAAGCAATATATATTTTTTTCTGTTGTAGAGATTTCATTATTAAAAACTATTTTTGTTTCCTGTTTTCTTGCACTGGTTAATGACGTACAGTCATGTTTATTCTTAACCTATGGATACTACCTTATATGCTTAAACTTTATCAAACTAACTTGTTAACTATTTCTGATATTACAGAATATAGTGTTTATGCAGACGGGGATGGGTACAGTGATATTCCATTACGAGATACACCCGAAGGTATGGAAGTTGGCGACGAGGCATGGGCGTTTGTTTATCGTGATGCGTCAGATGATGTTGTCGCGACAATGGCCAAGGCGTATGCGCAAGTTGGTGAATGTGCCTATTTAGAAGTTGTGTCGAATGGAGATCGTGGAACCTTCCTAGATTGGGGGTTGCCAAAAGATTTACTTTTGCCCTTCACAAGGCAGATGGGAAAAATCCGTGAAGGTGGTTTTTATTGTGTCTATGTGTATTTGGATGATGATGATAGGCCAGTTGCAAGCATGAAAATACACCAACATTTGAGTGAAGATTATGGTGATTTGGAAATTAACGAAACCGTTGATTTGATGATTTCTGGCGAAACCGATCTAGGATTTCGTGCAGTGATTAATAATGAGCAATTGGGAATGATTTATCATGAAGAATTATCACGTCCTTTGAAGATAGGTTCTCGAATGAAGGGATGGGTACAAAAAATTCGTGAGGATGGAAAAATAAATCTTAATATTAATAGATTAGATAATGACACACGAAATAATTTAGAAGAAGAAATCTTAACCCAGTTAAAAGAAAATAGCGGACGCCTAAATGTTTCTGATAAGTCGTCTCCTGATATTATTTATGAACATTTTAATGTCAGTAAAAATAATTTTAAACGTGCATTAGGCAATTTATATAAACAAAAACTCATCTATATTTCACCACAATTTATTGAACTGGTTCCACAAGATTAGACAGGTTTAATAAAAAAAATTAATATGACGAATATTGGAACATTAGAAACATTTTTAGGAACATTAGGTCTGGTAGAAGATAATGGATGCATTACACATTTGTTATGGGATGCAGAAGAACGTGGAAAAATGACAACTGTTTTAGAAAATGGTATCCAACAGTTGTCAGAATATTTTCAAGGTAAAAGAGATGTTTTTGATTTGCCTTTAGCGCCCGCGGGAACGGCATTCCAAAAACAAGTTTATGATCAAATGTTAAATATCGGAAAGGGCGAAACACGAACCTATGGTGATATCGCAAATGCACTGGACGTTCCTGCGCAACCCGTAGGTCAGGCATGTAGTTCTAATCCAATTCCAATTATTATTCCCTGCCATCGTGTAGTAGGCATGCAAGGATTAGGTGGTTTTTCAGGAGATGGAGGGACGGAAACTAAAATAAAATTACTACGTTTTGAAAAGGCGTATTCATTGCTTTTTTAATAATTTGTGACAATTGCCTTTTTCAAGAGATGTTTTTTTACGTTTAATAATATCATCTATTTTAACGCTTAATGATGCATCATCCGATGATGTTTTTTTAACGCTAATAACTTTCAATTCTAAAAAATCTGTTCTTGTGATTAATTCTGCTGTCACTTCTTGTTCACCCACCTGATCACGCTTTCCACGTGGTTTTGTTGGTAATGCCCATAATGGCTCATTCCATCGCAAAATATCATTTAATTTTGGTTTGTCACATGGTGCCCATTGTTGATTATCCGTCATATCTTTTATCCTATTTTTATATAGGGGCACTCTATAGCAACATTAATATTTAAAATAGTGTCAATTTAACGTTTAATATGGCATAAGCACCCATGCTTAATATTACTGACCTTCATTACAATATCGGACAACGTACAATTATTGAAAACGGCAACGTGTGTATTCAAGACGGATGGCGTGTAGGTGTCATTGGTCACAATGGTGCGGGTAAATCCACATTATTCAAATTGATATCAGGTGATTTAGATGCAGACAGTGGTAATGTTAGCATTAGTTCAAATCAAAATATGGGTATGGTTCGTCAAGATATGCCCGAAACTGAAGATTCACTATTAGACGTTGTCTTGGCCGCGAATGTTGAAATGGCCGAATTGTGGAAACGCACAGAAACAGAAACAGACGGTAATAAAATCGCCGAAATTTTTCAAAGGTTAGAAGATCTTGATGCGTATAGTGCACCGTCAAAAGCATCGATGTTATTAACGGGGTTAGGATTTAAACCCGAAGAATTAAGCATGCCTTTTTCATCATTTAGTGGTGGTTGGAGAATGCGGGTCGCATTGGCCGCCGCATTATTTGTAGAGCCCGAGATATTGCTACTTGATGAGCCAACAAACCATTTGGATTTGGAGGCCATCATGTGGTTGGAAGATTACCTTCTATCCTATCGATATACATTATTGATTATTTCCCATGACCGTGAATTGTTGAACAAATGTATTGATCACGTCATCCATGTTGATAAAAAACAATTAACCTTATCCACGGGGAATTATGACACGTTTGAACGCGAACGTGCATTAAAGGCAGGGTTACAACAAAAAATGCATGAAAAACAAGAAGCTGCACGCGCCCATATGCAGGCATTTGTTGATCGTTTTAAGGCAAAGGCAAGTAAAGCACGTCAGGCACAAAGCCGCATGAAAGCATTGGAAAAAATGGATATCGTTGATGCCGTTATCGCGGATCGCACCATTCAATTCTCATTTCCAAATCCAAAGCAAATTCCATCACCAATGATTTCAATTAATCATGCGGATGTTGGTTATGGTGATGATGATCCTATTTTAAAACGCATTCACCGAAACATTGATAATGATGATCGTATTGCATTATTGGGTGCCAATGGTGAGGGTAAATCAACATTGATGAAACTCATCGCCGATCGTTTGGGTGTTATGAGCGGAGAAGTCACACGATCCGACAAATTAAAAATTGGATATTTTTCTCAACATCAAACCGAAGAACTTGATTTAAATTCCACACCATATTTAGAGATGTATTCCCTATTCCGTGATAAAAATGGTGAGGCAAAAGAACATGTCGTTCGTGCAAAATTAGGCGCCTTTGGTTTTTCACGTGATCTTGCGGATAACAAAATCCGTGATCTAAGTGGTGGTGAAAAGGCGCGTCTTCTGTTCGCATTTATGAGTTTTGACGCACCACATCTACTATTACTTGATGAACCAACAAACCATTTGGACATCGATACACGTGAAGCCCTTGTACAAGCACTCAACGCCTATGAAGGAGCCATTGTTATTGTTAGTCATGATCCCAACATGGTCGAACGCGTTGCTGATCGATTGTGGTTGATCAAAGATGGTGCATGTCAAGATTTTGACGGTGACTTATCCGATTACCGTAAATTTACAATTCAATCCCGTCGCGATGAACGTAAACTGGATAGAAAGAAAAAAGATAAAACTAAAAGCGGTGTGTCAGAACCTGCAAAGAAAGAAATGAACCCACAACTCCTTGCGAAATTAGAAAAAGAAGTTGAAGATTTAGAAAAGAGAAAAAACAAACTGGAAACAATAATCAACGCCGATGGATTTTATTCAAAACCACAAAATGAAATAGACAAAATCCAAAATGATTATACAAAAACAAGCACTGAATTAGAAACATCCGAGGCTATATGGTTAGCAGAAACAGCAGGATAATTTTTTAATAGAAATCATAACGCTTGTTTTTAATTTCCCATCGCGGTGGAAAACCATACCGTTCAAAGTAATCATGTCCTGTTTTAAGATTTATCCAAAAATCAAAATGAGGTGAAGATATTTCAGCTACCATGCGTTCTGGCGTCATTTTAAATGGGAAAATATGAACAGGAACGTCAACTTGTCCTGCGCCCAATGCGCGTTCGACCAAAACATATATCTCCTCGATCATTGGGTCTGTCATCGCGTAACATCCCTCGCTAACACAATCACCATGCACCATCAAAAATGTTCCCGTTCGTCCATGCGCGCGGTCATATGCATTGGGAAATTGCACATTAAATGAAAGGTGATATTGACTGTTCGGATTTAAATTTTGAAGATCTGTTGAATAAAAGCCCTCAGGTGATTGAAAATCACCTTCTTTCATTTTTGGGCCTAAAGCACCAGAGAATTTACAAATTGGATACGTTTTTACCAATGTATACTGATGACTATTCTCACCTTTCATCCATAATTCAAGAATGTGTTCTTCCTTGAAAATACGAACAAAGACGGGATCACCAACATAGACTTCATGTGTTTTTAATTCTGGTGACAATCGATTCAGTGCCTGTCGCCATTGCGCAGGAATGGTTACACATCCCGCAATCAATAGAACAGTCAACAGAC
>CALSUG010000007.1 GCA_943789475.1 uncultured Alphaproteobacteria bacterium
GGGGATCAGTGGCTTTAAGGCATTGATTAATAATTTTTTATAAGGATAATGACAGCCATGATGACATTGATAAAACGACTATGGAACGCGGCATTTTATTGTCCTCATTTTATCCTTATGGCATTGAGTGGAATATCGATTGCGGCCCTTACTGCGGCTTTAATTAGCCAGTACGGATTTGACATGTATCCATGTTATCTGTGCCTGTGGCAACGTATTCCATATGCGGTTGTGATTTTGTTGTCAGGGATGGGAATCGCGGCATTAAAAGTCATGGGTAAAAAATATGGGGCATTTAATATCATGTTATGTGGAATTGCATTTTTGATTAACTCAGGAATTGCCTTTTATCATGTTGGTGTTGAGCAACACTGGTGGTCGTCATCATGCAGTTTTAAAGATTTAGCAGATTTGGCCGTGACAGATATGGCCGCGGCAATCAAGGCGGCACCAACGGTATCATGTGATCAAATTCCATTCGAATTATTCGGAATATCAATGGCGGGATATAATGTTTTATTATGTGCAGGCCTTGGTGTTTACAGCGTGATTGCATCCCGCATGGTGATGAAGTGTGATAAGGGGCAGGGGTGTTGTTCTTAACCAATATACGCGCATTTATTCATCTAACACTTATTATTGCGATTATGGTGGTCACGATATCGCCTGCATGTGCGTTTATTAGCGGTAAATACGGTGATTGGGTTGAAATATGTTCTGGATTGAATACACAGAAAATTCAAAATGGTGTGCAATCCGAAGTACCACATGTGACCCAAAATGGATGTGAATTTTGTTTCCAACAAACACATTTTTCGGGTGTCGAAACCGCGATTGTAACGCTTGATCTGTCTAAACATACGGTATTAATAGGTGGATTTATTAGTGAAACGGCGCTTGTCGAGTTTCACGGAATACATCACGCGCGTGCACCGCCATTATTTTCTTAGAAATTAAGTAACTATATTTGCTTTTGAAATAATTCAGAGGCAATCAATCTAATTTTAAGGGAATAAAAAATGAAAAAAACTAACTTTAGCGGCACTTCTTAGTGCGACTTTACTTTCAACATCAATCGTGGGCGCACAAGATGTGCCTGCATGTACAGATTGTCATGTGAATCTGACGCCAAAGGGCGTGATGGGCGATCATTTGCACAAGCCTGGTGAATATATGCTCTCATATAATTTTATGCGTATGGAAATGGGCGGATCACAAGATGGGACGGATGATTTAACATTCGCGGAAATCTTGACGCACCCTAATGTAACAGGCGGATCTTTGCGTGTTGTTCCAACAAACATGACAATGGATATGCATATGGTTGGCGGTATGATGGGGATCACTGACTGGTTAACTGGTATGGTGATGGTGAATTATCACGATAATTCAATGGATCATGTGACGTTTAACATGGCGGGTACAGGTCAAATAGGTGAATTTAAAACGGAAAGTGATGGTTTCGGGGATACAGAAATAGCAGGTATCATGTCGCTTTATAAAAATGGCGCACATGGCATTAATGGTACAGTCGGGGTAAGCTTGCCCACAGGATCCATTGAAGAGGAAGATGATGTTTTAACACCAATGGGAACGCGTCCAACACTTCGTTTGCCGTATATGATGCAATTGGGGTCAGGGACATATGATCTAAAGCCACGTTTGACCTATACGTATCTAACCGATGATTGGACATTTGGCGGTGAATATAGTGGTCGTATTCACCTTGGCCGTAATGATGAGGGATACACACGTGGGGATTGGCATGCAGTATCTGCATGGGCGGGATACCAGTTTAATTCAAAAATAGGTGTGTCAACATCGTTGAGTGCAAAGACAGAAGCGAAAATTGATGGCCAAGATGATCAAATTGCGGCGCCTGTACAAACCGCGGATCCTGATAATTATGGTGGAGAAAAAATCCATTGGGGATTAAGCGGTGCGTGGAAGTTCCATAATCAACAAACGGTAAAGGCCAGTGTGTCTGTGCCGTTATATCAAGATTTGAATGGGCCACAAATGGAAGATGATTATAGCTTTAGCCTAAGATGGCAAAACAGTTTCTAAAGCTCTTCTAATTCACTATCCCAATAAAGAAAATCCCCCCAACTTTCGTGAAGGAAGTTCGGGGGGAATTTTTTTACCATTGCGTTGTAATTCAAATATGGTTGGTTGTTTAGGTGTTTTCCGTGGGTGCATGTCACATTCATGGGGGAGCTTATGCCCCTTAACCGTATTGCATTTTCGACATGCGGCGACAATGTTATCCCAACTGGTTCGTCCGCCTAAACACCGTGGAATGACATGATCGAAAGTTAATTGATGCGTTTTAAATTCTTGCGTGCAATATTGGCACTCCCATTCATCGCGAAGGAAAACATTGAATCGCGTAAACGCGGGGTGTTCTGATTGTGGTACAAATTCTTTTAACGCCAATACAGACGGTAATTTCATATCATGTGATGGTGATGATACGATGCGTTCATACTCGCTAACTACTGTGACGCTGTCACGAAAAATGGCTTTAACTGCATCTTGCCAAGGCCATAGTGATAAAGGGAAATAGGAAAGCGGTCTGTAATCTGCGTTAAGTATGAGAGCAGGGTAGTTTTGTAATGAATCGGATTGGTGATTTAAAAATCTATCGCGTGATTCGGGTTCAATATACATGGCGTATACCTTCCGTGATGTGACCCGAAACCCATGTGATATATAGGGTGAGCCGTCTATGATTGCTAATAAAGCATGGCCTGTGATCCATGTCCCCATTATATCATAACAACCCCTGTATTGCGAATTTAGCTATCCTGCAACCAATGTGATGACGGCAAATATGCATCCGTAAAACGCAAAAAATTCGACTGCTTCACGTGGTGTTTTTTGATCTTTAAAGTTGAATAAATTTTTTAACATGGCTCAAACCCTTTTCTATTAAGGGTTTGATAGCAAATTAATGTATGTAAATGCAAGTTTTTTATGCAATTTTTAAGCGTAAACCTGTTGGTCCGAGTTCGTGCGAGGTTCCTTTAGGGGCTCTTCTTGCGGATTCTCTGGATTTATTTGCTGTTTTTTGCACTCTTGCTCTGTTCAGGTCGTGTTTATTTATTTCTTTTTCAGAGGCAACATAGTAGGCGTAATTTCCACCCACGCTGTCTGTAGAATCTTTTCTATTGGCTGTAAGGATGATGTATCCTTTTTCGCCTTTTGCTTCTAGTGCACGAAGTTGTCCTGTTATATGTTGGTATGAAGGAATTATGCCAGATACTTCTGGATCAATAACTGTTTGTACAACGCGATCTTTTGATTCTGGCAGGCGTACAGATTGTGTGTGGCCTTGCCCGTTGGTGATAATTTCAATTGCTTTAGGACATTGTGGGCTTTTACGTGCTGCTTTATTCATTGCTGCTGTTGGTTCTGTCATTTTTCTTATCTTTCTTTTTTTAATTCATTGTATTTGTTAAAAATGTTTAAATCACGTGCGGGGATAAGTGCGCGTTGAGGTTGAGCGCCAAGTGTGGTTGCTTGTACAACAACATAGGCAAACTGTTCACCCATTGATTTTAAATTGCGTAATGTGTCGTGTAGTGCGGTTGGTACACGACATGATTTTGGATTTTTTTCTACATGTGTGATGTGTAGGTCATCACAAGATTGTATTTCTTGTCTTTTTACGTGTCCCTCATGACTTGTTGTGAATGCGCTCACTGCTATATTTTTTTTCATTTTGTATTGTCCTTTCTTTTTATTATTTAAAATTTCGGGACAATTATTTCTTATTTTAATAAAATAAAAGCCCCGAATATCGGGGCTATTTATTGTTTTGTTTATGGTCTTTCTAAATCACATGCACTTAACAACAGCCCCGTTGGGTAAACTGCCAAAAATAGAAATAGTTAAATGTGAATGTGTTTTGTTTGTCCATAAAGTTATCAAAACATATTTTGATTTATAAAAGCAATAGAAAAATTATGGGGAAAACGAAATTATTTTATTATTTCTTTTAAATTTTGTTCACAACGCGGGCTTTTACGACCCAAAACATGAACGGCACATTTGTGTCCAAGTGTTATTGCGTCCTCTAATACCATATCATGGTGTAATCCATAAATAAGACCGCCAGAAAAATTGTCCCCTGCGCCATTTGTGTTTTCAATATGAACAGAATCGTAAGGTACAGGGGACAATTCCTGTCTTGCCACTGTCAAAATAATAAGCGCCTTTTTCACCCATGGTGATAACACCCCATTCGTAATGACCAGATTGCCCTAATATTTCACACGCGCTTTCTATGTTGTCCGTTTGTGTAAGGGGCGAGGGCTTCGTCGGCATTACAAATAAGCGCATCCGCGGCGGATGTTATTTTTTCAATATGATCGCGATTGCTATCAATAACGGAAAGAGAACAGGGCATGAATAAGATTTCACTGTCATGCTTTTGTCCGTATTCTATGGCTTGATACATTGCATCGGGTCCACCACCACTCATCAACATATATCCGTCTATAATAAGGGATGTTTGATCGTCAAACCACTTCTCGGACACATCACCCGCGCAAATGTCGTGGCTGGCGCCATGGTTGGATAGGAATGATCTTTCGCGATCTGGTGTTATCGCCGCGATCAAAAAGGTGGATTCTGTTTTATCTGTTGGCTTTGTATTATCAGCGATATTATGCATCGCCATGGATTTATTAAAAAAATCACCATTATCATCAATGCCTGTTTTGCCGATAAAAACGTGCATTGCCACCAAGCGATGCATAGGCGCATAAAGCATTCGCCGCGGCACCACCAGCATCCAAAAAATGGTCTGGATAGTCAGATAACATTTGTTTCATTATAGGGTCGTTAGCACCGACAAAGACGCATCCGCCTTTTTCAAGGCTATATTTTTGAATGTCGGATTCTGATGACAGTTCGATAACTGCATCAATCGCC
Source organism: uncultured Alphaproteobacteria bacterium (assembly GCA_943789475.1). Taxonomy (GTDB): domain Bacteria; phylum Pseudomonadota; class Alphaproteobacteria; order Micavibrionales; family UBA1664; genus UBA1664. Next base: position 4,939 of record CALSUG010000007.1, read on the forward strand.
GCATTTCCAATCCCGATGAGTTTCTTTCCCATGGGATTGGTTTATAGCGGTTTATGTGTAGAAAATCTAGCCTACTTTTTGTGTTAATTGGTGTTTACGATTTTCTACGGCTTCTTCGTAAACTTTCCTTATGATATTGGAGCGCTGTAATAGGTGTTCAAAGCCATCAATACGTTCAACAATAAAGTTATCTGTTTTTCCTCTAAGTGTTAGTTGTTCAGGAAGTGGGGCATCTCTACCTTTTGAACGTGTGACATAAAAATGAGCGCGTGCATCTTTATTCATGCCAGATAGTGGTGACTTTTTTATACCATGCTCCATCATAACAGAGGATTTTAATTCTTTGAGGTAGTCGTCCATGGCATCGATTTCTGCGCGTGTTACATTATCAGAAGATTTTATTGCTCCAGGAGTGAATTCACATGCGTGATCTTGATGTTCGTGTTCCCATTCATTATCACGTGTAATCTTTTCTCCTTCTTTTCCTGGTTCAAAGATACGATTTACATCAAGGCAGAACATAAAAACAATCTTGTTTGCTTGACGTATTCCACGCAAATGATCTTCTTTTGAGATTGTTTCCTCTTTAAATAGGGCGGGTTTTCCTGTTTCTTGATCTAGAACAATATTTCCTTCTAAATCTTGGCGTGTGTACATCACTGCATATGGTTGTGTACGGCGACAGTTAATATTTGATTTTTCACGTTTTCCTCTGAAATCATAGCCGACTAAGTCTGTAAATTTCTTTAACCAATTCATTGCAGCTTGGGCGCCATCTGTTTCGTAACGCTTTGTAATTTGAGACTCAATGATAGGAAGAAGAGAGAGTTTAAATTTTGGTTTCCCATTTCCATCGTGCATGAAATCGCTTGTTGTTTCAAATTCTGCACGGCTGGCAGTGTCATTTTCATCAAATTGAAATTTTGTTGATGTGTCAGGCGCCTTCATTGTGTAATGGCCGTCATCATCTTTGTATTCTTCATGGCGAACACGTAAGGTTATTTTCTGATCAGATAAGGATTTATCTACGGTATCAAAACAATAGCTTACCAAATTTTTTGTGTGTGCCTTTGTCATGCCATCACCGTATGACAAAATACCGTCATTTTGTAATGCGCGTTCCATTAATGCACCAACATAAGTTATTGGTTGGTCGGGGTTGTTCGTATTGTAATCATTAATAAAATCTTGGTCTGTGGCACTTTCACCATTTATAAGAAAAGCCAGAGTTGTTTTATCCTCTAGCTCATTGTCACCTGTGATACTGTTGCGCATCTCGGCTGGTGTTGTGTTGAAAAATGATTCGACAAGGCAGTGCTGTCGTTCTGCGATTTCTGCAAGTAAGGGCATTATTTCATCCCTCCCATTTGAATCGCATGTATGCTGTTTAGTGGAGCGGATAAAGAGTAAAAGAATCGATCTCTCCCAAGATCGTTCAGTACATCGGTGGTTTTCATTACTGTGCCCTTGTGTACGTTTATTATTATATGTGTCCCTTATAATCCTAAGAGGTCAGTCATATAACAATTATTTCCATATTTTGTCAATTGTTATTTTCACATATTCTTAAAATTATGTTCTTAACCATACGCATGAAATTATCTATTTCAAGACTCGATTAAAATTAATTCACGTGTATAATGTGGATGTTTGAGCCTTGCAATAGGCAGTTTCAATTTTATTCACGGAAAATACAAATCATGTCAGATCAAAATTATGATGTTATCGTCATCGGAAGTGGCCCTGGAGGCTATGTTTGCGCCATTAAATGTGCGCAGTTAGGGTTGAAAACAGCCTGTGTAGAGGGAAGAGAATCGCTTGGTGGAACATGCCTTAATATTGGATGTATTCCATCAAAAGCACTATTGCATGCATCCGAAAGATTTGACGAATCTGCACATCATTTTAAAGATTTAGGAATCGATATCCCCGCACCAAAGGTGAATTTGAAAAATATGATGGCGCATAAAAAATCAGTGATTGACGCCAACACGCAAGGTATTGAGTTCTTGTTTAAGAAGAACAAGGTCGAGTGGTTAAAAGGATGGGGAAAAATTACATCCGAAGATACAGTTCAAGTCGGTAAAGAATCGTACACGGCGAAAAACATTATTGTTGCCACGGGATCAGACGTGGTGTCATTGCCGAATATTGATATTGATGAGAAAAAAATTGTGAGTTCCACAGGTGCGCTTGAATTAGCCAAAGTGCCAAAATCAATGGTTGTTATTGGTGGTGGTGTGATCGGTCTTGAAATGGGTGCCGTTTGGTCACGTTTGGGTGCAAAGGTCACAGTTGTTGAATTTTTGGATCGCATTTTGCCAGGTATGGATACGGATTGTGCGAAGGGTATGCAAAAAATTCTTGAGAAAAAAGGAATTGAATTCAAGCTTTCTACAAAAGTCACAAGTGCAAAGGCGGGTAAGTCCGACGTTGCGCTGGAATTTGAGCCAGCAAGCGGTGGTAAAGCTGAAAAGTTAAAGGCTGATATCGTTTTGGTCGCCGTTGGTCGTAAAGCATATACGGATAATCTTGGCCTTGCGGATGTTGGTGTTGAATTAAACGAGCGCGGACAAATTGTAACGGGTGAATGTTTTGAAACAAATGTTGATGGCATTTATGCCATTGGTGACGTTATTGCGGGACCAATGTTGGCGCATAAGGCCGAAGACGAGGGTGTTGTTTTGGCCGAAATGTTGGCAGGGCAATCAGGACATATTGATTATAACCTTATCCCTGGGGTTGTTTATACGCATCCAGAAGTTGCCTCAATCGGTAAGACGGAAGAGCAATTAAAAGAGGAGGGCACTGCCTATAATGTTGGTAAGTTCCCATTTATGGCGAATGGTCGTGCACGTGCTATGCAGGCAACAGAAGGGTTTGTTAAAATATTAGCAGACAAAACTACTGATAAAATTCTCGGTTGTCACATATTGGGACCAGAGGCAGGAAATTTGATACACGAAGTTGCCGCGGTGATGGAATTTGGCGGAAGCGCCGAAGATCTAGCACGTACGTGTCATGCGCACCCAACTTTAGCTGAAGTTGTGAAGGAAGCGGCCATGGACGCTTTTGACAAACCATTACATATGTGATTTTATTACTATATTGTTTAAATGAAGGAGATAAAATGAAACAAAATTTTGAAAAAACTGTTGGTGTTGGTCCTGTTCGTGAGGGGGCAAGAGACAGAAAACCTGATCCGATAATCGTAAAGCCTGTTTTTGGTGTTGAGGGTACTGCTTTAAAGCCGACACATGGATAATTAAAGAAACCGCCGATGTGGCGGTTTTTTATTATCCTGATTTATGAAATATTAAGGTTCTATGTTTATTTTTGACATCATGAATGTCAAAAAAATAGATATAAGTAATCTTGCAAAAGGATATACACGATCTTTTTCGTTGGCATTTCAGAATAAAAATTTTGTAATAATGGCTTTTCTTACAATGGTTTGTGTTTTTTTATTCCATTGTTTGAATATGATTTTTTCTATCAACCTGGCGGATCAAGGTTTGATTGAGGTCATGACATATTTATTGATATCTATGGGGGGGATGGCTTTTCTTTTTATGCCGTTTATGTTTTGGTTGCTCCCACGACTTAAACCCTACATGTTTATGGTTTTATATACGGCATTTCCTGTTCTTGGTGTGTTGTTTATCGGGTTTGATGTTTTTTCATCTTATGGCTTTTATGCTGTTCTTTTATCTTTGTGTATCGGAGCAAAATGGAGCGTTGTTCATTCCGTTTTCTCTGTCATTTTATCCGATAATTATCGCGCTCATGAAACGTCTGTTATGGTTTTAGGTAACACCTTGGCCTCAATATTTGGGGTGTTATTGGGTGGATGGATGAGCATGTCTTCTTCTGTTCAATTTTATATTTTGATTTGCTTTGCAGGTTTTGCGGGTGCGCTCATGATGATTGCACTTTTTGTATTGCACAAAAAGTTACCATTGTTTGAGAAGAGTAACAGGTTTGAAGTGTTAGATCTTTGGACGGTTATGAAACAACGCCCTGATCTTGCAAAGGGAACAGTATTTCAGGGGTTTTTTACGTTGGCTAGCGGTAGCCTGATGCCGATTTGGTTAAAGCTTATGGGGGTTACTGGCCTAGGAGTCGGAGGATTAATGGCGGCAAAGGTAACATTGCAAAGCTTTATATCACCAATTGTAGCAAAACTCTCGCATGTGAATTTTTGGAAATCTGTTCGTATAGGTTTTGCGTTTAATGTGACGGGATGGGTGCCTTGGCTGGTCATGTCTAATCCGTTTACGATGCTTGTTTCATCAATTTTTTGGTCGACAGGTGAGTATCTTTACGGTGTTGGGTTGGATACACAGTGGTACGGTCAACGTAGAGTGGTTGCAATGGCTGCGCGAGAGATGCTTTTAGGTGTTGGGCGAATTGTTTGTACCGTTATCATGGTCCCGATTTTATATTTGGCGTATAAATTTTTCGCTGTGGCGGGACTAATGTTTGCGATTTTAGCATTATTGCAGTTGCTGCGCCAATTTGCGGTTGTTGATACAAAATATGCAGCAGAATAATGAATTTCGTACTATCTTTTTGTTTTACGAATTTGGTACGATTTGTTCATGAATAATGCACAAGAAAAAAACATGACTGAACAGGACATTATTGATTATTTAAAATCAAACCCGAAATTTTTACAAAAAAACCCAGATGCGGTTGATTACCTTCTGCCCCCAAAGGATAATACAAATGGCCGACGTGTTGTCGATTTTCAACATTATATGGTTGAGAAGTTGAAAGAAGACAAACGCATGGTGTTGGACACAACACGCGATATTATCGAGGTTTCACGCGAAAACATGCAAAATCTTGCGCGTATCCATGATGCGGTTTTAAAGATATTAGAGGCCGAAACATTCGATCAATTTATTCAAATCCTATCCGTTGATGTGCCCGTTGCATTGGATTGTGATGCGGTATCATTGGTTGTTGAAGGTGACGATCGTTTGCCAAAAACGCAAATGCGTGCGGTGCGTATTGTGCCACAAGGAACAATCCAAAATTGGATGGAGGGCAATGATGCGCGCATTCAATCAAATATCAAAGGTACAGAGGCCATTTTTGGCGAGGCCGCAGGATTAGTACAATCACAAGCCTTGTTAAAAATTGATCAAACGATGGATATTCCAGCAACGATGATCGCATTTGGATCACGTGATCCCGAATTATTTGCCGATGGTATGGGAACCGACCTTATATCATTCCTGTGCGGTGTGGTTGAACGTGCATTGTTGATATGGATGCGTTAAATTTTCATGCGATGCCTGACCTGCAAAATGTAGTGCAGGATTGGCATCGTTATTTGACGGTTGAACGCAATTTATCACTTCATACCGTGCGTGCCTATCAAACAGATTTACGCCAATTTTTAACATTTTTACAAAATCATAATGGGCATCCATCATGCCTGAATGATTTGTCCGATACCGCAATACGTGATTTTAGGTCATGGTTGACGAACAAGGCAGTGGAGGGAACAAAGGCGACATCGCGCGCGCGGTCGTTGGCGGGTATTCGTAATTTTTTCGCATGGATGGATAAAAATGGCATTTTGCACAATCCCGCGGCGGAATTGTTACAAACTCCTAAACGTCCGGCCAAGGTTCCGCGCCCCATTGATGTGACATATGTGTTTCGATTGATTGATCAGGCATTGGACAATGTTACCGATTGGGCAGGGTTGCGGGATTACGCGTTATTTTCTCTGTTGTATGGTGCGGGGCTTCGTATTGATGAGGCTTTATCGATGAATGTTGGTGATTGGCCAACCGAGGGTTTGAAAATGCGCATTATGGGGAAGGGGGCACGCGAACGCGAGGCGCCATTATTGCCCGAGGTGCGCACGCGTGTTGAAAATTATCGTCATGTCGCGCCATTATCTGATGATGCCGATGCGCCTTTATTTGTGGGGGTGCAGGGTAAACGCTTAAACCAAGGTGTAGCGCAAAAACGCATGCGTGATTTACGTGTGAGCTTAGGTCTGCCTGATACTGTCACGCCACATGCCTTAAGGCATAGCTTTGCCACGCATTTATTGGGTGCAGCTATGAATTTGAGAGAAGTTCAGCATCTCCTTGGTCATGCTTCACTTTCATCCACGCAAATATACGCGGATGTTGATCACGAGGCTCTGCTTGAAATTTTCAGTAAAGCACACCCAAGGGCGTGACTAGGCTGTTAACCGACGTTGAGCAATTTCTAATCGAGAACTGAATTTTTCAAAACGTTTGTCTAGAGCTCGATGTGAAAGTTGTCTTAAGCGTTCATCGCTAGTGGCGGAATATTTTACAGCGTTTTGATGATTTGTAAGTAAGTATTCTGCATGCTCAGGATCATTCTCTTGTAACCAGTGAACATAACTATTAGGGTGCGTGCTTGCTATAGCGTTAAAGACTTGTCTTCCTTCATCTTTACCGTAAAAAATACCCAATCCAGAAATAATAAGCATTATTTTTCTCCCTTAATAATTAAATATGCATAATTGTTAAGAAAATTATTGGTATACGTCAATTTTTATTTTTACAGAATGCTTTGTCCTGTGGATTTCCAATCGGCAACAAACCCCTCTAAACCTTTATCCGTTAATGGGTGTTTGAATAATTGTTTAATCACCTTTGGTGGTAATGTTGAAACATCCGCGCCCAAGCGTGCGGCCTCTAATAAATGTTGTGGGTGGCGGATAGATGCCACCAAGATTTCAGTTTCAAAACCATAGTTATCATAGATTGTGACGATATCTTCGATCAAATCCATACCTGTTAATCCGATGTCATCCAAACGTCCAACGAATGGTGAAATGAACGTTGCGCCGGCCTTTGCTGCGAGGAGAGCTTGGTTAGCAGAAAAACATAATGTCACATTTGTCATGATGTCTTGTGTGGATAGATGCTTACATGTTTTTAAACCTGCCTCGGTTAGGGGAAGTTTCACACATACATTATCGGCCAATCCGGCCAATTTTTCGGCTTCTTTCATCATCGTGTCAAAATCCGTTGATGCGACCTCGGCCGATACAGGGCCATCCGTTAATTTACAAATCTCTGGAATAACATCGAGGAAATTTGCGCTTGATTTCGCGATGATAGATGGGTTGGTTGTAACACCGTCCAACATGCCCAAATCGGCAAGGTCTTTAATATCATCAATGTTTACTGTATCTGCAAAAAACTTCATGGGTCTTATTCCTCTTTTGATTGGTTAGTGATAGTAAAGAGGAATGGTGTCAAAAGATCAACCGCAAATCATGAATGTTTTACCAGTCACGGGTATTGATCGCGCGTATAGTTATAAGGCGGATGAAAAATTGCCTGTGGGAACATATGTGCAGGTATCGTTTGGCCGTCAAGATGTGGTTGGTGTTGTGTGGGGTGGTGAAGTTGATTCTGACCTACCCATTAATAAGGTGAAAAAAATATCCGAAGTGTATGACGCGCCGCCATTATCGCGAGATATGATTGCCTATGTTGAAAAGGTGGCACAGTGGACGATGACGGCTAAGGGTTCGATTCTGAAAATGGTTATCCCATCATATAAATTATTAGAACCACCAAAACGCTCGTTAAAATTTCAATGTACATCAATTGATGGTGGTGGCGCGGTTGAACTGTCGGAAGGGCAAGGCATTGCCGCGCATGATTTACGGTCTAAAATTGGGCAAGAATATAGCTGTACTTTGTTGGATGGTGTAACGGGGGCAGGAAAGACAGAGGTGTTTTTCGAGGCCGTGGCCGAATGTATGCGCGCAGGGCAACAAGCCCTCATCATGATGCCGGAAATTGCATTAACAGGTGGATTTGTCGATCGATTTGAAAAACGATTTGGTGTACGTGCGGCTATGTGGCATTCGCAAGTGACGCCTAAACAACGTATGACCGTTTGGCATGGTGTAGCAAGCGGCGTGACAAAGGCTGTGATTGGTGCAAGGTCATCATTATTTCTACCCTATGCTGATCTGGGATTGATTGTGGTGGATGAAGAACATGACCAATCCTATAAACAAGAAGACAACGTTATTTACCATGCGCGTGATATGGCCGTGATGCGCGGTGCAATGTTAAAACATCCTGTTGTATTGGCATCGGCAACGCCGTCACTGGAAACACTGTGGAACGTGCAATCAAAACGATATGAAATGGTAAAATTACCTGACCGATTTGGTGGGGCACACATGCCCGATATGAATTTGATTGATATGCGTGAGGATAAACGAGAGGCGGGTAATTTTATCTCACCCACACTTCATAGCGCAATTCAAGAAACGGTGAGGAGAGGGGAGCAGGTTCTCTTATTCCTTAACCGTCGTGGTTATGCGCCGCTTACATTATGCCGTTCCTGCGGTGCGCGTTTGGAATGTCCACAATGTACGGCATGGTTGGTCGAACATAAAAAGACAGGGCGTACATTTTGCCATCATTGTGATTATGGGGGGCGATCACCCAATGCGTGTCCATCATGTAATGAGGTGGATACGCTTGTGCCCATTGGACCAGGAGTGGAGAGAATAGCGGAAGAGGTGGAAACATATTACCCTGATGCGCGCGTGATGGTATTGAGTAGTGATACGGTGGAAGAAGGTAAATCCTTGCAAGAAAAACTAGATATTATCAAGGATGGCGGTGTTGATATCATTATTGGGACGCAAATGACGGCCAAGGGGCATCATTTTCCAAAACTAACATGTGTTGGTGTGATTGATGCTGATATAGGGATGAAGGGGGGGGATTTGCGCGCAGGGGAGCGCACATGGCAATTATTGCATCAGGTTGCAGGGCGAGCAGGGCGCGAGGCGTTGGGTGATGATCGCAAGGGGGCAGGTTTACCTGCAATCATACATGACGGAAAATAATGTGATGCAATCATTGGCGGATCAGGGACGTGATGCGTTTTCGGCCGTTGAATTGGAATCACGTCAATTTGCCGATATGCCGCCATTTTCACGGTTGGCAGGGGTCATATTATCAGGGAAAAATGAAAAATCGGTTGAGGCGCTGGGGCGAACATTGGTGCAAACGGCACCACGGTCGGATGATTTTACGGTGATGGGGCCTGCGGTAACCTGCATATCGCGATGTTACGCGGACGACACAGGCGACGTTTGCTTATTCAGTCTTCACGCAAGATAAACATGCAAAAAACAATTGATGATTGGTTGTCACGTGTTGACGTGCCGTCATCTATCCGTCTGTCAGTCGACATTGACCCACAGAGTTTTTTATAGGGTGTATTCTCGGGGAGATGTTTTTTCAAAAGGTTTCTTTTATTGCAAGAGGAGGAGATCTATCTAACTTACAAAAATGATTGAAGGCCCATAATTGCCACTTTCCCCCTTTTTTTCAATCGATTCGGTGTTATTGTTTGTCCAGATATCATTCGCGATGTGGCATGATTCATTAAATTCAGGCGTGTCGAAATAGCCATCCAGATATGCAGAATATGCTTGCTTTCCAGATCCTGTAGCAAAGGAAAAAGCTACTATTAGGGGAGGAATAATATAATAACGTTTTTTTCATGGTCGTTAGTTTAAAATAAAAGTATGAATATGTCAATTTTTTTTAATTAAACGCGAACGTGTAAATAAAACCTGCACTAATTGCCATTGTGAAAATGACCGTTAAAAACGCGATGATCATCGGCGGTTTGAATATTGACCGCAATAGGATAACCTCGGTTAAGCTTGCCCCTGCGCTACCAATGATAAGTGCCATGATAGCGCCCAAAGACATACCTTTTTCTGCCAGTGCTGCACTAAGCGGTATAACGGCTTCTGCGCGAATATATAATGGGAACGCCTATAACGGCCGAGATGGGAATGGCTAATAAGTTATCATTACCGGCATATTCAACAATAAGGTTTGTTGGCATGAAACCATATATGAAGGATCCTATTGAGATGCCCACCAATAAGATAGGGGAGAACAGTTTTAAAATCAGCCCATGTTGAGTTCCAAAATGCGTAACCATCTGTTTTCAATTTTGGCTTTTGTATTATTGGAAGAACAACAAGATGGTTTTGGTGCGTCGTAGGCAGAATTTTCGACATAGCGTTCGAAATCTAATTTTTCTAATGCTATTCCTGCGATAATTGAAATCCCAAGTGCGATTAGAAAGTAAAGCAGCGTGACTTTTATTCCAAATGTGATGGCGAATAGGCCAATAATGATGGGGTTTAGTAAAGGACTTGAAAATAAAAATACCATCATTGGGCCAAATCCAGCACGTGCACGCAGGAGACCTTTTAAAAAGGGAATTGTTGAGCAAGAACAAAATGGAGTGATAGCCCCCAAAAAGGCGGAGATAATATATCCTTTACCTTTTCTTGAACTCAGCATTGATTGTATTTTTGTTGGTGTTACAAATTCTTGTAGGGCGGTTACGGCGTAATTTATGATTAGAAACAACAGGGTGAGTTCTGTTGTTAGGAATAGGAATAAGTTGATGGTCTCTTTTGTGGATTCTAAAAATTCAGGTGACATTTTATACTTTTCGTAATTACTAATAATATCGTAATATCGAATTTAAAAGATGACTTGTCAATATATTTCGATTAATTTGGTAATGTTTTTATTTGAGGATAGTAGATAATGAATTTAGATGAAGCAGCAAAGACGTTAAAAGAGCTGGGACATCCGCATAGGTTAACAATTTTTAAACGGCTTGTTCGGTCAGGGTATGCAGGTCTTCCTGTCGGAAAATTAACGGAAGAGCTTGATATGCCAAACTCTTCTATGACGCATCATATTGCGAGTTTAGTTAGTGCTGGGTTAATTATTCAGGAGCGAGAAGGGCGCATTCTTAGATGTGTTCCACAATATCAACGATTATGGGATGTTATTGATTTCTTGAAAGAGGAATGCTGTATGGATGAAGAGGGTTAGGCGGACAGTATTCATGTGACGCGCCGTATTGCTGATCTTTTTAAGAGGCTAGGAATTACATTAATCCTGGACCATTAGCACCATTTGATAGGGCCTGAGCTACTACAATCAGGATTTTCTGAGATCTGTCTAGAGCCACAATCGTATCTGTGGTGGTTGACTTAAATGCCATAAAATAACAGTTAGTATCTTGTTAGATAAGAAGGGATATGAAAAGCTGTAATAGTATGTATATTTTTCAAACTATTTTACCAACACTTATATGGTTGATTTTTGTTATAGCGCAGGGAATGATTTATGATTTCTTTGTTGTGCCAGAAGGCGAAACGGTTTTCCATTTTTATGGTTTGGTAGAATTTTTAACGATTTCAATCTATTCTATTATCATAGCGTTTGGTGTTGTTTGGAAGGAAGACGGTTATTCTCGTTTCTTTTTTAACATACTCTTTATAGTCGTTATTTATGTGACTTTACTTTTGTACGGAACTGAAAAATCACTTATTGAGTATGTGAATGGATATAAATGGGATTTTTTCCTATATGAAGTAGATCTTTTTTTGCATTTTGGGCGGTTACCTCATGAGTATATATCAACAAAGCCATCGGAATTTTTTTTAAAATTTATAGATAAGATTTATTGGGTGTGGTTTTTCTTTATTTATTTAGGGGTGTCACTCCACATGATTTTTCAAAAAAGCATGATGGAATTACAGAAAATAATAATTAGCTTTAGTGCTGTTTGGATATTTATGGGGGTATATCTTGCGACTCTTGCGTCATCTTATGGTCCGATATTTTGGGGAGATTTTGGAGGTGTATTTAATCCGTACAATGAATATATAGAACATTTGAAAAGTTTTAAAAGTAATGATACTCAGTTCTTAGCCTTTTACGACATGTTGGTGGCGTGGCGGAATGATATAAAAATGGTTCACGCGAATGGTATATCGGCAATGCCTTCACTGCATGTAGCTTTGTCATTTCTTGTTTTTTTTCAAACACCAGTACACTTAATATATTTAAAGATATTCACAGGTGTTTTTTCTTTGTTAATTCTTGTTGGATCAGTTGTGCTTGGTTGGCACTATGCTGTAGATGGATATGTTGGGATAATAAGTGCGTATTTAATATGGAGAGTTACTTGTTGGGTAATAGATAAGTATCAAAAAAAAATAGCTGTACCTGAGTGGGTTGATTAGGGATAATGTTAATAATATGACTTCAAAAGAACTTCCATCTCTTGTTACTCACCTTGATATTATAAAAACAATCGCTGTAATTGTAATGGTGATAGATCATGCTGGCATGTATTTTTTTCCGGATATTCCATTATTGCGTGCTATAGGGCGTATTGGCATGCCTGTTTGGTTTTTCATGGTTGGTTATGCTAGTGGCCGCGATTTTCCGAATCGCCTGCTGATTGGTGCTTTGTTGTTGGCAGTGGTTGATATTGTGTTATTTAACCGTGTGTTTCCGATGAATGCATTAATTACGATAATAATATTACGATTCACAATTGATCATGTCATGGAATTTATGTTGCGTTCTCGCTATGTGTTTATACTCTTATCAGTTCTTTTGACGTTGTTTTATGTGGCTACGAATTTGGTGATCGAGTATGGGACTTTGGCTTTACTGTTTTCTTGCTTGGGGTATTTGACACGGCATAAGGATAAAGTGATGGCGTTAACTTTTATCACTAATAAGGATTATATTGTTTTTTCAGGTTGGATATTTGTTGTTTTTTGTCTTTTTCAAAATGCAGTGTTTAAATTTGATGATATTCAATTTGCCATGATGGGGGTACTTACATTTGCATGTGTCGGGACTTTAATGACAATGCGACCAATGACTTTTCCGCAAATAAAAGATCGCTCAATGGTATTGATGCTGCAATATTGTGGACGCAATACGCTTGATATCTATGTCGCGCATTTATTGGTGTTTAAAGTAATTTTATTTGTAAGTTTAGCCTTGAAATAACCTGTTTCGCGTGCTAAATCCATGACAACAATAATTAACGGCAAGAGGATCTTCTCAACGTGAACCGATCACTGGAACAAACAAAAATCGCTAAACGCTATGTGAATTCTTTATTCGAAGCGCTAGCAACTCAAAAAGATTCGACGGCTGTTGCAAAAGATATCGCCGATTTGGGGGGGATGATTGAAGAATCTGCAGATCTTCAAAATTTTATCGATACACCGTTATTATCGGTAGAACAGCAAAAGGCAGGCGTTGAGGCGTTGGCTAAAAAAGCAAAATTTGCGACACCTGTTTCTAACCTTTTGATCGTTATGGCGGAGAATAGACGTTTATCTATCTTGCCAGCGGTTGTACGTGAAACAGAAAATCACCTTGCTAAACAATCTGGAACGGTTCCTGTTGCGGTTGCAACGGCGCGTAAATTGAGTGCAGCGGATCAAAAGAAGATTGGTGCGGACATTAAGGCAGTATTGGGTAAAGAAATTTTGATGCAGGCGTATGTAGACGAGAGCCTGATCGGTGGAATGGTTGCGCAGGTTGAATCAACATTGATTGATGGATCTATCAAATCAAAATTGGATAAATTAGAACGCGATTTGACGAGCAAAGTCGCATAAGAATTTTAAAAAGAGGAAGTATATAAAATGGAACTAAAAGCATCTGAAATATCAAATGTCTTGAAAGAGCAGATTAAAGATCTGGACATGTCTGCGGATGTCGCAGAAATTGGACAGGTTTTATCCATCGGTGATGGTGTTGCACAAATTTACGGTTTGGACAATGTTCAAGCGGGTGAAATGGTTGAATTTCCAGGTGGTATCATGGGAATGGCATTGAACCTTGAGGAAAGTGCCGTTGGTGCCGTTATCTTTGGTGATGACCGCGATATTAAAGAAGGTGACATTGTTCGTCGTACTGGTAAAATTATGGAAGTTCCAACAGGTCCAGAATTACTTGGTCGTGTCGTTGATGGTTTGGGTAACCCAATTGATGGTAAAGGTCCAATCAAGTCAAAAACAACAGGTCGTTTGGAACAAAAGGCACCTGGTATTATGCCGCGTAAATCTGTTCATGAGCCAATGTCGACAGGTATTAAAGCGATTGACTCTTTGGTTCCAATTGGACGTGGTCAACGTGAATTGATTATTGGTGACCGTCAAACAGGTAAGTCAGCCGTTGTGATGGACACAATTTTGAATCAAAAATCAATGAATGATAAGGCAACAAATGATTCAGAAAAAATGTTTTGTGTATATGTTGCGATTGGTCAAAAACGTTCAACAGTTGCACAATTCGTACGTAAATTAGAAGAGCAGGGGGCAATGGAATATTCAATTGTTGTTGCGGCTACTGCTTCTGATCCTGCGCCGATGCAATTCCTTGCACCATATACAGGTTGTGCAATGGGTGAATATTTCCGTGATAATGGTCAGCATGCGATCATTATTTACGATGATTTATCAAAACAAGCTGTGGCGTATCGTCAGATGTCATTGCTTCTTCGTCGTCCTCCTGGACGTGAAGCGTACCCTGGTGATGTTTTCTATATTCACTCTCGTTTGTTGGAACGTGCGTGTAAATTGAACGAAGATCACGGTTCAGGTTCTTTGACGGCGTTGCCAATTATTGAAACACAAGCGGGTGACGTGTCGGCCTATATTCCGACAAACGTTATTTCGATTACAGATGGTCAAATTTTCCTTGAAACGAACTTGTTCTTTAAAGGTATCCGTCCGGCGATTAACGTTGGTTTGTCTGTGTCACGTGTTGGTTCTGCGGCTCAGGTAAAAGCGATGAAACAAGTTGCTGGTTCTATTAAGCTTGAGTTGGCTCAATATCGTGAAATGGAAGCTTTTGCACAGTTCGCGTCTGATTTGGATGCGTCAACGCAAAAACTATTGTCACGTGGTGCACGTTTGACTGAATTGTTGAAACAACCACAATACTCACCATTAACAACGCCTGAACAGGTTGCTGTTTTATTCTCTGGTGTTAAGGGGTATTTGGATGATGTTGCTGTTAAGCAAGTGACTGAGTACGAAGCAGGTCTTTTGACAGCACTACGTTCATCAGGTTCACAAATTTTGGCTGATATCGATGCGAAACAAAAGTTGGATGATGATTTAGAAAAAGCATTGCATGACTTTATCGGATCATACACATCTAACTTTAATGCAACTGCAGCAAAGGCAGCTTAAGTTATGATAGGTCAATCAGTTGCAAAGGAATTTGGTAAAAATGGAAGTCAGGTTATTCCTGTCTTCCGTAGGGTTCCAGATGGTTGCGAAGTAACTGATATTGATGAATCAACAGGAACAAAAGTGATTGCACGGAAAAAACCAAAGGTAAATTAATGCCAAGTTTAAAAGATTATAGAGACCGTATCGCATCCGTTAAATCGACGAAGAAAATTACCTCGGCGATGAAAATGGTTGCAGCATCAAAATTGAAACGAGCACAGGATAAGGCTGAAAAGGCTCAACCCTATGCTGATGCGATGTCAAAGGTTATGGCGCGTGTTGCCGCGGGCGTTCAAATTGGTGCGGGTTCACACAAATTGTTGGCGGGTACAGGTGATGACCAAACACATTTATTGTTGGTTGTGACATCTGATCGTGGATTATGTGGTGGGTTTAACGGTAATTTGTTGCGTCAGACAAAAATTATGATTGATGAATTGTCTGGCCTTGGTAAGGCAATCAAAATTGTGACTGTTGGACGCAAAGGGTATGATTTCTTAAAACGTGAACACAAAGATTTAATCGTGAAATCTTTCATGGATATTGGGAGAACAAAATCAGGTGTCGAATTTACCGAGGTTGCGGCCGTGGCGGATTATATCTTGGGTATGTTTGATGAAAACGAATTTGATGTTTGTTCAGTATTAGGTAATGAATTCAGATCTGTCTTGTCACAAGTTCCAACAGCATCACAATTAATTCCATTCACGTTCCGCGAGGAAACAATAGATAATATGGAAGATAATGCGGAGGAAGCATCAAACGAAACACCATATGATTTTGAACCAGAAGAAGAAGAGATTTTGAATGAGCTTCTTCCTAAAAATATATCGGTTCAAATATTTAGAATTTTGTTGGATAGTGCCGCGGGTGAACAAGCCGCGCGTATGACCGCGATGGATAGTGCGACACGTAATGCAGGTGATAAGATTAAAGATCTGACATTGCAATATAACCGTGCACGTCAGGCATATATTACAAAAGAATTGATCGAAATTATTTCTGGTGCCGAAGCGGTCTAGATATACAAGTTTTAAAAAAGGAAGTAAGTAAAATGGCAAAAGCAAAAGGTAAAATTACACAGGTGTTAGGAGCGGTTGTTGATGTGCAATTCGTTGATGGTCAGGTTCCTGCGATTTTGAATTCTGTGGAAACTAAGAATGCAGGAAATGGTAAAGTTCTTGTGATGGAAATTGCACAACACCTTGGTGAGAACACAGTGCGTTGTATCGCGATGGATGAAACAGATGGTCTTGTTCGTGGACAAGAAGTTGTTGATACAGGTGATTCAATTGCTGTTCCTGTTGGTAATGATACACTTGGTCGTATTTTTGATGTGACGGGCGAACCAATCGATGAACGTGGTCCTGTTAAAACAAAAGAAAGATGGGGAATTCACAGAAAAGCTCCTGAATTTGTTGAACAAGCGGGTGCAACAGAGCAACTTGTTACTGGTATTAAAGTTGTTGACCTTCTTTGCCCATACTCAAAAGGTGGTAAAATTGGTCTGTTTGGTGGTGCTGGTGTTGGTAAAACAGTTACAATTCAAGAATTGATTAATAATATTGCATCTGGTCACGGTGGTGTGTCTGTTTTTGCTGGTGTTGGTGAACGTACTCGTGAAGGTAACGATCTTTACTACGAAATGATTGATGCTGGTGTTATTGATACAAAAGGTGATGGGTCAAAAGTGGCTCTTTGTTATGGTCAAATGAATGAACCTCCAGGTGCGCGTGCACGTGTTGCATTGTCTGGTTTGACAATGGCCGAATATTTCCGTGATGAGCAAGGGCAAGACGTTCTATTCTTTATGGATAACGTGTTCCGTTTTACACAAGCTGGTGCTGAGGTGTCTGCGTTGCTTGGTCGTATTCCATCTGCGGTGGGTTACCAACCAACATTGTCAACAGACATGGGTGCATTGCAAGAACGTATTACATCAACAAATAAAGGGTCTATTACATCTGTTCAGGCGGTTTATGTTCCTGCGGATGACTTGACTGACCCTGCGCCTGCGACAACGTTTGCTCACTTGGATGCGACAACTGTTTTGTCACGTGCGATTTCTGAAATGGGTATTTATCCGGCTGTTGATCCGTTGGATTCAACATCACGTATTTTGGATCCTTTGGTTGTTGGTGAAGAGCATTATGATGTTGCCAACCGTGTGCAACAAACATTGCAACAATATAAAGCGTTGCAAGATATTATCGCGATTTTGGGTATGGATGAATTGTCAGAAGATGACAAGCTTGTTGTTGCGCGTGCGCGTAAGATCCAAAAATACCTGTCTCAACCATTCCACGTTGCGGAAGTGTTTACAGGTACACCAGGTGTATTTGTACAATTGGAAGACACAATTAAAGGCTTTAAAATGATTGTTGATGGTGAGTTAGATCACTTGCCAGAAAACGCATTCTATATGGTTGGTTCAATTGAACAGGCTGTTGCTAAGGCTGAAAAAATGGAAAAAGAAGCAGCGTAATATAAGCGTTGCTAAATTAAGTATTGGAAAGCATAAAAAATGATACAATTTGAACTCGTATCTCCTGAAAAAAAACTAATGTCTGAAGGGGTAATCATGGCGGTTATTCCAGGGACAGAAGGTGATTTTGGTGTGCTTTCTGGTCATATGCCTTTAATCGCGAATGTTCGTACAGGCGTTGTCGAAATTTACCGTGAAAATATGACGCAAGTATCAGAACGTGTTTTTATCTCAGGCGGTTTTGCCGATGTAAGTGTCGAACAATGCACATTATTGGCGGAACAAGCCATCAATGTGAATGATATTGATAAGGCTGATGTTGATACTCAGATCGCAAAAATTGAAACAAATATTCAATCTGCGACGAGTGATATTGATATAAAATCTTTCCATAAGAAACTTGACATTCTTCGTGCCATGGCGCAATCTGTTGCTTAAATAATTATAATAATTTAAGCAATAGGGATCCATATCTATGGATGTACAACTCCAATCCGCACTGCGGAAAATCGACACCCTTATTTTAGATGTAGATCACGTGATCCACCATTATGATTCCCAGTATGCGCGGGCTTTTTCCATTGCAACGGCGGTGTCTTTTGGACAATTATATCCGCAATGGCAAAAAACAAAAATAGACTATCCATTAGTTAAAAGAGATAAAACGGGAACTCATTTTTTTTGGATTAATTTTGCAGTTGATTCCTATCACAAGCGCGGGCGAACCACTGCGCTGTTTAGGGAAAAATTTCCTGAAATTGATGAAATGGGACTTTATGTTCATCATCATGACTATTTGTGTAAAGAAAATGGTGTTGTTCATCAGTATTTCCAAAAAGGAAAAATTCCAATTGATCCAGATTTGCCACATCTTTTAGAGCAGGTAAAACAATCAGGCGTAAAAATCGTTGCCGTTACAAATGGTACACAAGGTTATGCCGAAATGGTTCTTGGTGCTCGTGACTATACTTCAGGGCACGGTATTGCCCATTTATTTGATCGCATCATGGGAATTGATAGCGTTGATAATCCATATTTACGTGACAAAGGTCACGGGTGTTTTTTCGCGGATGTATTGGATGAATTAGATGTTTTAAAACAATTTAATAATGCAGTGGGGAATAGTGTAGGTGATTTTGATCATTCAAATGTAGCTTTGATAGATGACACACCACGAAATTTGCGTGCACCACGCAAGATGTTTAATATGCATACAACGTTGAAATTAACAGATACGAACCGCGCTCAAACTCAAAATGCATCTCATGTAGTTGACGATGTGAAAGATTTGTTGGAACAGATCATCAAAGCCAAATCACAGATCGCACCATACTTGAGATTGGTGAATGAAAGATAATATTAGGCACGTTCCATCTCCGAACTTTAATGACCGTCCAGATGGTGTAATCATTGATTCTATAATTATTCATTATTCTGGTATGGCCTGTGTAGAAGATGTTATCACACATTTTAAAAATCCAGAACCAGAAAATAATAACCCGGTTAGTGCGCATTACGTGATATGTCGTGAGGGAGCAATCACGAACATGGTGTGCCCGTCAAAAAGAGCATGGCATGCAGGGAAATCACAATTTGGTTGTCGTGAAGAGTTCAACCACTTTTCAATTGGAATAGAACTTTATAACCCTGGACACAGAAGGGGGTATATTGCTTATACAGATGAACAGATTGCATCAACTGTTCGTTTGGTAGAGTGGTTATATACTCGATATCCAATAAAACCAGAATGGGTTTTGGGGCATTCTGATATATCACCAGAACGAAAACAAGATCCTGGAGAGTTGTTTCCATGGGGCGAATTTACGTCACGTAAACTGACGATTCGTCCTAAAGATACTTCTGAGATACAAATGCTCTCTTTGCGTCATGGATAAGAAGACGGTAGATACGAATTGATTGTATTTACTCACTTTCTTTTTGATTTATTTCATCCTTGAACAGGCATTAAAACTTGCTTATAAATACGAACATGACTGAAATAATGAGAGCCACAAAAGACGGGGAAATGGCTTATACCCCAAAATCTAGCTATACACGTGATGAATTGATCGCATGCGGTAATGGTGAACTATTTGGTAAAGGAAACGCATTATTGCCACATCCACCAATGTTGATGTTCGATCGTATCGTTACAATTGATGAAACAGGTGGCGCGCACGGAAAAGGGCAGGTTATTGCTGAATTTGATATTAATCCTGACTTATGGTTTTTCGAATGTCACTTTAAAAATGATCCTGTAATGCCAGGGTGTCTTGGACTGGATGCATTGTGGCAATTGACTGGTTTTTGGATGGGGTGGACTGGTGCACCTGGTTCTGGCCGCGCAATTGGTGTTGGGGACGTTAAACTGACTGAACAAATCTTGCCAAAAAATAAAAAGGTCACCTATACGGTGGATATAAAACGTTTCATTAACCGTAAACTTGTTCTTGGTGTGGCCGATGGTCGTGTCGAGGTTGACGGTGTTTTGACAACAGAAGTAACAGACATGAAAGTCGGCTTGTTCGACAATGACGCTGTAAAATAATTCAATCCTTTAGCAGGAAAAAATAAATGACAAATTTAAGACGCGTAGTGATAACAGGAATCGGAATTGTTTCTTGTATCGGTAATAATAAAGAAGAAGTTCTTGAGAGCCTTAAAGCAGGGAAAAGCGGTATCACCGCATCACCTGAATATGCCGAAATTGGATTTCGTTCTCAAGTTCATGGAAAACCATCAATAAATCTGGCAGAAGCCGTTGATAAACGTTTGATGCGTTTTATGGGTGAGGCCGCGGCCTATACTCATTTATCAATGGAACAAGCGATCGCCGATGCAGGCATTGGTGAAGACATTGTTTCAAACGAACGTACGGGAATTATTGTTGGATCGGGTGGTCCATCAACACGCGCGCAAATTGCGGCCGTTGATGTCACACGTGAAAAGGGGCCAAAACGTGTAGGGCCATTTGCCGTTCCAAAATGTATGTCATCAACGACATCGGCAACCGCATCAACAAATTTTAAAATTAAAGGTGTAAATTACACAATTTCATCCGCGTGTGCGACATCGGCACATTGTATCGGTAATGCGGCGGAAATGATCCAATGGGGTAAACAAGACGTTATGTTTGCCGGTGGTGGTGAAGAATTGGATTGGACGTTATCTGTTTTATTCGACGCAATGGGTGCAATGTCATCAAAATATAATGATGAACCAACGACAACACCGCGTGCATATGACGCAAACCGTGATGGTTTTGTTATTGCCGGTGGTGGTGGTGTTCTTGTTTTAGAAGAGCTGGAACATGCAAAGGCACGTGGCGCAAAAATTTATGCTGAAATCACGGGTTACGGTGCGACATCGGATGGGCATGATATGGTTGCGCCATCTGGTGAAGGTGGAAAACGTGCCATGATAAAGGCGTTGGAAACGGTTGAAACGCCTGTGACATACGTTAACACACACGGTACATCGACACCTGTTGGTGATATTGGTGAATTGGATGCCATTCGTGAAGTATTTGACGAGGGCAATTACCCACACATCAGTGCGACCAAATCAATGACAGGGCACTCTCTGGGCGCGGCGGGTGTTCAGGAAACAATTTATTCTCTATTGATGATGGAAAATAACTTTGTTGCACCATCGATTAATATTGAAGAATTGGATGGAGGTGCGGTTGGATTGCCAATCGCACGAGACAGAGTTGATAATGTCGACCACGAAACAATTTTAAGCAACAGTTTTGGCTTCGGTGGTACAAATTGTACCCTCGCGATCAGCAAGTATAAAGGGTAATCGCGATGACAATTGAACAAAAATCAGAAATGTTAAAAGGTAAAAAGGCACTCATCATGGGTGTTGCCAATGACAAATCAATTGCATGGGGTATTGCAAAGGAATTAAAGGCACATGGTGCCGAAATCGCGTATACATACCTTGGTGAACCAATTTTAAAACGCCTAAAGCCATTGGCGGAAAAAACAAACAGCGATATTTTGATCGATTGTGATGTTTCAAACGAGGAAAGCCTTGATAAAGCATTTGCAGAGTTGAAAAATCACTGGGGTGAATTCGATATGTTGGTTCACGCCATTGCGTATTCTGATAAAGAAGAATTAAAAGGCCATTATGTTGATACATCATTGAGCAATTTTTTGAATTCAATGCATATTTCATGTTTCTCATTCACGTCTGTTATGCGTCGTGCGAAAGAAATGATGCCTGAAGGTGGATCCGCGATCACGTTGTCATACTATGGCGCGCAAAAGGTTATGCCATTTTATAATGTTATGGGCGTTGCAAAGGCGGCGTTGGAGGCATCGGTGCGTTATTTGGCATCTGACCTTGGCCCAACACATGGTATTCGTGTTAATTCTGTATCTGCGGGACCAATGCGTACGTTGGCTGGTGCGGTTATTGGTGGTGCACGCGATACGTTCAAACATAATGTTGATACGGCGCCATTACGCCGTGCCGTGTCATTGGAAGAATTAGGTGGCACAGCCGTTTATTTGTTATCTGACATGTCGGGTGCGGTAACAGGTGAAAATCACTTTGTTGATTGTGGTTTCAATGTCGTTGGTATGAAAAAGGTCGGTGAGTAATATATTTTGAATGATCAGGTGGAACAACATATTGATTTGAATGACAATTTTGTTGTGGACATGATTACTTCTGATTTTTTGTGGGGTATCATAATAGGTGTTATATTGACAACCTATGGGGCTTTCTTAACTGTAAAAAAACTTTAATTCAACGCATATAATTCATCGCGCATAACGTCTGGTTCGTCGGTGAATACACCGTCCACGCCCCAAGTGATAAGTTCGCGCGCGCGCATAGGATTATTAATTGTGTATGCCAATATGCCGTAACCTTCATCAATGATATCTTCGATAAATTCACGTTTTAAATCATCGTGATTACCGTTGATGTTGATCGTGCTTGCGCCCAAATGTTTCGCCATATCTTTCCAATTTTCAGGTGTGTCGTTGAATAAATATCCAATCGCCCAATCCCCACCCAACATGTCGGCCGCATTTTCGAGTGCGATTTCAGAAAAACTGCTGACCAAAATATTATTATGGTCATCCCACATGCGTGTCATATGATCCAATGCAATTTGCGCCGTTTCAATTTCGCGCCCAGGGCAGGGTTTAAGCTCGAGGTTCAATCCCATACCCAATTCAGTGATGAGTTCAACTGCATCTTCCAATGTTGGGATTTGTTCACCAACGAAACTGTCGGCAAACCATGATCCTGCATCCAATTCGCGGATGGCGGAATAGGAGACGTCTTTGACATCCGCGTCCATACCCGTTGTGCGTAGCAAGTTATCATCATGGCAAATGATAGGCACATCATCGGCCGTTAATTTAACGTCCAATTCCACCCATTCAACGCCCATATCATGTGCGGTTTGGATGGAAACAAGTGTGTTTTCGGGGGCATAACCACATGCACCGCGATGCCCGATAATTTTTGGTAATTTGATCATAAGATTTTATAACGTGTTTTTGCATGTGTTAAAAGTGGCATTTAAGTCGGTTAAGTTTAAATGATGGGTGTTAAGCTGTTGATATTACTCACTCCGACTTAAACGACTTAGGATTTTCATTTTTAATTTCAAACGCATGGGTTGCGTTGAATAGGCTAATTATAACGCATAATTGCCGAAAGATGTTTATAAAGTTATTCTCTGAATAAACATTCCATCTTTACCCTTTGGTGCTTGAGATGCAGAGCTCTCTGGATTCATAGTCTTCATAATAGAGGGGGCAAAAACTTCCGCGGCATGATCACCTCCAACATGCCGATCTGATAATGTCGCGGATTCACCTGTTCCATAAACATATGTGTTTGGAACGTTATGAACATCTGTCCATGGCATGAGTGGGCTATTCCAAACATTGGCGTGGCCTGCGCGAACTGAAATTGTATTATCATCAAGGGCAGAAATAATTTGATCTTGTGATTTTATATCACCGTAGGTGGTTTCGTATAACTGGCTCAAATTATTTGTGTAAGCGTCTGTTATTGGTCGTGGTTCCATTATAATGGTTTTATAACCTGCAATACTCATGATATGTGTTGGACGACTTCCTAGTGAATGGGACGCGATGATTGGTTTATCATTTGCGATTTCTAGAGGATTGCCATCTCCATCTGTAAATTCACCATCTTTTATTTTATTTTCAATATATTGGGTATATCCAATAAGGGCTTGTGTTTGCTCATAACTGCCCGTGAATAGTTGTTTTGCATCATTCAAAGTGTCTGAGGGGCTATAATCATATTCCATGCCAGGCATTGTAATAATGACTTGTTTTGTATCTTTGTGATACGCGGCGATCAAATGTGCCCCTCCTATATTGTCGCCTGTGTTTGAGTTATTTCGTCCATCAGACAAGCTATCAAGCATAATCCAGGGGGAGTCTTCTTTTGCAAAATTATCTGTTAAGGCATCGTTCATGCGGAATGTGTTTTCGGCTCTGGATTCTAATTTAAATTCACCTGTATCTTTATCTGTGCCGGAAAAATAGCTGGCATACATTGCAATCATAACATCTTGAGCAGGGATGCTGTGAAAATCGATAGCTTGCTGTTCTTGTGAGGTGTCAATGGCGATATCATTCTTCTTTAGACTCGCGACGACTCCCAAACCTAGTGTCGCTGTGGTGAATGCGGCAACAGCAAAACCTTTAGCTATAGATTTTAATTTCATTATGTAATTATAGGCGCGAATAATTAATAAAACAATAAAAAATCCCCGCGCGTGGCGGAGGAATCTTAATTAAGGCGTGTTCCAATAGTTGTAGATATCATTTTCTAATTTTTTAAACTCATCATTTGAATATTTTGTGGTTTCTATATCAAACTCTTCAATTGTTCGGCCAAAATAAGTTTCATGACCTCTAACGTTTATTATTCCAGGGAAGGGTAGTAAGTCTTTACTGTCACGATGAATGCAAAAAACATTTAACCAACTGTTATGTTGAAATTCAGGAGAGCTAACTTTGTATCGACCAGGGCAAATTTTTCTTCCATATCTAATGTCATCTTTATTTAAAATAGTGATAGATGAAGAGTATGGTTTCCCAAATTGTGATGTGTAAAGTGTAGGTATAGTTTCTACAAGGGACATGTAACTCATCGAAAACACTAATAATAGCATAAAGGGATAACCTAAATATTTTAGAATTATAGATTTGTGGGGAGATCGTAGTCTGGATCGTACTTTAGATCTGTATTGCTCTACTGGATTAGCTGTTTTAGTACTCAAATAAAAAAATAAAAGGATACCCCCCATAAACCCTAATGTTAAATAGAGGCCTTCATCGTGCCATCTCTTTTTGAGGACAATGAATTCACCGATAAAAATTTGATAAAAAAACAAACCCATTACTGCTAAAAGAGGTAATGACCAGCATTTGTTATAAAACTTGTTTCTGTTCATAATGCTACGAAGTATTAAAGGTCTTAGATTTTATCTCTAAGACCTTTATATAAATGTTACGCTGCGTCTTCTTGAGATTCAGTTTCAAGATCTGCGCCAGTTTCCTGATCAACACGTTTCATTGACAATTTCAATTTTCCGCGGTTATCAAGGCCAATCAATTTAACCTTAACTTCGTCACCTTCGGCAACAACGTCAGATACAGTTTCAACGCGTTCATTTTTCAATTCTGAAATGTGAACAAGGCCGTCTTTTGCACCCATAAAGTTAACAAAAGCACCAAAGTCCATGATTTTAACAACTTTACCGTCATAGATTGTACCAACTTCTGGCTCGTCTGTGATTGCTTTAATCATGTTGATCGCGATGTCAGCTGATTCAGTGTTAACCGCCGCAACTTTAACCGTACCATCATCATCAAGGTCAACTTTTGCGCCAGATACTTCACAAATTTCACGGATAACCTTACCACCTGTACCGATAACTTCACGGATTTTATCAGGGTTGATTTTCAATGTTGTGATTTTTGGTGCGTTGTCATTAACGTCCGCACGTGCGCCCGTCATTGCCTTTGCCATTTCACCAAGGATGTGAATACGACCGTCTTTTGCTTGTGCAACTGCTTCTGCCATAATCGCCATTGTGATTGATGTGATTTTGATATCCATCTGCAACGCAGTGATGCCGGCCTCTGTGCCAGCAACTTTAAAGTCCATATCGCC
>CALSUG010000008.1 GCA_943789475.1 uncultured Alphaproteobacteria bacterium
ATTGTTATCGAATAATTCAAAATATTCATTTTTTAAATCTTTAAAATCAATATGATTTAACCATGTGTCCCAACGGACAATTTCGTATGGTATTTTTAATTTTTGTATAATGTCGGCATTGTTAGCGAGCCATTTATCACCTTCAGCAGAGGCCACGCAATGTGCTTCTGCACGACTTAATCCTTCTGTGGACATATAGTGATATGCATATAGAGTATCTGATAAATCTATTAAACAAGTTTCAAAATTATCATTTATATAATCGATAATTGTCGCAAGTTTTTCACCTGTATGGTTGTGGCTATGCAAGCTTACACCTAAGCAACATTTTCTAATATTGTTATAGTAGCGAAGATTTTTAGGTTTTAGTTTAACCATTTTGATACCTCACTTCAGATGTTGTGTGCTGTGGTTTTTTGGATTTGCTCCAAACATACTCAAAGAAACGCTTATTTTCTTCGGCGATATTTTTATCTTGTATGATTACTACACGTGGAATACCTCTCCATGACATGAGGTATGCAACTTTATCGCTAAAAATAACCTTAACATCACCATCAACAAACAGATCATCATCCATCCATCGATATTCATCTAATTCACCCATGACATATGTATCACCAGACTTTATTAATGATCTCATGGTGATACCTAAGGCACGCATAGTATTAAATTTCTTTATAATAATTTCAGGTGAACGGCGCTCATCAGAGGAGCTGAATAATATTTCACCTTTAGTGTCTGCTAATTCAATAAAGGCATCATCCATTAAACGAATATAACAATCATCACCTTCATATACATTTACAACTTTGTTTATTTGTCTTACGCCACCATCGATGAATTCTACGTCGTCTTGAGTGAATGCTATTTCCACAGAACGACGGCTATCATCTTTCACACTATATAGGTCTTTTTCCATACGAATGATTGATGGTTTAGACACACCAGCCTTATCTGCAAGGTCAGCCTGTGACCATCCTAGTAATTGGCGTGCCGCCGCTATTTGTTTTCCATCTGTTAGCATTATTATTGTGTGTATCCGCTATTTCTTATTATTTATTAACTCTTTATTAACTAAATTGATAGAAAAAGTCAACATACTTTTACTTTTTATAAAAAAATTGTTGACAAGGTATTATGAAAAGATGTATAACATTTATAGACAAGCATTAATGGGGACTAAAACAAATGAACGAAGCAGTATTAATGACAGAAGAGAAGGCATTTAAAGAGAATGTCAAAAAAATGTCACATGATGATCTTATGGCGGCTATTCGTTATTTGGATGATGAAAGACAACGTATAGCAGAAAATGTACATAACAATGCAAAGCTTGACAATGTAGAGGAAAAAATACTAAAACATGTCGGATAAGACATAATAAAATCAATTTGGGTGGGGTGTCTGTGTTTCTAATAATGTTCTTCCCCACTGACATATCAGAAGGATATGGACACTCCTCCCAAATTGACTAAGTTTATAATACTAAAAACCCCGCTCAATAGAGTGGGGTTTATTTTTTAAATCCAACCACTTAATTCGTGGCGAATTCGATGTTCAAGGAAATCAATATGTGGTTTTGTATCGTTGAGGCAAGGAATATAAGTGTATTCTTCACCACCATTATTAAGGAACTCATCACGACCCTCGATTGCTAATTCTTCTAAAGTTTCTAAACAATCTAATGCAAAAGCGGGAGAAACAATAGCCATGCGCTTAACACCGTCATGCGCTAGCTTCTCTATTGTTTTATCAGTGTACGGTTGCAACCATTCTTCAGGACCAAATCGTGATTGGAAACAGGTGTGCCATTTTTCTTCATCCCATCCCAATTTTTCACGAACCAGGCGTGCTGTTTTTATACACATACAATGATATGGATCCCCTTCCATCAGATATCTTTTGGGAACACCATGGAATGACGCCAAAATAACCTCTGGGTTTGATTTTGTTTTTTTTAAATGTTTTGTAATTGATTCTGCCAATACTTCGATATACATGTCATCATCGTGATAGGGCGCGGATGTTCGAATTGATGGTTGCCAATTCATTGCTTTGAGTGTGTCAAAAGCCTTATCATATGCCGTTGCCATTGTTGGTGCGCTATATTGTGGGTATAAAGAGAAAAACAAAATTTTACGACATCCTTGCTCGGTTAAGCTTTTAATGCCTGCCTCTGTTGATGGATTTCCGTATCGCATACCCCATTCAAAAATCACCTCTTTTTTACCAAAACGTTTCTGAATTTTATCGGTTAATGCTCGTGTGTAGGTTTTTAGGGGTGATTCATTTTTATCGTTATTCCAAATTGATTTATACGCGGCACCAGATCGAAATGGGCGTGACGTTAAAATGATTCCTTGCAACAACGGTTGCCAAAACCATTTGGGGTAATCAATAACGCGCTTATCGCTTAAAAACTCGCTTAAATAGCGGCGCATCGAAAGATAATCAGTGTCATCGGGTGTTCCTAAATTTAAAATCAGAACACCAATTTTTTCTTGCGTAATTTTTGGATGACCTTTTGGCAGTGACATATGTGATAAATTCCTTTTTCTTGTAAAACAGATATACTATAAACAATAAATGAAAACAATTATTTGCATGAAATGGGGCACACAATATGGTGCCGACTTTGTTAACCAGCTTTTTAATGGTGTTAAAAATAACATCACAGGTGATTTTCGCTTTATTTGTCTGACGGATGATGGATCAGAACTCAATCCGGCGATTGAGGCATTACCGTTACCTGATATTAAATTGGGTGATGCAAAATTTATGTCTGGATGGCGTAAAATTTCGTCATTTTCACCGGTATTAACCAAAGAACCCTATAATATTTCAGGTACGGTTATGTTTTTTGATGTCGATATGATTATTACTGACAATATTGATGATTTATGGACGCATGATGAAGGCGAATTTTGTATCATTG
This sequence comes from uncultured Alphaproteobacteria bacterium, assembly GCA_943789475.1. Lineage (GTDB taxonomy): Bacteria > Pseudomonadota > Alphaproteobacteria > Micavibrionales > UBA1664 > UBA1664. Next base: position 2,939 of record CALSUG010000008.1, read on the forward strand.
AAAATTGGACACAAAAGGGTCGAGGCATTGGTAATTCGTCTGTTTACCGTTACGAATTAGAAAATATGCATCATATTTTTGAAGGTTTCGAGAATCGTTATGAAGATGTTTATAACGAGCATGATAATGAGCAAATGTACTTAACAAGGACGGTTGCCAAAACACAAGATGTACATTGGTGGCCAGAGGCGTGGTGTAAAAGCTTTAAAATACATTGTATGCCATCACGCTTATTGCGGGGGATATTAACGCCTAAAATGCCTAACCATTGTAAAATTCTTGTGTTCCATGGCCCACCAAAGCCGACGGATGCCGCGATTGGTAAATGGGTGAAACATAATGGTAAAAAACGTATGATGCGTCCTGCAAAATGGATATCAAACCTTTGGGATCCCAGTATTTAATCAATTAGTTTGAATTTTATCTATTCTTAGGAAACTCCTAAATTCTTTCATATATTCTTAAACAATATGTGGGAAACTATATCTATTAGAAAGATATATATTTTAGGGGTTTAAAGGGATAATGACCGAAAAAAATAATAAAAGTTTTATATCAGCCATTCGTGCGCGTTTTGAACGTAATCGTTTGGGTGAATTGTTGGTTCAACGGGGTAAATTAACACCAGAACAATTACGCATTGCGTTAAACACACAAAAGGAAACGGGTCAAAATATTGGTCATGTTGTACGTGATCTTAATTTTGTAACAATGGGGCAGGTTCGCTCAACCTTATTTGAGCAAGCGGCATACCGCGCTATTGCGGCGACATTTACAATTGTTATTGGATTGTCATCATTTGGTATGGGGAGTGCAGCAAAAGCGTCACCATATGGAGCAAAATCACAATTTACACAAACATCCATGGTGCACAAGGTATCGTATGGCGGTGGACGTACGACCCAGAATATAAAACCATACGTAAGTCAAAAACTGTTTGGCACACGCGAGATTGTATCACGTGATATTAGCGCTTTTAAAAAATGGACAGGTATTCTTGGGAAATTAGAAAATGTTTCTTTTAATAATTCACAAACGGAACAATTTAAAAACATGCCATTATCGGCAAAAGTCGCGGCGGTAAACGAGTATGTGAACAAGACGCGGTATATTGAAGATAAAAATAATTTTGGTAAATCAGATTATTGGGCAACCCCAGCTGAATTTTTTGCACGTGGTGGAGATTGTGAAGATTTTGCGATTGCTAAATATGCAATGTTAAAAGAATTAGGTGTATTGGAGAGCCAAATGAGATTGGCAATCGTGCAAGATAAAATTAAAAACATCCCACACGCGGTTTTAATCGTTTATACGGATAATGGACCCATGTTATTAGATAACCAAATCAAAAAAGCATCACAGGTTGCAAGCGTAGATCGTTACAAACCAATTTACTCTATTAATGCTAATGGGTGGTGGAGACATATAACATAAGTAATGTTACGTTATATCAATAAAAAAACGCTTTAAAGCGGTTTTTTATTTTCAAAGTTTATTCTGATTTTTCGATACGGTCGCGACCTTTACGTTTTGCCTGGTATAGCGCCTTATCTGATCTCTCTATCCATTCTTTTGGATCTTCGTCATTGTTGAGGAGTGCAACACCACCAGATATTGATACACGAGTTAGTGTTTCACCAGTAGCACGATTGCGTATTTCTTTTGACTTTATAGTTTCACGCAATATATTTGCTATTTTTTCGGCACCGTGTATATCGGTTTCCGGCAACATAACGATAAATTCTTCACCGCCATAGCGACAGGCAAAATCGCGACCTTTGAGGCTGTCATTAAGGCATCTTGCCACAAGTCTTAAAACTTGATCCCCAACTTGGTGCCCATAGGCATCATTAAACGATTTAAAGTGATCTATATCCATAAAAATAACAGATAGGGGTTCACTTTTATCACGAGATTCTGAAACAAGGCGGACAACTTCTAAATCAAATTTTTTACGATTCGCCAATCCAGTTAAGGCATCAGTATATGCTTCTTCGCGAACTTCTTTCATTTCTTTTTTTAGTGTCTGCATTGTCGTAGCAGATTTTTCTAATTTTTGTTCTAAGGCTTGATTTTCGGACATCATTTTTTGTGTCTCAGACATCATGTCAGATAATAAATTTTTCAATTCTTCAGGTTCAACCGAGGATGAAACATCTTTGTTTATTTTGTCCATGGAACCAGAAAAATCTTCGTTTGACGATTTTACATCGTTCACCATGCCATCAACATCGGCCAAAGTACTGCCAACAATAGTTTCAGCTTTGGCTAATGTTTCTTGTGATCGATCAGAGTTTAGCAAGCGACGATGTAATTCAATGCAGCGATCATATGTAAGCTCAAAATTTTGAGAGACCATAATATCAATAGAACGAACAACCTCTGAATTATTGTCACTGTAATATGAAAAAAACAATTCAAACAAGTCAGGAGTAGCTGGTAAACCTTCTCGTTCTAATCTTGAGAAGGCCTCAGTTGCAAATTGTTTTGCATTAGTTATTGAATACTTATAGTTGTCTTGCATGTCTTAATAACTACTCTAAAAAATTTACATTAACAAATGATTAAATCCATTTTGATGATGGATCAAATGTTTCATTTGGGGCATTTTCAATCGCGGGTAAAATCTCTTCCAATGTTTTAACAACGGAAATTACATTTTTATCGTCCGGACGCATGAATCCTTGTTCGATGATGTGATCGATCATTGTAATGAAGGGTGTCCAATAATTTTTAATATCCGCAACAACGATAGGTTTATCGTGGATACCTAATTGGCGCCATGTCATAATTTCACATGTTTCGTCTAGTGTGCCAACACCACCCGGTAAAACAAGAAAGGCGTCAGAATGATCGACCATCATTTGCTTTCGGACATGCATTGAATCTACGATATGTAACTCAGTTAATCCTTTATGTTGAATTTCACGATCGGAAATATGCGATGGGATGATTCCTGTTACTTCGCCGCCATGGGTCATAACACTGTCGGCAATAATCCCCATTAATCCGGCTTTACCACCACCATAAACAAGGCGAATATTGTTTTCGGCTAAAATTTTACCCATATCATGGGCTAATGTTTTAAAGTCCTCGTCAACGTTGATAGAAGAACCGCAATAGACACAAAGTGATTTAATTTTTGACATTTTTTTCTTTCTTTTTTAAACGATATTCGTTGTCTTTTTTGAATAGAACAAACGGACCACAATTTTCAGTGTTAATATGCACTTGTTGCACACATTGTAAAACATCATTTTTTGGTTTTGGCTCGGGAAGATGTTGAATTTCGTAATTATCATTGATTTGGCAATCTTTTTGATCATCAAAATTAATAATGGTTACTACAGGTCGACCTGTCTTCTTGCTATCTGAAATGGATAGAATCATTTCATATTGATCATTTGTTTTCTTTAATCCTTGCACTAAATGTTCCTTATGTCCGTCACAATCAACATCAATTAATTTTGCAGATGCTAAACGCCAAAAAATATCAGTATAATCTGCTCGTAAAACATTTACCCAACGCGGTGGTGATGAAAATTCAGGAATATCAACATCATGAAGTAGTGCCTTTAGGTGTTCTGTATGAGTGGACGTCATTCGTGCCTGACAAGACAATTTTTGAACGTTTTCTAATGATTCACCAGCGTACACATTCGCTTCAAATGCACATTTTTCATCTTTAAAAGATATCCATTCGTCTTGTCGTGTGTTCAAATCAGAGAGATATTTTGTATTTTCAGCATGATGTTTTTCTAACGCTTTATAAACATCATTCATATGATTGTTTTCAATCGTCAGTCGGTGCCCAATACATGACACAAGATCAGATGTTGTTTCCGCATTGGGGCAATATCCCTTTTGTGTATCATCTGCAAAGACAGGAACGAAAAAGAGCATCAATAAAATAGTAAGAGAAGCGATTGATTTCATGCTACAAAGTATAGTATTACTCTAATCTATATACAACAACAGAAGATAACGAGATTATGAACGCTGATTTTATTGCTAGCCTTAAAAAAGTACAAGACACCCTTATCCCACCAATTCATCCTGCAGGGTGGCCATTCATTGTAGGATTTGCGTTTGCAACTATTTTATTATCTTTGTTATCTAGTGTATTAGGCCTTGCCGGATTATTCATCACTGTATGGTGTTTCTATTTTTTCCGTGACCCAATCCGTACAACACCAACACGGGATGGGCTGGTTATTTCACCTGCGTGTGGGCATGTTTCACACATTACACCGAATGTATCGTTGCCTAAAGAATTGGATAAGGCAGAAAATTCAGATAACACATTTACACGTGTCAGTATCTTCTTGAACGTTTTTGATGTTCATGTGAATCGTTTTCCAATCAAGGGTAAGGTTATTCAAAAAGAATATAAAGAAGGCGCATTTGTAAATGCCGCATTTGATAAAGCGAGTGAAGAAAATGAACGTGCCGCAATTTTATTTGAAACAGAATACAAGGGTAAAACACACGAAATGGCCGTTGTTCAAATTGCTGGATGGGTTGCACGTCGTATTTTATGTGATGCCGATTCTGGTAAAGAATATGATACGGCAGAAACGTTTTGGTATTATCCGTTTCGGAAGCCGCGCCGACATTTACCTACCAAAGGGTGTGAATCCAATGGTTGGTATTGGCCAACGCATGATTGATGGTGAAACAGTTATCGCCGATTTTGCATCAAAAGAAAAAACACGCGAAATGAAACAAGGGTAACTCCCTTGTTCTAAACCGCAGGTTTAAATTTCATCGCTACGCCATTAATACAATAACGCAATCCCGTTGGTTTTGGCCCATCGGGAAACACATGCCCTTGATGACCACCGCAATTTGTACAATGAACCTCGGTTCGTTTCATCCATAATTTATTATCTTCTTGTGTGCCGATTAATTTGCTTTCGACACCATCAAGCGGTTGATAAAATGATGGCCATCCTGTCCCACTATCAAATTTATGTTCTGAACTAAATAATTTTTGGTCGCATCCTGCACAATGATAAACGCCCTTATCATAAATTTTGTCTAATGGTGATGATCCCGAACGTTCCGTGGCATGATCACGTAAAACGGCATATTGCTGTTTTGTTAAGTGTTCTTTCCATTCATCTGTATTCAGTTGAAACGGAAATTTACTATCTTGATCATTATTTTTTGTTAATCCAAACATAGCAAAACCTTTCGATGATAATAACGCCACCGATCCCATAGCCACACCTGCAAACATAAATTGACGACGTTTCATATTTATAAACCTTTCTTCATTCGTGATTGTCTATAAATATAGATTACCTATTTTACATGGCTATTATGAGGCAAGTATATTTTGTGCCATATTCACCGCACGTATCGCCGTTGTTGCACGTGTGTTATCGGCAGCACACCAAAATGACAAACCGCTATCTAATGTTGAATCTTCGCGAATACGGCTGATAAATACACTGTCTTCACCTGCTATTTCGACAGGTGTTACAAATTCCATTTCGCTAGCACGGTCAATAACGGTTATATCGTGGTCCGAACGCCATAAATCCATTGCAATTTTTGCATCTATATCGCCTTCAAATTCAACATTCACACTTATTCCATGGCCAATAAATACAGGGACCTGTACACATGTTGCCGTAATTTTAATATCCTTGTCTAACAATTTTTTAACTTCAGCGGACAGTGACCATTCAGATTGCGTTTTCCCATCATCCATAAAATCGCCAATTTGCGGAATTGTGTTAAAGACAATTTGTTTATTAAAAACAACATTTTCCAAACCATCCGTTACAAAAAATTTGCGTGATTGATTGAATAATTCATCCATTCCATCCTTACCTTCACCTGATGTCGCTTCGAAACGTAGACACACACACGCGTTTTATTTTTGTATATTTCAATAATGGCTTTAATGCCGATACCAATTGTTGACCACGCGCGGATGGTAGGGATGCTAAACCGTCTTTTTCTTCATCAAATAAAGTCATACCAGTACAGTCAATAACCTTTACGCCGGCCTTCAATATTTTGGTAATATCGTCTTTTGACGCTTTATATTCTGTCGTATAAAACACAATATCCGTTGATGAAAAATCAAAAGCACTAAAATCTTGTGTTTGTACATCACGTTCACCAAACGACATCTCACGTCCAGATTGTTTTTTAGATGTTAATGCGGCAAGTGTATCAATTTCAAAATTATCTTGTTCCGCCAACACATGCATAATTTCATTCCCAATAACACCTGTAGCACCAACAATTGCAATTTTATAACCCATGATATTTCTTTCCTGTTTGTTTCTGCCATAACATAAGATAAACTTGTCATCATGGCTAGTAATGAATTCCCACAAGCATTAATTGAGGCGGTTGATTCCGCACCATTTGGTTTTTGCCTTTTAAATAGCACAACACATGAAATTGAATATTTAAATTATGCCTTTGCCCCCATGATGGGGCATTATGGTATTGCCAACCGTGGCGATCCTATTACAGAATATTTACCTGGAAACGCATTGCAGTTTATCGCAACACAAACACAGCGTAGCTTTGATTATGATTTTGAAATTGTAAGAGAGGGCGCTCAACCACGCTGGGTACGTATTCATGTCGAAGAAATGACACATAAATCGATTTCGTATCGTGCATTGTGGGTTAATGATATTACCGCGATTGTAGCATCGGAAAAACAAAGCGCTTTATCATTGCAAGCCATGGAACAAGCGGCAGAGATGAAATCAAATTTATTGGCAACAATGAGTCATGAGATTAGAACACCGATGCAATCTGTTTTTGGTTTTTTAGAGTTAATTGCCGAAGAAAAACCAGAGCAAAAAATATTGGATATGGTGGGTACGGCGAGATCATCAGCATCGGACTTGCTTGAAATTTTGGATGATGTTTTGGATCTGGCTAAATTAGATGCAGATAAAATGGATTTAGATTTGTTTGAGGTTCCTGTTCGAACATTATCTTATGGGGTTATTGAAGCCCTAGAAGTTAAAAAATTTGGAGATACGGTTGAACTTCTCACTGATATAAAACAAGACGTTCCGTTTGTTGTAACAGGTGATCCAAAACGTTTGCGCCAAATTTTAATTAACTTGATGGGGAACGCGCTTAAATTCACAAAAGAGGGAAGCATTACACTTCATATTTCACAAGACTGTGAGAAAATAGAGATTCCTGATGGTCAACTTGGGCTTCGCCTGGAAGTCATCGATACTGGTATAGGGATGAGTCAAGAGGCGTGTGACCGTTTGTTTCAACCGTTTATGCAAGCGGACAATTCAACCACGCGCCAATATGGTGGAACTGGATTAGGACTTTCCATTTGTAAAAAATTGGTTGGGTTGATGAATGGTGAAATTGGCGTGTATTCTAAAACAGGAATGGGTTCAACATTTTGGGTTGAAATTCCAGTTACCGAGGTTGATACAGAAGGGGAATCGACAATTGAGTTACCATCACTTGATGGTATGGCGATTATGGTTGTCGAAGATCATCCAAAGGCCGTTGTTGAAATAACAAATTCTTTGCGCTCCATGGGGGCAGAAGTGGAGGCTTGTAAAACATATGAAGAGGGACAAAACCTTATTAAACGCCGCCCATTTGATGTGGCTGTTGTCGATCACAATTTACCAGATGGTTATGGTTTAAACCTTATTCGGGAAATCAATGAAATTCGTCCATATTGTGGATTACTGATGTACACGGTGCATGACGATTATTCGATTCAAAATGCTCTGCGCTCGCTTGGTGCAACGCATCTTGTTAAACCGGCGTCGCGTGCGGGTTTGGGGGAGACAGTACAAAGTGTTTCCAAACAAATTTCACAACAAAAATTGGATGGACCACAAAAAATATTGATCGCTGAAGATACCGATGCTGTTCGTCAAATTTTGGATCAACAATTGCGTAAATTAGGAATAGAAGCCGACTTTGTTGAGAATGGACGCTTGGCAATGGAAGCATTAGAAACAGGAAACTATGGTATTTTATTTTCGGATCTCCATATGCCAGAAATGGATGGATATCAGGTTATTAATGCAATTCGGACAAAAGAAAAAGAAGGTGAACACTTCCCTGTTATTGTGTTAACGGCGGACGTTCAAATGGCACAACGTCAAACATATATGGAGCTTGGCTTTGATGAATGTTTGCTGAAACCTGTGTCACTTGCACAAGTGCGTCGCCTTATGATGCGATGGGGTTTGTTGCCTGAGGCGTTACCACAAGAAGTACAAGAGTTAGCGGAAGAAGATAAAGGTGCTAAGGACAAGAGCAGTGATAAAGAAATTGATCTAGGTGAGTTAGAAAACATGCTTGGTGATTTGGATGAAATGGCGATTGAAATGATGGATATGTTTGCGGATATGACCCAACCATTAATGGTTGATCTAAAGGATGCACACGACACACAGAATTGGTCTGAATTTTCAGAGATTGGACACAGTTTAAAAGGATCTGCGCGCTCTATAGGGGCAATGATAATGGGCGATATTTGCGGAGCTATCCAAGATGATAGCCCCGATGCATCAGATGAAGAGCGAGGTAAAATGTTAGAAGATGCTATACAAGCATTTGATGCAGTTAAAAAAGAAATTCAGGATTATAAAGAAAACGGATTTTAAAAACGTAAGTTTTCTAACAAGCTGGTCCGCCACCTTTACGAATAATCCAAAAACGGAGGCATTGATGTCCATTTTCACATCCGTTTGAACCATCACCAACGGTATAGTCAACTTCACATGATGACATTAATCCATCAACTTTTTGCATTGATTCCGCAATGAATGGGTCAGATTTATCAGATTTTGCTTCGTAAAACACACCATTGAATGCCATACCATATAGTGTTGCACTGCCATTAAAATACTGCCACTCTTCCATTAATGTTGGTGCAGGAGGAAGATAACTTGTAAATAATCCTGATCCACCGAAGATTATTTCAAAAGCCGCACCTGGGCAACGAACGTTTGATACATTTTTATTTGTTACATCGTACGCTCCATATTCTGTATCGGCAGAATCGGGATTGAGAGGATACGGATCAACATATCCTGTTTCGGATATAGCATTGTGTCCTTGAGGGTATCGTAAGATACAATCTTGAATACCTGATCGGATAATACGTGATTGTGATGTTAACTCGCTGGCCAATTTAAAGGCATTTTGTGTGCGTGATGATTGGCCACCTGGCTGGATAAATGTGGTCGTTAATGCCGCCAATAACGCAATGGCGATAAGAATATAAATGAGGGCTCCGCCTTTTTCAGACGAAACCCCATTTAAATTTTGAAAGGTAAAGATATTCATTATCCTAAGGTATTATCTTTCAAGGATAACCGTGTAGAGAACATATGGTTGTGTTCCGCCACCGTTATCTTGGAAACAACCAAACGGTTGCCCTGCTAAATCACCAAATGGAGTTGTCGTTGCGGTATCTAATATCCCCAAAGCACCAGCAGGAATATCCGTTGTATAATGTTCCAAGAGGGATATGTTTTTCTCTGCACCGGCACCAGCCGTTCCTACCATTGCATTTCCAATAATTGGATTTGGTGTTGTTGGGTTTGTTATAATGTTTGCTTCAAGGTTAATTCTTGTACATACAGATTCTGTAATTCCTGGTAAAAATGCAATTAATTCATTTCCAGAAACACCAGCAACACTTGTACGACCAAGGTTTGGAACTTCATAATCCATGTTGATATACCATACTCCAGTTTCATTAACGCCACCTATTTGCATTACTTCTGCAGGTGCGTTTTGATTGATGGCGCCACCACCAATAGTTGCAAAAACTTCATAAGGTTCAGAGGCTGCTGTAAAGCCGGCGCCTGTAGGAGGATTGTATAAAATATTTGTGTCTTGATATCCATCAATGACCAGTCGTAAAACGGCTGTACGAATTGATGTTGGATATTGCGTCAATTGTGCCGCATTCAAAATGTTTGTTTCACGTGACGCATCCCCGCCCGAACGTGATGATTGCGTTACCGCATATGATAGTGCAGCAAATAAGGCCACCGCTATCAGAATAAGGAACAATACGTTACCTTTTTGATTATTTATTTTTTTCATGTTTCCACTCCACCTTTCATTTATGCAAATTCTATCTTTGCACTTTTAATGTATTGACAGAAAAACTCCCTTGCAGGAATCCCCCCTCACACTCACGACCAACACATAATGATTCTAATGACAAACGCCATCGCTGTCCACCATTATACGCATGATTGATTGCCTCTCTAAACGCGCCAAAATAACGACCAGAACTTGCCCCTACTTTGATATTTCCTCCACTACCATTAATAGTAACATCTTTGTAAAGTGGATTAACCCGTTCAACAAATCTCGTTACTTGATTAGCAGGAACCGGTGTTTTAACTAATTTTGGTACAACAGGCTTCAAAGCTTCGGATTTTATGAGTTCTGCACGAATTCCAGCAACATCTTTTGCAACTGTCGTTGCATAGACAACAGCTAACCCTGCGATTAACCAAACAACACCACCTGCGATTAAAACACCGTATCCCGCACGCATTGGCATTTGTTCTAAAAACAAATTCATATCGTTCATACCTTGTGGTGAAAGATACTTATTGATAGTTGCATTCAGTTGTTTGAAATCAAAATTGCTCATAATTTACATTATCCCTAGTATCAGACTACACGATTCACATTAAAGAGAATTAAATTTTGAATTGAATATAGATAAAATTTTAGATGTTTTTTGTTCATTTTATTGAGATCCTTTAATACGAACACGTCCATCGGGTTCTAACTTGTTACCCATAGGGCGTGCACCACGAAGTAAAGGGTTATCATTTGCTGCAAATGTTTTGGGGACTAATGCCTCCCATTCCACAGTTTTTCCAGTGACAGTGTATTTTACTAATGTGCCTTGAATTTGTAATAACGTGTCTAACAGTTCTTGAATTCTGATGATATGACGAATCGTATCATTTTCTAGTGATTTTGCGGCATCATTCAAAAGTTGCATTGATGCTAATTCTGTGTCTGATTTTGTTTTATCTAACTGCGGTTGAATTAAATTTGCATATGCAAACATGACCATAATGTAAATTGCAGCAAGTATTCCAACAAAAGCACCAGATAAAACCATAATTTTTCCTGCTGCACGCGTTAACATATCTGTTTTTAATTCCAAATTATTCCACAGAACAATATCCGCAGTTTCAGGATTAATTGTTACAAAATTAGCATCCATGGATTGAACTTTTGGTAAAATTGTTCGTGACGCCCCTAAAAATATTTGCATGCGGTCTGATTCTTGATCCCATCTTAATGCTGATGCCTGCCCATCTTTTTCATAAATGTAAACTGTTTCACGGTCCCAATACTCGCTGTTTCCCGGTAACGCGGATGCCAGTGGACACCAACTGTTAGGGTATGATGCAAGTGTCGATGATGGGGTTGCAAGATACCAACATTTTCCATCTTCTATTGTGTAAGTAAAGTGAATTCGTTCTGTTCCACAGGCCTGTACTGCTGCATTCCATACACTCTCTTCTTCCGTCCCCGCAATATGGGGTAATGATCCTCCCACAATTTCATCGGGCAGGGCAGGTTTATAAAATTTACGCATCAATCCAGCATCTCCTGCGATACGACTCATCGTCGATGTCTTTACACCTTTTGATTTTTTTTGATTTTCCGTTGGTTCTTTTTTGTCTTCACTCATACTACAATGCGCCTCCCATCAATCCGCCCATCATGCTTTCCATACTCATATTCATCACCGTAAGACCAAAAATCGCACTACCAAATGCAATCACAAGATATAAACCTGTAATGGCAAAAGCCATCCAGACGATTAATGAATGTTTTGTTTTTCCTGCTTGTGCACGCATTTCTGAAATTGCGTCCATAATCGTTGCAAGTTGTGTTAAATCAGACAGGCCGGCAAGTTCCATCCGTTCATTCTTGGTTAATGGGTCACGGTCCAATGCTTGTCCTAACGATACACCTCGTCCCAAATTTTCGTGAGCTTCTTCCCAATATGTTGCAATTTCAGGAATATTGGTTGATTCTGATGCTTGTTGTAATGCATCCGCAATAGGCACACGACCACGAACCATGCGGGCACAAACTGACATAGAATCGGCGAAACCTAAATCACGCAAATAGGCACCAATTAAGGGAATTGCACGGACTGCGCGAGCCGTTGGCCAATCTTTTTTTCCACGATTATAGAAAAATGAAATGATACACCACACAAGAAAAAAACCAGATCCCATTGCTGAGGCAATTAAAACATTCCAAAGAAGTTCTAAATTTCCAACAACCTGGTTAAATTCTTCTAATTTTACGGGATCCGTTGGTTTGTTATCATGAAACCACTTTAGAACAAGATCTTTACCCCAAAACAGGGACTGGGTAATTGTAAACACGTCAAAACCTAGCCATGCCATTGTTCCCCCCATGGCACGTGTGTGTTTTTTCTTTTGTGTTATTGTTTCAATAGCGTGGGGAATACCATCACGTAATTTGTTGGCTTTTTCAGATGCTGCCAAAATTGCAATCGTTGATTGTTCGAAAATACGCAACGTTTTTAATGCATCAATAACACCCAAACCTTGTGATAGAGCTTCACGTGCTGGCGCTAGAATATTTTGGCGCATCGGGTTTGTTTCAACTTCAATGATTTTCCAAAGGGCAACACCAGGAGATGTTGCAGAGGATCGAAATAAAATCCCACGAAGTAATTGTATTTGCCACCAACTAGATCTAGCTAACAACCGTTCCAACGGTGAGCGGCTGTATTCTCGTATCCATAAAACGTAGGCACCCCGTTTTGTAACTTCACGACGCACATCATTAGGTGTAGGTAAGAAAAATGTTTCTTTAGAACGTTTGGGTCCTGATGTTGTTTCGGATGCAATTTCGGCGAGCCATTGTTTCATGCATTAATCCTCCACATGGAGTAACGCAACGCGAGGATCAACAAGTCCAGATGTCATCAATTCAATGATGCCTTCTTTTCGAGAATGAAATATAACACCTTTTTCATGTGTAATATTATTCACATTACCCATTAAAGCATCGTAAATTCCATCACGCTCGTTTACAGGAGAAGTGATGAGTAAAGCATCTAGGAGAAGTGTTCGACCCATAAATCCACTACGTCCACACAGGTCACAACCAGCGGTATTATGTTTACGCACTTTTGTATCTTTATCAACATCTAGTGACTGAACTTCACCCCCATCAACAATTTCGTGAAGAGGAATTTCATGTGCACACCCTTGGCAAAGCATTTTAATCAAACGTTGATTTAAAATACAACGCACCTGTTGTGCTAACGTATATGTTGAGGATCTTTCACGTTCAGCAGGCATCAAAGAACGCAAACGTTCAAATGTTTGAAGCGCAGTATCGGCATGAATTGTTGAAATAACAGTATGTCCAGATTCGGCGGCCCGTAATGAGGTTTCAACCGTGTCCATATCCCGCATTTCACCAATCACAATATAATCTGGATCATGACGCATTGCGGCGCGAATCATATCACTAAATTCGCCACCTGACATACCAGAGCGGATTTGCCATTGTGTGGCATAACGTAATTCGTATTCAATTGGATCTTCAATGGTTAATACATGACGCCGCCGCCGATCAATTTGTTGAACACAGGCATAAAGAGTAGTCGTTTTACCAGAACCAGTCGGGCCGGATAATAAAATTAATCCACCACCACCCTTGATTTCAGGGGAAAGCATTTTTTCCAAATAATGTCCAACATCCGCATGACGACGAAATAAATCATCAAATCCTTTTAATGCAGCGCGATCAAGTAAACGCAATGTTAGTTTTTCACCATCTTGTGAATGGCCCGCCGCGGCCACACGCACATCAACACCACGTCCTTGCCATTGAAATGCGAAACGACCATCTTTTGGTGTCATTCTATCACCAAAGTTCATACCAGCCTCACGTTTGATTAACGTTGTTAAACGTGACATTGCGTCCCCAGGTAATAAATGGACCGGTATTAAATCACCATCAATACGGTAACGAATCCAATTTGGTGCATCTGGCGCATTATCTTGAATGATGTGAATATCAGATGCACGTTGTTGTAACGATTCGGCCAACATATCACGCATAAATTGATTTAATAAAAGACCATTGTCAACATCCCCAATCCATTCGGATAAGGTTTTTTCCGCACGATCTGCAGATAAATCATGAACATTTCTGAGCGTTTCTAATAATTCTGCACGATCCCAAATCTCTGTTTGTATCTCACTAACACGCAATCCGGCACGATTAACCGTCGCCATTAAAGAATCTTTTTGTTTTTGGTTCAATTCAACTAATGGCGCTAGTTTTAGAAGACCTTTTTCCAGACCTATTAAATGAATACTAAGTGGAAGCCATGTTTGAACAGGTATAATGGATCTTAATTGATCTCCTGTTGCAGTATCCTTTATGTTGTCGTCATCATCATCGTCAACATCTGTAACAGATACTGCACCAGCTGAATCTAAAAGTTGTTCGGCAGAACGATTAATACCTTGGCGTAAAAGTAAGGCTCTTTCACGCTGAACCATATCGAGATAACGCTCACGCCCTTCGGCAGCACGTTTTTTTATGAATGATTTCTCTGTTTCTGCCATAATTTTTATTCCGATGTCTCAGAGCTTGTTATGTTTGACAAAGATCTATCAAAAACAAGTAAAACAATGTTTGCACCGCTTGTTAAACGAACACCAATATCCGTAATATCAACTTTCCATTCATAACCACCAATGAGAGTTGTTTTGCCATCTGCAACAATACGGCTTCCTACAGGGCCTTTAATAATAGCATGTTTATTAGAGTGAGATGTAACAACGTACCCATCAAGAACAGGCCTCGATGTAGTTTCTTTATTTGATAGATCAGGCTTTTCATTTCCTACACCGTCCTGAATGGTGATGCTATCTTGTGTAATAATAATAGGTTTTGAATCAACACTGATAGCTGCAGTTGCTGTTCCTCGAATAGGTAAAACTAAGATACCTCGGGCACCATCATGAAGAATTTTGATATCGTCAATGACACCGCCGACACGTGTTGGTGCCCAGCTAACTGTTAAAGGGCACGCCTCTGTTGGTGATAGGCTAATACCATCATCACATCCATTTTTGAGTAATTTTAGACCATTTTCAGAACCAGCCAATTGAATTTTTTTCAATTCTATATCAGCATCACCAACATTGACTAAACTAACAGTGATAGCCGATTGTGCGTTAATATCGGAGCCAAAATCAATTTCTGTTTCACTCGAGACAAGAACACCTTTACCTGGTTGGGAATTTGGAAAAATTTCGGCTTGCTCTGCTTGACCAGGTTCGAATGTTCCTGAGAGTGGGATGTTTGTAACTGCGGATGCTCCATCATGCTCTAATACAAGAAATCCACTAGAAGGCCCCTCAATGGAAGGTGACCATAAAATAGACGCGATACACGCCTGACCAGAATTTAACGTTTTACAATCAGTTCTTAATTCATATCCAGATTGACTGGGGGCATCGATGTACATGTCGTTAATATTAATTTCATTTGCAGTAATATTACGTACGGTTAACGATCTAATGATAGGACGACTATCTTCTAGTGTGCCAAAATTAACAGGAGAAGGTAAGACCTCTATATCTTGAATAAGATTAACCGTTTCATCTCCTGCAGCGACAGACCCATTGATACGAGCTGTCACAAGACGGCTAGGTCCTGTATGGCGAATAAGCATTTCTACTCTCCATCCTCCAGGTTGCAACCCTTTTGTTGAAACAATTAAAGCACATTCTGCGCCACTGGCTAATGGTTCTTGTGAACATTGATCAATTCCAACATCGGCAGAAATCGTTGAAGAGGGATATAAATTGATACCTCTGAACTCGACAGGACGACCGCCTTCATTACGAAAGCGAACGATGACTTGTCCTGTTGATCCTAGTGGGATTTCACCACCATCAATCGTGGCCTCAACTGCAGTTAATCCACCACCACCATCAACACGTTGTTCAGAAGGATCACCAAATGCGGATTGTGCAAATGCCTTATTTGCCATTGCTGGTGATGAGGTGATCACAAATAAAAATAGAAAAAGAATATATCGCATTAAATTACTATTTTTCCTCCATTGGTGTAATTGCCATTGCTGGATTAAGAAGTGTATCGATATCAAATTCTTTTTTACCTTTTGGTAAAGGATCTAAACTAAATTCTTTTTTGGCAGGCAATATAGGTTTCTGTTTTTCTCGGGCAAGTTCTTCCTGGGTTATATAACGTATGACACGAGGGCGCATTAAAATAACCAGCTCTGTGTTGCTTGTTATTCCTGTTTTTCCTGTAGGAATTGATGGTGAATTAATTCCAAGACCAGATTCATCATATTCGTCACGTTCGCGTACTAAACCGGCAATGAGGATGGAGTCTCCAGGGCGCGCACGCACTTGTGTTTGTAACTCACGTTCACTCGTTCGTGGTAATGATAGTGTGTCATTATTGCCAGCATCAAAATCATCAAATTGTATAAATTCATCGATATCTAATTCAATGGATGCATAAACGGTTGATTGATCCCATGAACTATCAATGGTTAACTCAAATCCACTATCAACTTGTGCTGTTGTCGTGGAAACGGTTTCGTCACCATCGCTATCCGTCGACCGTGTTAATGATTCAATGTAATTTCGCGTTTCTGCCACACGCAAAGTTGCTTCCGATCCTGATAAAACAGCTAACTGTGGTTGAGAAATTGTTTTTACAGCCCCTTGTTCAGAAATAAATCGGAAAATATCGCCACTGGCTAAACTCACGTTTCCTTTTGTAGGTAATCCAATTGTAATGGGTGTTCCGACTTGGTTGCTGATACCGCCATCGATGCTAATTCCTGTATTGAATGTTCCGAGATCTGCTAAATTTTCCCAGCGGATACCAGCACTATTTCCACCATCTAATTGCACTTCCCAAATGTAAGTTTCATAAACAATTAGTGCTGTATTGGCGCGTAAGCGATCAAAATAACGTGCGGCACGCTCTGCATTTCTTTGTGTGACAGTATAAATTAATGTTCGTGTTGAATCATCAATCACTGTTTCTGCAGATGATATAGCTTGTAGACCAGTAGCAATACTTTCAAAACCGGCATCATCTAAAGGCGGAAGAGAAACCGTAAATGTTTCTGTTTCTTTAATTTCTAGGATGCCACCTTCATACGTACAATATAAATCGGCCAATCCGCACAAACGTTTAACAACACTATCGACAGATCCCTTTAAATTGGCAACGGTAATTTTACGTACTAATCCCTCTTCAGATTGAAACGCGATTGGTACATCGTATCCTGCTAAAACTAGTTGTAATGCACCAGCGAGTGTTTCCGAGCGTAGTTCATATGGTCCAACGATGTCATCAGATAAAGTCTCACCAACTTTAACGGCAGGGACTAAAACATCTTTTCCCAGTGGTATGGTTAATACCGCTTCACGACCTTCATTGATTGTTTCTGGTCTGGGGGTTGCTTTTGTAGCGGGCGGAATATCAACAGTACGATTTTTAGGAGCGTTCATAGGGGCACAAGAAGATATAAAGATGCCCACACCAAATGCCATTAACGACAAGATAGGTTTTGTTTTTTTTATATTGTTCTTTTTTTATGATGCTCATGATACACGGCCTGCGATTTGGATGGCACGATCCACCATCTTTAATAGTCTATCCTTATTGACCGGCTTCATCAAGACACTTAACACACCAAGAGACGACCCTTTTGATAAGATGTCGGGATTATCATCTCCTGTCACAAGAATTGAAGGAATATTAAGGTTTTCAGCCTGAACTTTATTTAAAAAACCAAATCCATCCATCGGTTCCATGCGAACGTCAACCAACATACAGCCAATTGTATTTTCGTTTTCCTGCAACAATTTTAAACCATCAGGCGCATTGTTTGCTTCGATAGCTGTGTATCCACCAGTTTGCAAAAATTTAGAAATTTGCATTCGGACAAAATCATTATCTTCGACGACTAAAACGTCTTTTTTATCGCTCACTAAAAGTAATCCTTAAAATTAAATTGCTCCCAGTGTGCGTGATTCATACAAATCTCGTAAAGCAAATAATGAGTGGATACGTTTAAATATAAAAAGCGCTCCTCTTTTTGTATAAACATGATAGCCTTTTATAAAATTACAGCAATTTCTTGCACATCTTCAGTTGATAAAAATAAGGATAATTTCGATGACCGTTACGCGTCAAAAAAAATTGAATGAAAAAGAGTTAGGATCCCTTTATCTCTTGTCAGAAACCCCTTTGGTAACAGATAAATTATTAAAGGCGGGTCAATATTCGGAAGTGGACATTACATCATTTCATGAAACTTTGTCACGGCATGCACCAGATATGGCGATGATTGCAGTTTCTTTATCTGGCAATATGATTGCAGAATCGATGAAACAGTCAGGAAACGAAGATGTTGTAACACTTGGTGTCGAATTGAAACATTTATCTGTTAATACATTAGAAGAGGTTGGTCGAATATGGATAGATGCATGTCGATATAATGTTGCTAACGAAGAAGATATTCATGATATCGTTCATCAATCAGCAGATATTTTGTGTATGTTCACGTCCTATTTTTATGGATGTTGCGGAGACCAATTACAAACAATAATGGTCCAGATGTTTTGCGAGCGTTGAGGCGCCGCATTGATGTATCAAATGTGAAGCACATGCTGATTCCGCGCGTGCAATTCTTGACAATGCGTCACCAAAAATTTCGAAAACTTCAATGGACGCAATACCGATTCCTGCGGAATTACAGGGAAAAACCTATTCAGACAATGTTGTGACATTTTCCCTGTTCGGTGAACAAAAAACACATTAAAATGAATGTATGAGTAACGTGACGCCGTATCAACATGAACCTATTTTTGATCGGATAACGGTTTCTGTTTTGTCGTGGGGTTGGGCGTTTTATATATTGCTTGCACCAATTTATATTTTTGGAAGTGGATTGCCACAACCCGCAGACTACATCATCGCCCTTATTGGGCCACTGACATCAATTCTCTATCTCTTTAATCAAAAAATTATATTTAATCGTGTGTTTACGTGTTTAATTCTTGTGGCCACATTGTTTTGTACAATCAACTTTATAAATTATTATTATTATCGAGAAATGCTATTTCTCTACGGGGGCGCGTATTACGTTTTTAATGCTATTGTTTTTTGTGGAACAGTGATCCTGTTTAAAAAAATCACCTGAAGAAATGACAGGCATTGCGCGAAAAGTTATTTTAACCACTATCTTTTACCAAATATTTTATATCTTTTTTTTAGAAGGAAATGTCACACGACAAGAGGGAACATTTAATAATCCAAACCAGTTGGGGTATTGGTCATTGTTGTCGACATGTTATCTCTTAATTTTACATTATGGGCGACGTATGCCGTGGATTGATATGATCGCAATTTTTGATGTGTACGTATTTTATTACAGAATCATTATCTCGTGCGGCGTTGATTTCGCATGTTTTTCTTATTGCGGCGTTTATGATTGGGCCGTATACGACACATTTTTCTAAATTATTTTTAATATTTAGCGTCTTATCATTTAGTTTAATACAGGTTGTTTTCCTGAATAACGATGCCCTTTGTAATTGAAAAAATTAGAAATCGTGACTCGTGTGAGTGATAGAATTGAATCCATCCAAACAGAAGATGGAGTGGTTGAGGAGCGTGGATACGAACGCCTCTTTAATTTTTCCGCAATATATATTATATGGATCGGGTGAAGGTGCGCATTGGCGATTTAATGCAAAAACGGCTCCACAACATCAAGGCGCCGAATTACATAGCGGTCTGGCAACAATTCTTATTTCTTATGGAATTTTTGGATTTATTTTATTTGCAACGTTTGTGGTATACGATTTTTTCAACGTGTACCGTTGTTACTTTGGCTCACACTTGTTGCGGTAATGGGGTATGGATTAACTCACCCAACACATTCGTTTCACTGGATTTTGGGTGTATTTAGGATTAATGTATTCGATATCGCGATATGTTATCCCGCATCAGGTAAGGGCGTCTTCCCATCCTCTTCAACAACATCATCTTCCGTCTTAGATAGCAACCATCGTGGATCATCTGATTTAACATCACGTGAAAAAGTCCATTTGTCGGTCATTTCGGTTACACGATCGGGGATGCCCCTGCAACAATTTCGCCTTTATTATCTTCAATCACATAAGTTTCGTCGGCTGTAAATCGAATGCTGATATACGCGTTACGTTTATGTTCAACGCCAGCCGGGAAACGACATCAGTCTTGCGTACGGCATGAATTTCGGTTGATACTTTTTCACCCTTATTTTCACGTTCGGTAATAGCATTATCAAACGCATCATAAACATTATCGCTACATAAATCTTTTAGTGTATCGCGATCACCCTTCGGCAAAGGCCCGATACGGATCATTGTGAATGCGTCACTCGCGTTTTCTTTAAATTGGTTTAAGTCAAATGCTTTGTCGGCCAATGCCAATTTGAACTAATCCTGCATCGACTGCTTCATTGCCATAATTATGTTTTTGACCCAAATCATCCAACGCTTTTACGTCGATAGGTGATTGAGATGCTGCCTTTATCTTTAAAAGGATTTGGTCTCTCCCTTTCATCACCATGACGTGTTCCAATAACATTTTTTAACCAGAAAACCATAACGGCGGCGACAATGGCATATATTAAGATATCTGTTGGCATATTTGTTCCTTGCTAATTTCACATTAAAATAGCATGATTGCCGAGTGTTTAGCAATATAAAGAGTGAAAAATGACAGACCAAAACCACAGAAAATCCAAATTTACCCCTCACTATTCATGCCCAATATATTAAGGACATGTCATTCGAAAATCCAAACGCACCTGAAAGCCTCCGTCCGACAAAGGAAACAGGTGCACCGCAAATGGAAGTGAATGTTAATTTAGACAGGCAATCCGTTGGCGGATAAAGGTACTTTTGAAGTTGTGCTGCATATTTCGGCCACCGCAAAACGCGGTGATACGACCTTGTTTATAGCTGAATTACAATATGGTGTTGTGTGTTCAATATCATCAAAGGTTCCGGATCAACATATTCATCCATTATTGATGATTGAAACACCAAAAATGGCGTTTCCATTCGTACGCCAAATTTTATGTGATGCTGTAATGGGTGGTGGATACCCACCGCTTATGTTGAATCCTGTTGATTTTGAAGGGTTATATATCTCTCAATATAAGAAAGAACAAACAGAAGAAGAGAATAAAGACGGTGAGTGATACACCTCAAAAATTTGGTGCCGTTGCGATGATTGGGGCAACGAATGCAGGAAAATCAACATTGACCAATGCAATGGTTGGCGAAAAAATTGCGATTACATCACACAAGGTTCAAACGACACGTTTTCAAATTCGTGGAATTTTAACAAAAGATAACGCGCAAATTGTTTTGGTTGATACACCTGGTTTTTTTAAACCTCGCCGTAAGTTTGATCGTGCGATGATTGGGGCCGCGTGGCAGGCCTTGGATGATGTTGAAATTGTCGCTTTCCTTATTGATGCATCAAAACCGTTTGATGAACGTAAACATAGCGCTTATTTAGAAAAAATTATTAATGCAACGGATGTTGAAAATCGTATTCTAATTTTAAATAAGGTTGATGAGGCACCGAAAAAACGCTTACTAGAAATCGCAGGTAAAATTAATCAGGCGTGTGCATTTGACCAAACATTTATGGTGTCTGCACTTAATGGTAGCGGTGTTGATGATATCGTTGATTATTGTGCTAAAAAAATTCCTGATGGTGAGTGGGTCTATGAAGAAGATGATTTGACAACATTACCAAATAAATTATTGGCTGCCGAAATTACACGTGAAAAAATATACGATCGGTTGCATCAAGAACTTCCGTATAAAATTGCGGTTGAAACAGAAGAATATAAACCAAGCGATAATGGTGTTGGTTTAGCTATTTCTCAAATCGTTATTTTGGAAAACAAAAAACACAAATCTATTGTCCTTGGAAAACAAGGTCAAACGTTGAAATCTATAGGTTCGCAGGCTCGTGCAGAGCTCATTCAAATATTTGAATGTCCGATACATTTAAATCTGTATGTGCAACATCGTGAAAACTGGATGGATAAAGACGAAGCGTTTGACGTTTTTGAATCATAAAATTTTTCATTTGTGGATAATGTTGCAAAAATCAAAATTCTTTCTATTCGCCGATTCTCATCTTTGATAGGTTGAATCTGTTAGCAAGGCATAACAGATAAATAACTTATTGATTCAATTCTCTTTATTGGGGAAAGAAAGCGAACATTATGGGTAAGACCACTTGGAGTGACGAGCGCGTCGAATTATTAAAAGAGCTATGGGGGGCTGGTAAAACAGCTGCACAAATTGCGCAAGAATTGGGTGATGGACTGACTCGTAATGCTGTTATCGGTAAGGCACACCGCCTTGGATTGTCTGGCCGTGTTGCACCTGTTCAGAAAAAAGTTGATAAACCACTTCCACCAGAAGTGAACGATATTCCAGCGAAAAATGGTGGAATTAGTCTTCTTGAGCTAACGGAAAAAACATGTCGTTATCCTTATGGTGATCCTAAAAAACCAAACTTTCATTTTTGTGGTGGTAGTTCTCTTCCTGGCCTTCCATATTGTGGAGAGCATGCACAATTGTCATACCAAACAAATGCACGTAAATTTACAATTAATGAAAATGCTGACTTTGATACAAACAAAGAAGGCGATGCATTAGCTGAATTGGACGATGCAGTTAACGTTTAATTTGTATTACAAAGATGTGCTTATTAAAAAACCCGCTTTATGCGGGTGTTTTTTCTTATGAGTTGAAATATTGATTTATTGCAGACTCATTTTTATCATGGTGATTGCCCAAATTATCACCATAAAGGCAATAAGTATGGCAAGAACAGTATAGTTTTTTTTGCGTTTTGTTTTATGAAGATTGGTATGCGGCATCGCTATTAGTATTCTTCGTAGGAGACTTCACCATCATTGATTAATGATTGGCGGCGCTGCATCCAAACGGAACGAACCGCGGCGTAATAATCAAGTGAACTTGATTTTAAATCTTTTTGTAGGTCCATGTATTCATCTTTAGTTGACAGTAACGTTGCACCAGTGCGAACATTTGTAATGTCATTTTCACCATGATTCCAACCATACCAATTGACAGGATCCATCGCCATGTCGCCTAACATTCCAATACTATCACGTGTTGTTGATGGCCCAAAAATGGGTAAAACCATGTACGGTCCTGATCCAACACCCCAAGAGGCTAATGTTTGACCAAAATCTTCAGGTTCATAATTCATACCTTCCCAAGAGGCTGTATCAATAATTCCACCAAATCCTGTGAATGTATTTAAAACAAAACGTTTTGTAACTAAAGTCGCACCATCGAAATCACCTTGTAGCAATTCATTCGTTAAATAAACAGGTGATTTTATGTGATTTAAAAAATTTGAAATTGCTACGCGAAATGGGTCTGGAACGACAAATCTGTAAACCTCTGTTAATGGGTTAAGAAGAACTGTATCTAATCCATCATTTACAGCAAAAACAGCTCGATTGTATGGTTCCAACGGATCATAAATATCTTGTTGTGACATATCATCATTTGAGGAACATGCTGAAAGGGCAATGGTTGAAACCATAGCCAATGATAATAAT
Source organism: uncultured Alphaproteobacteria bacterium (assembly GCA_943789475.1). GTDB lineage: Bacteria > Pseudomonadota > Alphaproteobacteria > Micavibrionales > UBA1664 > UBA1664. The sequence goes on from CALSUG010000008.1 coordinate 26,700, forward strand.
TTCTTCTTGAATGCCATAACTTTTATAATTCCTAAGTAATAAAACGTATTTATGTTGATTGTATATAGAATATATTAATAAGATTTTAAAGAGAAAAACCTATTCGTCAACTGATGTTATCCATCTTCTAATCGTGAGAGGACACTTGTAGCACCAAATATGATCAAAATTGGTGATGACCAAACGGCGAGAACAATCGGAATTTCGTGTCCCATACCTAACGCTCGTAAAAATCCTGATAGAAAAAAGGCAATAAATCCAAACCCTAATCCGCCCACGATAATAGGGATAAGTGTTGCAATACGTTCTGTTCTTAGGCTAATTGCGGCAGCCAAGAAGACCATTGCAATCAAAAATATAGGTTGGGATAAAAGAGATTGATAATAAAGCTTCATCTCAGTTGTTTCTAAACCGGCGGTTTCTAAAATTTCAATAAAGTATGGCAATCTCCAAAATGAAATTGATTGTGGATCGGCAAAACTTTCTGTAATAATATCAGTTGTTAAAGTTGTTGTGAGTAGTAACCGAGGAAGTTGAGATGGTGTCTGTCCAACACGATGAATGGAGACATCTTCAAAAACCCATTCTTTTTCAGTTAAATACGCTTTAGTAGCGTCAATGCGTTGAACATGTGTTCTATTTTCATCGAAAAAGAAAACGGTTACTTCTTTCATGCTCCAATCACGTGCATCTAAATGATCTGCGTTTAGAATAAAGTTACCAGTACTATCTTCTTGCTTTAACCATAATCCATCATCAATCACCGAAATAGTTTTACTGCCATCACCAAAATACATGTTTTGCAAAGATTCATAACGTGCAGTTGCTGCCGCCGATAACGGATGCAATATTGTGATGTAGATAAGGCTAATGACAAAAACAATACTCATGATAGGCATCATAAACTGCCATGCGGATAATCCTGCACCACGCAAGCAAACTAATTCTTGACGATCTGATAAACTTCGAAATGTTGCTATGGATGCGAATAGAATAATAAACGGTAAGATTTGTTGCCCTATGTTAGGAAGCTTGTACAACGCCAAAGATAAAATCGTTGTGATTGTTATGCCATCGTTCCCTGACGCACTTTTAATTAATTCAACTGTATCAAACAAATAAACAACGCCCAAAAGAATGACAAAAAACAACGCTAATTTCGATAGAAATTCTCGAATGATATATCGGAATAAAATATTACTTATTTTTGCCATGATTTCGTTATTATAATTAATTAATGAAAGCTGTCACTCTATGAAAAAATTTACTTTTGTCTTTATTGCGATTTTAGCCATATTTGCCTTTTGGTTTAGTGGGGTTGGTGATTATTTTACGATCGATAATTTTTTGACCCACAAAGAACAATTACAAGAGTATGTTAGCGAGAACTACGTCCAGAGTATCCTAATGTATATGATTTTATATATAACGGTTGTTGCGTTATCTCTTCCTTTGGCATCTTTTATAACTCTTACGGGTGGGTTTTTATTTGGATTATTTGTCGGGACAGCAGTTATTACAGTTTCGGCGACATTAGGTGCCACCATTATCTTCCTTATTGCAAAAAGTAGTGTGGGTGAAACATTACGTGATAAAGCAGGGAAATTGTATGCGCGTATTGAAAAAGATATGAATGAGAATGCAGCTGGATATTTATTGTTTTTACGCCTTGTTCCGCTGTTCCCATTTTTCCTAGTTAATATTGCACCAGCATTATTTAATATCAAAACACGTACATATATGTGGACGACGTTTGTTGGAATTTTACCAGGCACAGCGGTTTTTGTGAATGTAGGACAATCGCTAGGACAGGTTGAAAACCCTGCTGACCTTATTTCAAGTAAAATAATCGCGGCTATTGCATTGCTGGGTTTATTCGCCCTTATTCCTACACTCTATCAAAAATTTAAAAGGACAAAAAAACATGTCAAAGATTATTAATACGGATATTTGTATTATTGGCGCTGGATCAGGTGGCTTATCTGTTGCCGCAGGTGCAGCGCAATTGGGGATGTCGGTTACATTAATTGAAAAATCCGATATGGGAGGTGATTGCCTGAATACAGGATGCGTACCTTCCAAGGCCTTGCTTGCGATGGGAAAGAAAAAATCATCCTTTGTTGATGCCCATGCACATGTGAAAAACGTTATAAAGGCAATTGAACCGCACGATTCTCAAGAACGATTTGAAGGATTAGGGTGTACGGTTATTAGATCCCATGCCCGTATTATTGATAAAAATCGTGTAGAGACAGAAGATGAGCATCGTATAAAAACGAAATTCATTGTTATCGCCACAGGGTCGCATGCGTTCATTCCACCTATCAAAGGCATTGAAAAAGAAAAAGTATTAACCAACGAACACATCTTTGATTTAAAAGAAAAGCCAGAACATTTAATCATTATTGGCGGTGGTCCAATCGGCGTTGAAATGGCGCAGGCCCATGCAAGATTAGGATGTCAGGTTACTTTAATTGATATGGCATCTATTATGCCAAAAGATGATCCTGAATTGGTTGAAGTCGTACGACAACGATTGCAACAAGATGGCGTGGCCATTCATGAGAAAACATCGATTACGTCGATTACACATGGTGATAATACACATACTGTCCATACGGATAATGGCGATATATCTGGATCACATATTTTAGTTGCAACGGGGCGTGTGCCCAACCTTTATAATTTGGGTTTGAATGATGTTAAAATCACACATAACAAACGCGGCATTGTCGTTAATGATCGTCTGCAAACAAATTATCGTAATGTATATGCCATTGGTGATGTTAATGGAGGACCACAATTTACGCATATTGCAGGGTATCAGGCGGGAATCGTTATTCGTAATATTTGTTTCCGTCTGCCAGCAAAGGTTAACTATACGGCGTTGCCATGGGTGACATATACATCACCTGAATTATCCCATGTGGGTATGACGCATCATGATGCGATTTTAAAATATGGTGAAGACAACATCCGTGTTTTAAATTTTGATATTTCTGGTAATGATCGCGCCGTTGCCGAAGGGCATAAAAAATCAATGATGAAGGTGATTGGACATGTAAAAACGGCCAAAATATTGGGTGTATCAATTGTTGCTGAAAATGCGGGTGAAATGTTACCCATATGGTCACTGGCCATTCAAAAGGGCATGAAAATGTCTGATATTGCAGGTCTTATCCTTCCATACCCAACACTTGGTGAAGTGCATAAATCCATTACTGGATCATGGTATAAAGAACAATTATTTAGCGATAAAACAAAATCGATTATTCAATGGTTACAAAGATTACCAATATTTTAGCCAAACTATTTCAAATTTGATCTATATTTAAGACGTTCATAAATTCTTTACGCTATTCTGGAATAGTGAGTTCAAAAGGATTTTAAGGGGATGTCTTTCATGACAACGGTTATTAATACACAATTAGATACAACAAGCCTGCCAAAAGGGTGTAGTTGTTCGGAATGTTCACAAATATCGAATGGTGGTTTGGATAATGATCTATCTAATAATGATGATATCTATGCCCCAACGGTAACGGCAACTCCTGAACAATTTGCAAATTACTTAACGGACGGATTTTGGTCCGATCGTGGATCAATCGCACGACAATGGGATACATCATCCGATAACATCATTACATTTAGCGTCAGTAATGAATTTTCAGCTGCGCAAAAAGAAGGTTTCCGTATGGCCTTTGACACATGGGCTGACGTTGCGGATTTGACTTTTCAAGAGGTGTCAAGCGGTGCCGATATGACGATTAACGAAGGTGACGATGGACGTGCATACTCATCATCATCCACTTATTTAAACGGTAATATTGCGAGTAATACTATATCAATCGATACCGCCCCATGGTATTGGCAAAATTTTAATGAATTGGGTGATTATGCAATGATCACGGCAATTCACGAAATTGGTCATAGTTTGGGGTTGGGTCATACGGGAAATTATAATGGATCAGCGACATATTCAAATGATGCACAATTCATCAATGATTCACGTCAATATTCGGTTATGTCTTACTTTAATGCCAGCGAGACAGGAGCCAATCACCAAGGTGAATATGCCGCAACGCCATTGATTTATGATATTTTAGCCATTCAAAATAAATACGGCGCAAATATGAGTGCGCGCGCTGGTAATACAACATATGGATTTAATGCAACAGAGGCGGGAAGCGAATTTGACTTTACGGTTAATGTTCGTCCAGTTGTTGCTGTTTGGGATGGTGCAGGCACAGATACGATTGATGTGTCTGGGTGGTCAAACACTCAAATGATTAATTTGAATGATGGTGAATTTTCAAATATTGGTGGCGGCACAGGAAATTTTGCAATCGCCTTTAACGCCGTAATTGAAAATGCGACTGGCGGATCAGGAAATGACACTATTTACGGTAATGAGGTTGCCAATGTTTTAACTGGTAATGCAGGTGACGATATATTCCACGGTTCATTGGGGAATGATACAATTACAGGTGGATCAGGAAATGACACTATTTCCTATAGTTACAATTTTTCTGATTTTACAATTTCATCGGTTAATGCAACGACCTTATCATTAACACACAATATTCTTGGTTTTACCGACACAGTATCTGTTGAGTCATTTAATTTTAATGGTGATGTTCGTTCTATGACAGATCTAAATAATGCTGGGGAAGATGTATCACTTGTTCAAATTAAATTTGCGGGAGACAACGGCGCTGGTGCATTTGCAAATAAATCATTTAGCAATACGACAGGGGCATATTCTACAACTGGTGAAACAATTGGATTAGTGGATACAAGTACACTGTTTAATTATAATCGTTCTGATGCGAATACGTTATCTGTGACGAGCGCTTCAAGTAATATTAATTTTGGATCAATTTCAGATAGTAATTTAACAGATCTTACGCTTAACGGATTTGAAGCTCTGACTGTGTATATGATGAATAGCGCGGCAACGTCAACAACACTGACAAGCACACAGTCGGGTCGTGTTTATACAGGGGCGGGTAATGATACAATTAATATTACTGCATCTCTTATTGATGCAGGTAATAGCGTAAAATATCTGGTTAATGCGGCAACTGGTGATGATATTATTAATTATAATGGTGGCAATAGTTCTTTAACTGCTGAGATTAATGGTAATGACGGTAACGATACAATCACGGTTACAGGGTCTGCGACTACGGTTATTTATGCGGGTAATGGTACGGATAATATCACAGGTGGTGATGGTGGTGATGTTGTTTACGGTATTGCAGGTACAAATATAATTAACACAGGTGCAAGTGGTGATTACGTGTCTGGTGGAACTGGCGTTGATAATATTAATGGCGGAAGCGGGAATGATAATCTGTATGGTTGGAATGGTGATGACATTATTTATGGTGGTGCCGATGACGATACATTAAATGGTAATGCGGGTGCAGACACACTTTATGGTGATGATGGATTTGATGTCATCTATGGTGGAACGGGTAATGATCGTTTAGAAGGCGGTAACGGTATCGATATTTTATACGGCCAAGGTGATAATGATTTATTATTTGGTGGTGGTGTTGAGGCCGATCGATTATACGGTGGAACGGGTGATGATACGTTGGTTGGTGATGGATCGCGTGACTTGCTATACGGTCAATCGGGAGCAGATACATTCTCAGTTCGTGGTGGTGGTTTCACATACGATCGTTTTGCCGATTTTAATTTGACCGATGGAGATTCAATAAACCTGACTGATATTTTAACGGGATACACCGATGGTGTTGATGATCTTAATGACTTTGTGATAGTCGAAGATCGTGGTTCACATCATCGTTTATATGTTGATCAAGATGGTGGTGCCGATAGCTGGACAATGGTGGCACAGATATTTGATGGCGGTACATTAACGGGTCAGACGGTTGATACGCTATTAGCGAATAATGACTTGATCGTTGATTCAAATATCGTTTAATTCTTCAGAATTGAGATAAAAAATCCATCCATTTCACCATAGGTGGGGAGGAGGCGAATGTCACCTTCTGCGGTTTTCCATTCGTCGTGATCTTTTATTTCGGCACGTTTAAACCCATCGTTATTTTGCAAAAATTTGTCGATTTGTTTTTCACCTTCAACTTTTTGTAGTGAACATGTGCAATAAACAAATGTACCATTATCGCTCAACCAATCTTTGACCTTATCCAACAAATTGGCCTGCAATTGGGTTAATGATTGAATGTCTTTTTGTGTGCGGATATAGGGTAAATCAGGGTGACGACGAATTGTCCCCGTTGCCGAACATGGTGCATCCAACAAAATAACATCATATGTTTGCGCTGGTTTCCATTTTAAAATATCGGTACACACGATTTCTACATTTTTATTTAAACCCGTACGTTGGATGTTTTCATTTAAACGTTTTAATCGTTTTTCCGATATATCAATCGATGTTACATTTGCGCCCTTTGACGCCAATTGCATCGTTTTACCACCAGGTGCGGCGCATAGGTCGAGAACGTTTTTGCCCGTTAGATCATCCAATAATGAAACAGGTAAATATGATGCGTAATCTTGCACCCATTCATTATCATTTAATTCAAATTCACCTTCTAACAATGACCATTTTCCTGCCTTGTTTACTATACCCGTTGGGGCATGTTCCAACGATGTTTGTTCGATCCCTTGCGCGATATCGACATCATAATCCTTGATCCATGTTTTGATTAACCAATCCGGAATTGATGGCATCAACTCAGGATTATCCTCACGGATTAAACGACGTAAAACAGCGTTAACCAATCCACTTTGCTTAGACAATTTTATTTTTTTCGCCATTTCAACACATGTATCAACGGCGGCGTGGTCGGGCACTTCCATCAAATATATTTGTGCCGCGCCGATTAATAAAATCACGTTTAGTGATGATGGGGATACATCCTTCTTACGATTTGCGGCAGTATTAATCGCCTGTTGTAAATCATATTTATATCGTAAAACGAACCCACATAACGCATGCGTGAATGATTTATCCTGTGGGGATAATTGTAATTTTTTTGCAAATTTTTCTAATGATGAATCCAATGATTCACCACGATCAAAAACCGCATTTAAACAATTAAGCGCACATAGGCGTGAATATAGACCTTCTGACATAAAATGTGTCTAAACTAAATCGTCATTGCACGCAACCTGCGGACGCGTTCTTCGGTTTTTGGATGTGTTGAAAACAGACCGTCAATTGCATGAACGTGAAGAGGATTAATGATGAACATATGGGCGGTTGATGGATTTTTTTCCGCGGCATGGTTATCAATCACGGATGCCTTCATCGCGATTTTTTCCAATGCGGATGCCAACCATTCGGGACGACCGCAAATTTCGGCCCCTACACGATCTGCCTCGTATTCACGTGATCTGGATATTGCCATTTGAACAATCGATGCGGCCATGGGTGCCAGTATCATCACGGCTAATGTGCCGATTAATCCCATACGATTATCGCGATCACCGCCCATAAACATCATAAAATTTGTGATCATTGATATTGCACCCGCAATCGATGCGGTCATGGTCATGATCAATGTATCGCGGTTTTTAATATGCGCCAATTCATGTGCCATGACGCCAGCCACCTCGCCAGAATTCAACCGACGTAACAATCCTGTCGTTGCCGCAACCGCCGCGTTTTCAGGGTTACGCCCCGTGGCAAATGCATTGGGCTGATCGTTATCAATAATATAAATTTTTGGCATGGGCATATCGGCATTATCAACCATTTGCACAACCATATTATAAAGATCGGGTGCCGTGGATTGGTCAACCTCACGCGCCTTATAATACCGCAACACCATTTTATCGCTGTTCCACCAGCTATACACATTCATTCCAACGGCAATGACCAGCGCGATCATCATGCCCGATCCACCACCAATCATGGCACCAATACCCATGAACAGGGCGGTCATACCCGCCATTAAAATGCATGTTTTTAAATAACCCATGCTCACATACTATCGTATAAAGGTGACCAAATCATGACAAAAACATTGCTTTTTCACCGACAACTATGTTTCAATAAAATATGGTTATGGAACAACTTGTATGTATGATGACGATTTTGGCATTGTCCCTTTTCAATAATGGTGGCAATGAACGCGGATATGCGTCCGTGAAACCATCGGGCAATTAATACAGGTTGGTATTTAACATTATATGCCTTTGAAAAAAAACAGGACGCTTTGTTGGCGGAACGGGGCTTCATCGTTTTGATTGGCAACATCGCATCATCGAAATTGGATTTTGGTACCGCCAATCCGCACAAGGGAAAGGATATGCAACGGAGGCGACAAAAGCATTAATCCGTTATGCATTTGATGTTTTAAACGCAAAAAAGGTCATTATTGTTCATTCTGAAGGGAATGAAGCGTCAAAAAGAGTCGTTGAAAAATCAGGATTTCAATTTGAATATATGGTTCATGATGAAGATTTATTGCCCGACAATACCATGACAGACAAACATTGGTACAACCTGTATAATGCAGATCATTTACACAATTTCAACGTACAGTGGGGCGATAACGCGTGAACCTAAAACGACAAATATTTTTGGTGAATCTGTATTCGTTTTGCATTCATACGATTTTCGTGCTTGCCATTATCATTCCCTATTACCAAAATCAAATAGGATTATCCTTTCACGAATTTATGATTGGTGAGGCCGTTTTTGCCGGGGTTATTATCGCCATGGAAGTGCCCAGCGGATGGATGTCCGATGTGTGGAGCCGTAAGGGGACTTTAATTGTCGGAACATTATTTGCGATTATTGGGTACACAACGATGTTACACGCATACAACCTACCCACGGCCATATTGGGGCAAGCCATCACGGGTGTTGGTGTTGCATTTAATTCGGGCACAATCACATCAATTTTATATGATAGTTTGGCCATGAAGGGCAAAGAACATTTGTATCAAAGGCTAGAGGGGAAACGTCATGGGGTTGGTTTATACGCTATTGCGATTGCGTCGGTTATTGGTGGAATATTATATCAAGTTGATCCATATCTTCCCTTAAAATTGGATGTTGCGACATTGTTTGTCGCTCTAGGTGGATTATTTTTTATCGTTGAACCAGATCGTATTAAAAAAGAGGCGGAACATCACCCAATCAAAGACATGTTAATGACCATGAAATATGCATTACACGGTCATAAAGAAATCGCAGGAATTATTATTGTTTCAACCGTGTTATTTTGTTCAACAAAATTGTATATGTGGACGCAACAACCCTATATGCAATTTGTTGAAATACCGACATCATGGTTTGGGTATATCATCGCAGGTGGATTTTTATTTGGTGGTTTAATTGGTCAATTTGGGCACAAGGTTCAAATTAATATGAGTAATCGTCATATGTTGATGATTTTAACCGCTATACCCATATTGGCAACAATTGGTGCGATTACATTGCCGTTTCAATCATCTGTTATATTTATCTTGATGATATCGGGCGTATGGGGATTTGGATTTCCATTTGTACAAAATGCAATCAACAAACATGCTGACCCTGCACGTCGCGCAACGATATTATCGACTCTGGGTTTATTGATAAGTTTGATGTTTATTCCACCTGGATTATTTCTGGGATTCTTGGATGAAAATCATTCAATTCTTTATGGGTTAGGCTATATCGGAATACAGCTTTTGATTTTGTCCTCAATTGGTTTTTGGTTATGGAGTAAGGGAGCAAAAAAATCCGCATAATAAGGACACATTTATATTTCATACTATAAAGATGAAATATTTATTTTTAGCGTTTGCTGCATTTGGATTGAGTTCTTATTTAATTGACTATAAGGGCATTGGTGAAAGTTTTTCCTCCACTGCAAATGCATCTGGTAATGTTCCTATTGTGGCTGAGCTTTATACATCGCAAAGTTGTTCATCATGTCCATCCGCGGACAAAGTATTGGCCGAAATTGCGCAACAAGACAATATAATTACGCTTGGGTGTCACGTGACCTATTGGGATCATCTGTCGTGGAAAGATACATTATCAATGCCTGAATGCACGAATAGACAAAAAGCGTTTAACAATCAACGTGGAAGTAATCGCGTGTATACACCACAAATGGTTATTAATGGTACAGAAGAATTCGTCGGTTCACGCCGTGGGCAGGCGATTGAATCTATAAAAAATGCATCGCCCCTATTGCCCGTTACAATTCATAAAAATGGGAAGAATTTTTCTGTGAGCGTCCCAAATTTCAATATTCCAAATGAACTAGTCGTCGAATGGATTGCATTTGATAATCATCATAAACAGGATATTCGTGCAGGTGAAAATAGGGGGAAACATATCCAATATTCGACCCCCGTACGTTCAATTCAATACGACAAAATTACTGACAAAAACAAGACATCTACGATTAATAAAGACAGTGTAGAAAATTTTGATAATTTGGCTGTGATCGTACGATCAAAAGTCGCAGGATCGATTATTGCAGCAGGAAAAATTAAACTTTAAAATTTGCGTAATTCTGTTTTTTCTTTTGCTAATCGCCGTTGTTCACGTGCATCCATACGTTCCTGCGCATATGATTTAATTGTGTTAACATCCATCAAGCCGCTCACATCAACTTCGTTATTCATGGCGTAGGGAAGTAAGCCATAATAACCAGAATATGTACATTTTGGACGTTTTTTTGTTGGCCCACCCAATGATTTTGTAAATCGCAATCCAACTTTCATATCAAAATCAGACGGATCAAACACATCAAAACTTGGTGATGCAGTAAAACTGATATGACGGCTATCATCTAATGCATATCCGATCGTGTTTTTGCGATGTGCTGATGAAAAACGACATGATTTTTGTGATGCATTTTTTTGAATAGTAGTACCTTGTGGATGTCCTGCCGCGGGTTGAATATTCGCATATGATATTGATGGATCTGATAGTGGAGGAAGTGGTGCGGCGATGCGCATTTTTTGTGACGATGATACACAACCGACCAAAGCAATAGTCGATAATATCATGCTAATCTTTCTTAAACTTCTCCCATCCATATATATAGGGTACTAAAAAAAAGTTAATAAATCTTGAAAGCAGGGTTTCCTAAGACAGTGTAATCATAATGGGGGCATGATCAGATGGCTTTATCCAATCACGTGCATGCGAAAAAACGTCATATGATTGTAATTTATCTTTTAGCGCGGGTGTAATCCAAATATGATCCAATCTTCTACCCCTATTTGATTTTTTCCAATCCTTGTTGCGATATGACCACCATGAATATGATTTTTCATTCATGGGAATAAAATGACGTGCACTATCGATGAAATTACATGATTTTTGCATATTCATAAGGCGTGTAATTTCTGGTTCAGTGTGTGAAACAACATTTTTGAGTTGTTTAGAACTCCATACATCATGCTCATGTGGTGCAATGTTAAAATCGCCCAGGATGACCATTTTATCATTTGGGGAGCGTTCAATACCAAACCAGTTTGTCATTTCATCAACGAAATTTAATTTGTGTTTATATTTTTCATTCACTTGTGGATCTGGTTCATCACCTCCTGCAGGGATGTAAAGATTATGAATTTCGATTCCGTTAATTATTGCAGATAAATGACGGCAATCTTCTTTCCCAACGCGGTTGTATATTTCCTGCGCCTCAATTGGATGTTTAGATAAAATTGCAAGTCCGTTATATGACTTCATCCCGTTAATCGCGATATGTTCATACCCGGCCTGTTCAAATACTTTGAATGGGAATGCCCCGTCAGGGCATTTTGTTTCTTGCAGGCAAATAATATCTGCACCAGATTCTTGTGCTATTTGTATAACGATGGGAGCGCGCAAACGAACGGAATTAATGTTCCATGACATTATTTTCATTGAATATTCTAAATCCTCTATGATTAATAATTGATACAAAACACCGTAACATTTTTTGGATAAACAAAACAACGCATCATAGATAAGAATAAGTATAATAAAAATGGAGCGGATGACGGGCATCGCATGAAAATATCAAAATAAATAACCTTTATAATTCAAATGGTTATATTTATGATAATTTTACGGTGTCCCAAAATGTGTCCTAGTTTGTGTCCCACTTTCGTTTAAGTTTTTTACTCTTTCATTCACGATATCAAGGGTGGTTTTATTTTTTAGTCTTAATTCATAAGCTTTGTTAAGAGCCTCAAACAAACACAAATATTCTCGATTACCGTTTTGAATGATCAACGCCAATTTATCCAATGCAGCTTCATATTCCGTTATGGAATAATCTTCTGCTGGTAATGGCTTGGCTGATGGCATATTTTAAAAATAGCGCGTCGTTGCCCAGAAAAATAATGCTTATATGTTCGCAAACACGCGTGCGAACAAATTAGTTTTAAACATAATATAAATTTCAGAGTGTTTTGGTAAAAAATTAGCTCTTTTGGTTAATTTTTTTATCAATCAGATCGATGTTTGTTTTATGAACACCATATTGTTTCGCAAGTGTTGGCCATTTGGCAAGGCATGATTCTATAGTTTTGATGATTTCAACGGCGTGATCTTTTTTGATGCTTGCCTCATCTGCAAGTTTGAGGAGGTGTTCTGTCTTTGGATTACGACCTTCCCCCATGACCATTGTGCTTTGCTCACCGCGTGACCCCGTCACCAAAATTGATACCGATTTTTATTTCTTTGATCGATTGAATGCCTCTCATTTACGCTTTCCTCTTTTACGAGGTGAAATATTATCCGATTCCAATACATCATCGATGGATGAAAATGCGGTTTCTTTAACCTGTGTTGCTTCTAAAATACCTTCTAGGCCACCCAACACCATTTGCAGTTTGAGAAATGATTCAAGTGATATCGTACCCTTTTGTTCAAACTTGCGTAATGTTGCCAGCGGCACGCCAGATCGTTTCGATAGGCCTGCCTGTGTCAGCTCCATTTGCAATCGCCATGCGCGCGTATTGCTTGCAAGTTGTTTTTGTGCTTTTGATGGTGATATAAGTAACATAATAATACCAATTAAATATTTTAAATCTATATAAGTACTATTATAATATTAATTAATAAAGAATGCAAGTTTTCACAATTTCGTATCTGTGAGTGAACTGTTATCCCCAATACAAAACTAATTTGTTCGCGAACAAATTGATAAAAGTAAAGTGGATTAGAATCTTGAATGTTTGATTCATGAGCAAAATAACCTTCGCCCCAATTCCAAATAAAATTTTGTGCAGAACAGATATTAGCCATGGTGCAAAGCTCTGCTGTGCACGATTGATTCAATATGCAGGTAAGGATGGCCAAGCCTTTCCAAAGTTACCGTTGCTTGCTGAGGAATTAGGAATGTCCGTTCGAGCCGTGCAACGTTTTATTATTGAGCTGGAGGGGCTAGAACTTATTCAATCCAAACGCCGTGGTAAGGGTATGTCCAATCTCTACCATGTGGATAAATCGCTACTTATCCACAGATCGAAAAGTGATATGCCAGAAGTGGCACATCTAGAGAGGCCGAAACTGGCACATCCTGATGCGCCAAAAGTGGCGTATCCATATAGAAGAAAAGAAAACTATAAAAAAGAAATAGAAAAGATAACACTCGCCCTTGGGGATAAAATGCGAATGACGAGGTGAGGATGCATATGTTAGAAATATCGAAGGGTTTTCAGGGGGAGTGTGATGATGGCTTTACGAAAACAATAAGTTTACAGCCATGGGAATAAAAATGCTAAACGAGAGGCTCTATATTAAAGGTACGGTCATTGTTTTTGATAAATTCATCGATTTTCTTGTGACATTTCTCAAAATTGCTAAGGGTGGTTTTTAAAAATTTTATATGCTCATTGTCTATCTCATCAATATTTCCTTGATATATTGTATCCAGCGCATATGTAATAAAAAATACCGTACGTTCAATATCTACCTTGATCGCTAAAAATTGATCCTCAGTTGTATTGGAATTGATCATGCTTAATCTCCTTATAAAACACAAGTAACGCGTGGTCTTATGAGTAAGTAAAGCCTTTCATACTGGCTAATTCATATAAACATGATATAAAAAATCTATGGAAAAATTATCACTCGACGATCTCGATTACGAATTGATTAAACACGCACACCGTGTTTTTGAAACCGTTGATTCGGATTGGCACGGTGTTTCCTCCGCTCTACAATTACAATCAGGTAAAATATTTACGGGTGTTGTTCTTGAGGCCGAAGTTCCAGCATTAACCGTATGTGCTGAACCATTCGCAATTGAAAAGGCTCTACCACATATCAAAAACGATCCCATCGTATCTATTGTTGCAACTCGTTTTCGTGAAGAAACAGATCACAAGGTCATTCCACCTTGCGGTCGATGTCGTGAATTTATAACAGATTACGCCCCAGATGCAGGCGTTATTATCTATGATGATAAAGAGGAAAAACTTTATAAAATAAAAGCTATAGATTTATTGCCATTTAAATATAAATCAATTCCCTAAAATATCATTATCTCTACTGACGCCCATTACCTTTCAACATATAAGGTACTTCCGATGGTTTATTCGTATGCGGCGGGCTTAGGTGCAAAAAAACGTTAGTAACAGCTAAATTTTTGGGTCCGCACTTTGGTTAAATTTGTAATAACAATTGAGGATTTACAGGCTCTCTAGGTGCGGACCTAGGGTGCGGACCCATGCGGACCCGGGATATTCATATGTTTACCTATGGCTTAATTTTATGAAAATCAATTTATCTGCTTTATACTTATAGCGATTGTGATAATTTACTAAATATGGTTTCAACGGATAATAGATATTTTATTGATCTTTTTGCTGGGTGTGGAGGGCTGTCCTTAGGTTTAATGCGTGCAGGTTGGCAAGGGCTTTTTGCTATTGAAAAATCTCCAGATGCATTTTTAACATTGAGGCATAATTTAATAAACAATAACGTTGAGGGTACATTTAACTGGCCTGAGTGGTTGCCATGCAAAGAAATGACTACTTCTGATATTATTGATAATTTTTCTTCTGAGCTAAAGGCTTTGCGTGGAAAGGTGGATTTGATCGCTGGAGGACCTCCTTGTCAGGGTTTTTCTTTTGCAGGCAGAAGAAATCCCCAGGATTCTCGTAATCGTCTAACAGAGGAATATATAAAAATCGTAGAAATGGTTGAACCACAGTTTCTCTTGTTAGAAAATGTAAAGGGCTTTAACGCCGCATTTAAACAGAGCGAGGCAAAAGAAGAAAAAGTCTACGCAGCTGTTGTGAAGAAAAAATTAGAAGACATAGGTTATGAGGTGAATCATAAAATGTGCGACGCCTCTGATTTTGGAGTTCCACAACCTAGATCTAGGTTTATTATGATTGCTTATCGAAAATCAATAAAAATAGAAACAAATCCTTTTGCTGTTTTGGAAAATTATTTGCCAGAATATAGGGTGCAAAAAGGTCTTGATGCACAAAAACATGTATCTGTTAAAGAAGCTATATCGGACCTTGAAGTGAAAGGAAAAAAAATAGTAGACGCTAGAGACACTAATGGTTTTAAAGAAATTAAATACAAAAAGAAAAAGCTAAGTGCGTATCAATCTTTAATGAGGTTTAAGTGCAATGATAATAGTGCCCCAAACAGTTTAAGGCTTCCGCGCCATAAAAAAGAAACTCTGGATCGATTTGAAAAGATACTAACCTCTTTTGATAAAGGTAAGAGCTTAACAAAAGAGCAGTTGTTAGGGTTGGGAACAAAAAAGCAATGCTTTACGCCTCTGCATCCTGATATGTTATCCAGAACGATCACTACATTGCCTGATGATTTATTGCACTATAGTGAACCTCGAATATTAACTGTTAGAGAAAATGCACGGATACAATCTTTTCCTGATTGGTTTGAGTTCCAAGGTAAATACACCACTGGCGGTGTACGCCGTAAAGAAGAGTGTCCTCGTTATACGCAGGTTGGTAATGCTGTACCTCCCTTGATGGCTGAGGCCTTAGGTTCAATCATAGCAGAGCTGGATAAAAAACATGTCTAGTGAACCAGTCTTTTTCAAAGCCAATGCCGGCATAAAGGATATTATAGGTCGTGGCCTTATATTGGACGACAATATTGCTGTAATTGAACTTATCAAAAATTCTAAAGATGCCGATTCCTCTAAAGTTAAAATAAGCTTTTCGCAGAATGACGATTTACTTTCTGAGGCCAAATTGGTGCTTACTGATTTTGGCCATGGAATGAACATTGATGATATTAGGGATAAGTGGCTAAATATTGCTTATTCTGAAAAAAAGCATCAAAAGAAAAAGGGAAATAAAGCATACGCAGGAAACAAGGGCGTTGGACGTTTTTCTTGCGATCGACTTGGGAAAAATCTGGTTTTATATACAAAATCTGCTAAAGGCGAATATATCAAATTGCCTATTGATTGGACGTTATTTGAGTCCAATCTTAAGGAAGCCGAGATTTCATCGATTCGATTGGAGTATGAAGTTTTATCAAAAAGTGATTTCCTGAAGGAGATAGGTGAGCCTAATTTTAAAACAGGTACGGTTTTAAAAATCACAGACTTAAGATCTTCCTGGGGCGATAAGAAATTAAAGAAACTGACTTCAGAGTTAGAGAAATTTGTTTCTGCACCAGATTCTGAATTTAAAATTTTTCTGACTATAAATGATGCCAAAGAAAAGCAAATAAAGAACAATGTTTTTGATGAGCTGGAATTCCGAACTTACTATATTAAGTCCTCTATTGACCCATCTGGAAATGAAATAAAAACCGCACTCTATTACCATGGAGAGGTCATATATGAATATACTGCGCTAAATCCTTACGAACATCTAAAAGATGTTTCTTTAACGGTGCATTATTTAAATTTTACCGCCAAAACTTATTTCAAGAGACGCACGGGGTATAGCACTAATGATTATGGTTCAGTATTTTTATTTTTGAATGACTTTAGGGTATCCCCGTACGGTAATCCTAAGAATGATTGGCTGGGGCTAGATCAGCGAAAATCTCAAGGTACGAGTAGGTATTTTGGTACTCGAGAAGTATTGGGGAAAATAACTTTAGAAGATCATGAAGACACATTTGCTCCAGTTACTAGCCGTGAAGGAATGGTGCATAATGAGGCTTTCCTAGAATTAACCGCGCATGATAAAGACCATAAGACTAAATTAAAAAACGGAGACTTAGATTATGGATATGTGCCGCATATAATACGCCAGTTGGAGCGTGTTGTAGTTCAGGGACTGAATTGGCACAGTCTTATAGATTTAGAAGATCCTGATAGCTCCAAAATAATCAATGAGAAAGATCTAA
The DNA here is from genome assembly GCA_943789475.1 of uncultured Alphaproteobacteria bacterium. Lineage (GTDB taxonomy): Bacteria > Pseudomonadota > Alphaproteobacteria > Micavibrionales > UBA1664 > UBA1664. The sequence continues at coordinate 44,002 of CALSUG010000008.1, forward strand.
AGAAAGATCCAACACGTTACGCGCTTAAATCTGTTGATTCTGGCCTTCTTGAAGAGCTGATTGAAAAACTTTTAAAATCGAGCAGTTTTCAGGTAGAAAAATTTAAAATTAATAAGCCTCTTATTAAAAGGCTCTCGAAAGAATCCGAAGATGCTTACAATGAATTCATTCTTTCTTTCATAAAAAATACTACAGGAAAAAAATTTGAAGACCTTAGCCCTAAACATAAGGGTGACTTTAGAAAAATCGCTGAAGACAATATGCGCGCTTTAAAGGCACAAAAAGCAGCCGAAATAAGGGCAGCTGAAGAGAAGAGAAGGGCTGATGAAGCCGAAGTCAGAGCTGCAGAAGAAAAAGCTAGAGCTGATGAGGCGGAAAAGAAAGTCAAAGATGCTGAAGCTAAAGCAAAAGATTCTGATGCAAAGGCCAAAGAGGCTGGAGCAAAGGCCAAGGAGGCAGAAAAGACAGCTGCTGAAGCACAAAAAAAATTAAAAACAGTAAGAAGTGAAAATGCATTTCTTAGATCTGATTCAAATAAAGATTCAGATCTTCTGATGAACTTACATCATCAAATTGTTTACTATTGCTCAACTGCTGAAAGTGAAATTGAAAACTTAAAGAACATTTCATTAGGTAAGGAGACAATTTCTACAGATGATGTGATGAATTTTTTATTGTCTATAGAAGGCGACATCACAAAGATATCAAAGGTTTCAAGGTTTGCCACAAACGAAAAATATAACTTAGCCCTCGATTCTGTAGAGGGAAACATTGTTCAGTTCATTAGCGATTATATCGATGAGCTAAATGATAATAAACTTCTAAGCAGGAGAATGAAGCTGACAAATAACTTGGACAAAAAATCTGTTTTTGAAACTGCATTTTCTCCTATGGAGATAATGATATTAGTCGACAATTTTATAGCGAATACTCGCCGGACAAAGACTAGAGAAATTATATTTTCTGCCCCTTTGTCGGAAGATGGCTTGCTTGTAGTGAGTGATAAAGGGCCGGGACTTGATTCATCAATAGAAGATCCTTCAAAGATTTTTGAAAAAGGATTCACGACGACTGAAGGATCAGGACGTGGACTGTATCATGTTCGTGAAACTCTAAAAGAACTAGGATTAGACATCAGAGTTATCGAAGACAAAAATCTATTTAAGGGATTAGCTTTGGAGGTATTTAGTAATGCTGATTAAATTCAATGTTTTGTGGATAGAAGACAGGCAAAGAACCATTGATACAACGGGTGCAGCTCTTCGAACTCATCTTGATAATCTTGGATTTCATTTGGAAATTGATCAAATTAGGGATCCCCGAAACACGCCAGTAGAACGGTTCCTCAGTAATACTTCTAAATATGATTTAATTTTGGTGGATTGGAAATTTGAGTCTGTACCTGGTTCCACAGACCAAGAAATGGGCGGTGAAATTATTGAGAGAATTCGAGAGAAAATTACTTTCGCCGATATTGTTTTTTATTCAGGAGATCCTGAGTTCGAAAAAGATTTTCAGAAAAGGGCTCTACAAGGAGTGTATGTGTGCGATCGTAGAGCCCTGAAAGAAGAGGCGAAGGAATTAATTGATTACCTCCTACATAAAACTCTTCATCCTAAAATAATGAGAGGCATTGTGGTTAGTGAGCTCTCACAAATTGATGATTTGTGTTATCGCATCATAGAAAAAAAATATAATGATCCATCTTGCGATAAGCCTAAATTTTTAGAAGACATAAAAGGATCTTTACAAAGACAGGCAAAAAAACGAAATAAAGAAAAAGAGGCTTTTTGGACTAAAGAGGATAACGATTTTATCGAGGGATTGCGCTCAACTTTAAATTTAGAAAGTCATAAAAGAGCGACAAAGGTTGGTCAATACGCAGAGTCTGATGGTATCGAAGCAAAAATTTTAGAGCCTATAATGGCTTTGCCCAGCACTGTTAGCAAAAGGAACAAATTAGCGCATTGGAAAAGGGCTGAAGAGACAGACACTCACATAAAGCTCACATGTCCCGGAGAGGACGATTATACTTTTGATCAAGCAGAGGCAGCTTTAGTACGAAATAGTATCAACAATGCAGCTCAAGCTTTACAACAATATTTAGATGGACTGCCAGAAAATGAATGATATCAAAACAATATTATTCGATTTGGATGGTACTCTTGCAGACATAAACCATAGAAGAAAATTTTTAGAGGGATCGAACCCAGATTGGAAATCCTTTAATCAGTTGATGGGGGATGATGTCCCAAATACTCCGATTGTTAGTTTATATAAAACTCTTTGTAGTAGTGAACAATATGAAGTGATTATTCTTACAGGACGTAATGAAGAATCTAGAGCTGTTACAGAACAGTGGTTCGCCTGGAATGAAATACCTTTTAAAAGGCTTATTATGCGTCCAGATAATGACTTCAGAGCGGATCACATAATAAAAGAAGAAATGCTGCAATCCCTTATATCTGAAGGAAAGGAAGTACTATTTGTGGTTGATGATAGGCAGCAAGTAGTTGATATGTGGCGCCGTAATGGAATTACGTGTTTACAATGTGATGAAGGTGATTTTTAAAAAATTTACACAAAAATTTTGTTAGAGAAAATATTGCTCCAATAGCTGATCTAAATCTATAGTTTGAGGGAGAAATTTTTTGAACAAATTTAAAGCCTCTTCATTTAAATTTTCAAAAATAAAATAACCACGTTTATCTAGAATTTTTCTATATAAAATTTTTACTCTTAGCTCGTAATCATCAAAATCCTTACAAGGTTCAAATCGAACAATACCTACTTGATTAAAAGTATCAAATTTATCCCACGCTTCACCAGTTTCTCTAAAACCGATTCCATTAAAAATTAACTCTACTGGTTCCATATCAATAGCATCAATCAACGTTTTTAACTTATCAAAATTTTTGTACGTATATCCAACTTTGAAATGTCCTTGTTTTCTAAGTAACGTCCGTATTATTTCAGTGGTTTGAGATATTGGTAACTGATTTTTCTGAGGTTCAAGAACTTGGTTTAAGAATGGAAAAGGATTACTTAACGCGTGCGCTTCTATATCACTATTCCAGCAGGCATAAAAAATAGTAGGGTCGACCTCGTTTTTCAATTCGATCGTTTCTTCCTGATTGTGTGGGCGTGGAGACAAAAGAACATTTTCGCCGTTGATTGTTCTATTTTTTATAAAATAAGGGTCATATTCAATCCTATATACTTCTCCTGTTTTTTTTGAAGAAAAATAGATAATATCATCATCTGGAGAATCATAATCATCGTCGTCATCATCCCAACTATTCCAATAGGTGGAGTAATCACCAAGATTTATGTCATACCTTGTTTCTTTATCCATCGCATAGGGCGAAGGCATAATTTCTGCAATCTCATTTGCAAAATTGACTGCATCGTAATCCACAGGTGTATTTTCTTTTTTCGATATATAGTCAGGCAATAAAGATGTGTCCATTCGAACAAAGCTAGAAATAGGAAATTCTTTCGCAAACCGTATGATTGCCATGTCATATTGTTTTCCATCCTTTGTTTTTACACGGCACGGAAAATCCAGATATTCGGGATGATCGTTTTTAATTCCACCAATTGAAATGAGATTGTTTAATAATTCTTTTGATAGCGTGAATTCATTATCATACCAATCATTTATCAAACGGGTATTCGGCGAGTAATAAAGACTATACTGGCTCTCATTTAAATACCATTTTTCTTTACATGTATTACATTCAAATAAACGCCCCATTTCAAAATGACATAGATGGGTAAAATTGTTTTCCACCTTTACCCAAGGCAATTGAGGCCAATATGGTGCGCCACAATTAACACATTCATCTTCATGCCTTTTTTCTCTTTTGAAATTATTATTTGTCATTATTTATATTTCTAGCAGTTAAAGACGGTATATGCACTGTTTTCTTTCTTAAAAAATATTTCTTGACTCAATTATTGGCTTTGTGCCACTATTTTAATTAAAGGGCTTAAGGCCAATAATGTAAATGAGAGAAAAAATGACAATTAGAATTAACAATCAAGACATCAAACATTTTGTTTTTAGTGGTGGAGAATGTCACGTTGATATTAGCCACATTAATTTCGATGGAAATGTTGATGTGGTTGCGTATCTTTATTCATCGGATGACATTATGTGTTTGTTGATGAGTATTGACGCTATTCGTCAACGCAATGAAGGCGCAAAAATTAATCTAACTGTCCCCTATCTCCCCTATGCTAGGCAAGATCGTGTTTGCAACAAAGGTGAAGCGTTTAGTTTGTCAGTTATCGCGACAATGATTAATAATTTAAACTGCGAAACCGTTACTTTGTATGATCCACATTCACAAGTAAGTTATGATCTTATAAAAAATTGCCGCGTTTTAACACAGACTGATTTAATTCGGGGCACTGACCTTTTATCATTTATTCGACAGCATAACTTAACACTCGTTTCCCCGGATGCTGGATCAGAGAGTAAGATAAAAAATATCCAAAAAACATTCGATCTGAACGCTATTTTTTGTAAAAAAATTCGTGATTCTGAAACTAGAGAAATTATCAAAACTGAAATCCCAGATGATCTGGAATCTGACGCTTTTATCATTATTGATGATATTTGTGATGGTGGAAGAACTTTTGTTGAATTGGCCAAGGCCCTACAAAAGAAAGGTGCAAAAACAATATACCTCTATGTAACGCATGGAATTTTTTCACAAGGTCTGAAATCTCTAAAACCGTATTTCAACCATATTTATTGTCATCACAGCTTTTTAAAACAAGAAAATTTAGATCCCAAATTTTTAACCATCATAGAAGGAAATAATAATGAAAATTAATCCATTAACAGCTATAGATTTCTATAAAGCCGATCATCGAAATCAATATCCCGTAGGCACGACAGAGGTCTATTCTAATTTTACACCACGTAGTAATAAGTTAGCAAAAACATTGTCATCTCATAAGGACGATGAGGTCGTCATGTTTGGATTGCAGTATTTTATCAAACATTTTTTACAGGATGTATGGAATGATAGCTTTTTTCAAAAAGACAAGAGCGAGGTTGTCGCATTATACAAAAAGCGTATGGATTCCTCATTAGGTGAAAATGCCATTACAATGGATCATCTTGAGTCACTGCATGATCTCGGATATTTACCAATAAAGATAAAAGCCTTGCCAGAAGGGGTGCGCGTTCCTATCGCCGTTCCTGTTCTAACAGTTGTTAACACTCACCCTGATTTTTTTTGGTTAACAAATTATATTGAAACAATCATGTCATGTTATTTGTGGAAACCGATGACATCTGCAACAACGGCATTTGAATATAAGCGACTATTAACGGATTTTGCGAACAGAACAGGATCGGACAAGGATATGGTTCAATTTCAAGCGCATGATTTTTCGTTCCGTGGTTTATCATCGTTACAAGATGCCGCGGTTAGTGGCGCGGGTCATTTGACCTGCTTTTGGGGGACGGATACTGTTCCCGCGATTGATTTTCTTGAGAATTATTATGGTGCAGATTGTGTGAATGAACCCGTTGGTTTTTCTGTTCCTGCGACAGAACATTCTGTTATGTGCATGGGCATGCAAGATGGAGAATTAGAAACATTTAAGCGACTTATCACAAAAACTTACCCTAAGGGAATTGTCTCAATTGTTTCCGACACATGGGATTTTTGGAAGGTTGTGACAGAATATGTTGCTTTGCTGAAAAACGATATTTTATCTCGTGATGGCAAATTAGTAATTAGACCTGATAGTGGTGATCCTGTAAAAATTGTGTGTGGTGATGATAATGCACCACATGGTTCTGCAGAGTATAAAGGTGCGATTGAATGTTTGTGGGATGTTTTTGGAGGATCAATAACAAGCACGGGACATAAACTTTTGGATGCTCACATTGGATTAATTTATGGCGACTCAATTACATTGGAGCGTGCAGAACAAATCTTAGAAAAATTAGAAGCCAAAGGTTTTACATCTACCAATATTGTATTAGGTGTAGGATCATATACATACCAATATGTCACACGTGATAGCCACGGTTTTGCAATGAAAGCAACAAGTGGCGTTGTAAATGGAGAACGACGTGATATTTTTAAATCACCCAAAACGGATTCAGGGACGAAAAAATCAGCGAAAGGTCTTTTACGTGTTGAAAAAGAAAATGGTCATTATGTTCTTTATGATCAACAAACAAGTGAGCAAGAAAACCAAGGAGAGTTGGAAGTTGTCTTTGAAGATGGTAACTTGATAAAAGAGTATAAACTTTCTGAGATCAGGGCACGTTTGGATCAAGAGTTAGAAAGTATAGTTTAATCGTGATGAGGTATAAGTGACATCTGATAATATACAAAAAGAAGAATGTGATTATCTTGAAAGTTATAATGCAAAGGATTTTGATCGTCCATCAACGTCCGTTGATAATGTTATCTATACCATTATTAATAATGCACTTCATGTTTTAATTGTTAAGCGATCAAATCACCCTTTTAAGGATCAATGGGCGCTGGTCGGTGGGTTTGTTGATCTTAACACAGATAATAATCTTGAAATGACGGCAAAAAGAAAACTGAAAGAAAAAACAGGGGTTAATACACCCTATTTAGAACAGTTTTCAACAATTGGGAATAAGGATAGAGATCCGCGAGGATGGTCTGTAACGACTGTTTATTTTGCGCTTCTGCCCTCAGAAAACATAACATTAAATGTTGGCAAAGGTGCAAATGATATCAAGTGGGCAAAAATTGATAATGGAAAAATATCCGAAACTCTAGCATTTGATCATAGTGAAATACTTAGAGAATGTACTCAAAGATTGCGGAGTAAGGCGTTATATACATCCTTACCACTTTATTTGATGCCCGAAAAATTCACCCTCCATGAATTGCAAGAGGTTTATCATGCGGTATTGAGTAGCAAGATGGATCCCAAATCCTTTAGGCGAAGGATGCTTACAACGGATTTATTAGAAGAAACAGCTGAGATGAGGCAAACAGGTCGACGGCCAGCAATGTTATACAGAGTAAAAAATGATCAACCTTTCTTCTTTACACGAACAATCGAGGGGATATAAAAGTTATTTCACTGAGTAATGGCGAATATTTGATAATTTACCTGTGCTTATATCTAAATCACACTCATGCCCTATATGAGAGGTTGTTATTTTTTGTATCCAGTCTGTTTTAATTGATCAAGAGAATATAATAATTTCAGTAATTGTCTTAACCTTTCAAAATTTGGAATTAATTGAGGGAAAGCCTCCCTGTGTTTATTAAGGAACATTGAAATTGGATCAACAGGCCCTCCACTTTTTACATCAATAACTTCAAAAGTAATGTCCATATCAATATCTTTTAAACGCCAATTATTGTCTGCTATTAAATCACCCTCTGTATTTCCTATAAATTGAACTGGTTTCACACGCGCGATATGCGTTAATGAATCAATATTAGATTGTTGTCGCATAACTGGTATATATCCGATCATTGATTTTACTGGATCATGCCAATCAAGGTTAAAAAACATCTCCTTAGGTGCAATATCGAATTTATCAGTTTCAAAAATCAATTGATTTATAAAATGATGGCATGCATATAGAGTCCGACCAAAGTCTGTATCCTCTAACCAAGCTGGATTGAAAATTTTCTCTATATTTGAATTAAAGTAAAATTCTGGAAAAATAGATTCATCAAATATCAATCTCTCAGCTATTTTAAAATCTTCATCAAATAACAAAGCTGAAAAGCCTTTTTTAAATCCACAATCATATCTAATTGCACTGCGTTCATCGATCCATATTGAATTCAGAATAACAGGCCCTTCAAAAGGTATATAGCTTACATACTGTTCTGGAGTGGTTGAAAGGGGGTCTTCAATAGGTTCCTCTATTGCTTGCTCCCAAGCCCCTAATAAGGGTAAACCGTTATTATTTAGCGGATTGTAAATCGGCCCATATTCTAGACTGCCTAAAGAATTCATTATAAAGTCTTACCAAAATTATTGTTTCTATTTTTGTAGGGCTCTTCTTCTAAATAACTTTTTAAATTAGAGATAACTTCGAGAACTTTCTCTTTATATTCTTCAATTTCATCCTTATATTCTGGATGGCTAATGCCCAAAGGATCTTCATTCAAATAATTTCCAGTATTCATGATCCAAGTGCAAAATTCTTTTTCTTCAATTGAACTCATTTTATAGTAAGTAGAATACATCGCCCCTGAACAATGGTCTCTTACTTCAGGGTCTCCCATGTCTCTTGTTAAACTTTTTTCAAGTTTTTCGATTAATTCTCTTATTAAAGATTGATATTGTGTTTTCATTTTTTCTTTAAATCCCATCCGCCACGCTGATAATATGCTCCATGAATTCTTCCTTTTTCTGAAACGCTTACTCTAACCTCGTCTAATACATAGCTCAATCTTCCCCTTTTGTCGACTTCTGCTTCTCCATAACCAATTACATATTCTGCATTTCTGGGCGATATAGAGCGGCGCTGGTCATTTGGATCATTACTACTATGTGAGTATCTTGTGCCTGACGGCAAAGTTGCGGTAATAGCGTGATCAGTCCACTCTCTTCCAGAGGTGGATACTCTTACATTACGTTTAATTTCTTCATCATACCCTATGTTTTGATAACCAGAGTGGGGAACCCATGGGTGCTCGGGTATTCTCTCATAATTAAATGGCCTTAAGGCAGAAGGAGGAGTTGGAGGTGGTGCATTGTCAATCTTGGCACCCTGAGATACAAATCCAGGCTTATTGAGATATGGGATTTCTTGTTCTATGCCTACTTTGGAAGAAAAAAACTGCTGAAATATCTTACGAATACTAATCATAGCGCTTTACTTTCTGGTCTAAAAACAAAATTTCTTCTAACTAAAATACCTTCTACTTTTACGCGCCCAAGGTTTTCGTAATGCTTTAAATTACTGCGTAGTTGAATTAATTTTTCTGGCGATGGAGTATACCCCATTTTTCTTAATTCTGCTAAGCCATACAACAAACTCATCAATTGTCTAGCCCGCTCATATCGTGGATCTAATCTACACATTGTATTATAATAATCTGTTAATTTTTTCACCGTCCTACCATTCGAAAAATTAGGATCTTCAGCAAATACTCCTCTATCCTCTGTACCGTCGTTTCTAACTTTTGTATAAGCACCATATATCTTCATTGTTAAATTCATGTTTTCTACAATGTAAGCGCCATCTTCTTTTTTCTTTTGTCTTGAAAAATGTTTGGGCTGCAGCATTACGAGACCACTTTCTGCCCCCCCATCTCGACCTCCTGATAAACGCAATTCATGGATAAATGATTTTGCTAGCCCTTCAGCCTCTTCACTAAAGGTTTCATCGCCACTACCAATCGTAAATCTTTCAGATAAACCGCTCCATAAGCCTAACATTTTATCGGTAATATAAAGAGTTTTCCCAAAATCTGTATGCCCCAACCATTCCGGTGTCCAGTTTTTATAACTAAAAGCAGTATGTTGTTTTCCACTTAAGGTTTTTTTCTCAGTATCAGGGTCATCAAGTTCAAGCCCCAAAGAAGGCCAAATTGGCCCATCTGGTGAGGCAAACATTAAAGTTTCAGCAACAAGAAAGTCCTCTGGCAATAAAAATGCGGGTAGTTCTTTATTCTCACGAGTATGATAACGAAAGCCTTCTTCTGTTCCATAAACACCTATAATACTTTTAACGCCTGGCTGAGGCACATAAGATCCCGTTTCTCTATGCTCTTCAATTTCTTCCGATTCATTGTTCGAGGGGCCTTGCCATACAGCAAGAACTGGTAAACCTCTTTTGTCTAAAGGAGTGTAGCGAGGGCCGGAATTGCGTAAAGATTTTACCACGTCACGAAATCTAACACCTAGTTTATTTGCCTGCGTTGCCTCTCTCAAATTATCTAAATCATATTTCGATTCCCAATCCTCTTGATTCGACAACCACTCCAAACAAACAACGTAATTAACTAATTGATCTGAAATTTTATATTCACCACTGTCAAGACGTTGAATTACTTGAGCAATCATCTCTGGATTTTGATATATTTGTTCTATTAATTGAGAGGCCTTATTTGGGTACTGTCGTTCTGTTTTAATATAGGACTGAATACGTTTTTTCCATTCTTGTAAGCCATAACGTATATCACTATGATTGGAATTATCTGATATTTTATCCAAGTATTCATTCGCTTTTTTATTATCTTTTGGGGTATAAAGGCCTAAAAAATTTCTCATAGCCATAGTAAGGGCTACACGTGCATATGTGCTTTCTTCAGCATACGAGGGACTTCGCTGTAAAATATCTTCGTAAATTTGAATAGCTTGATTAGCGCTCTTTTCTCGACCCATCCCATTAATACAGAATTCTGCAATTTTAGCTGAAGCAACAATGTCATTTCCTTTATGACCAGCTTCATACAATTCAATAATTTCATCTGAATATGGATTTTGTATTTCAGGATTATCCAACTCTCTTTGTAATATTAAGATACTAGCTATTCTATGTTTTGCTAGTCGCCCACCTAATTCATCTGCACGCCTATACCATTTTAATGCCTCATCAAGATTAATTTCTGTGTTTTTTCCTCTTCCAGAATGATATTTAACACCAAGATTGAAAGCCGCCATAGAACTACCCAAATCAGCTGCCTTACGATAAAATTTTTCGGCTTTAACTTCATCAAACAAGCCATCATTATCTAGATGCATGTCCAATATAAAAGCAGCTTTTGCTAGCCAATCTGCATCGTCGCCATCCACTTCCTCATCAAAAAGAGCATATGCGTGATTATATTGTGGAGGAATCATCTCAGTAAATTCATGGCACTTTCTAAAACGCTCATTTGAACTAAATGGCGGTTCACCTAACCCATGCTCTTTGAAATACTTATTCAGTCTTTTGTAGAATTTGATTTGGACTTTGAATTCTTTTTGCTCTTTTGGGCTTAGTTCAAATTTCCCTTTGTCGCCGTTACGAATTTCTTCATCAAATGTTGTATAGATAAAAGGATCAAATTCATGCTCCAAAATAGGATCAACCTTATCAAGTGAGCGATAATTAATGAGAGTTTGCCTGTAAGCAACATTCCAATATTTATTATTGGTCCAGTTTTCACGCTTCGATAATAAATTTCCTAGTAGAAGAAAATCTATAAAGGCTTGCTGTTCTGCTGATGGATATTCATGATATTCTGTCGTTTGATTGAATATTTCCATCGGGTTGTTAATGGATTTACTCGCTTGCTTTGCTAAAGCGTCATAACGCGCTTTATAAGTGGAATTTTTCATCCCCTCGGCAATACGTTCATAGACATCAATCAGATCGAGAGATATGCCGTCTAAATCAGGATTTTCTATTTTTTGAGATAGGATTTCTAATTTCAAGGCTTCATTAATATTAGTTTCTGTTCCTAAACCGAGAGCATAACGCAATGAAAGATTTGTATAGGACGCGCCTAATAAACCTCTATCTACTACCTCAATATAGGCTTTATATGTATTAATCGCCTGTTCGTGATCTTGAGCAATGCCATTACCAGCACCAATAAAAGACGCAAATAAATAACCGCCATACAACTCTCTTAATTTAGTTTTCTTTTGTTTTGCCCAATCCATTGGATCAGGTAAATCCCAATTTTGCATGATGGTTGCAAGAATACATCGAAAGACAAATTTATCTTTGTATAAGGCCGGCAGATCTTTTTCTTCAGTATTATTGGCTTTGAAATAAGCTCGTAAATAATACCAAGCACTTCTGTAATTATCTTCACCTTCTGCAATTTCAAAGGCTCTACGATAATATTTTTGTGCTTTTTCAAGATCACAATAGGAAGCTTCTGTATCTTCATACAAACTTGCAACAAGCTCAGAAAATTTCCAATCTTGACAATCAACAATTGGATCATGAAGGGCAAGTGCTTTTTCTTCCTGTCCGTTCTTTATTAAGCTAATTGCAAGATTATAGCGCTCTTCCGCTGGATAAGGTGGTTCACCCCATCCATTTTCACGAAATAGCTCACGTCTTTTCTGCGCTGGTGGATCAAATAAATACGGGTCCATAATTATATTTCCTAAGCAGGACCGTTACTTGGTGTTTTTGGCTTTTGAGCCTGTGCTTCTGGACTATCCTCTGGTGCATTGTCATTCGCCTTCATACGCATAGATTCCCAAACACGCATAACATCGTTTAGCGCCTGATCACGATATTCAGGATTATTACGCATCTCGGCCAACGCGTCATTAAACACAGACATCTCAGCTTCCATAATTTGACGTTTCTTAACCGCATCAAGAGAATTCATAACGTCATCCTGTTTTTTATTCTCACGATTTTCAACAATCTGATGATACAAATCAGCAGCTTCTTCTGATTTAGCGATATCCGCAAGATATCCTCTCACTTCACCAGCATTTGCGCGGCGAGATCTTGATAGTGCAAAAACTCCAAGCTCTAATGAGATAATAATGAGTGCCATAAATCCTGCGCGACTCCATTCTAGAGGGTTTGCTTCCTCTGTCATATAATCAACATAAGCGTCAACTTGTTCTGCCAAATCAGGATTAAATTGTGTATAACGAGGATCTGCTTCTGCAAGACCTGTAACATCACTTAAAGTTTCGCGAATGGCCAGTTGCGTTGTTAGTTGACGTTCAGCTGTCTCAATTTGGCGCTCTAAGGCCTCCCGTTGAGCAATAACGTCTTCACGTCTGCTTTCTGTGGCTTGAATAATAGCTGTATTGATATCAGCAAGTTCCGTTTCCGCATCCTCAATATTACCAGTAATTCTATTGAGCGCTGATTGTATTGTTTCCATGACGCGCAATGCATCGTCACGATCTTGAACGGCATCTCTATAATCTGGTCCAGCCCCTGCATCTGAGCCTCTTGTACCATCTAATTCCTGGCGCATACGACTTTCTGCAGCATCTCTTAGAGCTTGTTGTGCAGCCAAGCGTTCTTGTTGCGCTATTTCCTGAGTTTGCAAACGTTCCAATTGAGTATTTAATAAATCAATTCGTCTCTGCTGTATGTCACTTACAAACGCATCAGGGCGTTGTAATTGTTCTAGGGACGTTTGTAATGTCGTTAGGTTATCTTGTAATTGAAGAACAAAGCCATTTACACCATCAAGCTGGTCTTGATATTCTTGAACAATAGGTGCGTTATCAAGATTATTTTTATCTCGAATATATTGGTTAATAGTGTCTTCCGAGGTCGTAACCAACAAAGCAGGGATGGTAATACCCAAAGCTCCTGCACTGATACCTAAACGAAACATTGTACCAGTCCAGCCTTCTTCTTTTCCTTTTATATTAACACCAAGATTATCAGCCACATATTTAGAAGCTTTTTGAGCACGCATTGAATGCATTACCGCAGTATCAAGTTTTGATACTCCCCACCAAAAACCAGCGGCAACACCACCAGCTAAAATGAGTCTTGGATCAACATTACCCACAGTCGGAAGCGTTGAGAGTGCTTCACTCTTAAATGCTGGCGCAACAGCCTTCATAAATGCGTAGGTGGCCATAGAAACAGAAACAAATTTAGCTGCCGCTAAAACGGTCGTTCCTTTTGCTTCAGAGCTTGTATAGTATTTGGGATCATATCCACCTGACTGTGTAACAAGAAAGTTTGTCCACCATCCGCCACGATCTTTTGATGGGACAATCAAATTAGAGTCGGCTTTACCAATATTGGTTTCGTTTTCTGTTATAGTGTTTTTATCATCATCTTGGTTGAATAGTATTGATGATAATTTTGATAATGTATTTGTCATTTTTTGTTCTTCCCATAGTTAATATTATGAATATACATTTATCAAATGAGTGTATTAAAAATCAACATAAATATGTAATTTGGGGTGATTATTCAACTCTAATGAGAATTTATTTTGAAATATCTCTTGCTAGGTGATTTCTTTGAACGGAGTGAAGTTAAAAATAATTTTATAAAATTTGGATATCAAAGGTAATTAGTCACGCTCCTCTAACATCTTTTTGCATTGCTTATTAAGGATGTGCCCTACAAAATACACTTCAAAGGCTTTGATGATGGGAATAATGTGAGACAGAATTTTCTTTCTGGATTTTTCATCTCTGATTTTATCTAACGCCGACATAACCTTTACACCTTCAATCGTTGTATCTATCTGTGATGATTTATTGCCATTATACCCTTGGTAGAAGAAATCAACAGACACACCAAAATATTGTGCGATTTGATACAATGTTGATGCTGCAATTCTATTCTCCCCTTTTTCGTATTTTGTTAATTGTTGATAAGATATACCAACGACTGAGGCGAGCTGTTCAAGGCTTAATTCTCGACCATGGCGAAACAAAAATACACGATTACCAATATGCTGCTCTAAAGTAATATTCCTGTTTCGTGATTTATATCGTTTTTCTGACATGATCTTTACCTCTACGAAATTGATAAAAGGTGAGTTCGTACAGGTTGCTATGTGGGGAAGAAGCGCCTGACGAACTCACCAGTTGATCGGCCATTTACTGACGTTGTGATTAACCGAATGGCATAGTTTTCCTTGCCTTGAAGACACCATGGCTTCGTTAGGCGTTCAATTGCAAGTCAATTGTGGGTTGTAAATGCATTATTCTTATCTCGTGTTCATTGTTTGAAATTTTGTCACATGAGATAAGATTTTTTAGAGTTTCTGCAAAGGCCAATGCTGCTCTTTTAAAATAGCATAGGGTGATTTTATAGAAATGTTAGCTTAGGCTGCTTGTGGTTTACGGTGCTTAAAATCGAGTCTAGTAAATCCGTAAGCTCCCATCCCCTTAAGAAGGCTGCATGGTAATAATGTAGAGCCAGGGTATATATCTGCGGCTTCCATGTTTTTAAACATCGAAGAAAACACAGCGCACTCTTCTAGTAAGTAGTCGCGTGTATGCATCATAAAGCGATCAAAATCTTGCTCCTGATAACCTTTGTTTCTTTTGGCTCTTTCCCAAAAGCTATTAGCTTCTTGCTCAACGGCAATCTTAAAATGTTTTCCATCATTATAAGAATGCACCATAGTATTCAGATCACATTTATAGTTTAAACTGTTACGCCACTGTTCCCATCTAATGATCTCTATATTAGGAAATGACATTAATAGTTTGTGGTTTCGTTCAATCCATTCACGGCCATGCATCTCTGATATTTGAAAAGCTTCATTTTCAGGTGTGCCTTCAAATATTAAATTATGCCTTTGTAATGTATCGTTGACACAGACTTGGACTTTATCAAAATTTGAGGATGCCCACTTAAGTGAAGCCTCTAACTGTTCACCTTCATGATATTTTTGACCTACGCTTATTTGTAGCCGCGCGTTCTCAAACTCGGACCAGTTACAGGCACGCTTAACTTTTGCAACCACTTGGTAAGTATCACTCAAATCGTTCATCTGCTGTGCTTTCTTCTGGTTGATGTAAGTTATCCCATAACATATTAAAGTTATTGCGCTGAATTCGCGCCTGAACGGAATCTTCATGAATGATACCTTTAAGAACATCCCCTGTTTCATTTGCAAAGCGATTTCCGTAGATTAGTGCGACTCTATTAACAAAATTATTTTTTGGTACATATCGGTATTCGGATATATCGCCCATTAAGTAAGTGTTGCCTTCTCTTACTAATTGACGCATCTTTACGCCGTTTTGCCGCATTTCTTTATATATAGCGTTTACGGATGGTGGAGAAACGCGGTCATCTGCATACATAATAAGTAATTCTGGGTTTTCAATATTTGATAAATGCCTTCGTACATCTCGAAGTAATTCTAAATATGCTTCTTCATGTGTATCCCCACTTGTAAAGTAAACAGGGTAATTAATACGTTCAACACCATGTTCTGTGAATTTAACACCTGCATTATTAATGGAAGATATAATTGCATTAATCGTTTTGAGATTAAATTTTTCCATCTCTTCCGCAGTTTTTGATTGATTAATTGCAGATATAGTTGGTTTTGAAATACCTGAATGTTGGACTAAATCATCAATTTTCCAATCCAATAATCCCATCGCCGCTTTTAAATCATTACCATTTTTCATTCGATCAATACCAAAAGTTGTCTTTTTATAAACGTTTTTTTACTAAAAAACAAATAACTTAAATTAAATTATATTTATTTATAATAAAAGTCAATCATTAACTTTTCATTAAGGTGTTATGTATTATATTTATTTTCATAAGACGGTATTTAGTATCGTATAACCACAACGTCAGTAACTAAAAGGGAAGAACAATGAGTAAAATATTAAAAGCAAGAAAGTCAAAACACTTTCAAAATTTGATTGCAAAGGCATTACGTGCAAAGAGCAATACAAATGTAAAAGGCGATATGAGCTTTGCTGAAATGCAAGCCAAACGCGATGAAACATTAAATCACTTATATGATGTGGCTTTGGCGGCATCTGACCATAAACAAGCTCAACAAATCGTTGATATTGTTAAATTGGGATTACGTAGCAATGAATTTGTCGATGCAATGCCAATCATGGCCATTGGTGATGTGATGGCTCATATGCGCGGTCAGGTTCGCGAAGCCATCAAACAGGTGCGATCTTATAAAACAATTGAATCGGTTGTTGAGTTGGATAAGGCGCGTGCGTGTCAAAATTGCGAGAATATGATTGCTGTCTATTTCATGGTGCATAAGGCTTATTACACATTATATAAGCGTTTTATGGCCACTGTAGAACGTCCAGCATATTGGGATGTTTTATAAGGGGAGGATGGAGCAATGATTGAAAAAACGGAAAAACAATATAAGCGCGACATCGGATCTCGGATTATGATTGAGCGTCAACGTATGGGACTGTCACAAAAAGAATTAGGATCATACATTGGAGTCTCAGGTCAACAAATGCAACGATACGAAAATGGTCTGAGCAGTATGGCCACGCATAAAATGGCAATTTGCGCCAAGGCTTTGAATAAACCCGTGGGATACTTCTATGGTGATGGTAATGATGAAAATGTGCCAACAACATCCAACATTTTAAAGTTGGCCTCTGAAATAGATCAACTTCCCGAAGAAGGCATGGATGTGATTTTAAACATGATGCGTAACTTGAATCGTGTGGCAGAGTTATATGCCGAGGTTGAGAGAAGAGAGCAAGTCGCATAGTAGTATCACTAAAAGCTTCCCCCACGAATAGCCTGTGCCAAATCGGTGCAGGCTATTTTTTATTATCATTAACGGGATTGCAAAATATCTCTAATCGTTGCAGGGCGATCATAAATCGTTTTGAAAATTGTGTTGGTTCACTCATATAACGTTTCTCTTATCTCTGGTGACCGGAAGTTCGTAACCACAACGTCAGTAATGGTCGGCAGTCTTTAAGCCCGAAGGCTCTGGACATACACTGCCGCTTCCGGTCGTAAGACAAGAAACAGCATCTGATGTTTTACATGTGTCTGTGATGGGGAAACCAAGACACCATCTCACGGTTGATGCCAACCGCTGACGTATAATAAGGAGCTACGAACCTCCGATATGTCCTCACAACCCAAAGGTGTAAGACCATGACGCATCATGCCTCAATTAAATTCATAATGCAAAAATATTCTTATGTGCGCTGGTCTATGGTTAAAACGCGAATGTTTGAATGGCCTCAAGTTTTTCTTCTAATGATGGTTCGCCATATTCCATTTCTTTAAAATCATGACCCATCAACACGCATTGAATGCGTCGATCGACTTTATTTTGGCGTAAGAAATCTTGGAAACTGTGGCGTATGGAATAGAGCGGTGTTTGTCCTTCTTCCAACGGGATATTATTATCTTTATAATATTTGCATAGACATGACGATAGACTTGAAGATTTACGATAGTATTTTTTGAAGCCGTGGGGGAAGTCTTTCATGATTTCGAGAGAAATACCTGTTAGCGGAATAATGCGATTGCTTTGTTTGGATTTGCGTTCTTCATCTATTTTTTCACGCACAATGACATGAGGGATGTCATGGTTAAGGACGATATCGCTGGCATCAAATCCACAAAACTCTGATGGTCGCATGCCCGTGTTAAGCATTATCAGTTGTGCGGCTCTGGCTTCCTTATTGAGCTTAGAGAAAAGCTTATCATTTAAAATGACGCGCTGGATGTAATCATGGGAGAATGATTTTCTCCTGCGTGTATCATCCGCAATTCTTAGATCAGAGAATAACTTACTGGTATCTATATCAAGTTGTAGCTCTTTATTGATTTTTGAAATAACGGCTTTTAACTTTTCAAATTTGCGATTAACCGTGTGCGCTCGGATTTCGCCTTTTTCATAGCGAGATATCATCTTCTGCTTTAATTGCATCAAGTCATTGCGGTTAATGTCTTGAAGGGTTTTATCACCTGAAATCGCAAGCATTTCTTGAACCACTTGTTCCTTTTCACGTATCCAGCGTTTTTTCTGAACATCACTCTTTCTTGCAAGATCTGCGCGACTGACCTCGACTAACTTTTCGATAGAATTTGACAGAATAATCTGAGGTTCTGGAACACCTCCCAAAAGTGCGTCAACTTTGGCCTTAGACTGACTGATATCGACATTGGATATGACAGATAGGCGCTGGATGATGGCCTCAGGCCTTTCCTGTGCCAAAACATCCGCTGTCATATACTGAAATCCATAAAGCTGTGCAGTTTTGACGGCCTTGCGATATTTAACATCCTGCCCGTTTTCTCCATTAACGGTCAGGTCATCCCATAAATCTTCCATCTTGGTGTTTAACTGAACTGATTTGGTTTTGGCCGTTTTACGGTCACGGGTTTTGAGAGATACTTTGACCAGCTTTTTACTAGTAATTTCGACGATGTGCGCAGGCACTCTTCGCCTGTAATAATAAATGCCGTTAGGCGCTAAAAATAGATAGTCTGTGTGTACCATTTTGTGTCCCAAACTGTGTGCTAATTTAGGAAAAACGTCAAGAAAAAGAAGGGCGAAAAAGGCATGTTATCTGCCTAAATATTTGATTTATTTTAATAAAAAGTATTTTTAGAGAAAAAGTAATTGGAGCGGATGACGAGGGTCGAACTCGCGACTTCAACCTTGGCAAGGTTGCGCTCTACCACTGAGCTACATCCGCATTTGTCGCTAGGACAAACAGTGTTATAATCCCTCTGATATAATTTGCAAGAAAAAAATGACGGAAAAATAATGGATAATGATCTTTCGAAAATGCCAACCTCGCCAGAGGCGCTTTTAAAGTACCTTGATGATTTGGATATTAATTATGAATTGTATCATCATGAGGCGGTTTTTACGGTGGCGGAGGTGGAAAAAGTTGACGGAAAAATAATGGCGCACCACACGCGTAATATGTTTTTACGTACGAAGAAAAAGAAAAATTATCTTGTCACGCTCTCACATGATACGCCTGTGGATCTGAAAAAGTTAGAAAATTTGATAGATGCAAAACGTTTTTCATTTGGATCATCAGATCGATTGATGGAAACTTTGGGGGTATATCCAGGTTCCGTTACACCATTATCAGTTATTAATGCAAAATCAGAAAACATAATAATTATTTTGGAGGAGAAAATGATGCGGGCAGATTGTGTTGCATTTCATCCTTTGATCAATACAATGACGGTGACGTTATCACCTGCGGATCTATTAAAATTTATGGATGATTTGGGACATAAGGTAAGTGTGGTTGATTTTTCGAATGTTGCACCAGATGGAGGGTGAAATGGTTGACCGTAAAATGTTGGAATTGTTGGTGTGCCCTGTGACAAAAACGGCACTTGAATATGATGTGAAAAAACAAGAATTAATCTCGAATAGGGCAAAGTTGGCTTATCCCATAAAAGATGGTGTGCCTATCATGGTGGTTGAATACGCACGTATTCTGGATAAGTGAAAAATTTGCAAAATAATAACTTGAAGTTTGTTATTTTTAGTGTTATACGGTTTACATATTTTTAAAGGCTGTAATTTATGGGAGTAATTAATGTCTGATAATAACGTTGTTGTTGATCCTAAAAAACTATTGGTTATTTTGGATTATGATGAAATTTGTTATCGTCTAACAGGTTCACAATTTGGTTATTTTAAAACATCTTTTGCATTGACTGCTGTTGATCTTATCCCTGATTTTAAACCTCAAATTCACCCTAAGGAGCGTTTTGAATTTAATAGTCGTCGTCAACAAATACTGAGGGAGTCATCAGACAACGTTGAGTCGCGTCACAAGATTAGATTAGCCGAAGCGTTTCATACGGCGATTTCAGGGTGGGAAGATCATCAAGATTGCACACATTATTTTGTCCAAGATATTGAGAATCCATATGAGAAAGCGCGCATGATGGAGGATATGGATCGTGTAGCGCATAGTATGTTGCCAACGAAATTGTGGGAGCCAATTGAAGGACTTTCAAAAGATATTGAAGATTTACGTGCCATGGGGGCAGAGGTCATTGTTTGGACACATGGTCGTCGTGAAATGGTTCAACGCACATTGTTGCAAAATGGCCTGTACGGAATTTTTTCAGATGATAAAATCTTTGATAAACAGTCTTTATTGCAAGATGGGTTGCCAATAGGGCGCAAAGACAAAGGGCCTCAAAACCATCATCGTGTTATTTCTCAACATGGTGCGTTGCCTGAAAATACGGTGTTAATGGATGATACAAAGGCAAATCATAAATCTGCGGCACACGCTGGTGTTGGATTACGTGTTTGGGTTGATCTTCACAAGGCGGACGAAAATAAAATTATCGATTTTCCAAAGGTGAAAGCGGACAGTACATCCGAAGGTATGAAGTATATAAAGGATTTCTTGAGGCAGAAAAATATGGAACTGGGTAATTTGCCAGTTGCGGCGAATTTTGATCCTCAACCCCAAAAAACAAAAAAATTATCTCTATAATTTTTATCTCGACCTAACCATTTATTTTTTTTCTACACTATTTTTATGACTCGTGTAGCATTGGACGCGAAATTATTATTTTCAATACATTATTACATTATAAAGGGAAGAAAAATGAAAAAATTATTATTAAGTTCGGCATTGATTTTTATGGCATCTGCACAAGCAATGGCAAGCGATGGGTCTGTTTCAGGAAATATTGCATTTACAACTGACTATGTTTTTCGTGGTTTTAGTCAAACAGATGAAAATCCAGCATTGCAAGGTGGGTTTGATTATGAAGATGCATCAGGGTTGCATGCTGGTGTATGGGCATCAAACATAGATTTTAATAACACAGCCGATGGCTCTTTAGAGTTGGATATTTATGGCGGATATCAAGGTGAATTTGAAGGTGTAAGCTATGATGTAGGTGGTATATATTACGCATATCCCGGTTCTGAAAATAATTTGAATTATGATTTTTGGGAAGCGTATGTCAGTGGTAGTTACGATTTCGATGGCTTTTCTGTTAATGCTGGCGTGAATTATTCACCAGAATTCTTTGGTGACGCAGGGGATGCTTTTTATTACTATGGTGGTATAGATGTTGCGTTGCCTTATGAAGTAACTTTGTCAGCCCATTATGGGCATCAAGATATCGATGAGTCAGCTGATTATAATGATTGGTCAGTTGGCGTAAGTCGAAATTGGTTAGAGTTTGATTGGAGTGCGACATACACGGAAGCTGACGTTGATAATGATGATAACGCAGATGGTCGCGTTGTATTTTCGGTTGGAAAATCATTTTAATTTACGTATTCAACAATTAAGTAAGCACAAAAAGAAGTGACTAGCACAGTCGCTTCTTTTTGTGATACAATACAATATCTTTATTTGTTTTCATGGGAAGGAAAATTAATTATATGTCAGTTCTAAATAATATTAAAATTTCAACAAAATTACCGCTTTTAATTGGCGGCATAGTTTTTTTAAGTATTGCAATCAGTTTTGGATTAGGAGCTTATTTTACTATTAAGGATTTTAGAGAATCCGCAGAAAAAAGTACCTATGTGATTAATGAGGAAAAACTAGAAGGATTAGCCTCTTATTTTCAAACCATAAAATCTGATTTGATAATAACTGCAAGTAATGCATTTACGCATGATGCAATTAATGATTTTACGTTTGGTTGGAAACAAATAACAGGCAATCCAACAACCTATTTGCAAAAGGCTTATTTGCCGAAAAATTTAGATGCAGCAAAGCGAATTGATATTTTAAAAGCCAATGATGAATCCCTATATAGTGAGCATCATGCTAAGTATCATCCGTTTTTCAAAAACATGCTGGAAAGAAGAGGATACTACGATATTTTCTTATTTGATACACGAGGTAATCTTGTATATACAGTTTTTAAGGAGCTTGATTATGCAACGAATATGTATTCAGGCCAATGGAAGAATACTGATTTGGCGAATGCATATCGCGCAGCCATTAAGTCTTCAAAAGATAACGTTTCATTTTTTGATTTTAAAGCTTATGAGCCAAGTTATGGTGTTCCCGCATCATTTATATCAACTCCCGTATTTGATAATAAAGGGCGTAAAATAGGGGTTCTTGTCTTCCAAATGCCTATTGATAAAATAAATTACGTTATGCAACAGTCAAAAGGTGAAGTGGGATCATCACAACATTTAATTATTGGTGAGGACGAAACATTCAGAAACAATCCGTACAAAGATAAAGAAAATGGCGATGTTATTTTAAAAGAAACCGTCGATACAAATGAAGTTAAAGAAGCTTTAGAAAACAATTCTAGTGGGTACGGAGATAACGGCCATACGATTTATGCTTATGATATATTCAATTTTGAAGGCGTAAGGTGGGTTATTACAACCCATGTTAAACTGGATGACATATTGGAGCCAATTATAGACTCACAATTGCATATTGCTTTTGCTTCTTTTTCTGCATTGGCTTTCTTTTGTTTTGTCGCATTTTTTGTATCGCGATCATTGTCACAACCACTATCTCGTCAAACAGATTTAATGACTAAATTGGTTGACGGTGATTTGGAAGTTGAAATTACTGATCAAGATAGAGCTGATGAAATTGGAAATATTGCAAAATCTGTTCAAATTTTCAAAGAAAACGCTCTCCGTGTCAAGCAACTCGAAAAAGATCAAGAGGCACAAAGAGTAAGAGCCGAAGAAGAAAAAAAGGAAGCACAAATTATGTTGGCATCTGATTTTGAGTCTCGTGTTGGTGGTGTTATTGAATCATTATCTGTATCGGCATCGAGCATGACATCAACGGCGCAACAAATGCAGGGTTCATCACAGCAAACGGCTGAGATTAGTAACACTGTTGCGGCGGCAGCGACCGAGGCGGATTCAAATGTGCAAACGGTTGCCACGGCATCTGAAGAATTGGCGGCGTCTTCATCTGAAATCGCACGTCAAATTGATTCCGTTGCTAAAAAATCAAGTGCGGCATCCGCGGACGCAGAGGCCACAAGCGAGTCAGTGAACGAATTGAATGTGTTGGCAGATTCAATTGGTGAAGTTATCGGTACAATTAAAGATATCGCCGAACAAACTAACTTACTTGCGTTGAATGCAACGATTGAGGCGGCGCGCGCTGGTGAAGCGGGTAAAGGGTTCGCGGTTGTTGCGGACGAGGTTAAAAAACTTGCGAATGAAACAGCAACGAAAACCGAGGAAATCGATGAACGTGTGAATAAAATTCAGGAAGCTATCCGTAATTCGGTTACTGCAATGGATAAGATTATTTCAAACGTATCTGAAATTGACGCAGCAACGACAACTGTTGCATCCGCGGTCGAAGAACAGAATGCTGCAACAGCAGAAATCGGTCGTAATGTAACAGAAGCATCGACAGGAACACAGCAAGTGTCACAATCAATTATTCAGGTACAGCAAAATGCGGCCGAATCAGGCGAAGCATCGTCAA
Organism: uncultured Alphaproteobacteria bacterium; assembly: GCA_943789475.1. Lineage (GTDB taxonomy): Bacteria > Pseudomonadota > Alphaproteobacteria > Micavibrionales > UBA1664 > UBA1664. The sequence continues at coordinate 67,858 of CALSUG010000008.1, forward strand.
CGGTGTTGCATTCTGCATCAGATCTAAAAAGTCAATCTGACGTATTAAAAACGGAAGTTGAAAAATTCTTGAACGAAATTAGAGGGGACGCTGCATAAGCGTCTTCTAAACTAAATAGAGCGTATAATTATAGAAGCCAAGCGTTATCGAAATGCTTGGCTTTTTTATTTGAACCAGACATAATTGGTTAAGCGTATCTTAATGTTTTCTGAGTATCCTAATACTATGAGCGGAGTGTATAAAAAACACTTAAAAATCAAACCTTTGGAAAGAAGGTTAATGTTAGATGCATCATTAGGTGCACTGATAACATCCGTTGTTATACCTGAAAATACAGTTAATGCGGCGGAACAAGTTATTGATAATGATGTGTCGGTAACGGGAACCACGACGGATTTTGATGGTGAAAATCTTATTATTTCAACAACAGGTGGTGCTGAAGATCAATTATCGATTATTAATGAAGGAACGGGTGCAGGACAGATTGGTGTCTCAGGCACTGATATTACTTATGAAGGAACAATTATTGGATCATTAACATCGGATGGTGTGAATGGTAATAATTTGCAAATTGATCTGAACACGAATGCGACGAAGGCGTCAATTGAGCGGTTAATTGAAAATGTTACATATCAAAACACTTCGAATAATCCAACGGTTAATCGAACAATCAATATGTCCTTGGGGTTATATTTTTCTGAAAACATAAGTATTGGAATTGCACCAGAAAATGATGCTCCAGTTTCTGGTAACAATACAGGTGTCACTGTTGGTGAAGGCGCGACAATTGGCATTTCAAATACGGAATTGAGTGTGACGGACGGAGATCATAGTGCACCATCACTAACCTATACAGTGACAAATTCTCCGTTACGAGGGCAATTGGAATTAACAACGAATGCAGGAGTTGCAGTTACATCCTTTACACAAGATGATATTGATAACGGTCTATTAATCTATGTTCACGACGGCAGTGGATCTACATTTGATCGATTTCATTATACAGTCAGTGATGGAACGGATACATTACCAACGTCTACATTTAATATTACAATAAATCAAAGCAATGATGCACCAACATTAACAACGAATAATGCATCTGATGTTTCACTAGGATTCACAGCAACAATTGGTGGGACAGCCGATGATTTTGGAACACAAGCTGGAAGCTATAATCCCAATACAATTTTTAATACATTTCAATCATTAGTCGATGTTAATGATACTCAATTTAGGCTTGTTTTTACGACTGCGGCAACAAATCCAGGTGATTTTCCTGGGCAAGTTTTGTTTGAATCGGGCGGTGCTGGTGTTGGAATGGGATTATATCTTAATGCAGATAATGAATTAACTGTGCATGCTGGATCCGCGACATCAACTCCGCGTTTGACGTCACCGACTTCCCTAGAGGCAAATACTCAATACGCAGTTGTTCTTGAAATTAGCGATAGCGATAATCAAATTCGATTGTTTTATGAAGAGGCATCAAATCATGATTGGTTCTATCAAGGTCGTACATCCGAAATAACACTTAATGGTTTTACAAATACGGATATCGTTGGAACAGATCAAGGCGGGTATGGTCGTCCTAATTCAACAGGATCATTTGGTGGGTTTAACGGAACCTCATCAGGAACAGGTGTTTTTCAGGGAACATTAGATAGTAATTTAATTATCAGTAGAATGCCTGGGACAACACCAACTGTGAATAATGATTTAGTGGTAACGGATATTGATACGACGGCATCAAATATTGTTTATACCGTGACCGATGTTACGGATTATGGTGTGCTATACCGTGATGGTGTTGCATTGGGATTGAATGACACGTTTACGCAAGTTGATTTAAACACGGGGTTAATCACGTACGATAGTGTCTCTGCACCACCAGGCCCTGGCTTTGTAGATGGTTTTGGCTTTGATGTTAGTGATGGCACCACAACGTTAAGCAGTACTTATACGATCAATGTTGATACAGTCAATGTCGCCCCTGTTATTTATGATGAAGCCGTTATTTATGATGATGATTTTACAGGTGGTGCAAGTGGTTGGAATCATAATACAACGACTACGAACGCAACATGGGGTGAGTTTTTAGGGCGCTTTAATCGTAATATTGATAATACGAATGATCAGGATTTATTCCGCACATTTTCACTTTCTGGTACACAAGAATATGTGACATTGGAATTTGATTTTCTTGAAATTGATACATGGGATAATGAACGTTTTTATATTTTTGTTGACGACGTACGGGTGAGTAATGATCGTTTGCGTTGGAATGTTTACGAACGTCCGGCGGATGATTCAACTGCGGGAACAGATGTTCGTGTAACTGAATTGACTAATGATGATGGGTATACGGATGTCGGACGTGATGTATATCGTGACCAGTTCTATCATTATGCCTTAACTATCCCAACGACGGCATCGTCAATCAAAATTGGTTTTGGTACAAACTTAAATAGTACGAATCTAAATGATGAATCATGGGGGGTCGATAATGTACAAATTAGTGAGTTGCGCCCCGTGGGAACTGGCGATACGCGCTCTATTCAAATTGGTGAAACAATTCGTAATGCAGAAATAGTGACCCAAATAATGGCGGGTGACGCTGATATTGGACAAACTTTAACGTATACAATAACTGGTGGCAGTGGTGTTGGTATTTTTGATATTGACCCTGCAACAGGTGAGATACGTGTTATTGACGATTCTCAAATTGATTTTGAGTTAGGCACGACATCGTACACATTGGATATACAGGTACAAGATAACGGCCCTGGTTTGTTAACCGATACACAAACGTTAACAATTGATATTCTAGATGCGCATGAAAATACTCGACCATATGTTCCGTATCAGGTTCTTAGTTTTTCAGAAGATGCAACAAATGGAACATCTGTAGGGACACCAACATTCACTGATCCAGAAGGTGATGGAATTGAAAGATGGCAAATTATTGATGGTAATGAACTAGGTGTTTTTGCGATCGATTCTACGACTGGTGAAATTACAATTGCTGACAATTCGAATGTTAATTTTGAAAATGACAATCGTTATGATGTTCGATTAAGAGCCTGGGATGATAATTTTTTAGGCTTATTTTATGATCGTACAATTCGTATTAATGTAACAAATGTTGATAATGCTCCCTCTTTGGACCCAGAATTTATCGGTGAAAATTCTGGCGTACCAAACGTTGTCTATTCATCAGTTACTGGTAACTTTTATCGATTTGTTGACAGTAACGCTAATTATGCAACAGCTAAGGCTAATGCAGAAGCAATGATGTTAAATGGCACAGCAGGACATTTGCTAACAATTGAATCCGCCGCAGAAAAAGCCTTTGTTCGCTCAATAGCTGATCAACATCTATGGTTAGGAATATCAGATGCAACTGTTGAAGGTGAGTGGAGGTTTACTGGCGGACCAAACGAAGGTGCCCAACTTTGGCAAGGGGCTGGAGCCAATGTAGGTGGTTCTTCGACGAATGGATTCTTTTCGGATTGGCGTGGATCACATGAACCAAATAATGGTACCGCGTATAATGGTGCTGTTTTTTATCGTAACGACGGACGTTGGGTCGATGTCCCCGTAACAAATAATTACCGTTACATGGTTGAGTGGGAAGGTAAAAATGTTGTCAATAACGATAAATATTACCTCAACTATGACACACCAGCTGATTTAAATAATGGCGATGTCGTTGGTGTTGTTAAAGGTTTGGATCCTGAAGGTGACACATTGAGTTATACAATAACAGGCGGGACAGGTGTCGGTTTATTTACGATTGATCCAACCAATGGAAATGTAATCATTACCGATGCTTCGTCGTTGGATCCCTTGATTGATTATACTTTAACGGTTCGTGTGACAGAGGATAATGGTGCAAATCAGTTTGCGGAAAAGACGGTTACAATTGTTTTAAATGAAAATTTATCTTTGGATGCAAATAATGGTCATACTGCAATAGAGGGGCAAGCAACGGTTATTAACCCAGTAACAGAGCTCGCGGCAAGTGATAATGATGGCGTTGCAGCAGATATAATTTTTGATATTGATACATTCCCTGTAAATGGAGAACTGCAACTTACGACAAATCCTGGTGTTGGTATTATTCAGTTCACACTAGATGATTTAAATAATAACCGTGTTCAATATGTTCATGATGGTACAGAAACTCTAACAGATAGTTTCACTTTTAATGTTACTGATGGTGGACAGACATTACCGTTAGAGACATTTAACATTACAGTTACACCTGTTAATGACGCGCCAGTAATTAATGTAAACACAGGGACAATAATTTTAGAAGGAGGTACGGCCACAATCACAGATGTGATGCTTGATACTCTTGATATTGATAACACGGATTTACAGTTAACTTATACTGCATCAAACTATGTTCGCGGACAAATTGAAGTTGGCGGTATTGCACAAAACACATTTACACAAGATGATATAAATAATAATCGCGTTGTATTTCGTCATAATGGTGACGAAGGAGGTACGGCATCATTTGATTTATCATTGGCGGATACAGGTGGTCTAACGGACACTGCAACATTCAACCTAACGGTAACTGCACAAAATGATGCTTCTGTTATTACAACGAATACAGGATTTTCTGTTTTAGAAGGTGGCACACATACGATCACAACAGCTGAACTAAATGTCACTGATCCAGATGATAGTGGCACAGGTATTACATACAGTATTTCGGATGTAACGGGTGGACAAGTTCAGCTAAGCACGAATCCTGGTATTCCTGTTCTATCTTTTACACAAGCAGATTTAGCATCTAATCGTGTGCGTTTTATCCATGATGGTGATGAAGGAAATGCCTCATTTGATGTTGATGTTGCTGATGGGTTAGAGCATGGTGCAACGAATGACACCGCAACGGTGAATGTCACACGTATTGCGGTTAATGATGCACCTGATATCACCCGAAACTTAACATCATCAGTGAATGAGGGTGGTATCACTCAAATTAAGAACATTGTTTTGAATACGACTGACCCAGACAATGTTGCCGCGGATTTAACCTATACGATTACGGGTGAAGTGAATGGACAGCTAGAGCTACTTTCTAATTTAGGAGTTCAAATTACATCGTTCACGCAAACACAGTTGGATTCAGGTGACATTGTTTTCCGTCATGATGGATCTAGTACAACAACTGCATCATTTGATATGCAGGTGTCAGATGGAACGTTATCGAGTGCAGTTGAAACATTTAACTTAACCGTTGATAATGTTAATGACCCTCCCGTAATTTCAACGGGGCCTGCCACAACTGTGGTTGAGGGGCAAAATACGGCAATCACAACAGCACAATTGGATAGTTTGGATCCAGATAACCTCCCTGTTACATTGACGTACACGGTTACAGCAACAACAAATGGATATGTTGCATTATCGAGTGATGTTGCAACACCGATCACAAGTTTTTCTCAGGTTGATTTGGATAGTGGCTTAATACGATTTGTTCATGATGGGTCTGAAACAATTAATGCATCGTTTGATGTTTCATTATCTGATGGCGCGTTAACAGATACGGCAACGGTGAATTTGAATGTCACACCACAAAATGATCAAACAACGTTGGTGGTTAATGACGGTTCACCTAATTTAATTAATTTCAATGATTATACAATAACACCACACGAAGCTGGCCAAGATGGCGCTGGTGGACATGGAACTTCGGTGACTGTTTCAGCAGATGGGGCAACGATTGAGTTAGGTGGAAATGCATGGAAAAAAATTGATATTCCATATACGTTAACGGCAAATACGGTGCTTTCATTTGAATTTAGAACGGATGCTGTTGCAGAAATTCAAGGTATTGGTTTTGACAATGATACATCTGTTGGAAATGGATTGTTTGGATATCAAATCGCGGGTTCACAGGTGTGGGGAGGTGTTGATCAGTCGCATCGAAATTATCAAATTGGTGATGGTTGGGTGCGCTATGATATTCCAATTGGAGCTGATTACACAGGTGTGATTTCTAATCTAACATTTATTCAAGATAATGATACGGGTGTTGCGGCAACAACAGAATTTCGTAATGTTGGTTTTTATGAATCCAATCAAAATTTGAATATGAATGAAGGTGGTACGTTTAATATTACCGCGGCACATATCACATCAGTCGATGTTGATGATAGTGGAACAGGACTGACTTATACTGCATCAAACCTAAGTAACGGTGTTGTACAAGTCTCTGGCGTTACACAAACAACGTTTACACAAGACGACATTGATAATAATCGTGTAACATTCGTTCATGATGGGTCGGATACATTGAGTGCGGGGTTTGATATATCACTTGCGGATGGATTGGAAAATGGAACAACAACTGACACAGGTACATTTAGTATTATTGTGAATCCTGTAAATGATGACACGGTCATCACAACGAATAGTGCATTAACATTGGCGGAAGGATCATCATCAACCATTACAACAACTCATTTAAATATGAGTGATGGTGACAATAGCCCACATGATGTTGTTGTGAATGTGACGGGTGTTGCGTCGAATGGTTTTGTTGCGCGGGCATCTGCACCGACTGTAGCGATTACGTCATTTACATTGGCAGAGATTCAAAATGGTGACATTCAATATGTGCATGGTGGTAATGAAATTACGATGGATTCATTTGATTTTACAGTAACAGATGGGACATACACTTCTGGCGTGCAAACATTTAATGTTAATTTGACGCCAACAAATGATGCGGTTGCAATTACAACAAATACAGGAACATCTGTTGCGGAAGACGGTAATGTTATTATTACGAATGCAATGTTGGATACGACAGATATTGATAGTCCAGATAGTGATATTACCTACACAGCGACAGGTTTGACAAATGGTCATATTGAAGTTTCTGGTGTAGTACAAAATACGTTTACACAAGTTGATATCAATAATAATGATGTTGTGTTTGTTCACGATGGAAGCGAGACAACATCTGCAGGGTTTGATATTTCCGTCATTGATACGGGCGCAGATGGTGCAGGTGCAAGTGTTGCTACATTCTCCATGACGACCGTACCAACGAACGACACGCCCCATAATATTCACTTAGATAGTACATCTGTAGGTGAGCGTGATTCAATTAATACAGTTATTGGTAGCCTGAGTACAAGCGACGTTGATTTACCTGGCGATACATTCACCTACTCAATTATTGCTGATCCAGATGGTAAGTTTGCACTTGTTGGTGATGAATTAATTTTGAATGGATCTTTAAGTTGGAGAGATGCCGAATTTCATACCGTAACGATACGTACGGACGATAATACAGGCGGAACGTTTGATCGGACGTTTACAATTGATGTTGAACGCGCGCTTGATGGTGTTACTGCGCCAACAGATGGAAATTTTGGTGATGTTGATCGTGGATTGTTGGATAAAGATCCTGTGTTTGATGACACATCTCATGAATCGTTAATACAAAATTTTGTAGCGGGGGAAGCATCAAAAAGTAACGCATATTATGGTGCAAATAATTTAGGACAACTTATTCGTGAAAACACGACATTTAGTATTCAAGACATGTTGTCTGAAACAAATACAGATGTTGGTGGAGGATCACCAAATCATCAAACAGAAATTGATAAAGTTAATATATCTCAAGATAGATTAGATAAAACGTTACCTGTGAGTGATCGCTATACAAAAATGGTCGACTTTCTTCGCTCTACTCAAGATTTTGGTGATGATAAACCATTGGCAGAGGTCGAAAATAATAAACCTGCCGAAGACGATAAAGACAAAACAAGTATTAAAAACATCGAAGATGAATTTGATAATGTCTTAACCTATCATGAACAACGAATTAACCAATTGATGGAAGCTCTTCAGTCCTAGGGAAAACCTTTACGAATCACTTTTTCCTTTCTTTTTTAGCCTAAGTTCTATATTGCTATGCGCAATAGATTTATTAAGGATAAAAAATGACACAAGAACTTAGAAATATTGCCATTATTGCCCACGTTGACCACGGGAAAACGACATTAATTGACTCACTGATGAAACAATCAGGGATGTTCCGTGAAAACCAAGCGACAGACGAGCGCATGATGGATTCAAACGATCTTGAAAAAGAACGCGGAATTACAATTTTGGCAAAGCCAACATCCATTCAATGGGGCGACGCACGTATCAATATTATTGATACACCAGGTCACGCCGATTTTGGTGGTGAGGTTGAACGTGTTTTACACATGGCCGATGGTGTTATCCTTTTGACGGATGCTGCCGAAGGGCCAATGCCACAAACAAAATTTGTTTTGGGTAAAGCATTGAAACAAGGTTTAAAACCAATCGTTATTATTAACAAAATTGACCGTCCGGACGAGCGCGCATCAGAAGTTGTTGATGAAGTATTCGACCTGTTCGTATCATTGGATGCCAATGACGAACAATTGGATTTCCCAATTTTATACGCATCAGGCCGTGATGGATGGTGTACACGTGAATTAGAAGACGATCGTAAAGACCTGACACCATTATTGGAATTGGTGATGGACCATGTCCCTGCACCACAGGGTGATCGCGATGCGCCATTTGCGATGTTGGCCACATTGTTGGACTCTGACCCATTCTTGGGACGTTGTCTAACAGGTCGTGTTATTTCTGGTTCTGCGAAAGTAAACGATAGCGTTAAAGCATTGGGTCTTGATGGTTCAACGGTTGAAACGGGTCGCTTGTCAAAACTTTTGACATTTGATGGAACAGATCGCGTTGCGGTTGATGAAGTGAATGTGGGTGATATTATTTGTATCGCCGGTTTAACAAAATCATCTGTTGCCGATACAATTGGTGCACCTGCATTGGAAACACCAGTGCAATCAACACCAATCGATCCACCAACAATGGCCGTTATGATTACGGTTAACGATTCACCATTTGCCGGTAAAGAAGGTAAAAAAGTAACATCAACAATGATCCGTCAACGCCTAATGGCCGAAGCCGAAGTGAACGTTGCGATTACATTTGCGGAATCTGCGGATAAAGACAGCTTTGAAATCGGTGGTCGTGGTGAATTGCAATTGGGTGTTTTGATCGAAACAATGCGCCGTGAAGGGTTTGAATTGACCGTGTCGCGTCCACGTGTTTTATACAAAGAAATCGATGGCGAAAGACAAGAACCTATCGAAGAAGTCACAATCGATGTTGACGAAGAATACGCATCAACAGTTGTTGATAAAATGAACAAGCGTAAGGCCGAAATGATCGATATGCGTTCATCAGGCGCGGGTAAACAACGTATCGTATTCCACGCACCATCGCGTGGATTGATTGGATACCAATCACAATTCCTGACCGATACACGCGGTACAGGTGTGTTGAATCGTATTTTCCACGGATACGCACCATATAAAGGTGACATTCGCGGACGTCACAGTGGTGTTTTGATTTCAACAGATACAGGAACGGCCGTTGCATACGCATTATTCAATTTACAAGATCGTGGGATAATGTTTGTTGGTCACCAAACGCCTGTTTATCAAGGGATGATTATTGGACAACATAACCGTGATAACGATTTGGAAGTAAACGTCCTTAAAGGAAAGCAACTAACCAACGTTCGTGCATCGGGTACCGATGATGCGGTGAAATTAACACCACCAAAAACAATGAGCCTCGAAGACATGATGTCATACATCAACGAAGATGAATTGTTAGAGGTCACACCAATATCACTTCGCCTGCGTAAAAAATTCTTGCTTGCGCATGAACGTAAAAAAGCAAGCCGCGGTTAGTTTTAAAAAAATATAAATACGAAAAAGCTCGATCTATTCGGGCTTTTTTAAATTTGACACATCTTTCATAACCTGCGATGTCATAAGAGGTATGAAACAATTCTATAAAATTATTAAAAACATCCTTGCCGCATGGTTGAATGAAAATTCATTCTCGCAAAGCGCGGCGGCGGCATATTATGCTGTCTTCTCTTTACCTGGATTAATTATTGTCATGTCATTTATGGCATCGTTATTTTATGAACGTACCCATGTTGATGCCGAAATTGACAGTATGGTCAGTGGCCTTATTGGACAGGATTTATCCCTGAACCTTAAATCAATGATGGAGGGGATGAGTTTAACAGAAAGTAGCCTTCTTACGCTTGCTGTTGGGGTTATTACTATTTTGTTTGGGGCGACACGATTTTTTATGCAGCTACAACGGTCGCTCAATTTTATATGGGATGTTGAAATTAAAAAATCATCAACCTTTTGGCGTGTGATTAAAAAACGTCTTAAATCCCTCGCGTTAGTTTTGTTTGTTGGTTTTATGTTGTTGGTGACATTATCAGTGACATCGCTTCTATCAATTTTGGCGGATTATATCGCGATTCAAATTCCATTTTTAAATATCAACAGCATGTTAATCGTGAATAAAATCGTGATGTTTAGCATTGTCGTGTTCTTGTTTACACTCATATTTAAGATCGTGCCTGATGCACAAATTTTATGGCTGTCTTCATTTGTCGGTGCGATTGTATCCGCGATATTATTTACATTAGGGCAAAGTGGAATTACGGCTTATTTTTCTATCGCTGACCCTCAATCAGCCTTTGGCGCGGCGGGGTCTATCACATTGATGATGCTCTGGGTGTCCTATGCCTTTATGATTTTGTTATTAGGGACGCACACAACACGTGCGCATATGGAATGGGCAACAGGAAAAAGGGCAAAACCAGAAGCCGACATTGCGAAAAAAGCAACTCACACTCAAAAAGCTTGACTTATCCACAGTATGTGTGCAATAACACGCTCATTGAAACGTTTTTATAAGCAGCGTTTCACCTATGAGTGTCGAGCTTCCCCGAAAAACATGACACGTTTTTTCAAGTGCAAAGTTCAAATTTATAGATATGAGCCATGATGGCCAACCGTTTTAACCGATCGGTATAATTTGCTTTGTATATGAAAGAAATGAAATGACTGATTTCAACGAATTCGGCCTGTCCGAACCATTAATGAATTCCCTTAACACAATGGGTTTTACCGCCCCAACACCGATTCAGGCGGCCGCCATTCCAATGGCATTAAACGGTCGTGATATCCTTGGTTCTGCACAAACAGGAACAGGTAAAACGGGTGCATTTTCAATTCCAATGATTGAAATGTTACTGCGTGACGAAACAAAAACGGCGTTGGTATTAACACCAACACGTGAATTAGCCAAACAGGTTTTGGACGCGATCAAATCAATGATAGGTAACCAACAAAACATGAAAACGGCGTTCATCATTGGTGGTGAACCATACGGTAAACAATTTGCAATGTTGAAAAAACGCCCTCGTATCATCGTGGGAACGCCGGGTCGTATTAACGATCATTTGGATAAAAAGATGATGGATTTATCCAACGCGTCATTTTTGGTATTGGATGAAACGGACCGTATGTTGGATATGGGTTTTGGTGTGCAATTAGAACGCATTAAAAAACATCTTCCCGCGGAACGTCAAACATTGTTGTTTTCCGCAACAATGCCACAAGAAATCGTCCAGATTGCGAAAAAATATTTGACCAATCCTGAACGTATTTCAATGGGTGAAACAAACATCGTTGCACCAAAAATTAAAACAGAAGTGATGCGCATTCGTCATGAATTAAAACATGATGAAATGGTAAAACAACTTCATGAACGTGATGGGACAGTCATTATTTTTGTGAAAACAAAATATGGTACAGAAAAAATGGCAAAGCGCCTGCGCGAAGATGGTTTTACCGCCGATGCATTGCATGGTGATTTGCGCCAACGTAAACGTGATGCCGTTATGCGTGCATATCGTGAGAAAAAATTCCGTATCCTATGTGCGACTGACATTGCCGCGCGTGGATTGGATGTTCCACATATTGAACACGTGATTAACCATGACCTTCCACAAGTTGCAGAAGATTACATTCACCGTATGGGTCGTACGGCACGTGCGGGTGCGGATGGTTCGGCACTTTGTTTTATTTCACCGGCAGATAACCGTAAGTGGGCTGAGATTGAAAAATTGCTTGGCATTAAATCAAATGATAATGGCGGACAAAAACGCAGCTATAACAAAGGTAAAGGCGGTAAAGGAAAACCGTTTGAGAAAAAAGGCCGTTGGAAAAAAACAGGTGGCCCTGATGGACGTTCATTCGAAGGTAAAAAACGCGATGACCGCAACACATCGGGTGATAAGAAAAAATCATGGGGCGATAAACCGCGTTCTAACAAGTCATCAGAAGGCGGCGAAAACAAAACATGGGTCAAGAAAAAACAGTGGGGTGATAAGCCACGCAGCGAAGGTGGCCAGAAAAAATCTTGGAATGACAAACCGCGCTCAGAAGGAAAACCATCCGGTAAAAAATTTGGTGAAGCAAAATCAGGTGGTTTTAAGAAAAAACAGTGGGGTGATAAGCCACGTAGCGAAGGTGGACAAAAGAAGACATGGGGCGATAAACCAAAATCGAAATCCCAAGGTCAGGGCAAACCTAATTTTAAAGGAAAGCCAAAACCAACGCAAAATCGTAAACGTCGTGATGCAGCATAATTTTAAATCTCCCCGCCATCCACGGGGATTTTTCTTGTAAGAGAAAATGGATATATCAAATAATACATTTGATTATATGACAATTTATGTGCTATGCCTATTTTGTAATGAACCAATTAAGGCAAGTAAACCTAGGTGATGTTTTATGGTTGAAAACACCACAAACATTAGCACCACTGCATAGAGCGCAAGATCTATCTGATAAAGTGCGTCCTTTTATTGTGTTAAGTTCAGCCGAAATTCGTACGGATCACAACTCGATCGCAACACAAGATAGGCCTTTATTAGGGGTTAATTGTACATCTCAGGATTTTCTTGTTGAGGGAAGACCGCATATCTCTTTCACTTTGCAAGGTCAGAGTAAAACAACATATGCCTTGCTGGATAGCATTAGGAATGTAGGGACAATTCAGCAATCAATGGTATGCCATGATAGATTGAGCTCGTCTGAACAAGAAACTCTCTTAGAAAAATTGGATGAAATTATTCGTCCAGAAAAACGCTTTTATCTCCGTGATTTTGTTAATTTTAAAAAACCCATTATGCCAGGGCAGATTCATAGAATAAAAACAATTGATACAGATGGTCCCGCACTTGTGTTGTTAAAACGTGGAAAATTTGTCGTTAATGATGAAGTTGATTGTTCTAATGACTTTAATGGTGCTGTTCATCAAACTCGTTTCACACCATATTTAGTTTTGTATTTTCAAAATACAAAATGGAATGGAACGTTACGTGGTATCAGGCCAAATGACATTAGAGTGCTAGCGGTGCATGAACGAGATATTCATGAAAAATTAGGTGAAATAACGCACCAAAATGTTGGAAATATATTAAATCAAATTAGACGCAATGCGCATTTACAACCTATTCGCTATAACAAAATAGATTTAAGACATCGTTTTTCTGTAATGCCATTAATGAAATTCGCAATGAGATAAAATATGAGACAAAAAGATAGACGCATTAAAGAATTAATTAAAGTAGGGCAAGCTACACATGATGGCTTGTTCGAAGCACAATATGGGCAGTGGCCTTTGAGTGGAATGAACAAAGACATTACCCGTGATGGTATTGTACACATAAGAGGTATGCATAGGGATAGAAAATCAAGTTTACTATCTAATGTGTTTAGCCTAGGTCGTGCAGATTATAATCTCGATAATAATGAAAGTGAAATCTATCTTAACAAGGCTTTGATTCATCCGGCAGGCCGCATATTTGGACTCCTCGCAACACGACAAGCATATATACGTCTGCAAGATATGGTGCATATTTCGACTATATTTTCACCGCTTATTATAGCAGAAATTGCAGCTTCATTAGCATTATCTTCTTATCGTTATGCCGCGATTAGTTCATTGAAAAAAATGATTGCCCCATCTGTTGCCGACATTGTCGGTGAAGAGCAAATTCATTGCTTACAACTTGCCGATATTGACGACGTAAGCATAACAGATGTCTTTCATAATAATGCAATAGATTGGCAAAACAACCAACCGCAATTGAAACAGTTTGCGAATGCAGGGCTTCAAGCGTTAGACGTTATTTTAACACTTATGCCGCGTGCTTATTACGCTCAAGATTCAGAATTGCAAGCGCGTCTTCATAACGTTTTGGTTCGTGGCTATAATGCTTGGGGAAAATTACCCGAAAATGATGTTGAGCTTTACGCAGCATTATTGGATATGGGAATTAAAGCGCCAACCGATGTTAAAAAATTCTATCACGATAATGATGATATACGTTCAATAACTAATGAATTTCGTAAGCATAATGCATTTAATTTAGGGCATTTTAATCCACCAAATGCAGAAATCAATATCGGACTGAATTCATATAGAGATGGTGGTTTGACAAAAACAGGTGATGTTTTAGATATGTATTGGAATGATGCACTTCCATTTCTGTATGCGGATCTTTTACAAAAATATGGTGACAGCAAGGCTTTAGAAAGATTTGGGTATTCGGGTGAACGTGATATCACAGGCGTTCCGCTAAAAATAGAACCACCGAAACTTTAGGCGATTTGTCCGCAGGCCCAACCGGATGACCATGCCCATTGAAAATTAAATCCGCCAAGATGCCCTGTCACATCCACGACCTCGCCAATAAAATAAAGTCCCTCAGATAATTTCGATTCCATTGTTTTCGATGATAATTCATCTGTATTAACACCGCCCAACGTAACCTCCGCCGTGCGGTACCCTTCCGATCCATTGGGTGTCACATTCCATGCATTGATATGGTTGGCGACGCTTTCCAATGCTTTATTCGATAAATCCGCCAATCGACCATGCACGTTTACACGATCACAAATTGCGGCAATCAAACGTTTTGGTAAATGCGGTGATAATGCATTTTGAATATCTTGTTTTGGGTTTTCATCACGGCCATTTTTTAATAATTCTAATACATCAACCGTTGGCAACAAATTGACGATGATGGATTCACCCGCGTTCCAATACGATGATATTTGTAAAATTGATGGGCCACTTAATCCACGATGGGTGAATAATAATCCTTCTGCAAATGATGTTTTATCCTGCGCATATACGCGTGCCTCGGCGGATAATCCGCTTAAATTTTTGCACATGTCCAATATTTCATTTTGAAATGTTAGGGGCACCAATCCTGCGCGCGTATCAATAATGCTGTGCCCGAATTGTTTTGCAATATCATATCCGAAACCTGTTGCACCAATTTTTGGAATGGATAATCCACCACATGCAATGACAAGTGATTCACAATTCATTTTTCCAGACGATGTTGAAATATTATATACATCATCCGCTTTTTCAATTTTATCAATTGAGGTTGAAAGCGAAATAGTGACGTTATTTTTTTCGCATTCCTTGAGCAACATATCAATGAGATCTTGTGCGCTGTTGTCACAAAATAGCTGACCTAATTTTTTTTCGTGATAAGGAATGCTGTGATCATCCATCAATGCGATAAAATCATATTGCGTATAACGCGACAGTGCCGATTTACAAAAATGAGGATTGGTCGAAATAAAGTTATCGGGTGAGGCATAAATGTTTGTAAAGTTTGATCGTCCACCGCCCGATATACGAACCTTTTCCGCTGGCTTTTTTGAATGATCAATAACACATGCCTTACGACCGCGTTTGCCCGCCTCAATCGCACACATCAACCCCGCGGCACCCGCACCAACAATTATGACATCGTAATTAAAATTCAAAATATTTATCCAATGATTTCATTAATGATTTTGCAATACGTTTTTGATGTGCGGGGGTTAGCAATTGTCGGGCTTGTGATTCATTTGAAACAAATCCAGTTTCAATTAAAATGGATGGCACATCGGGCGCCTTTAAAACCGCAAATCCCGCATAACGGTGTGGCCCTTTTAATGTTTTGACACCTTCACCACGCAACCCACCGACAACATTATTGGCCAATGTTTTTGATTGATTCATCGTTTCACGCATTGATAGATCAATAAGTATTGCACTTACATCCTTATCTTCGATATTCAAATCAATTCCACCAATTAAATCGGCCTGATTTTCACGTGCGGCCATTTTTTCGGTTTGTTTATCCGATGCCGTGTTGGACAATGTATATACACTTGCGCCTCTTGTACGACTATTACCCACGGAATCCGCATGGATAGAAATAAATAAATTAGCCTTTGCCTTACGCGCGATTTTAACACGATTATAAAGTTTAATATATCGATCATCACTTCGTGTTAATTTGGCTGTATATCGTCCCGATTGATTAAGTGTTTTTGCAATCATTTTTGCCATGGGCAGAGTAATGTTTTTTTCCTTTATTCCACCTTTTGAAATCGCACCAGGGTCTTTACCACCATGTCCTGCATCAATCACGATAATCGGTTTAATACGTTTTTTTGGTTTTTGTGATGGATATGGTGTATCACCATTTTTATTAAAGCTGGAGATCAAATCACCAAGAACATCTGGTTGAGAATTTACAACCAATGGACCATGGATTTTGTTCAACTGGCGTTTGAATTCAATATCTGTCACAGGGGTCATATCAATGACAAGGCGATTTGGTTGTCCCGCAATCATAAATGCCGATTGCACTGTATAAAGTGAGGTAAGGGGAAGTGATAATTGCGTTAATCCTGTTATCGTTTTTTGATGATCAATTGATTGAAACGGTTTTGCGAAAATAACATCACCGCCGGCATTCCATGTTTTGGATGGTAAATGAACAACCAAACGGCGCGGGTTATCCGCAATCCTGACCTGAAAATCCATTTCGCCATTCATATCAAACACAACTCTTACCTTGTCGGGGTGTTGTCCAATACGTAACGCCTTAATTTCTGCAGAAAACGCAGAAAAATTAAAAAACATCAACGATATAAATATTAAACGCGAAATCATTTTTTGATTGTTATTCATCTTAATTCACAGTAATGTTATTGTAACTCTCGTGTAAAGCGACTTGCTGTATTTTATATTAAAAAACTATGGCAATACATGACAGAAACAGAATTTAAAGGGTCTTTTAGGATCGCCCGATAAAACAAACGCAATTGTGCTGGTGTTGGCAAACAAAAACACTGATTTCACATTGCCTCTTTGAACCAAGGGAAAACCAAGAAATAACAATAATTGACGGATTTCCGTCAGTCACTATAAATACATGTTGTCGCTTGCGTGGCTTGAAAAAGGCTGACGCATATCTGTCATCAAAAATGATGGAGATACCATAATGGCACCACGTAATAATAAAAAACAAAATTCACCAAAAACAGATAACAAAACAAGACTTCTCGTCGATGCATCTCACATAGAGGAAACCCGCGTTGCCGTTGTTCAAAATGGCCGTTTGCAAGATTTAGAAGTTGAAAGCCTTGTTCGCAGACAAGTTAAGGGAAATATTTACCTTGCAAAGGTCACACGCGTTGAACCTTCACTACAGGCGGCCTTTGTTGATTATGGTGGAAATAGACACGGGTTTTTACCATTCTCTGAAATTCACCCTGATTATTATCGTATACCAGTGGCCGACCGTGAACGTTTAATGGCCGAACAAGTTGAATTGGAACGTGCCGCAGAAGAAGAAGCCGCACGCATTGCCGCAGAAGAAGATTTAAAGGCAGAACAAGAAGCGGAAGAAACAGCCGCGAAAGAAGCCGAAGATAACATCGAAGAAATCGAAGATGAAGATACCGTTCTAGAGGCAGGATCAGATGCAAAATCAGATGACAGTGATGAAGAAGATGATACCGACACTATCGATGAGACAGATCAAGAAAACGTCGAGGAAACATCTGAAGACGAATCAGGTACCGAAGAAAAATCAGAGGATAATAAAAATCAAAAACGTGGGCGCGGTCGTTATCGCAACCGTCGCGGTGGTCGCAAATATTCTGCATCACGTAATCGTTCCGATCGTGTAAGCGATGATGAAGATGATGATACACCGGCTGTAGAACCATTTTGGAAACGTATTCGTCGTGCATATAAAATCCAAGAAGTAATCAAGCGTGGTCAAATTATGTTGATTCAAGTTGGTAAGGAAGAACGCGGAAATAAGGGAGCGGCAGTAACATCATATATTACACTACCTGGCCGTTACTGTGTCCTCATGCCAAACACACCACAATCTGGTGGCGTTAGCCGTAAAATTTCAAATTATAAAGATCGCAAACGTATGCGTGAAATTTTGAAAGATTTAAATGTTCCAGAAGGTATGTCAGTGATTTTGCGTACTGCGGGAACAACGCGTACAAAGGCCGAGATTAAACGTGATCTTGATTACCTTATGCGCCTATGGAATAACGCACGTGAATTAACATTAAAATCAACTGCTCCGGCATTGATTAACGAAGAAGGTAGTCTCATTAAACGCGCAATCCGTGATATTTATAACAAAGATATCGATGAAGTTATCGTATCAGGCGACGATGGATACGCCGCCGCGCGTGACATGATGAAAATGTTGATGCCATCACATGTTAAGAAGGTTACTCACTACAAAGATCCTGCACCGTTATTCATTACACAAAAAATTGAATCTCAAATCGAGGGAATGCATTCACCAGAAGTTGAATTAAAATCAGGTGGGTATTTGGTTATTAACCCGACAGAGGCATTAATATCCGTTGATGTTAATAGTGGACGTTCAACAAAAGAACGTAATATTGAAGATACCGCCTTGCGCACCAATATAGAGGCCGCAGAAGAATTGGCACGCCAATTAAAACTTCGTGATTTAGGTGGGTTGGTTGTTGTCGATTTTATCGACATGGAAAAACGATCTTATAATGGCAAGGTTGAACGTGCGATGCGTAATGCATTGGCGGGGGATCGTGCGCGCATACAAATGGGACGTATCTCATCCTTTGGTTTGATGGAAATGTCACGCCAACGCCTTCACCCATCTATTACCGAGGCGCATTTTGAACCATGTAAAATATGTCACGGCATGGGTATTGTTAAAACGGTTGATACAATGGCGTTAACTGTTTTACGTGCATTGGAACAATCAGGTATTGAAAAGAAAAATGCAAATGTCACAGTGACAATGCATAATGATGTTGCGATTTATCTTTTGAATAATCACAGATCGACAATTACTGAAATTGAAAATCGTTATGGCCTGAACGTTCAATTTAAAATTGATGCGGTTGATAATGAACGCGGATTTGAATTAACAAGTGAGAAAAGAAAATCACAACCAAAACAAAAAGAAAATACGGATGCTGATACAACATCAGAACAACCGCAAAACGAAAAACCTGCGCCAAAAAAGAATAATAATCGTCGTAAAAAGCAAAAGGTTGAAAATAAAGAAACGGATGTTGTGAAGGAAGAAGTTGAACAACCTCAACCAGAACAGGAAACCGTTAATAATAAGGCACAGGATAAAAAGGAAGAGATAACTCAAGCTGAAGAAAAACCTGCGCCAAAAAAACGTGGTCGCCCTGCGAAAAAGAAAATAAAAATCGAAGAAGCGACAGAAGAAAAGCCGAAAGCCGCCGATAAAACAGAGGCGAAGACTGAGGGAAAACAACCTTCACCGACAAATGATAATGCCGGTGAAAAACCAACACAACAAGCGGATGAAGATATTAATAAGGCCGCACGTGAAGCCGAAACGGTAAATGAAACACCAAAGAAAAAGAAAAAAGGTTGGTGGAACAAGATCACGAACTAATTTGTGATACCCCGAGAATAGTATAATAAAAAGGCGCCAAAATTAGGCGCCTTTTTGTATCTATTTTCTGAATTAATCTTATTCCACCGTAACGGATTTAGCCAAATTACGTGGTTGGTCAACATCAGTTCCTTTATTAACCGCAACATGATAGGCTAATAATTGTACAGGAATGGCGTATAAAATTGGCGCAACAAAGGGGTGAACCTCTTCCATTGTTACTGACCACACGCTATTGCTTTCCAATGATTTTACACCGCCTGCGTCACTGACTAAAAACACTTTACCACCACGCGCAACGGTTTCTTGAACATTTGATGCGGTTTTTTCAAACAACACATCATTGGATGGAGAAAGCACAACAACGGGAACCGTGTCATCAATCAATGCGATTGGGCCGTGTTTCATTTCACCTGCTGCGTACCCTTCGGCAGTGATGTAACTAATTTCTTTTAGCTTTAAGGCACCCTCCATTGCGATGGGGTATAAATTACCACGGCCTAAATAAAGAACATAATTGGCCTTTGCAATTGAGCCTGCAATACCTTTGATAGCATCATCATGATTCAAAATTGTTGAGGCAACGGTTGGAACATGGCGTAGAGCATCCGTATATTCGGACACTTGCTCAGTAGTTAGATTACCACGATCGGCCGCGGCGGAAATGGCAAGACACGCTAATGTTGTTAATTGACATGTTGTTGCCTTTGTCGAAGCAACCGCAATTTCAGGGCCAGCAAGAGTGTTTAAACAAAAATCAGATTCACGTTCAATCGTTGTTTCGATCGCGTTAATAATTGACAAAATTGTTTGTCCTTGTGATTTCGCGTAACGGAGTGCATGCAATGTATCTAGTGTTTCACCCGATTGTGAAATGAAAATGGCAAGGCCACCTTCAGGCATTGGTGCTTCGCGATATCTGAACTCTGATGCCACATCTAATTCGACGGGAATACGGGCAATTTGTTCAAACCAATATTTTGCAACGGCGGCCGCGTAATAGGCTGTTCCACATGCAATTAATGTAATGCGTGGCGTCTTTTTTAATGCCTCCATAACTTCAGTTGGTAATGTAATTTGTCCGGTTGTCGGGTTGATGAAACTATTTAATGTGTCGCCAATAACTGCAGGTTGTTCGTAAATTTCCTTCAACATGAAATGTGGATATTCACCCTTACCCATTACCGCGCCACTTTGTGCCGTTGTGCGGATTGGACGATCAACATTATCGTTTGTCGATGTGTAAACACGAACACTGTCACGTGTTAATGTCACACGATCACCGTCTTCTAAGAAACACATTTTATTTGTAAGTGGTGCAAGTGCATATGAGTCAGATGCTAAATACATTTCACCATCACCATATCCAACGGCCAAAGGGGTCCCTTGACGTGCACCAATCATCAAATTATCTTCGCCAGCAAATATAAGAGCTAATGAATAGGCACCTTCTAAACGATCGAATGTTTTGTTTGCGGCATCTTGTGCATTTTCGCCTTGGTTCATGTAATGGGTAACTAATTGAACAACGACTTCTGTATCTGTTTCGGATTCAAAACGGACTTGATACCCTTCTAATTCTTCTTTGATTTCTTTGTAATTTTCAATGATACCATTATGGACAATCGCTACTTTTTCAGTGGCATGCGGGTGTGCATTTGTTGTGTTTGGAACACCATGCGTTGCCCAACGCGTATGGCCAATACCAACAGTTCCCGATAGTGGTTGTTCACTAATTAGAGATTCAAGATTTTTTATTTTTCCTTCATTACGACGACGTGTGATTTGTCCGTTGTCCAATGTCGCGATTCCTGATGAATCATATCCACGATATTCTAGGCGACGTAGACCTTCTAATAATCCTGATGTTGCTTCTTCTTTTCCAATAATTCCAACAATTCCACACATAGTTTATTTGCTTTCTTCTTCTTTTTTAATTTCAAAATAATGTTTTAAATAATAGGCAGTACATGAATCGACTACACGATAACCGTGCCCTTTAATAGCTTGATTTTTAATATTACGCGTATCGTATAAACCGATTAAATAATCTTTTTCAACTTCATAATTATGGCCACATGCGGCAGTTGAGGGATTATAATTGACTAACAAATCACGTGATAAATTGTCATCACCTTTTAATATATCTGTAATATTAAGTCGTGTAGAAGGTGCGATACCGTTCCACGCCCCTGTTGTTGATACGATTTTTGCACGTACGATTGTATCAGTATTTAAATGTGCCTCTTGCATAAGTTGTTCATCAGGCGGGCTACATTTACAAGCCATAGCATCAGTAGACACAAATACAATTAGAACAAGGGATAGAAATATTTTCATTTTTTATTCCGATCACGATATTTTTTTGCCCATTTGGATAAGATGCGTTCTTTTGAACGACCAACAGCCAAGGCATCTTGCTCAACATCTTGCGTTAGCGTGCTTCCCGCCGCGACCATGGCGCCATCACCAACATTAACGGGTGAAACAATTGTGCTGTTTGATCCAATAAACACACCTTCGCCAGTGGTGGAAACATGTTTGTTAAAACCATCATAGTTTGCAAAAACAGTCCCCGCACCGATATTTGTTTTTTCACCAATAATCGCATCACCGATATAAGATAAATGCTTTGATTTTGATCCATCTTTGAATTCAGATCGATTAACCTCGATAAAATTACCAATATTAACATTATTGCCAATTTTAGATTTTGGACGAATGCGAGCAAATGGACCAATAGATGCGTTTTCACCAATAGATGCTCCCTCAATATGTGAAAATGCATGTATATGTGTGTTGTCTCCGATTTTCACCCCTGCACCGATAACGACATTGGGTTCAATAATAACATCATGGCCAAGTTGTGTGTCGGTCGATAGGTAAACGGTTTCTGGAGCAATCATCGTTACACCATTTTTCATTGCTTGATTACGTAATTGAGATTGCATTATTTTTTCGGCCTGTGCCAATTGTGCACGGTCATTGATACCCATAACTTCATATTCTTCGGCCGTGGCATATGCACACTGCACGCCTTCTTGCGCAGCAATGGCAACGATATCGGTTAGATAATATTCACCCTGTGCATTGTCATTCGTGACCTTGTTTAACCAGTTAAAAAGGTGCTTTCCGGACACACAATAAACACCTGTGTTGGCCAAATGAATTTGACGTTGATCATCGGTGCAATCTTTTTCTTCGACGATTGCGGTTACATGATATCCATCCGTAATAAATCGTCCATATCCATGTGGATTATCAAATTCACACCCTAATACGGCTAATCCCGTTTTTTGTGACGCTTGTTCTAAATTGTGTAATGTACCTGGTGTGATGAATGGACCATCACCATTAAGAATAAATATTGAACCTTCAAATTCATTTAGATTTTTTTGTGCAATTTTTGCTGCACCACCCGTACCATTACGATCATCTTGGATAATGGTTTTATGTGGTGAAACGGAACTGGAAAGCGTATCCATATTTGGTCCAACAATAACATTAATGTTATTGATTTCCGTCTTTTCACATGCGGTGATAACATGGTTCACCATTGGGCGCCCTGCAACGTTGTGCATGACCTTTGGGATACTGGATTTCATCCTTGTTCCCATACCTGCGGCAAGAATGATAGCGGCTCTATTTTGATTCATGGTTGTTATTTTAAAGGTGAAATCGGGCAACGCCAAGTCATGATTAGCTCACCCAAGGTTACGAGGTGTTTCGGATATGGAGTGAATATAGATATATGTTCCAAACGATAATGTTTTTTCTTTGTTTAAATAGGGGTACTTCATACGCCATAATTTAGAGCCATTAGGATTAACCAATAGCTACTCCTCCACGGTCTTCATTATACCCCCAAAATGCACCCCCAATTTTGCGGCTGTAAACGAATGCAAATGAACGTAGAAATACGTTAACGAAAACAAAACCAATGTTTTCTGCGGCTTTTGCGGTTAAATATGAATGTTAATGAATGTGTATGAAGAGGTTTTTGGAGGTGACGGACTTCATATAATCAAAATAAATAATTGATATTTATTGATACTGATAAATAGTGATTTTGATGATACCCCTAAATATACCCCTAAAATTTATATTGCCAATACTATAGATGTGTTTTTCTTTAAAAGTAAAATGAGTGACTGTATTTAAAATTTAAGTTAAGTTGATTAAGATCACATATAATTGATAGGCGCTTAAAGTTTAGATATGAATCGTTTGGAATATCTTCAAAAAATAGAGAAATGGTTTTCATTTTTAATATTACATATATGTAGTAGTAATGCACGGGGTAGCTTTGATATAAACGGTGTAGCTGAAGATTTCTATGTCCCTATTTTAAAAAAATTGTTTGGTTCTCCAAGCCTTAAAAATCAAAATATAATAAAACACAATTTTCCAGCAATAGATCTGGGTTGTGAAAAAAGTAAAATATCTTTTCAACTTACATCTGAAAATGGCAGTGCAAAAATTGTTCATACACTCGAAAAATTTAGGGAGAATAATTTAGATAAAAAATATGATGAACTTTATATTTTAATTATTACAAAAAAACAAAAATCTTACTCATCACATAAGCTTGAAAAAGAAATTAAAAATCAAAAAATTTCTTTCGATAAAGACAAACACGTAATTGACTATCGAGATATCATAAAAAAAATAAGCGAACTAGAAGATACAAATGAAATTAAAGTAATCTATCAAATATTAGAAAAAGAGTTTGTAAAGCAAGAAAAGTTTAGTATTTGTCGTGATGAGTTAGATAACCTATTGGAGATTAGCAACAATAAAATTGAAGTTGAGAAAAAAACGAAAAAATATATTCCTTCGATTTTTACAGAACCGACAAAGACAAAAGATTTAGCGAGGCTTTTTGTAAATCCTTTGTTTTTTTATAGAAAAGTAGAGGATAAACTTCTTGGTTTTAATTATGAGGATCTAAATGAATTTCTATCTATGATGGGGATAGATTCCATATCTTCTAGTATTCATGAGTATATAGAAAGTAATACACCCACATCTCTTGTTGATACGTATGATTATATGGAAGAGCTTAAGAGGAAAATCTTAAACGAGAAGGAAAAAATAGAACCATTTAATCCTTGGGGTAAAACTGAAACAAGGCCTGACTTTGATGTTCCTGTAGGTAAAGAAGCTTTAAAATCATTACTAAAACACAAAAGGGAATCTTTATGTTATGGACTAGATAGAAAATATGACGACGCTTTAGAGTTTATAGATATATGTTTATCAAAAATTTTTCTTATTACTAGTATGGCAGGACAAGGAAAAACAAACTTCGTTTGTGACTTGATTGAAAATCAATTTAAACTTTTTGATATTCCTTCTGTGTTTATTCCAGCAAGAGAACTAAATTCTTGCGATTCACCTTTAATATTCAAATTCTT
Organism: uncultured Alphaproteobacteria bacterium; assembly: GCA_943789475.1. Classification (GTDB taxonomy): domain Bacteria; phylum Pseudomonadota; class Alphaproteobacteria; order Micavibrionales; family UBA1664; genus UBA1664. Next base: position 93,001 of record CALSUG010000008.1, read on the forward strand.
AATAAAAAATAGATATCTAGCAAAAATGTCTGATCAATATGAATTGCTCGATTTTTTTGATGGAGTGGCCAAGGAAATAGAAAAACCCTTTGTAATAGTAATTGATGGAATAAACGAAGTAAAAGATTTGGAGCTATTTAACAGTGAGATCTCTGACTTTCTAAATGCGGTTGATCAATTTGATTTTGTAAAAGTAATTATGACCTGTAGAAATGAGTTCTTTGAGCAAAAATTTTCTACTGTTTTAAAGCAACCCTTCTCGGAGAAAATATATCATGTAAAAGATCTCAAAGCTGATATGTCGGAAGAAAATCTTGAAAGAATTTTAGAATCATACATAGAACATTTTGAGATTGAAGCCTCTTTGAGTGAAACCGCTTCAGATTTTTTAAAATCGGATCTCCTTCTGTTAAGAATTTTTTGCGAGCTAAATCAAAAGAAAAAAATCGGAAATATAGATGAGATATACAAAGATCAGCTGTATGAAAAATATTTAATAAATCGAATTGAGGGATTTGATAAAAAATTACGAAAAATAGTTTTGCCAACTTTATATTCTATTGCGCAAGAAATGATCGCTAACGATGAATACTCGAGTTTGATTTTAGATAAAAGCTTTCATGAAGACCAGTTTTTAATTGTAGAACAACTGGTATCTGAGGATATTGTTTTAAGGCGAGAGGTGTCTGAGAAAAATCTTGAAACTACTGGCATAGAAACTATCGGTTTTACTTACGATGAGTTGCGAGATTTTATTATTGCACATTACTTGGTTAATCAGTTAGCTATACAAGACTTTGCTGAATTTGAGAAATTTTTCTTAAAACTCCCAAGCCTACAAATATATGAGGGAGTGTTTAAGTACATTTACATTTTATCTAAAAAAGATGACAGAAAAAATATTATTGATCTATGTGAAAGCGTAGATTCTTTTGACGACCATTACTCAATAATTTTATGGTCTTTATCTCCTGAATATCAATCAAAGGAGGATATTGAAAAAGTACAGGATATTCTGCGATCAAATGACTCTAAGAGTGCTGTACACAGTATTGCCTTTTATTTATTCAAACATAGACAAAAAACACATCTTTTAAATATTAGTATTTTAACAGATGTGCTCAACAGTCTTGAAGATAAGGAATTTACAGTTCGGGATTTCTTCAAACTTTTTGCTAATCGCTTTAATTCGTATTTCTCCTCAGAGTCAGTAAATTTTTGAGGGTTTTCTTTCCAAGCTTTAATTAACGACAAAGCAGCACGCTCAATCGTTTCTTTAAAATAAATTTTCTGTTGTTCATCTTGAACACCAAGACCAACGCAAATCCCATCATACAAATCATCAGAGTATAAATCGGGTGTTTTTCGAGGTGGGCTGTGCCTAATTATCATTTGCTTTCCTCAATCACTTTTTCCAGTTTAAAAAGAGCATCATAGAAATAGCTAGTGCCGCGCTCTAGGAAGTAATCAGCTTGTCTAGCAACCTCTTTCTTATCATCCTTTAAAAAAAGACGGAACGCCGTAGGGTGAGCAAATTTTGATAGAAACTTATAGTGAATATTAAATGAATTTTCGAGATCGCATTTTTTGGCAACATTTGAAATTCTTAAATATTTGTCATCTAATTCAGATACACCATGTCTCTTGGCTTCATTGATTGTTTTGTTTTTAGAATCCTCTCTATTCTCAAACCAATTTTCAGATTGATTTGTTTTCTGGCCCCATGTCTCCATATGCTTAGATAAATCTAGTGCATCTCTACAGCCATCCTGAAAGAATATCTCCGAATGCCCCTTATCAAGACAGCAATACCTACACCACACATTTAATTCAAGCAAGTTACGGGCTCGCCAAGCTAGTAAAGAAAGAGAGGAGTGTTCACTTTTACTATAATCATATTTTAAACCATCATATTCAAACCACAGATCGGTTAAGAGAGCGGAAAAAACTTCTTTTGCGTATTTCTCAGATAAGAACCCTTTATTAGAGGAAGCTACTATCTCAGACAGACTTTTCATTTTGTCTGGTATATAAATAGATTCTCCCCATGTGATAATGTCTTCAGCTTTTTTGGTCATTTCGATATCTCATCTATATAATCAGCCCATTCTTGGAGCATTTTTTTTCTATCATCTAAAAATTGTGCGCGATCGTATGCTCTATCGATTTTACTTTGATGAACATGTGCAAGTTGACGATCAACAACTTCATGTCGATAGCAATAACGCCATGTGCAAACGAAACCCGTTTTGATGAATTCTGGGAATTGTTTCCAAAGCAGCGCAAGGGCAGCAGAAAAAAAGCGGAACAAGCATACAACACCGCCTTGAAAGAAAAACGAGCAAACGAAAAGGAGATTATCAATGGCCTCACAGCATATCGGGACAGTGACGAAGTCGCTAATGGCTTCGCAAAAGGCGCAGCCGCATGGCTCAACGATGACAGGTGGGCAAATGACTACACCATCAAACCTTCCCAATCGGCAGGCGTTGGAAACAGTCGAGCAAGTTACACAGATCAACTTGCTGATGCTTCGCGCATCGCCCAAGCGAATTATCAAAACGGCATGCAAGGACATGAAGGACAACATTTTGGAGATTTGGGAGGAAGGGACAGCACCGAGCAGATACGAAATTCAGAAGAAATATCCGAATGGTCGGATATGCGGAGTGGAGACGTTTACGAAGCCAAACTTGAGCGAGAGAGAGCGGCTATTGGTGGATTGTCACTCCCGTCCTGCCCCGAGGGAAATCATTCACAAACATCTGTTGAAGCTAGCGATGCACAAGACTTTGGAGGGGGATGTATCACAGAAAGGATTTCTGTTGAATGATTATGTTGAAAGATTGTTTGGAGCAACAGAAATTCAAATTTTTGAAGCCGTTGAACATTTCATCGATAAAGATCACCGCCATGAATCACGCATTACGAAATTTCCACAATTCATAGAATTAAAGGACAAGGTATTCGAGGACAAAGGCGAAAAATTTTATAACTGGGACGCATAAGGGGAACACATGAAAAAAAAGAATAATAAAAATAAACGTAACTTAAAAGCTGGCATGTCATTGCCGTGTGGTTCTGATTTTGGAACGCCAGAACGTGCAAGGCAAGATGGCGGTATATCATTTCAGGCCGCCAGTCGTAAAAGCGATGGAACTGTTATACAACCACAGGCGAAAGCCAAAATTTCATGTAAGCTTGATTGGTATTGGGACAAAGGCACAATTGATAACCAGATGTATCATGCCGGTGCAAAATTTGCTTTGTTGTATTTCTATGCTGGTAAAGTTCCACATACATCAATGGAAATAAAAGAGCGTGTTCAAAAGTCACGTACATCAGGGCAAGAAGATTTTATGAACAGCTATAGCGATGCAGAACGTGCATTGAATGATGCCTTGGATGTTTTAGACCCAGATGAAAGGGATGTTATCCGTGAAGTTGCTGGTCTTGATAACTACGCAGGGAGACCAGGCAGAACATTAAAGCTCAAACATGGATTACGTGCATTGGCGGTACATTGGAAAATCCCACATGACGTAAAGGTTTTTTTATAAATTTAGGATTATATTCCCTTGTGGGACTATGGTAGTCCCTTGTACTATATTAATTACGTTGGGAAAGTGTGGGTATTAAGCAATTTTTGCAATTCTTTCTTTTATGTTTGTCATGGATCGAGGCGGCTTTATGCCGTCTCTTTTTTGAGTTTCGCCGGTATTCTCCTTATTCACATGTTTATGTTTGCCGGTTAACGCCACTGCGTCAGTTTCTTCCCTGTGCTGATGTGGTGGCATTTTTATTTATGGAGATTTTTTAATGACTTCTATTCCTCACGGTGAAAACGGTGTGCCAATTCCTGCCCTTGCTTTGAAAAAAGATGGGGCGCATGCATTGACTGTGACATCTGCATCATCTGTAAGAAACGCCACGGCTTTTGATAAGGCAACGAAGGTGGTTTCTGTTTATTCAACTGCGCCAGTATTTTTGCAATTTGGTAAAGAGGGTGCGACAGCATCAAGTGCAGATCATTATTTTCCGAATGGTCTTTATTATGATTTTGCCGTTGAGAACACAGATACGTACATTGCCGCTATTGCAGTAAGTGCAGACGCAACAGTTTATATTTCTGAAAAGGCTTAAGGCTAGATGTCAAAGCTCACAGTTAAACAAGAGAACTTTTGTTGTAAGTACGTAGAGCTGGGGAATGCGAGTGAAGCATATAGACTGGCTTATGATGCATCAAACATGAAACCAGAGACCATAAACGTAAAAGCAAGTGAGCTTTTGAAAAACGGTAAGGTTTCGGTAAGGGTCGATGAATTAAAGGCACAACACGCTGAAAGGCATGCTGTTACGGTTGATACCATTACACAGGAGCTTGAAGAAGCACGTTTGATGGCAATTGTTGAAAAGCAATCCAGTGCCGCCATTAGTGCCTCAATGGGGAAAGCAAAGATACATGGCCTTGTTGTTGATAAGGCGGTTGTTAAATCAGACGTTAACGTTACCTTAGAAAACATTTTGGAGGATCTTGATGGAACAAGTGCAGACTTACCAAGCACTTGAAGAAAAATTACGAGATCGAAAATGGCGTTTAAATAACCTTTATTATATTACCGATAAGAAGGGTAAAAAGGTCAAGTTCAAGATGAACTGGGCGCAGGAGGATTTATATAATCAACTGCACTATTTCAATGTTATTTTAAAAGCCCGTCAGTTGGGTTTCACAACATTTGTGATGATTTACTTTTTGGATGCGTGTTTGTTTAATTCAAACCATTCCGCAGGTGTTATTGCCCATACATTGGATGATGCGAAGAAGTTATTTAAGAAAAAGATTAAATTTGCGTATGACAATTTGCCGGATTGGTTGAAGGAATTAAGACCAGCAAAAACAGATAGTGCCAGAACATTAGAATTTGAAAACGGCTCAAGCATTTATGTTGGTACGTCATTGCGTTCTGACACGTTACAAAAATTACTTATTTCCGAGTATGGGAAGATATCGGCAAAATATCCTGAAAAGGCACGAGAGATTAAAACAGGTGCTTTGAATGCGGTTGAATCAGGACAGCAAATATTTGTTGAAAGCACAGCCGAGGGTAAGACGGGTGAGTTCTTTGAATTGTATGAAAAAGCAAGGAAATTGCTTGATAGTGTCGCTCAATTAGCATCGATGCAGCCAAAGGCATTCTTTTACGGTTGGTGGATGAACCCTGATTATCGGACGGATGATGCTGTTATTATCACCGATGAACACAATAAATATTTTGACGAACTTGAAACACAAGGGATTGAGTTAAGCGAAGAGCAAAAATACTGGTATGTCTTAAAATCGGAACAGCAAGGGGATGATATGTCACAAGAATATCCATCATCACCAGAAGAGGCATTCCAAGGCTCGTTAAAAGGGGCTTACTACACCAAACAAATGAAGAAGGTGCGAGCAAATGGGCAGATATGCCACTTGCCGTACAATTCAAAGTATCCTGTTTATACATGGTGGGATTTGGGTACAAACGATTTAATGACTATCTGGTTTTACCAGAATATCAAGGGTAAGCATTGTTTGATAGACTATGAAGAAGCCAGTGAGGAAGGATGGGATTTCTATTCTCAATTGTTGCTAGGTAAGGGATATAATTACATACAGCATAACTTCCCACATGACGGAAATAGACGTATGAGGGGGCATAAGCTCTTTACCGATAAGGAATGCGCTCAAGATGCAGGTATCAGGCCTATTAGGGGCAAAAAAATTAAAAGCCCTGATTGACGAAGCAAAAGCTAACGCAACAGCCGAATAAGGTATCATATAATGACAACAGCCCTCCAAATCATTACATCATCAATGCGTAAAATTGGTGCATTGACGAAGAATGAAACACCGTCCGCAGATGAAGCAAGTGATGGTTTGGAGATGCTTAACGACCTGCTCGGTTCATGGTCAACAGATTCACGCCTCATTAATGTTAGAACACTTGAAAGCTTCCCTCTTACAGGTGCAATTGAATATAGCATTGGTGAAGGTCAGGATTTTGATACAACAACCCCGAATTTTATTGAAAGTGCATATGTGAGGCAGTCAACAATTGACTATCCTCTAACAATCATCACAGATCAAGAATATGCCGATATTGCGTTTAAAGATATAGCGTCGACCCCTCAATACTTGAATTTTGACAATGGTTTTCCAGTTGGAAAAATAAAGCTATATCCTAAATCAAATGCAGGTCACACGCTCTTTTTATTAAGCGAAAAACAAACAATTAACTTTTCATCATTGAGTGCGGATGTCGCACTTCCTGCCGGATGGAGCAGAGCCTTAAAATACAATTTAGGCATTGAGATTGCGCCAGAGTATGGGCAACCCGTCACACAAGAAATATTTGAAATTGCCCGAAGATCAAAAGCGTCAATCATGCGTAATGCCATGAGAAACAAATCAATAGACGCTGCCCCAATTGGGAAGAAAACAAACAATATTAACGTAGGTTACAGATGAAAATAGGTCTTGTCGGTTCAACATATCAGGAGCGAAGCCTGCCATTTAATGCACAGCGCACAGTTAATGCATTCCCTGTTAAAACAAAAAAGGGGAAAGAGGTAGATGCCCTTTATGGCACACCTGGATTAAAAGAATTTTGTATCGCAGGTTCAGGAGCAATTAGAGCAGAATTTTATTCCAGTAATGGACGTGCCTTTGTTGTTTCTGGTTCAGAAGTTTATGAAATTGATGTTGCAGGAAATGCAACATTAAGAGGAACGATTGACCAAACACAAGGCAATGTGTCCATTGATGAAAATGCAACACAACTTGGTATTTGTGATGGTCAAAGTCTTTATATCTTTACCTATGAAGACAATGATTTTTCAAAAGTCAGTGATGATGATTTGCCCTTATGTGGAAGTTTGGCCGTTATTGATAGTTATTTCATTGTTAATAAAAATAATAGTGGGCAGTTTTATATATCAACCGTTGCCGATGGTGCGAATTGGGCGGCTCTTGATTTTGCATCCGCAGAAAGTAGCCCTGATAAATTATTGCGTGTTTACAACGCTCTTGGGCAGTTGTGGTTGTTTGGAGAGCGTACAACGGAAATATGGTCAAACACTGGCGCAGCATCATTTCCATTTGAGCGCATAGCTGGTGCAAAAATTGAAGCTGGTATCGTTGCGCCTCATACCGTTATTGCAATGGATAGCTCTGTTTTCTGGTTAGGGCGTGATAAATTCGGAAGTGGAATTGTTTTAAGAGCAAGAGGATTTACACCAATTAAGGTTTCAACCTCTGCGATTGATTACGCCATTCAATCGGCTACAAATCTTGATGATATTCGCGCATGGTCATATCAAATGGATGGTCATTATTTCTATGTCTTAACGGGTGGCGGTTTAAAAACATCTCTTGTTTATGATCTTACAATGGATGAATGGCATGAACGTGCTTATTTGAATGAAGAAGGTAAATACGAACAACACCTTGCATCATCTCACATGCTTGCCTTTGATAAACATCTTGTAGGGGACAGAAATTCAGGAAAAATCTATGAAATGAGCATGGATGTTTATTCTGATGATGGCAATCCAATTAAAAGAGAACGCATTTATACGCATATATCGAATGAAGACAAATACATTAGATACAACAATTTGGTTTTAGGATTTGAAACAGGTGTCGGCCTTCAATCTGGTCATGGTTCTGATCCAAAAGTGTCACTGCAAATGAGTAAAGACGGCGCAAGAACATGGTCTGATTCATATACCGACAGCATTGGAAAAGTCGGAGAGTACAAAGATAAAGTCCGTTTCAGACGTTTGGGGATTGCAGAAAAAATGACATTCCGCATTTCAATGACTGACCCCGTTAAGTTCGCAATCACAGGGAGCTATTTAAATTAATGACCGTACAACCACCACCAATTACAGAGGCCGTTGTTGATGAAAGCGGTTTGCCATCTTTGGCATGGACACTCTTTTTTAACCAAAATTATGCAGGTGATGCCGGTGTTGCATGGACACCTGAATTTGAAGGATTAACAAAAGTCGGTGATCCAAAGGTTACAGGGCGTTATTATCGATTGTCTCAATATTTATGCTATTTCCACATACATGTCGTTCCTGAAACAAATACATCCGCAACCGCTGGTACAACATATATTAATAATTTCCCTCTTGATGTAACACGTAATGGCTTTTGTATTGCTGTATCTGGCAATTTAGGTGGAACACCTGGAATGGTAGAAGAAGTAAATAATCGAATTTATGTACCTGCATGGACAACTGTAAGCGTCCCATTAACAATCATTGGAATATGTGAGGCTAGATAATGGAATTTCACTTTGTGCCATATCATCCTGTTTCACAGCGAATTAAAAAGAAAATTCATGAAGTACAAGGAGAGTTTGAAGAAACATACGGGGCTATAAAGATAGATTGGGATTATTTTGAACAATCAAGCCGCGCAGGGCATGCGTATATAGCTCTTATCTTAGATAACCAAGAAATTGTAGGCTTTTCAGGGTTTTTAATTAACCGAAATGCCCACCATGAATTAATGGAGGCCGACAACGTCGTGATCTTCGTTGATAAAAACAAGCGTGGCATAACGTCACTCAAACTTATCAAATTTGCAAATCAAAAACTTAAAGAATTAGGGGTTCATCAAGTCAATTACGTCTTAAAGGACGAGAGGATCGGAAAATTACTTTCCAGACAAGGCTTTAAACCTGAATTCACAACATGGAGTTATAAATATGAGTAAAGTAGTCAAAAAAATTGCACCTATTGCTTCCATTGCGTTGCCAGTATTGTTCCCAGGTATCGGTACTGCGCTTGGAACAGCATTAGGTGCAGGGGCGGCATCTGCTGGTGCTGTTGGTAGTGGTTTAATCGGTGCAGGTTTAGGCGCGGCAAGTGGCGGTGGTTTAAAGGGAGCATTGATTGGTGGTGCAACTGGAGGGCTTGCAGGTGGTGGCTCTCAATACTTAGCAAAAACAGCGGGACTTACTGGTGCAACTGCCAAAGCTGCAAGCGGTGCATTAACTGGTGCGGCAGGTGGAGCAGCAAGCGGCGGTGATTTGAAGAGTGCATTAACTGGTGCGGCTCTTGGTGGTGCTGGTGGTTATGCAACAGGTGGGGGGTTCAATGATGTTGGTTTGGGAACATCCGCAGGAACACCATTAGGAAATGGAGTGCAAGGGCCAACTCAAGGAACAGGTGTTTTAGGGTCTTTAACACGTAGTGTTTCTGGTGCTGGTTCATCAATGCCATCAATATCACGAGTTGGACAATTGACATCAGCGATTAACACGCTTGGTGCACAAGATGATATTGAAGATCAATTGCTTGAACAACAACGCAAATCAGCGCAATTGTTTTCTCCATACACAACAGCAGGACAAAATGCGGTTAATAAATTAAATAATTTTGATTATGAAACATTGCAAAATGATCCTGGTTATCAATTCCGCCTAAAGCAAGGTGAAGAATCCATCAATAGAGCGCAATCTGCACGTGGAAGTTTATATTCTGGTTCGGCATTAAAAGCAGCGCAAGAATATGGTCAAGGGCTTGCAGATCAAACATACAATGACGCATTTAATAGAAACCTATCTATTGCTAATCAAGGTTTGAGTGCATCGGGGGCTTTGTCTGGGGTATATGATAATATTGGAAATATTAAAGCAAATAAAACGTCTGCAACAAGCAACACATTAACAAGCACATTATCTGGTTTACTTAACGGTAGTGGTGCAAAACAAGTCATCGGGTACAACCCAGATGGCACTCCTATTTACGCATAAGGAGGACATATGCCAGTAGATTTATCAGTATTTGAACGTATCAAAACAAAAGACGATTTCGATCGTGAACGTGAAGCATTTGAACAACGCAAAATGCTTGGCGATTTACAACAACAAAAAATTCAGGCGCAGATAGGTAATATCGAGTCTGGCGGAAATTTACCTGCAACAATTCAAATTGCCAACGAGATTGAAAAAGCAAAACAAGCAGGCGACACCGAGAGAGCAACCCTTTTGGCACAAACACATAAGATGTTTGATAAAGGGATTGATCCATATGGTGCATATTCCCAGCATATGGGCAATATTCCTACCCCAACCATGAGCGGAATACAGGAAGGTTTGAGAAACGATAGCGGATATATAAGCCCAACCACTCAACGTCTTCCCTCTAATGGTGATTTTCTTGATGTAGCGTCTTTACCTGATATTGGATTGCCTGAAAATTTAATAGATCCAAATCAATATCAAAATAATGGTGTTGGTATTATGCCGGGGTACGCTGATGCGGTGGCACAAATTGAAGGCTCAAAGAAACAGGCACAAGCGAATGCACAAAGCCACCAATCCAATTGTTTTAGATGCACACGGCAAAACAACAATATGGATTTCAGGGGCATATAAATTTCGTGTTGAGGATTCTGACGGTAATTTAATTGAAGAAACGGATAATGTTTCTGCATTCTCTGCCGCAGCTGTTTCATCGGGAAACGCTTACTTTGAATCTTTATCCGGCGATGGAGTAACAACAGCTTTTAATTTGTCACAGAATTTGGGAACAGATGAAAAATCAATCATGGTTTTTGTATCAGAATCCACATCAGGATTTTTTCAATCATTTTCAGGTGATGATACAGAAACAGAATTTACATTGTCTCAAGACATGGGAACAGATGAAAAGTCATTAATTGTATTTATTGGTGGTGAACCACAAAATCCATCGTCATACACTGTTGATGGAGAAACATTAACGTTTAATACAGCCCCAGTTAATGGCACAGACAACATATTCATTGCTCAACCCAATAAAGAAGGCAAAGGTGCTTCTGGCTTGGTTAATCCTAACGAATACACATTAAACGGTGATACAATAACTTTTTCAACTGCGCCAGTTACAGGCACAAATAATATATTTATTTCTGCACCTTCAACATTAGTGAATGCTGCTTCCGCATCGGCGGAATCTGCTGATACATCAGCAAATAATGCACAATCAAGCGCAACCGCGTCTGCAACCAGTGAAACAAATGCTGCAACATCGGCAACAAATGCGGCAACGAGTGAAGCAAACTCTTCTACCCATGCAACAAATGCATCAAATAGCGCAGATTTAGCAGAAGACTGGGCAATAAAAACAAGCGGTACAGTTGACGGAAGTGAATATTCGGCAAAACATTACGCGCAACAAGCGGCGGCGGCTGTTTCTGGTGCGGTTAAAATCACGTCCAATGATGCAATTGCTGGTGATTTGAATAGCAAATTGCTTGCCGGCTCAAATGTTATCAAAACCCTGCAAAACGATGGTGGCAATGAAACGATGACATTATCCGTACCTTCTGCATCAGGGAGCAATAAAGGTGTCGTGCAAAAAGCAACATCAGGTGATATGAGTGCTGGTACAGCAGATCAGTTTCCTGATTGTGCAGTGGTAAAAAACTATGTGGATACACAGGTGGCAAGCAATTCTGGTCTTTCTATTGGAACAGAACAAGCAACCACGTCAGGAACATCGAAAACGTTTACCATTCCATCGGGTGCTAAACGTGTGACAATCATGTTTGATGAAATGTCTACAGACACATCAACACCCCCGTTTTTAAGAATCGGTGATGCAGGTGGTATAGAAAACACTGGATATGTTTCCATGGCAACAGGTGTAGGAAGTGGTACTTCAAGTTCATCAAGCACAACACAATTTATTTTACTATCTTCTGGGTTCAGTGTATCGACTAACTTTTTAACAGGTTCATTAACATTGATTAATATGGGTGGTAATAAATGGGTGCTATCTGGGGCTATATCTAACGGTATTCATGGAACAGGTACAGTGTCAGGGGTCAAAACACTTACAGAAGAATTAACAACAATTGAATTTGCAACAACAGGAAACTTTGATAGTGGCTCTGTAAGGTATCAAAAAATCAAACTATGAGTCTTGTTGTTATTTGCTTTAAAAAATGTGCTGTGGATAAAGTGCAATTATTTTTAATGCGTATGGGTTGCGGTACAGGGAGTGTCGATAGGAAAATAAATCATTATATATCAATATATTACATGAAAAACCCTAATCTGCCTCTCGCTACCAAGATACTTTTGATTACATTTCGTTCTTAATAATTTCGATGTTAATGTACGATGATGTTGATGGATCTCTTGTTTCCAAAATCTCCCAATGTAAAAAATCAATGGGGCCATTTGAGCCCATATTGCTTCCCTTTTGTACGCCAAGTGTAATCACTTTATTTTTATGCAGTGATGTATAGCTATGTATATTGACTTTTTTATTTAAAAATTCATCGCAAAATTTGTTTGGAAACCAGTTGGAGCTTTCTGATTCTATGATTTGACCTAAAGCTTCTTTTTTTTTCTTACTATCTCGATAATTTTTATTTTAGCGTGACATTGCGGGTGGCCAACAACAGATGCTTGTAAAGAGTAAGGAAGCGCAAAAAAAATGAAGGATAGCAATAATAAGATAAATTTCATAGTTAATGTGCTCCTGCCCAATTTTTAGCCGACCCTGCCTCTGCGATCAAGGGAACATCGACATCAATGACATTTTCCATGATGGATTTTATTTTTTCGCTCTCCGATTCAATTTTGTCATCATCAATTTCGAAGATGAGTTCATCGTGAACTTGAAGGAGTATTTTTGCATCTATATAGCCAACTTGAATAGCGTTATCAATTTTAATCATGGCGGCCTTCATAATATCGGCGGCGGTTCCTTGCACTGGTGCGTTAATGGCCGCGCGTTCGGCGCCTGACTTGATTGCATGATTTTTATCGTCAATGCCGCGTATCCACGCACGACGGTTATAAAGTGTTTCTACGTATCCATTATCATGGGCAATCGCCTTTGTTTCTTCCATAAAATTAGATAGTTCGGGGAAACGTTGGAAATAGAGTTTGATATATTGTGAGGCCTCACCTGGTTCGATGTTGAGTTGTTTTGCCAATCCAAATCCTGAAATACCATAAATGATACCAAAATTAATGGCCTTGGCCTTGCGCCGTGTTTCACCATCCATTTGATCCAAGGGTACACCGAAAACTTCCGATGCCGTAATCGCATGAATGTCATGTCCATCGATAAAGGCTTGTTTCAGGCGTGGTATGTCGGCCATGGCCGCGACAAGGCGTAATTCAACTTGTGAATAATCAATGGCAACGATTGATTTTCCTGTCGGGGCAACAAAAGCGGTTCGAATTTTTCGTCCGGCCTCTGTACGGATTGGAATATTTTGTAGGTTAGGATCGGATGAGGCCAAACGCCCTGTTGATGTTCCGGCCAATGAAAATGATGTGTGTACGCGTCCTGTACGTTCAATAATTTGTTCCTGTAATGCGTCCGTATAGGTTGACTTCAACTTTGCCAATCCACGGTAATCGAGGATTTTTTGAACAATCGGATTTGCGGGTGCTAAATCTTCTAAAACACCAACACTTGTCGACCAATCGCCAGTCTTTGTTTTTTTACCTCCCTGTAAACCCATTTGATCGAATAATATTTGCCCGACTTGTTTGGGTGATGCAATGTTGAATGGTGATCCTGCTTCATTTTGGATTTCTTTTTCAAGGGATAGAAGCTCGGTTGCAAATTGATTGCTCATATCTCGTAGAATATCCCGATCAATGGTAATACCCGCCATTTCCATACGGCCAATAACGGGAATGAGTGGGCGATCAAGATTTTCATAGACTGAGGTTAAACGTTCAGCCTCTAATTTTGGTTTTAATTCATGCCATAGGCGTAATGTAATATCGGCGTCTTCCGCGGCATAATCAATCGCCTTATCCAACGGCACCATATCAAAAGTCACTTGTGATTTTCCTGTTCCCGCGACCTCCTTATACGGTATTGGTTTGTGATCGAAATACATCTGGGATAATTCGTCCATACCGTGTCCGTGTGCACCGGCCTCTAACACATATGACATCATCATAGTGTCATCAATAGGTGATACATCTATCCCATGCGCCATTAATATTTGCCAATCATATTTCGCGTTTTGGGCAATTTTTAAAACGGAGGGATCTTCTAAGATAGGTTTTAACGTGGCGATTGCATCGTCCATTGAAATTTGATCTGGCAAAACACCACCCGTTGGGTCAAGGAGATCTGGTTCACCCGATTTGTGGGCTAGTGGAATATAGGCGGCTTTACCAACCGTACTAGCGATCGAAATACCAACAAGGTCGGCACGTGAAGGCGTGAGCGCGGTTGTTTCAGTATCAAATGCCAATATCCCCTCACGCTTTGCCTCATCAATCCATTTTTGTAATGTCGGAATGTCCTGTATGCATGTGTACGTGTTATCCGAAATGGGTGGAAAATCATTGGATACGGATCGTGTATCTGTTGATTTATTTGTGTTTGCAACGGGCTTGCGCCCAAGACGATTAAGAACACTATTAAATCCTTGTTCGCTTAAAAAAGTGGTCAGTGTTTCTGTATTGGTATCATGTGCCTTTAAGTCATCTAAATCATACGGTACATCAACTTGCGCGTCGAGGGAAACAAGTTTCATTGAAACACGAGCGTCATCGGCATGATTTATTAATTTTTCGCGACGTTTAGGTTGTTTTATTTCGCCCGCGCGGGCAAGTAAGCTTTCCAAATCACCATATTCGTTAATCAATTGCGCGGCGGTTTTTACACCAATTCCTGGTACACCAGGGACGTTATCAACGGCATCTCCGGCCAATGCCTGAATATCAACAACGCGGTTGGGTTTTACACCAAATTTTTCTAACACCTCGGCTTCACCCATCATTTTATTTTTCATCGGGTCAAACATGCGCACATTATCGGTCACCAATTGCATCAAATCTTTATCGGATGACACAATTGTTACTTTTCGCCCTTGTTCTTCGCCAATACGTGCATATGTTGCAATTAAATCATCGGCCTCGAAACCGTCCATTTCGATAGGTTCCATGCCAAATGCACGAACACAATCACGAATTAACGGAAATTGTGGCTTGAGATCATCTGGTGTTTCATCACGATTGGCCTTGTAATCTGCATAAATGTCATTACGAAAATTTTTACGTGCGGCATCAAATATAACAGCGATGTATGGTGCCTCTATCTCATTCAGTAATTTAACAATCATGTTGGTAAAACCAAGTACGGCATTTACAACGACACCTTCGGGATTTGTCAGGGGAGGAAGCGCGTGGTATGCGCGGAAAATATAGGCCGATCCATCAACCAGATAAATGTCTTTGTTTGTGTCATTGCTCATAAATTATTTATGGGCGACATGGGGGTAAAACACAAGGTATGAAAGTATTTTACAAACAAAAATGCCCCATGGGGATCGACCAATGGAGCACCAAAAAATATAAAAAGCGAAATGTTATCTTGCCTTAAGAGTTGTAACCGCTTGCTTTGCTGTCATGCCGTTTGCCATTAGAGGCTTAACACTTTCTTCAAAAGCTTTTTGGTTTGCAACTCTTAAAAATGCATCCATTGTTGATGTCATTTTTAAGCTCCCTTTGTTTATTGTTATTATGTCCTATATTGGACATATGTTTTTTATATGTTGTTTGGAGGTAAATCAATATTTTTTTCATAAAATATGAAGATAAAATTTAGAAAAAGCGTGCAATTGTTATTGCATATTTTTAAGGTAATAGTCTTATCAGCGAGAACAAATTTTAAATCATCAATCCAAAATCCATTTGATATTACTCTTATAGCAATATTGCTATGATCCATTATTGGAGTATCCATAAGTAAATCATGATAATGCATTATACCATTCGTCATCATTATTTTTATAAATTTCAGATAAATCATCCAAATATTCAGCTTTTAAACCTTCATTATTTATGATTGCGGAGCGAAATGCTTCCATTGAGGATAGATTATCTTGTTCAGGAATAAAGAAAAGTGGGGTCACATTATTATTAATCCGTGCCTTGCTGAAGCATATAAGTTAAGAGCTCTTCGCTAGCCTGTCCATCGGTTGGCAGGTTATTGAGGCGCTGATATGATTTAACAGCCTTAATAGTGCCAGAACCAACGATACCATCTTGAGGGCCGTTATAAAGACGGGCTTTACGAAGTTGTTCTTGAATTTGTGCGATTAAGATTTGCTTGGCATTAGGAACAAGCGTGCCAAGACTTATATCTCCGCCAGCATCAACAAATAAATCAGCTTCACTGTTTGATTCTGGTGTTGTGTATTGCGATAGGCTATCGCCATTTTCTAGCAATCCGGCTTGTGATGATGGAATATTCATTGCCGCGGCGAGTGTTTTTAATGCCTCTTCTGCATCAACACTGCCGTTATCGGCGGCGGCGCGATACCACCTTAGCGCATCATCAGGTCGCACTTCACCAAGTAATCCATTTTCTAGAATAAGTCCTAAGTTATAAGCGGCCTCAACAATGCCTGAGAAGGCGGCTTGTTGAAAAAAGGCAGCGGCCATGTTTGGATTGTACCGTGTGCCGATACCTTCGATATAGGCGATACCAAGGTTATATTGGGCTTCTGGATGTCCTAATTGTGCGGCGCGACGATACCAATCAAGCGCACGTTGTACGTCTTGTGTTTGCCCTAAACCCTGTTGGTATAATACACCTAGGTTGTAAGCCGCGTTACCGATACCTTGAATGGCTGCTTGACGGAACCAAAAGGCCGCGCGTTCATAATTTTGTAAAACACCGGCTTGTCCAGCTGTGTAAAGAGCGGCTAAATCGTGTTGAGCTTCGGGGACATCAGCAAAGGCTTTTTTTTCTAATTTCTTGATGTCACCTGGTAAAGACAAATCTTTATCCATTGTGATTTCAGGTGTTGAAACGGTTTCTAAGACATCAAATGAAGATACATGATTTGTGACATCCAATGTTTCATCAAGTAAATCTTCGGTAATCCAATCGGTTGAAAGTTGAGAAAGATCATCTTCGATTGTTGTATCGTTATTTAATGTGTTTTGTGTTTTGAACGTTAATGGTTGTGCGTCAAATGCGATGGCTTTGGCTTCACCTTTTGACAGATCGACTTGTGCCAACTGTCCATTATCCATGACAACAAAGGCTTTTTCAGATGGCTGCAATGTTGTGGCCATTCCCCATCCAAGGCCAAGAGCCAATAAAATCGCCATCCATGATGAAGATGTTGATGATTTTAATTTTTGTGACATAGATAGTTTTGTCTGTTGTTCATCATTGTCTTGATGGAGATCATCTAAGATTTGTAATGGGGCTGTTGCATCCATATTATTAAGATGTGCAATTTTTTCTGATTGATCGGTCAGTAAGACCATGGCTTTTGCCTCTAAGGCCTTTTGTGCATCATCGGCGATGTTTTCAACACGTTCAATGCGGCGTTGTAATTTAACGCGTTTTTGTTCTTGTGAATCTAAACGACGTTGTAATTTTGCAATTGTTTGTTGGCTATCGCGTAATTTATCTTCAACACGGCGTTGACGCTTTTGATTGTCTTCTAGAATGTCTTGATTGTCATTGACGATTTTAAATTGATCTTCAAATTTTTGACGGTCTTCATCAGATAATCCGTTATCTTCACGTTCCATTAAATCGATACGACGACTAATGTCAATTGAACTTCGCTCTAACTGTGTTTCAAGGCGATCTTGTGCGTCTAAAGCCTCGTTCAGAAGACTACGCATTGTGTCTCGCTCGGTTTCAGATCGGACAAGCTTTGCGCCCAAAGTATCTAAGGCGGATAAAATTTGATTTTGATGTGATGCACCATTACCGTTTGGTAATTGTCTTACATTATTGCGGTTTGATTTTTTGAAATCTTGCGCCATATCTCTATTCTCCATAATCTTTATGCAATTTCTAGAAATTGCGTCGATGATTTTGGCCCCAACCCTCTAATCATCACCCTCATATCACAAAGACTATAGCAAGCTATCTTGATCATTTTCCAGATAAAATTAAATGTTTAAATATCCCTGTGGATAATATCTAAAACGCGTTACGGCTTTTCATGGCCGTGGCCAAGGTTGAATCATCTAAATATTCAACTTCGCCACCGATAGGCACACCATAGGCTAGACGTGTGATTTTTATTTCAGGATTAATTTTTCGCACCTGTTCTGCGACATAATGGGCGGTTGCTTGTCCATCTACTGTTGCGCCAAGGGCAATGATAATTTCCGTGACCCCTTCAAGGCGAGGTAATAGTGATGATATGCGTAATTTGTCGGGCGTAATACCATCTAATGCCGATAAAACACCACCAAGGACATGATAATGACCATCGTAAAATCCAGTGCGTTCCATTGTCCATATGTCACCCACGGATTGGACAAGGGCGATTTTTGATTTGTCCTTATGTGCATGAGTGCAAATTGAACAGGGTGATCTAACATCTAAATTACCACATAAATCACACGGTTCAACGCGTTCTTTTGCGTATGATAATGCTTGTTCCAATGGGGCAAGATTCATATCTTTATCTGATAATAAATGAAGCGCGATACGACGTGCCGAACGAGATCCCACGCTTGGCATTTTTGACAAACGTTTAATTAAATTTTCAATGGCGTCGGGTGCTTTGTTCATTTCTGAGGTGATACTAAACAGGTTGCATGTTATTGAAAAGATAATTACAAAATAAATTGCATTATGACATTAAAAAATATTTTCAGGAATCTTATTTTTGTAGGGGTTTTTCCATTATCTGGTGATATACCTCTGCCTATTGAACCTGAATCATATTGTGAAATACCAGAACTTTATGATGGGCCGATATTTTATGATATTCGTGCAGGCGATACATTATGGTCAATAGCAAACGATTGTTATGGTGACATGATCGCGATGGAGGAAACACGCATTGAAGAAGTCGATTTTATTCATGCCTTGATTGAAGTCACCGCCGGCCTAAACAACATTCCAATGGCGAATATTCATCGAATTTACGCAGGAAAAACAATAGAAATACCGTATTTAACACCTGCGATGTGTGCAACGATGGAATCAGCAGAAGATTGGTATGCACTTGACGCGTTTAATCGATCTTTAGGTGATATTCGTCCTCAACTGCGCCCGTGATAACAGCAACACGATGTGATGTGATCATTCACCAAACCACAAGATTGCAAATACGCATATATAATGGTTGATCCGACAAAGGACATTCCGCGCTTTTTTAAGTCTTTTGAAATTTTATCGCTTAGTGGTGTTGAGGCGGGAACCTGATCCATTCTCTCCCAGTGATTGATAATGGGTTTATGATCCACATAGGCCCAGATATAATCATTAAATGATCCAAATTCCTTTTGAATACCGATAAAAACAAGGGCGTTTTTGCGCGCCATGTTAATTTTTAATCGATTGCGAACGATATCAGGATTATTGCGCAAAGATTCTAGCTCTTCATCGCTCATGTTTGCGACTTTTTGAACGTCAAAGCTATAGAACGCTTTGCGGTATCCCTCGCGTTTATTGAGGATTGTTTCCCAGCTTAACCCAGCTTGACATCCTTCTAACACGATCATTTCAAACAACATTTGATCATCATGGGTTGGCACGCCCCACTCTGTATCGTGATATTCGACATAGAGTGGGTTGCTTTCCTTTGCCCATGAACAACGTTGTGTCATTTACGCGAACTTCATTAGGCTAATTTGTTGTACCGAATCGAGTGCTTTAAGATCATTCATCACATCATTGGCGACTTCGCCATCAATGGCGACAATGGCAACGGCCTCGGATGTGCCTTCGATGCGCCCTAGACGGAAATCGGCGATATTTACACCAGCTTCCCCCAAAATTGTACCAACACCGCCAATCAGGCCAGGTTTATCATCATTGCGGATGAACAACATGGATGGTGTTATGGCCACTTCGACAGGGACATTATCAATCGATACGACACGCGGAGTACCTCCAAACAATGTTCCTGTAACTTCCTTTTCGCGTTTTTCAGTTTTTATTTTGAGGCTGATTGAGGTTGGTAAGTCACCTTTTTCGTGCAGTGTTGTTGCAATGTCAATTCCGCGCTCACTTGCAATTGATGGTGCGGATACCATATTCACATCTTCCATCGTTGCCTTAAGAACACTTGCTACGATCATTGCTGTTAATGGTTTTGTGTTAATTTTTGAGACGGTGCCTGCATATTCAACCGTAATGGATGTGATTGCGTGATCGGTAATTTGCCCCATCATTGCACCCATGTCTTCAGCCAATTTCATATAAGGTTTTAGCTTTGGTGCATCTTCGGCAGAAATAGAAGGCATATTCAACGCATTTGTTACTGCTCCGTTGTTCAGGTAATCCGAAATTTGTTCTGCAACTTGGATCGCGACATTATCTTGAGCTTCGGTCGTGCTTGCACCAAGGTGCGGTGTGCATATGATGCGTTCATGTCCGAACAAGATGTTTTCTTTTGCAGGTTCTTGCTCAAAAACATCTAATGCCGCACCCGCGACCTTTCCAGAATTAACGGCGTTTAATAAATCAGATTCATTGATTAAGCCTCCACGGGCAACATTCATAATGCGCACACTGTCTTTCATTTTTGCAAAAGACTCTGCGTTAATCATATTTGCCGTTTTTTCAGTTTTTGGGACATGGAGTGTGATGAAATCGGCACGTGCGTATAATTCATCCAACTCAACTTTTTCAATACCCATTTCAATTGCGCGCTCATCCGTTAAAAATGGATCAAAACCGATAACTTTCATTTTCATACCTAGGGCTCGATCAATGACAATCGCACCGATATTTCCACACCCGATGACGCCGAGTGTTTTGTTGAATAACTCAACACCCATGAATTTTGATTTTTCCCATTTGCCTTGATGTGTTGATTCATTTGCTTGTGGAATTGAACGTGCCAATGCCATCATCATGGATATTGTGTGTTCGGCCGTTGTTACGCTATTCCCAAATGGGGTGTTCATAACAATCACACCATTTTGTGTTGCGGCAGGTTTATCGATGTTATCCGTACCAATCCCCGCACGACCTATTACCTTTAGATTTTTTGCTGCGGATAAAATGTCAGGTGTAACGGTTGTGGAGGAACGAATAGCCAACCCATCATAGTCGCCGATAATGGATGCTAATTCATCGGGCGATAAACCCGTTTTAACATCAACATCGATTCCATTTGATTTGAAAATTTCCGCCGCTTTTGGCGCCATTTTGTCGCTTATAAGTACTTTAGGCATGTCCAGCCCTCCTTGCTTTGTTTATGTCACTGACAAGGATGGCGTAGTGCGATAATAAATAAAAGCGTTATAAAATTTTATCCCCTTGAATTGAATATTATACGCAAAGATGTCTTGTTCTTGAATGATTATACCTTGCCGGTGTTTTTGATCCCGAGTTAGCAGATCTGCATAAATCCATATTAGATTGAGGGTCGACACTCATTGTTTGTATGTTCTCTTTTGGATCTTCTGGCCTTAAAGGTTCAAAATTAAATGCACGCATATTTGATGTGATATCGCATAGATTGATTTGTTTCTCGCGAATTTCATCATATTGTTCGATAAGCCTTGTCGTGATACCTGAGGGTTTGCCGACTATGATAATTTTATCGGCGGAGCATGATTGAAGAGGATTAAAAATTTTGGAATAGCCATTAACGGGGGCGTTAACCCATTGACCATAGTTTGAGGGCACTATATCTCGTGCACGTTGGCTTTCAAACGCAAAAGGAATCCCCTTGGAAAACCATCCTAACGCGGCATAACCATAATTTTTTAAAAAATCTTCTGTAACAATTACGATTGGATTTTTGGCTGCTTTAATCTCGTCGTTTGCATCCAGGATTTTTATATCGTGTTTGTTGGATGGAATAACACGCATTGGTGAATTTGCTGCGCTATATCTAAAGTCAACTTGAGGAGTTTTTTTATGTTGAGAGTGCATGTTTTTATCCTTATTCATTATTAAATCATTTTGGGTTGAGGGGTTGCTGATACTGGGATGCCAATTGGTGCACCATTATATGTACGTGTACCAGTTGCGATCATAAAATCGGCTTCCATATTTTGTAAACGTCGCGCAACATCACGAAAGCTTTGATGGATAATCCCTTTGAAATTAGAGGCAGATGTGACGCTTGTAATTGTGCCAAATCCTTCTTGTCCTCTCAAAGTTTTCTGTTTTATTTCACCGTCTTCTATTGTGTATGTTTTCATTTTATTTCTTCTTTTTCTTTCTTTTATTGCGCATTAAAAAACGCCTTAACTTTTTTACGAGTAAGGCGCTAAATCCGTTTATATTTTAACTTAAATTAGGTTAAACGACTTTAGCCCCCTTGCCGAGTAGAACGACGAGGAGGTTCAAAAGAACAACAACATTTTGCATCATGTGTTTAACCATGTATTTATAGAAACATATTTAACGAAATTATTGCAAGATATTTTTTATAAAAATATTTATAAAGTTGTTTCACTTAACTTCATAATATAATCCCATTCGCTTTTACGAACAGGACCAACTGATAAGCGCATTTGTTTTAATAACGACATTTCCGATAGATTTGGATCTGCCTTTATCTGCGCTAAATTGACAGGCTTGTTGACTGGCTTTACTGCCTTAAAATCAACCATTCCAAAACGCTCTTTAGGATCTGTATGATCGGGGTAATATCCGCTTACCACCTCAACAATACCCACAATCTCTTTGCCTTCGTTTGAATGATAGAAAAAGGCGAGGTCACCTATTTCCATCGCTTTCATATTGTTAGAAGCCTGATAATTACGCACACCATCCCAGTGTTCAACACCTTTGGCGACGTGATCATTCCAACTCCATTTATATGGTTCAGATTTTATGAGCCAGTATTGCATGAACCACAATCTTCTTTTGCTTTACAGTAAATCAAAGAGAATATTATTCCCATGGCAATTGTGTACACAACGGTTGTGCTTAACCATGCTAGTGCCAATTCCATTGTAATTGGTGAATAGACGTACATAGATGCTTGTCCAATCCCTGTATAAAGACCTAAATATGCACCAAAACGAACACCTTCGCCTATTCCTTTACCTTCGTAATTACGTGTAAAGATAAATGCGAGCAATGCAACGATGGCAAGTCGTGCGCCCATTCCCATCCAACAAAGTGCTTCCATTTCTTCCGGCGTACGCCATAAATTTGCGGTTTCTTCATACATAGATATTAATAAATGTTGATGAACACCGTATTCATATACAAATGTAAAAATGAATCCCGCAATCACCATTCCAATAAAACGTTTACAACACATTTCATATTCTCCTTTTATGTTATTCTTCCCGAACAGGATTATGCCACGGTTGCATGACAAGGGAAAGAGTAGGCTTTTTTAGCCTGCATTTTTGGCAAATGGACGATCCAATAATTGTTCCACCGCTTTATCAAGGGGCATATCTTCGCATAGGCATTGATAAACTGTTTCTGCAATGGGCATATCCACGGCGTTATCATAGGCTAATTTTTTCAAAGCCTTTGCCGTATGAAACCCTTCGGTAACCGATTTACGTTCACCTAAAATATCTTGGATAGAGCGACCTTCACCCATCATGGCACCTAATGAAAAATTACGTGATTGCATGGATGAGCATGTCAACATAACATCACCAAAACCACACATTCCCATTAGTGTTTGCTCCTTTGCGCCCATGGCCTTGGCCAAACGACCCATTTCGGCGATACCACGTGTGATCAATGCCGCCTTGGCATTTTCACCCATTTTCATCCCGTATAATGCACCACATGCAATGGCCAAAACATTTTTGACCGATGCGGCAATTTGGGCACCCAACAAATCATCCGTAATGTAAGGACGCAAATTACGACACCCTAAATCATTTGCCAATTCTTTGGCCAGATCCTTATTCTCACACGCAATTGTGATTCCAGTTGGTAGGCCAAGTGCAACCTCACGTGCAAAACATGGTCCTGTCATCACCGCAGGGATAGAATTTGGCAAAACATCTTTGACCACCTCGGATAACATCATACCCGTTTCAATTTCGATTCCTTTTGAACAAATCACAATGGGTTTATTATCCAATGATTCATGGCGCAAACCTTCTAATGTCGCACGCATAAATTGCGCTGGCGTAACGATAAGAAGGATATCCATACCGTGAAGATCGCTTAAACTATTCGTTACAGTGATATTTTCGTTTAATTTTACACCAGGAAGATATGTTGTATTTTCACCAGTTGTTTCAAAGTCACCTTTGACGTCTGTTTCACGTGCCCATAATGTGACCTGACGGCCAGCCTCAGCTTGTGCATGTGCAAGGGCTGTTCCCCATGCGCCGGCACCTACAACACCAATTTTTTTTGTCATTTAGCTTCCTTTTGTAATTCTTGTAATGGCCATCGCGGTCGAGCTTTTGCCGACATATCGTCTATTAATCCGCGCTTAAACCTTTCTACGCCTGCCCATGCGATCATTGCACCGTTATCCGTACATAGATGCGCAGGAGGTGCAGTAAAAATCATATTATAGGTGTCTGTCAAGTCCGTCAGGCGTTTCTTAATTGTTATATTAGCGGCTACGCCACCACCAGAGACAATGTGAGACTTGTTTTTATCCGGATAGCGATCTTTAAATATTTCTATCGCTTTTTTTACGCGATCAACCATAACATCGGCAACTGCATCTTCCATCGCTGCGGCAAGCATGATTTTATCATTCTTGTCCATATCATCCGTAATGTGCCGTAAAACGGCGGTTTTCAAACCGGAAAATGAAAAATCGCACCCTTTTCGCCCCTTTAATGGACGAGGAAGTTGGAATTTTTGTGCCGCGGCCTTGCGATCATTACATTGTGCCGCCAATTCCGCTACATATTTCCCACCTGGAAAAGGTAGCCCTAGCATACGGCCAACCTTATCAAAACATTCACCTACGGCATCATCCAATGTTGTGCCCAACAATTCATAATCACCTAAATCATGTGCAATTAAGATTTGAGTATGAGCGCCCGAAACTAATAAAACGAGATAGGGAAACGCCATACCGTCAGATAGGCGAGGGGAAAGGACATGCCCTTCCAAATGATTAACCCCAATAAACGGTTTGTTTTTCATGGACGCAATCGTTTTCCCGGCCATCATGCCGACAATTACACCACCAATGAGCCCAGGCCCACAGGTCGCCGCCACGCCGTCAATATCATCCAAGGCCATATCGGCATCTTTTAACGCCATATCAACGATAAGTTCGATTTGTTCCATATGGGCACGGGCCGCAATTTCGGGAACAACACCTCCAAAACGTTCGTGATCTTTAATTTGCGAAGACACAATATTAGATAATATTTCACGCTTACCAGTGACAATCGACGCCGCGGTTTCGTCACACGAGCTTTCTATTCCTAATATTTTTATGTCTGTTTGTTGTGTCATCTTGAATTTTATATCAAGATTGATTAAACAAGGGAATAACAAACAAATACCAACGAGGAAATAAGCAATGAATGCAGCCGAATTAAAGGCCGAATTAACACAAAAAATTGAGGCCGCAAACGACCTGAATGCGTTGGAAGAGGTTCGTATTTCCGCCCTTGGGAAAAAAGGTGCGATTACCGACCTGATGAAAGGGTTGGGAAAAATGTCCCCTGAGGAACGCAAGGTCGAAGGGGTTGCATTAAATGTAATGAAGGATGACGTGGCCAACCTTCTTGAATCGCGCCAAAAGATTTTGAAAAAAATCGCGATGGATGCACGTTTGAAACATGAAAAAATAGATATCACGTTGGATTCACGTCCTGAACGTAAGGGCTCTATCCACCCAATCACGCAAACAATGGATGAAATGATTACGATTTTTGCTGATATGGGATTTGATATCCATGATGGTCCAGATATCGAAGATGATTTTCACAATTTTACGGCGTTGAATTTTCCACCAAAACATCCTGCGCGTGAAATGCATGATACGTTTTACCTTCCTGATGTTGAAGGTAAAGAAGGTGATGAAGCAAAACGGTTGCTTCGTACACATACATCAACTTGTCAAATTCGTGCAATGTTGGCGCACAAACCACCTCTTCGCAAAATCGTGATGGGACGTACATATCGTTCAGATTACGACATGACACATACGCCGATGTTCCATCAATTGGAAGGTATGGTCATTGATAAAGAAACAAATATGGGACATTTAAAAGGTTGCCTCAAAACAATGTATGAGAAATTTTTTGGTGTTGAGGATTTGCCAGTACGTTTCCGCCCATCATTTTTCCCATTTACGGAACCTTCCGCGGAAATTGACATTGGATGTTCAAAATCAAAATCCGAATTAAAAATCGGTGGTGGCGACAGTTGGCTTGAAATTGGTGGATGTGGAATGGTGCATCCAAATGTCCTGAAGGCCGTTGGTATTGATCCCGATGTCTATCAAGGGTTTGCCTTTGGTATGGGAATTGAACGTATGGCGATGTTGAAATACGGTATTCCGGATTTGCGTACATTCTTCGAAGGTGACACACGGTGGAATGCGCATTACGGGCATGATCCTTTGAATAAACCTAACCTTGCAACGGGATCATAAGCACCATGTCCAATATGGACACGATTAAAACATTTGCCATTAATGTTCTGTCGAATGAATTTCGTCGTGAACGTATTTTGGATCAATCCGAAAAGGCCGGTGTTGATATTCAAATATTTGATGCGATAACACCTGATACTATGGCAGGTATTCTGCATACCTATAACCCAACAAAAACACGTCATTTTACAGGGCGTGAGTTGATGGAAACGGAAAAGGCGTGCGCGCTGTCTCATATCCAATTATGGCGTAAGTTGCAAAAGGACAGTGATGCAGATTATTATCTTATTTTAGAGGATGATATTGATATACAACATAATATGGGGAATATCATTAATTCCTTGGATTTATCCAAAATTGACTTCCTTAAATTAAGCGGTCAACAAAACCGCCCGATGAAAAAATTAGGTGATGTGAGTGATGAATTTTCTTTGTATCGCTATGCGTTTGGTCCATTGGACGCTGCCGCCTATATCGTATCAAAACAAGGTGCGCGAAAATTAGAGGCATATTGCCAAACACTTTTGTCCCCCATTGATATCCTGATGGATCGATCATACGATCATGGTGTTCCCATTTACGGTGTTTTACCTTATGCAGGTTCAACCCAATTTAATTTTGAAAGTGATGATCCGCTTTTTACCGATATCGGTGTGCGCGATCATAAATATGCTCCTGACATTACAAGGTGTGAAAAGCTAATCGTAAAATATCATAGATTAGCGGGAAGTTTAAAACGCCATCTTGCCACGCTTAGTTTGCATTTCTCTTGATATTTTGATTTTCATAATGTATCTTTTGTTTCAAATTTAAGTGAGAGATATATTATGTTCGATACGTTACCGCAGGATGATAGAAAAAGATTGCTCGCAAATATTGGGTTGGCACCACATGAAGGTACAACTCTTATGCTTACATTTGAAAATAGTGCAAAATTAGTTGACCGTGGAGAGATTATTTCAAGAGCGCTTGAAAGTTATCATCTGTGTTGTTCTACTCCGTTAAATGGAGGTGAATTTTATAATACTCTTGCAATTGACTCTCTGACACCTAAACAAGCTGAAATGATACTCAAAACACCAACATTTCATGAAATGCGTCAACAGCATGGAATTAAAACCGCGAGAATACTTGCAGCTTAAAACCGTAACTGTCGCCTTGCCTTTTCTTATGAGTATCTGGTAAAAAGGATGCAATAAATAATGAAAGACATGAATAGATGAAATTTACACTTAATTGGCTCAAAGAATATTTAGATACAAGTGCGCCAAGTCATACGACGACGGATGAAATTATTGAAAAATTGACAGACCTCGGTTTGGAGGTTGAAGAAGTTGAAAATAAGGCTGATGTATATGCACCATTTAAGGTCGCAAAGGTAAAGTCAGCGGAACAACACCCAGATGCGGATCGTTTGCGTGTATGTCAGGTTGAAACTGACCGTGGTATGGTACAAGTCGTATGTGGAGCGCCAAATGCAAAGACTGGCATGACTGCAATTTTTGCACCTGAGGGGGCATATATTCCTGGCCTTGATACGACATTACAAAAGGGTGTTATTCGCGGACAAGAATCATGTGGTATGTTGGTGTCTGAGCGTGAAATGTGTTTATCGGACGAGCATAACGGTATTATCGCATTAGATGGTGATTATGAAATTGGTACACCGATTGCTGATATTTTCGATGGCCTTGATGATGTTATCGTTGAAATCGGATTAACGCCTGACCGTGCCGATTGTGCAGGAATATCAGGTATCGCACGTGATTTATCTGCGGCAGGGTGTGGAACATTCAAGATGCCTGAGCGTCCAGTATTTGATTCAAAATTTAAAAGCGCTGTTAATGTATTTACTGATACACTTGAGACATGCCCTCATTTCACAGGACGTCAAATTAAGGGTGTTAAAAATGGTGAAAGCCCTGCGTGGTTAAAGGCAAAATTGGAATCAATTGGCTTGCGACCAATTTCGATCTTAGTTGATATTACGAATTATTTTTGTATTGGTCTTAATCGCCCATTGCATGTTTATGATGTTAATCGTTTGAACGGTGATATTCGTGTTAAGCAAGCCAAAGGTGGCGAAACATTTGATGCCTTGAATGACAAATCATACACGCTTCACGGTGGTGAGACTGTTATCACGGATGATAATGGTGTTCTTGGGCTTGGTGGAATTGTTGGTGGCACATCAACAGGATGTGGAATGGATACAACGGATGTATTTCTTGAGTGTGCTTATTTTGATCCAACGCACACGGCGGTTACGGGACGTAAACACCAAGTGATAACAGATGCGCGATATCGTTTTGAACGTGGTGTTGATCCTGAATTTACGGCATATGGTATGGATTTGGCCACGCAAATGATCGTTGATCTTTGTGGTGGTGAAGTGAGTGATATGGTTGAGGCGGGTGCACCAATCAAAACTGACCGCACATACAATTTTGATCCACAAATGACGAAGCGTTTGACTGGTGTTGAGATAGAAGAAAAAGAACAGCTTTATATTTTAGGAACACTCGGTTTTGAAATTGATGGCGACAGTGCACCTTATACAGTGCAAGCACCATCATGGCGCCCTGATATTTTAGGATCTGCCGATTTGGTGGAGGAAGTTATTCGCGTATATGGATATGATAAGATTGAAGCTGTGCCAGTTGTTCGGACAACGCAACTGACACAAAATGCATTGTCACAAACACATACATTGCGTACATATGCGGGACGTACACTGGCCGATCGTGGCTTGCAAGAATGCATGACATGGTCATTTATGCCCTATGATATGGCCAATGAATTTACCGATGGCGACGTAAAACCAGGATTACGCCTAACTAACGCTTTGTCTGTTGAAATGGACACGATGCGCCCATCAATTTTACCCAATTTGATGCAGGCCGTGGCTAAAAACGCAGATAAGGGATATCCAAACGCTTGCCTATTTGAAACAGGACCTGTGTTTCACGGCGTTGATCCAAATGATCAGATGACTGTGGCTACGGGCGTGCGTCAAGGTGTTCACGGTGACAAGCATTGGGCAGGTGCGGATGTATCACGCGCGGTTGATGCCTATGATGCAAAGGCCGATGCCTTGGCCGTTATTCAATCAATTAATCCAACATTAAAACCACAAATTTCGGATGATGCACCATCATAT
The DNA here is from genome assembly GCA_943789475.1 of uncultured Alphaproteobacteria bacterium. Taxonomy (GTDB): domain Bacteria; phylum Pseudomonadota; class Alphaproteobacteria; order Micavibrionales; family UBA1664; genus UBA1664. The sequence goes on from CALSUG010000008.1 coordinate 122,694, forward strand.
TATCATCCTGGTCGTTCCGGTACGTTGCGGTTGGGTAAAAATGTGCTGGCAACATTTGGTGAAATGCACCCATCAATTTGTGAAGAAATGAGCATCGAAGGTAATGTTGTTGGATTTGAAGTTATTCTTGAGAATATTCCTACCGCAAAAAACAAAACATCGGCACGACCAATGTTAAAATCAAGCTCATTGCAACCTGTCTATCGAGACTTTGCCTTTTTAATGGATGAAAGTGTTTCTGCGGACACTCTTATTTCTGCAACAAAAAAGGGTGGTGGAAATTTGGTTTCAGATGTTCGTATTTTTGATGTTTATCAAGGTAAAGGTGTTCCAGAAGGGCAAAAATCAATGGCTGTTTCTGTGCAACTAATGCCAATGGAAAAAACATTGACGGATAAAGAAATTGAAGAGTTATCTCAATCTGTTATCAAACAAGTCAGTTCAAAAACGGGTGCAACATTGCGCGGTTAAATGAACGTTTTTATCCCCCTTCATCATGCATGTACGTCTTTGGAAAAAGAGACGTACATTCCTGTGGTTTTGGATGAGAATAAAGCTGATACGCAAGAAACATATTTATTTTTGCACGTTGATGAACACGCTGAATTTGACCTGAATATTGGTCAAGGCGGTGGAAAAATTTTGGCAAAACCTGCCCTTCACCATGCAAAACGTCTCAATCGTGAAGAATGTGACACAACGGACGCATCATTTTATACAAAACGTGGACAAGAAATTGCACAATCCCTTCATTTTGGATCTGCGGTCGAATATTTGGCCGCATGGTTAAATGAAGATCGAAAACAGGCAAATTTTTGTAATGATATTCATGCGGTTTTATCATTAGATATTCTGGAAAAATGCTCTAAGTGGATGCGTTTGGATTTATTATCTATCTTGGAATCTGAGGCGATGAAGCAAATTTTTGCAGCGCGTTACTTTGTTGAAGAAAAACGCGAAAATTTTAGAATACCATCCTCTATACGTACCATGATAAAAGATAGCGCTGATAATATAACAGACCCGTTACTGTCTCGATTATTATCAGAGGTCATGCAAACACCGCCGAAAAATTCTGGTGTCGCACATAAATTTGACAAGAAGGCACAGACTCGCATTCAAATTTTTCAAAATTTATAAATTAAAACGACGTCTTGTTTTCTTTGTCTTTTAACCTTTTTAGGCTACACTATAATCAAATCATAAAGAGGCTATTTTCATGCTTTCAAAAAAACTCGAAGTCACACTCCATAACGCATTAAATCTTGCCACGGAAAAGGGGCATGATTATGCAACGTTAGAACATCTTTTATTCGCATTAATTGATAATGATGATGCACGGGCGGTTATGCGTGCATGTGGTGTTGATCTTGATATTTTACGCGAGGAAATAACAACCTATTTGGATACAGAATTAGATGAATTAAAGGGTGATTCAAAACCGAAAGAATCCAAACCGACAACTGGATTTCAACGTGTTTTACAACGTGCGGCCATTCATGTGCAATCATCAGGACGTGAGGAGGTTACGGGTGCCAATGTTTTAATCGCATTATTTTCCGAACGTGAATCCCATGCCGTTTACTTCCTTGGTCAACAAGACATGACACGGTTTGACGCGGTAAATTATGTATCCCATGGTATTGCAAAGGTTGAGGGGGCAGATGACTTTCACACAGCATCCGCAGATGAATCCGAGGTCGACGCAGAAAATGAAGATGTTCAATCCGGTAAAAAAGCACTGAACGCCTATTGCCAAAATCTAAACCAAAAGGCAAAAGACGGAAAAATTGACATCCTTATTGGACGTCAAAAAGAGGTTGATCGCACGGTTCAAATTTTATGCCGTCGTTCAAAAAATAATCCACTTTATGTTGGTGACCCTGGCGTTGGTAAAACCGCCATTGCCGAAGGGTTGGCAAAACGTATTGTTGATGGTGATGTACCCGAAGTCTTAAAAAGTACAACTATTTTTTCATTGGATATGGGTGTTTTATTGGCGGGAACAAGATATCGCGGTGATTTTGAAGAACGGCTGAAGGCAGTTATTACCCAAATCGAAAAAATGCCAAATGCGGTTTTATTCATCGATGAAATTCATACGGTTATTGGTGCTGGATCGACAAGCGGTGGATCAATGGATGCATCAAATTTGCTTAAACCTGCGCTTGGACGTGGAACAATAAAGTGCGTTGGATCAACAACATATAAAGAATACAGAAATCACTTTGAAAAAGATCGTGCACTTGTACGTCGTTTCCAAAAAATTGATGTTAACGAACCATCGATTGATGATGCCATTAAAATTTTGATGGGATTGAAAAAATATTATGAGGATCATCACAACGTTGAGTATTCGAATGAGGCAATCACAACTGCGGTTGAATTATCCGCAAAATACATCGGTGATCGTAAATTACCTGATAAAGCCATCGACATTATTGACGAGGTTGGCGCGGCGCAAAAATTAATTCCCGAAGAAAAGCGTAAAACAAAAATTGATGTTGAAGATATCGAAGCCGTGGTTGCCGTCATTGCACGTATTCCGGCCAAAACTGTGTCTAAAAACGACCGTGAATCGATTAAAAATTTAGAACGCGACTTAAAGACGATGGTGTTTGGTCAGGATAAGGCGATATTGGCGTTATGTGATGCCGTTAAAATGGCGCGCGCAGGGTTGCGTGATGCGGACAAACCAATTGGATGTTATATGTTTTCTGGACCAACGGGGGTTGGTAAAACCGAAGTCACAAAACAATTATCAAATACATTAGGGATTGATTTAAAACGATTTGATATGTCAGAATATATGGAACGCCACGCCGTTTCACGCCTTATTGGCGCACCTCCCGGATATGTTGGATATGACCAAGGTGGATTATTAACCGATGCGGTCGATCAAAACCCGCATTGTGTTGTTTTGTTAGACGAAGTGGAAAAAGCACATCCTGATGTGTTTAACCTTCTTCTTCAAGTTATGGATTATGGGAAACTAACCGATAACAACGGTAAAACGGTTGATTTTCGTAATGTGATCCTCATCATGACAACGAATGCTGGTGCGGCGGACATGGCCAAGGCACCGATTGGATTTACACAAGATCACCGCGTTGATGATGACAAAGAAGCGATTAATCGTTTGTTTACACCAGAATTTAGAAATCGACTGGACGCAATTGTTCCATTTGCCAACCTCACACCCGAAATTATGCACCGTGTTGTTGATAAATTCATCATTCAGTTAGAGGCGCAATTGGCAGACCGTAATGTTACAATTGAATTGAGCCAAGATGCACGCGCCTTGTTGGCCGAACTTGGGTATGATGTTGCCATGGGTGCACGCCCAATGGGACGTATTATTCAAGAAAAAATCAAAAAACCACTATCCGAAGAATTGTTGTTTGGTGAATTAATTGATGGTGGTGCCGTTCACATCAGCGTATCAGAAGGCGAATTTGTATTCAGCTACCCCCTTTCAGGACAGAAAACGATTGCTCAAACCGAAATAAAAAAGTTGCCAAAAACAACGGAAGATGCATAAAAAGTGGGATTAAAGACCAAATTAAATAACTGGGTTGAAGGCGATATGATCTCACAAGATCAATCCCATTCTATTTTACAATACGAACGATCAAAATTACAAAATCGCCTTGCCCTTAGCATGAAATATTCCGCATTATTTGCCATTTTATTAGGGGTTGCCCTTGTCATTGCATCCAACTGGGATTTGCTTGGCATGCATACCAAATTAATCGGACATATTGGTATAAACGGCCTATTGGCCTATCTCATTTGGCGATGGAAGGATGATACAGGTAAAAAAATATGGCATGATGTATGTGTCTATGGACTGTTTGGATTAACACTGACGTTACTTGCACTTATCGGGCAAAGTTTTCAATTACAAGGAAGCCTCGGTGGGCTACTCGCCCTTTGGATGTTTTTGGTAACGGGACTTGTCATGGTACGAGGGCGCAATCCAAAAATTCCAAATCTTTGGTGCTTTGGATTTATTGTAACAATTGGATGTAATTTAGAAGTCATAGAGACTATAGAACCTTCATATCTTCCATTCTTTATTGTTTTATCCTTGGTTACTTTTATACCTTTGTTGTTCACCGCCATGGGGAATGCAAAATGGTTAATCAATATGAACGAACCGTTTGCAAACATGCTGTCACGATATAGCGCTTTTTTTACAATTTTATGCGCATTCGCATCGTCACTTATTTTTTATGATGGCGTTGATGAAATCATCAAAAACACACGCCTTTTCACCAGCGACTTCAACCTAATCATCGGATTTTTTATCGTTATTGCGGCACTCGTGTCCCTTTTGATCATTCAATTTTCACCATCTAAAGATACATTTTTACGAACGGTAACAATAACCGCAATCGCATTCATCTTTGTCCCATTTATTCTTCCTATTGAAAGTGATGTAATGGCCGCAATTCATTTTATTGGTTTTTCATCCGCCTTAGCATGGATAGCAGTTAGACACGGTCATGATGCATTCCTTAGCCTATGCTTATTCACCATCAGCGCGCGAGTGTTCATGATATTTATTGAATTATTCGGCAGTATGTTTGCCACAGGATTTGGCCTTATTATTGGCGGATTATTATTGTTAGGTATATTAAAAATAACGCAAATGATTAGAAAAAATATTATAGGAGGCATGCATGAAAAATAAATTTTTACTATTTTGTCTTATCCTTCCTATTTTAATGCCTGTTTACCTGATTTTTTATCATGGTGCCTATACCAATCATGAATGGCGAATTAAAGTAAGAGGGTATGATCCTCGTGATATATTACGTGGTCGATATATTGAATTTCGTTATGATTTTGGCGATACAATTACAACAAAAGAGATTGACGGAGATATATGTTTGAATGGTGATAAAGCAAACCCCAATATCGTTATCGTTAATCCTCACTTTAATAAATGTCAGGATATCATTAAAAATTACAAACCTTACCTTGATGAAAGGCAGCGTTTTTATATTCCTGAAAGTTTAGCGAATAGAGCAGATAAACTTGTTCGAGGAAACATAAAAGATATTAGTGCAGGCATTAACCTACGTGATGGTTCAATCGTGTTAAAAAACCTGTATTATAAGGATGATTCACTTATTCAATATTTAAAGGATAATCCATAAAATGTCATCGATACTTGTTCTTGGCTCTCATATTCAGGGATTAATTGCCGCGGCATTATCCGCACGACGTGGCATGAATGTCACTATTGTTGATTTCCCAGAAACGCAAAATGATCACCATACATTGCACGTGCCATTTGTATTACCACATCACGTTATTGATGAACTTGGCCTAGAATCGCATGGTTTAGAAATACCAAAAGAACAATTAAAAAACCCTTTCAAAAAATTACCGTTTTATGACGGTTTAAAAACGTTAGTCGACATGTTTCAAAGTTTGGAAGATACACGTCCTGATTACAAAGAAAAGGCGTGGCGAGACGCGTGGGGAACATTTGAAATCGGTCGCGTATTATCAGAATACGACACAGATATTCAAAATCTATTTGCGCAAAGTTCAACCCTATCCCTTATCGATCTTGTTAATGCGTCTGAATTAGATGATGCGGAACAGGCCGAAATTATTGCGATATGTACGTTAGGTTCCAAAACAGACCCAAGTGCTCAAGGTAGTGCCGCCGCTATTTTACCTGCCATTGCCATTTTTGAACAAAAGAATTGTTCTTATTTTTATGGGTCTGGTTACAATCTTGTCACGGCGTTAAAACAAGCATCTTTAAGCAATAATGTGACGATTATAACTGAACAACATGTTGAATCCATTGAAGCAGAAGGCAAAATAATCACCAATGTTACACTGAACGGCGGCGATATGTTGAACGCAGATCATTATGTTCTTGATTATGATCCTGTTACATTATTCAAACAATATCTGAACAATTATTCAATTTTACCCGCATTCAAAAACCGTATTATTCCAAAGCAAAATGTTAAAGAATGTATTCGAGCGCGGGTGTTTTTAAATAAAGCACCTGTAACGACATCGCAAATTATCGCCGAAACAAATCAAACCATTTTATCGGCTCGAAATGACATGAAAAAAGATGGTGGCGCACAAAAACCTATCTTATCCGTCGTGAATACAGAAATGAATAGCTTGGATGTTATTGCACAATATTTTGACCCCGCCGTTGAATCATCAGATGAGGCAAAAAAACAGGCTGTTTTAAACAGTTTAAAGGATCAAGATCCTGATATTGAAAAATCTGTTGATCGTATTGAAATAATTCCAATGGCAACACAATTTGGCCAGCCAACATTTGTGGGCACTATGCCCCTCTTACAATTGTTTAAAATTTTCTTTGGTCATCATTCCTTGGCCTATGATGTTCCGATTCAGAATTTGCTGATATGTGGTTACGGTGATTTATGTTCATCTCACCACCATGTTCACCGTGGTGGTGAACGTGTCTCTTCTCTCTTACAATCTTTATAAGAGGATGATATAAATAATTTCATGAAACGTTTTTTAGATTATTTTTTAGGTGTTCAATCTCCATTAACTTTCCTCATTCGGCTTTTGCTTTGCGGAAACTATGTTGGTCAAGATCAATTCGGTAATAAATATTACCGTGCAAAAGCACGTAAAAACTATAATCATGAACGTCGTTGGGTAGATTATTCATCAGGAAATGTCGAGGCTTCAGAAGTGCCACCAGAATTTCATGGATGGTTGCATCATCAAACAAATGACTTTCCAAAAGAAAAAAGTGGATATAGAAAAGCTTGGCAAAAACCACACACAGCAAATTTAACCGGTACAACGCTGGCTTACAAACCAGATGGTCACCAATTGGCAAAGGGACAACGTAATCGCGCAACAGGTGATTATGAGGCATGGACGCCAGGAACAAAGTAAAAAGGTAATAAATAATATGAAACAAAATGTTATAGAAACACTATTGGGTGCATTCGTTTTAATCGTCGCAATATCATTTTTTGTTTATGGTTCAGGTCAAGCTAATGTTGGTAATAACACTGGTGGTTACAATATTAAGGCACAATTTACGGACATTGGGTCATTAGGTGTTGGTGATGATGTGAAAATTAGTGGTGTTGCTGTTGGTGTGGTTTCATCAATTGATTTAGATCCTGTTTTGTACAATGCAGATGTCACGTTATCGATGAGTAATGATGTGGAATTGCCTTATGATACGGCAGCTAGAATTTCTAGTGAAGGATTGTTGGGAGGTACATATTTGGCATTAGATGTCGGTGGTGATACGGAAATGTTGGAAGATGGAGATTTAATCGCGATTACACAATCGGCACAAAATTTGGAACAATTATTAGGGCAATTTATATTTTCGCTTCAAGATGTAAAAGATGAATAATTTTTTTCTTTTTGTTGCCGTTATGGCTCTTGTTTTTTCAGGGGGATTGTATGCACAAGATGAGATACCACCATCACTGGGCAATATTATTCAACAGTTGAGTGTGGATGCACCCGAATTGTCACAAGAGAGTGAAAATGATTTTATTGATCCAGATTTTTTAAAAGAAGATGGAAAATCATATGATGATTATTCAATTGCCAGCATTCGTATTTTAGACAAGATAACAGCGGAAAGCCGCACATTTGACTTGGAGGTCGGTAAAACCGTTGCTTATGGATCATTACGTATTCGTCCAATGACATGTAAAAAATCACCACCGATTGAGGAACCGGAAAGTGCAACCTTTCTTCAAATTTGGGAAAAGATGTTTGAAGGAACGGATGAATGGATCTTTAGTGGCTGGATGTTTGCATCATCACCAGCATTATCCGCGATGGAGCATCCTGTTTACGACGCATGGATCGTTGATTGCAAGGGGCTTGATACAGGCGAAATAGAGGTGCAATAGCGCTTGGTTTGGATCAACTCTCATGTTAAAAATAGCGCATGAGCACAAAAACAAAAAAACAAATTTATAAACCAAAACCAATTAGTGGATTTCCAGAATGGTTACCTGAACAACGACTTGTTGAACAGCAATGGTTAGATCGTATTCGTCGTGTTTTTGAATCATACGGATACTGTTCAATAGAGACACCTGCCGCGGAAGAAATAGATGTTTTAACGGCCAAAGGTGAAACAGACAAAGAAATTTATACTTTAACGCGCTTACAAGCGGATGAAGATGATAAAAAGGAGGCTCGTATTGGCCTTCATTTTGATCAAACGGTACCTTTTGCACGTTATACAGCAGCGCATTTTAACGAACTTGTTTTTCCGTTTAAACGTTATGCCATGCAAAAGGTATGGCGCGGTGAACGTCCACAATTGGGACGTATGCGTGAATTTTACCAATGTGATATTGATGTCATCCACGTTGATAATCTTCCCCTTCATTTTGACGCCGAAATGCCAAAGGTGATTTACGAAGCATTAGAAGGATTAGATATTGGCCGTATTCAATTACGTATTTCAAATCGCAAAATATTATTTGGATTCTTACAACAGTACGGAATAGATGATCAAAACAAAATAATCTTAATAACGCGCGCTGTAGATAAATTAGAAAAAATAGGAAAAGAAGAGGTTATTATTGAGATATTAGATGCTTTAGAAAGATATGACACTAATGATAATCTTATAGCCGATGACGGTACTCCAACTGCAAACGTTTTGAATGGCTATGGTGAACAAAATAACAATATTATAGAATTCGCTCGCTCTTTTATTGATATAGCTGAACAAGAGTATAGATCTTCTGATGATTTAAAGGAAAAATTAACTAATAATGAAAATATAGATACAAGCTCTCCAATGATACAAGAGGGTATAGAAGAACTCTCTTTTGTGTTAGATGAATTATCTCACCTGCCTGATCATGCTGTTAAAGCCGACTTATCTATTGTACGTGGTCTGGATTACTACACAGGTACAGTGTATGAAACACAATTGCTTGATATTCCTGAATTTAAATCATCTGTATGTTCTGGCGGTCGGTATGATGATTTAGCGGGTTCGTATATCAATAAACATTTACCCGGTGTTGGTATATCTATTGGATTTACACGATTGTTCGATGTTTTACGTCATAATGGGTATATAAAAAATACAAAAAAATGCCCAACGGATGTGTTGGTTGTTTTACCATCAGAAGATATGCGTGCAATCGCCAATGAAACAGCGCGTGCATTACGATCAAACGGACATAATGTTGAGGTGTATCATGCACCGCAAAAAATATCGAAACAAATCGGTTTTGCAGAAAAGAAAGGGATAAATTATGTATGGTTCCCTGATCTTAACGAGGTTAAAAACCTTCAAACAGGTGAACAATTAAAGACAGATCCTAAGATGTGGGAAAAATAATGAGTCAAAAAAATACGAACATCCCAACGCAAGATGATTTAAATCGCAAAAAAATTAAATTGGCTCAAAGTGTATCGCCAACGTTATCTCATGTTCAGATCTCGATGTTATCTCTTGATCTCACTAGTTTGACAGGAAGTGAAACAGAGGCGGATATTACTGAATTGTGTGGCAAGGCAAGAAAAGGAAGTGTTGCTGCGGTTTGTGTGTATCCACAATATGTTGCACAGGCCGCAAAATTATTGCAAGGTTCGGAAATTGAAATTGCTACGGTCATTAATTTTCCACATGGTGATATGACGAATGATGGTGAGGTTGCTACACCTGAAAATACAGAAAAATCAGTTGTAAATGCGATTGCCAATGGCGCAACAGAAATAGATATTGTCATTGATTATAAAAATTACATGAGAGAAGAGCACGCACGTTCATTGCTTCGCGCATGTAAAAAGGCATGTGGTGAGAATGCTAAGATGAAAGTTATTCTTGAAACTGGAACATTTGAATTTGAAGGGGATATTGAATGTCTTTCATCGATTGCAATTGAAGAGGGGGCCGATTTTATTAAAACATCTACAGGTAAATATAGTGATCCCGAGTTTCCAGAAGTGGGTGGAGCAACATTTGAAGCTGTTTTAACGATGCTTGATGTTATTAAAAAATATCAAAATAAACGTCCAGTAGGATTAAAAATATCAGGCGGTGTGAATGAACTTAATTTTGTGGGCTTTTTAGAGATAGCAAGGACAGAAATGAGTGATGCGTTTCTATCACTAGACACATTCCGTATTGGTGCAAGTGGCCTATATGATTATTTAGATTCATCAATTAGAACAAAAGAGCCTGCCACAGACCATGTTAAAAAACATGGAATACTAAGTTATTAGGCCGCCTTTAAATCGGAATAACGTGATACCCAATCGTTTGGTGTCATGGATGCAAATGGACCATCCTTTGATCGCCAATAAGCCAGAATTTGTGGGAATTGATTGAATGAATAATCACCCTCGGTCACCGCACGACGATCTAATGGAAATAGGCGTATGCCATCTAATTTTTCATGACGTTTTTTGTATTGATCGTTTGTAAGATAATCACGTAAAACCAATGATAACACCTTTGGATCATCCGTTTTTAGACGTTGAATGGCTTCTTCACGACGTTTCATAATCATTTCTAGTGTAGAGCGTGCAACCTCGGCCATCGGTCCTTGCGTAATACGTGCAACGTAAATGGATCGTGCTAAATGATGAACTTGTGCTTGTGCCATTTCCGGCATCCAAATAAGGGTTCCTGATTTCATATCTGCGACTTTATCAATATGGAAGCATTGGTGACAGAATATGCATGATGTTACTAAATTATCATCAGATGTATTTTTTTTGTTCCCATCACGTGCATGAACGAGGTGAAATTTTTGACTTTCGAATCCACAATATTGGCAAGCGTGTTGGTCACGCTCAAAAATTTTTTTTCGTGTATCTTCATCCGCGTTTGGATCAAACGAAGATGGGGCAGAAACCATACCGTCACTGCCCTGTCTTTTCGTGTTCTGTAATGCATCCACCGATAGAGATAACTCTATCGGTAGTAAGTTATTTGACATTAGAATGTTGGAGCCGTAATTTGACCAGTACCTAAAGTCCCTCCAGTACCTGCAGTGTCTTGAATCATCTCCATAACAGGGCCTAAGGCCATTAAAATTCCACCAAATCCAAGTTTGGCCAATCCATTTTTCATTGCTGTTTGACCTGGATTTTCAACATGTTGTTTTAAGTTCACAACACCAAGTGCAGCCAAAGCAACTCCACCAAGAAGACTTACGTTTGTTACAGTGTTAATCCATCCGCCTGCAACGTTGTTGGACAAATCTTTTGTGTATGTGTTAAATGCTGATGTTGCCAATGCATCAGACGAAAATCCAGTCATTGCACCAGTCATAATTGCGGCTGACATCAATTGTGTTTGTTTGTTTAAAAGTTTAAGCATAGTTTCCTCCTTGAATAAAATATGATCCATGCAAATCGTTAGTTAAATAGTACCCCAAAGCCAGAAATTCCCAAAGTATTTTGTATAATATTTGCGAATTGTCCGAAATTCACAAGAATTGCACCTGCAATTACATGTGATACCCCACCCATCATCGTCATTTGCTGATTTCCTTCTGCGACGCCGCGAAGGACAAAGAAACCACGAATGATAGACAAAATTCCTACAATAATTAAAAAGGCTAAAACAGATACAACGACATTTTCGGCGTGTGCAGAGCCTGTGGCACCCATGGTGGCGCTTAATGCTAAAAAACTTACCTCTGTCATAGAGTCACGTCCGCCAAATAATGTTTCTGTTAATGTTCCTACAGATGGTGCGACAGAGAATAAAACACCAGCTAATACGAATGTAGCAATTGTTCCTAAACCTGTTGGACCACGAGGCCCTTCTTGAGCTGTTTTTGTAAAGCGATGAACCGCAATGAGCATAAGTGCGGCACCTGCAACATAACAAAAGAACACCATCAATGTTGTAATTGGCCCATAAATATTGGACATGAAATTCATTAACATGCCATCTAAAGAACCTGTGGCAGATGCGCCTGTTGCGGCTGTCCACCCAATGTCTTGTGCGGCGTTGTGTTCTCCAAAAGTTTCCCAGACCACCGTTGACACGGTTGGTAATGTCATCATTAGTCCGCCAGTGAACAATAATTTTAAAGGGTCCGCTAGTGGAGTATTCTGTGGGCCAAACTCAGCATGATTTTTCAATTTGTATACACCTAAGGCAACAAATAAAACACCAATTAAAACAGAAATGAATGCTATGAAATCAGGTAAATTTGCGGTTCCTGACATGAGTCTGTTAATCATGTCGCCAAGAGTGCCGCTGGCACTCATTGTTGCAGCAGGTGTTGCGCTAGCAAAAGCTGGTGAGGACAAGAGTATAGCCGTTAAAATTAGGCCAGTATTGATTATTTTTTTACTCATTTAGTTACAAAAATCCTATTGTGTCTCTTTGGTTATTAAAACATAACATTGTCATACTATACAACAAAAACATCTTCGTTAATATGACATAATATTGATTTAGTATGGTTTATCATATTTAAAAATTAGTTAAAATTCGAAATATTTATGAAAATTAATGGTTATTTCTTCTTGTTAGTGTGCATTTGATATAAATACGCCAAATCGTTGCCTTTTAAATCAACAATGTCGTTCATATTTGATTTGTTTAAAATGATAGCAATGTCGTTATATTTCATGTCAGTAAATTGTTTTAGTGTGTTGGAAACAACATCGCGGCGTGTTTTTTGGCATTCTACAACGTATAAAGTTTTATCAGATAGTTTTGCAAGAACACGAGAGTCTGAAAACACCATAGAGGTTGGTGCATCAATAATGATTAAATCGTACATATCTCTTAAACGGCGTATCATATTATCCATACGTTCACTGTTTAATAACGTTAACGCATGCGTTGGAACGGCCTTTGATGTCATGATATGTGCGCCAGATCCATGTTTTTTATAAATGGCTTCATCCAATGGCAGTCGATCACTGAGATAATCCACCAAACCTTTTGCGTTACCTATGTTGAAAGATTTGTGCAGGGAAGGTCTGCGCATATCACCATCAATAATAAGTACTTTTTCACCGCTTTGGGCGGCCGTTGTGGCTAACCATGTTGCGTTTGTTGTCTTCCCTTCGTCAGAGATTGTCGAAGTCATCGTGATAACGCGTCCACCACTTTTATGATGAGGATCGCGTAATTGTACGGACATATATAAGGAGCGAACTAATTCTGCGATGCCGGATGCCGGGTTATTTAATATGTATTGTGCGGGGTTTTCCTTTTTTATATTTTTTAAGGCAGGTAAAACACCATAAACAGGAAGCCCAGTGTATTGCTCTATTTGTTTTGGGGTTTGAAATACATTTTGAATGCGTTCAATGACTAAAGCTAAAAATATCCCCATAAACAATCCTGTGATACCACTTAAGAGAATAATGAGTGATTTTTTAGGGAATGTTGGACTAAGAGGGGGGGAGGCGTGCGTAATAACACGAACAGGATTTTTATCAATATTTAAACGTTGTTGTGATTCCAGATAAGAAGCCATAAAACTGTTCAAAAGTGTACGCGCTGATTCTGCACGTGTTGAAAGTTCTCTTATAATTCTTCGACCTTCTGCATCATCTTGGTATGATCTTCTGTATTCGGCCATGTTTTCTTTCAATTCATCGATTGATTTTTTATCAATGGATGCTTGATTTTCGAGTGTTAAAACAGCTTTATTTATTTCTTGATGTATCTTTTCTTCTAAAGCAGATATTTCGTTTTTTAGTGCAACCATTTCGGGGTGATTTGGACCATAGCGAAGAGCTAATGAAGCTCTTTTTCTTAATAATCCTGATTGTTGAACTTTCATGTTTTCAAGAAATCGATTGGATGAAATATCAGATAGAATATCCAACTGTTGATTCGACGTTTCTAAATCTTTTATCTTAGAAATCTTCGCTTGAGTTGCTGCATAAACAGCTTCGGATCTTGCTAATTGTTGTGTTAATAGTTCGATTTGGATCAAGCGTGAATCTTGTGATCCAGATAAAAACGTATTGAGGGTATTTTTTTGATCTTCAAGCGCTGTTTCTGCTTCATGAACTTCTGTTTTTAAATCTTTGAGTCTTTCCGCTAACCATTGAGAGACAGTATGAGCTTGCTCTGCGACTTCTGCTTTTTCATTGTCTCCGTAAATAACAGCAATCGTATTTGCAACACTTGCAGCTTTGTGTGGGTCCGCAGATGTGTATTTTATATTAACTAAAGATGTTCCTAGTACGGGTTGTACATCTAATCGAGCGGAAACAGAGCGAACCATTCTATTTTTCAGGTGAGACGATAGTTGATCAAAATCTATAAAGTTTTGATTTCCACCATTTTCAGGCATGCGAAAAAGTTCTTCTTGAACGATTAAGGCTTTGATTGTGTCAGGTGACTTGATGATTTCTATTTGAGAGAGAAGGTCGGCGCTGTTTAAATTTCCTGAACTAAGGAGGGCCTGCACAATATTTGATTGTCGTGTGTTCTGAGAATCCGTAATCATGATTTGTGTTTCGGCGGTATATTGTGATTGCACACTTGATACGTAGAAAAAAGCAATGCCTGCCGCGATGATGCAACAGGATAGAATAATTTTATATCGATCCGTTAATATATTAATGATCGCGGCAATATCATTGTCCGCTGCCTCAATGGAGTAGCGGGAGTAAGGGTCAGATGCTTGTTGGGGAAGAAGTGACATTAAAAATATCGCTCTCTAACTCTTATTGTGTCATTAGGTAAAAGATGCGTGGCGATATCACCACTTAAGAGTTCTTCAGACCCATCGGCACGTTGTCGTATGATATCAAATTTATTTTGATTCGCCCGATAACTAAACCCTCTTGCTTTTGCAACTAAATCTAAAATACTCATGCCTGAACGATAATGAAATTCGCCAGATTCTAAGACTTCGCCCAAGATGTAAATTTTGTGATCTTGAACGAAAGAAATTGTTACCTTTGGATTAATGAAATAGCCTTGCTTTTTTAATGATGAGACAATTTTTTCTTCAGCTAATTTTGCTGTTTTTCCTGCAACAGATAAAGAGCCAATTAAAGGTAGGTTAATGGTACCGCTTGGTGATACTTGATAGCTATCTGAAATTTTATCTTCATCAAAAACGGACACAGCAAGGATATCACCTGGTCGGATAGTAAGTTCTTTATTTTTTTGAACAGCAGAAGATGTCGGATAATTTGTCCAATCACCACTGCATGCCGTAATACCGATAACGGAAAATATGAATATTAAAACCTTAAGCATTGCAATACGATTGAATGTTTCCAAAATTAAATTTATACAAACTTAATTGTATCCACATTTTATCCACAGGCCAACCCCTTAAAACGAACTAAAAGTTAGTCTTTAGTCTAATCATTGCTCGTGTTTCGTCGTAATCACCGTTTGCACGATCAGATTCACGATCAATATAACGAATATCACCGCCAATCGCGAACGTCTTATTCATGCGATAATCAAATCCAATGTTTCCTGATAAGGAAGTATCCGTTAAATCGTTTGAAAATTTCGTGTGTATATAATCTAACCCTGCGTTCAATACCCATTGGCGTGTTAGTTCATGTACAATTTTTCCACTTAATTGTGTTTCAAGTGCCATAGAGCTGGCTCCATTATTGCCAGCGAAGAAACGATTAATGTTAAATGTAAAATTTGTTAAAGGAGAGTACAAATATGATAGGTCGATATTAACAACCATATCATCTTGTGTTTCAAGGCGATCATCATCAGGGCGATCAGATCCATAACCGATACTTGCGACCCCTCTTAGTTTTCCAGTGGGTTTAATATCAATACCGGCAATGACGTTATAATTAACACTGTCTTTTTTTGTGCCAGTATAATCACCTGTCCCGGTATCAAATCCATTTCGTTCATAAGATGACTTTGCAATGTTCAATCCTAAAAAAGGTACAAGACGTTGTTTGTATTTATCACCAAATCGTTCATAGGATACCTTCACACCACCGGAATAAACGGAATGATCTCGATCATCTTGAACAGAGATAGCATTCGTTGAAACTAACTTCGTGTTGCGATAACTAATATCATTGTATCCTGCAGTGAATGCCCATTGTGTGTGTGCGGGACGTAAAATAAGTGTTGTTAAAAATCCATGTTCGTCAACTTGAATGGGTTCAAAAACATCTTGTTCCACGGGGTTTTCAAATCGTGTTTCATGGATTCGATCTTTTGTTAGTTGAAATTTTAAAGACGATGTGGATGACAAATCATAATCAAGATTTATCTCACCGCGAAAATTTGTTCGATCTAAATCAGAAATGTCTTGATATTTAATTTGTTCGACGTTTCCATCAATAGAAATATTACTACGTCCGAAATTAGCAGATGCTGTCATACCAGCCACAGCAGTTAGTATTTTGTCGCTTTGTTCGTTGCTGGATGCTTGTAGGGCATTTGACGTGTACGATATAGATGTGTCCAGTGATGGTTGTACGTGAAACAGGCCCAATCGAAATCCGGTGGGCGAAAAATCAGAAAAACGACGATCTAATACTGGAATATTTCCCATGGGATCGCTCGCTATTAAGTTTTTAACCTCATAGCAGGTGACGAGTCCGAAAACTCCGAATATGCCCCATAATAATTTTTTCATGCACTAAATACCGTGGGCGGAAGTGCCCTGATAGATAAGAGCATAAACGATTCACTAAAAAATAAGGAAGTGATTATTCAAATTCTTGAGAAAACGTAATTTCTCCAGTTGGAATCGCCATCATTTGAACTTGAATCACGGCTTTTACATCACTTGTTGAAATGAGCTCTGCATATTCGGCCATTGAATCCGCAAACCGTTTAATAGCCATTTTCGGTTCTTCAGCGTTGGCAGGACGCATAAGCATAAGGCAAATTTCGTGCTGGGCAGTACGCCCAGCAATATCACTTAGGCGACGAATTCTCATTGTGTATTTTTTGAGGTTGTCGCAAATTTCTGTGGCTTTATTTTCGCCGTGAGTATTACGAATATCATCAATATTTTTAATTGATGCAAAGGTTAAATATGTTTCCTCACCATAGCGATCTGCACGATCAAGAGATGAAATGAAAATTTGGTTGAATGCAGATTTAGAAATCAACCCCTCACGACTTGGAAAATCTTCATTTTCATCGGATAAACGTTTGTTTAAATCAGATAGGCGTTTTAAATTTCCAAGTCTGTCTTGGAAAGTTTCAGGATCAAAAGGTTTCTTTAATCCGTCGTTTGCCCCCATGGAAAGAATATCTTCTTTAGGCATAAGGTGAGACATAACGGTTAAGGGGGTGTAGTGAGGATTACCACGCCGTACACCGATCATGAAGGCACGAAGTTCGTTATTTTGAGGTGCCGGATCAAATAGAACGGCGTCATAGGGGGTGGATCTTAATATTTCTAACGCTGTATTTTTAATGGGCTCTATAACCAATTCTACATCGTCAATTTCGCGACAAAGTGTTTCTATTTGTTCAACACATTCTCTATCGCGATCAATTACCATTACCTTCATAGTATAACTTTCTCTATATTCACTCTCAAGAATACAAGAGCCATCGCCTCATGACAATAATGAATAGTGACAAAAACACTAAGGTCATATAACTTACCACCATGACGATATATTTACACAAACATGACCTTCCCGATAACATTAACTTTGATGATACCGTTGCCGTTGATACCGAAACACAAGGGTTAAACCCTCACCGTGATCGATTATGTGTGGTTCAGTTATCTTCTGGTGACGGTAATGCCCATTTGGTGCAGTTAACCGCAAATGATTATGATGGTGCTACGAATCTTAAAGCGTTGATGACAAATCCTGATGTAACAAAAATTTTCCATTTTGCGCGATTTGATGTTGCTATTATGAAGAAATATTTGGGGATAGACATTACACCTATTTTTTGTACGAAGATTGCTTCAAAACTAGTGCGTACATACACAGACCGCCACGGATTGAAAGACCTTACACGTGAACTTTTGAATATTGATATGGATAAACGCCAACAATCATCTGATTGGGCTGCGGTTGAACTGTCACAGGCACAACAAGAATATGCCGCAAGTGATGTTTATAATTTACATGCGATGAAGGATAGATTAACAGAAATGTTAATACGTGAGGATCGTATGGATGTTGCACAACGATGCTTTGATTTCCTTCCCACGCGCGCTGATTTAGATTTGATGGGGTGGAGTGATAACGATATTTTCGCTCATAAATAAAAATAGAGATTAAAAATGACACAAGTAAACGATATCAAAGTTGCCCAAGACACGCTGAAGGTTGAAATCGATGGTCTGACACAAATGATTGATACAATCGATAGCTCCTTTGAAGAGGCTGTAAAAATTATTCAGGCGATGAAAGATGATGGGAAAGGTCGTTTGATTATTACGGGTATGGGAAAATCAGGCCACATTGGTCAAAAAATGGCGGCAACGTTTGCGTCAACGGGCACACCGTCTTATTTTGTACACCCAGGTGAGGCTAGCCATGGTGATTTAGGAATGATCACAAATAACGATGTCGTTATTGCGATTTCGAATTCAGGCGGCGCGCCAGAATTGTCAGACATCGTTTCCTATACAAGGCGTTTTTCAATTCCTTTGATTGCGATTACATCCAAGGCAGATTCCGCGTTGGGTAAACATGCTGATATTAATTTACTTTTGCCACAGGCAAAGGAGGCTTGCCCAAATGGTCTTGCTCCAACAACGTCAACAACAATGACTATTGCGATGGGTGATTGTTTGGCTATGGCATTATTGGCACGGATGGGTTTGACGTCGGATGATTTCAAAAAATGGCATCCTGGTGGAAAGTTAGGACAAAAACTATTACCCATTTCGGAATTGATGGACAAACATAATGAAATTCCATTCGTTCAACCAGCAGATACAATGGACCAGGTCATTATTGCATTAACCGAGAAAAATTTAGGATGTGTTGTTGTGTCGAATGACAAAAAAACGGCTTCTGGTTTAATTACGGATGGTGATTTGAAACGTCATATGGGAGCCGATTTTCTGACACGTGAGGCGCAAATTGTTATGACGCAAAATCCAAAGACAATTCATCAGGACACATTGGCAGGTGTTGCCATTGATATTATGTTGCATAAATACAAATCACCAATTACATCCTTGTTAGTCGTCGATGATGCAGATCAGTTGGTCGGTATGTTACGTTTGCAAACTTTACTGACAGCTGGGGTTGCATAAAACGATGTCTAGCAATCGCCTGCAAGATATTGAAAACACATCCGTTGTAAACAATGTGCAACCGTATTCTAACTTTGTACGTGGTGTACGTCTGATTTTTCCCATTGGTATCCTGAGTATTATAGGCGTTCTTATTTTGTGGCCGACCTTGCAGAAAATTCATACAGAACCGTTAACAAAACAAGATTTAACGGCGTTACGCCAAGCGGAAACGCAAAATAGATTGTTGCAACCTACATTTAATACACAAGATTCAAAAGGGCGTTTGGTCAAGATTCAGGCAAAAGAGGCTATCCAAAACAAGACATCAGGGCATTTGGTACATCTAAAAACATTGAACGCGCAAATGGATGAAGGTAAAGACGCAGTTCAATTTGAAGCTAACGAAGGTATTTACGATCAAGATAAAAAAATAATAACGCTACAAGACAACGTTGTTATTCATGGTGTGGATGACACAATTTTGACAACGCAAGAGTTGACTGCCAATATCCATACAGGTGTTGCGACAAGCACATCACCTGCAACATTGGAAACACAACAAGGCACGATACAGGGGCAATCGGTTACAATCGATCAAAATGCACAAACAACAACCTTTCAAGGACCAGCGAAAGCTGTTATTAATCCATAAATACGTTATGAATTTTATTTTTTGTCTTATTATTTGTCTTTTTACGCCTTTCATTGGAATGGCGAATGATACCCCGATTGAGGTAAGCGCCGATAATGAACTGATTTGGAATCGTTCTAACAACACATTTGTTGCAAAAGGAAATGCAGTTATTTTACAAGGTGAAGATACGATAAAAGCAGATGTTATCACTGCCAATTATAAAGATGATAATGGTAAAACTGTTATTGAGTCGATTGTTGCGACACCGGATGCAACCCTGTCTCAACAAGGTCAAATCTTAACAGCAAAACAAATAAATGCGACTTTCAATAAAGGTGTTTTGGATGCGGTTACTGCGAAAAGTGACGTGGTCTTAACAACAAAAAATGAAACGTTAAAGGGTGACAAGGCCATTTATAATGCCGTTGAAAAAACAATTATTCTGACCGGTGATGTGCGCATTGAGCAAGGTAAAAATATTCTTACTGGTTCTCGTGCTGAATTTGATTTGAAAACGAACATAAGTACATTAACGGCATCACCATCCCAAAATGGTGAACGTGTTAAAGCAACATTTTTTGCAAGTGGCGGTACGGAATGACAAAAAAACAAAACCATTTGGAAGCAGTGAAATCAGGATTACACGCAACACATATCGCAAAATCGTACAAGAAAAAACCCGTTTTACGTGATGTCAGTATTCATGTGGAACAGGGGGAATCTGTTGCCTTGCTTGGACCAAATGGAGCAGGTAAAACAAGTTTGTTTTATATTATTACGGGCCTTGTTGAATCGAACGAAGGGCGCATTACGCTAGATGGACAAGATATCACACCATTGCCGATGTATCGTCGTGCACGCCTTGGTTTAGGGTATTTACCACAGGAGGCATCTATTTTTCGCGGGTTAAATGTCGAGGATAATATTCGTGCAATTTTACAAACCAGTGATATGGACAAAAGTCGTCAAGAATCCTTGTTAGATGAATTATTGGCTGAATTTTCAATTTCGCACTTACGCCGTACACCATCTGTTGCATTATCAGGTGGAGAACGTCGTCGTTTAGAAATTGCACGGGCGCTGGCATCTCGTCCCAAGTTTATTTTGTTGGACGAACCCTTGGCCGGAATTGATCCAATCGCTGTGAATGATATTCGCGATTTAATTGCACATCTTAAGGATCGTGGTATCGGTGTTTTAATAACTGATCATAATGTTCGTGATACGTTAGAAATTGTGGATCGTGCCTATATCTTGCATGAAGGACACATCCTTACTCAAGGAACCCCTGATGAAATTGTCACTAACGAAGATGTAAAACGTGTGTACCTTGGTAAGAATTTTAAGGTTTAAGCCGTTCAGAGTTGTGATATCCTGTTTTCATGTCGTATGAAATCAAACTTGATCTAAAGCAATCCCAACAGTTGGTTATGACGCCGCAATTGCGCGATGCCATATCAATGTTACAGATGAATAATTTAGATCTGGCTGAATATCTTGATAAAGAAATGGAGCATAATCCGTTCTTAGAAAAGGATGAAATACCACAGTCAGAAAACGATGGGTCGGCTGAGAGTGAGAGTAGTGAACTAAGCGAAACGTTTGATGCAGGTACATCCGCGGCATCCATTGGATCGGGTGGTGGTTCTGCATTTGATGATCCAGAATATGCTTTGGAAAACCGTGTCGCGGAACAAAAAGATTTACGCGCTCACCTGATGGATCAATTGAATGTCACGATTACACAGCCACGGGATAAAATGATTGCGGCACTTTTGATTGATCGTTTGGATGAAAGTGGTTATTTGCGTGAAACAGTTGAAGAAAGCGCAAAATCGTTGGCATGTTCACCAGATCGTGTTGAGCGATTATTGGTGGATTTACGGCAATTTGATCCCACAGGTATATTTGCCTATGATTTGCCTGATTGCTTAGGGTTGCAATTGATCGAAAAAAATCGTTTTGACCCCGCGATGCAGGCATTGTTGGACAATCTTGATCTATTAGCCAAAGGTGAATTAAAAAAATTAGAAAAAATATGTGGTGTCGATGATGAAGATATTCACGATATGATTGGTGAAATTCGTGCACTTAATCCCAAGCCGACATCGGGATTTGATTATACAATTGCACAAACAGCGATTGCGGACGCGTTGATGGAACGTCTTCCCAAACATGAAGGTGGGGGGTGGAAAGTGAAATTAAATCACGAAACGTTACCTCGTGTTTTAATTAATCAAGAATACGTTGCCATGATTGATGGCCAATCTGGAGCAAAAAAAGATAAAAAATTCTTGGTCGACAAATTACATTCCGCCAATTGGTTGGTACAGGCGATGGATCAACGTGCGCAAACGATTTTAAAAGTGGCAAGTGAAATTATTGACGCACAAGAGGGATTTTTTTTGTTCGGGGTTGAATTTTTAAAACCGCTTACTCTTCGTGAAATTGCGGAAGAGGTCGGAGTGCATGAATCAACGGTCAGCCGTATCACTATTGATAAATATATTGGTACACCACGTGGATTATTTCCATTGAAATATTTTTTCGGTAGTGGTGTGGGTAGTGGTGATGGCGGAGCTGATATTGCGGCTGAAGCTATTAAGGCTAAAATTAAAACATTAATTGATAATGAACCTCTTGAAAAACCATTATCTGATGATGCACTGACGCAAAAATTACAAGAAGATGGTGTTGATATTGCACGCCGTACAGTTGCAAAATACCGTGAAGCAATGAAGATTTTATCATCATCAAAACGCAAACGTCAAAATGCGATTAAGTAAAAATATCTAAAATAAATCTAACATCTGTTTTGCAATTTCTTCGGTGGTTGGAAGTGTTGCTTGGTCTTCACCAGGGAACGCTTGTGCACGCATCTTTGTTGCGGTTCGACCTGGATTGAAAATTGAAACATCTATATTCGTGTTTTCCACCTCATGCGCGTAGGTGTTGGCAATGTTTTCGAGTGCAGATTTTGATGCTGCGTATGCTCCCCAATATGCAGTTGGGTTTTGTGCCACAGATGATGTTAAAAATACACAACGTGCATTACTTGATTTATTTAATAATGGATGCAATGTACGGATAAGGTGCACGTTGGCAGTGACGTTAATGGCGAATACCCGATTCCATTCGGTTGGATCGCATTGTGATAATGGTGTTAAATTGCCGAGCATTCCTGCATTGGCAATGAAATTATCTAATCGTCCAAATTTATCAAACAGCATAGGGCCAAGGACTTCTAATGCTTTTCCATCGGTTAGATCTTGTGGGATGAGGGTGATGTTGTTATTACCGACTTCGTCGGCTAATGCTTCTAATCCACCAATGGTTCGCGCCAAGGCGACAACATGATGGCCTGCCTTTACCAATTGAACACATAAGGCATATCCAATTCCACGTGAGGCACCGGTGACAAGTGTGACAGGTTTATTCATTTGGAACACCTTGGATTAAATCTTTGATTTTATCTTGATTTTGGATAAGAACATCAATGGCCTGACGTTCTATATCGTCGTATCCTGTGCTGGTTTCTTTTTCTGCTTTTTCTTCGTCGGAGCCAGATTGTTCTTCACTTTTATTGTCTTCACCAGTTAAATTTTTTAATGGATCTAAGGATTCTTTATCGCCTTCTTCGGCTTCTTTTTCATTCCAAGATTTGGGTAAAAACGTCATTAAAAATTCAGACGTATATTCAACATAGGAAAATGTATTTGATGATCCAAACCAATCATCTTTGTCTTTATCTTGCATCAAAATGTGGAACGGCATGTAGAGTAAGCCGATTAAAATAAGACCGCGAACGATGCCAAATACAACACCTAGTGATCGGTCAACAGGGCCCAAACCAACGGCGTGAACAGATTTTGCAATCCAGTGTGAAATTAAAGATAGAGCAACGAGTGTTACAACAAATAATCCTGCGTATGAAAGAAAACCTGCGGCGATATCGTATGGAATCATATCCCACATTTTTGCATCTTCGGCGTCTTTTCCAAGATCAGATGTTAGCCAATTTTCTAAACCAGGGGCAAGTTTTGGTCCTGCGGTCAAGGCGGTAGTGCTGGCGCCAGCGAGACCAACAATAGTGAGCACTTCGCGGACAAATCCACGCAAAAAGGCAACAACTGATGAAATGAGTAAGATAACAACGACAACAACGTCTAGTATTAGTGCAAAATCCATAAGAACTATTGATAATCTATCGTTTTAAAAAGAACAAGGATGAAATGAAAAGTCGTTTTGTTCAAATGTTATGATAGGCACTCTACAAGAAAAAACATACCCGAATCTATACCTTGAAAATCAATAGAATGATCTAAACCTTTGGTTTTGTATCCTGTAACAGGGTAATTTAACTTTTTTAACAAAGAGGTCGCTTCATTCCATTCTGCAGAAGGAACAACGACGTCCCCTGTTCCATGAATAAGATGGATTGGAGTATGTTTATTAACAGATGTTCGGGCGGCATCTTGATCAAGAAGCATTCCCGAATATCCTAATACACCTGCAAATGGTTCAGGAGATGTTAATGCGATATGTAATGCCATCATACAACCTTGTGAAAAACCACTTAGAACAAGACGGTCACGTTTTACATTATATTCTTGTGTTACAGCATTGATAAAACCATCGGTCATATCCGTTGTTTCTTGTATTCCCCGTGTCATTGCCTCTTTTGTGTATTCACTTAAAGAAAACCACTGCTTACCAAAAGGAGATTCTTCACATTGTATCGGTGAATCTGGAGCAACAAAAACAACATTATTGAGGCGTTCTGTCCACATATCTGCAATAGAGATCAAATCACGTCCATCGGCCCCATACCCATGGAATAGAATGATAACGTTATTTGGAGTCACATCGGCATCAGGCTCGATGACATAACAATTTAACTCTCCTATCTTCTTTTGCTGCATGGCCTTACGGTAACTCAAGGCTTTTCACCTGTCAATTCAAAGGGTATAAAGGCATCAATGTATTCAACAGCTGTTTATATCCATTGGCCATATTGCCTAAAAAAATGTCCGTATTGTGATTTTAATTCCCATGTAAAAGAACAAATTAATCATAATGATTGGCGATTGGCTTATGATCGTGAAATTGAACATTATGCGAATATTCTTGGTAATCGATTAGTTACATCTGTATTTTTTGGTGGTGGAACACCAAGTTTGATGGAACCAGAAACGGTACAATATATTTTAGAAAAAATTCATGCGTGTTGGTCTATTGCAAATGACTGTGAGATTACATTAGAGGCGAATCCGACATCAATTGAAATACAAAAATTTAAAGAATTTTATGATGTCGGTGTTAACCGTGTATCGGTTGGTGTGCAATCATTGCGTGATGATCAATTAAGATTTTTGGGACGAGAGCATTCAGTATCCGAGGCTTTGAATGCATTGAAAATCGCGAATGATATTTTTGATCGTGTGTCATTTGATTTGATTTATGCACGGCCCGACCAAAACGATGGATGAATGGCGATGTGAATTAATGGAGGCATTATCCTATGCCAAGGGACATATGTCATTGTATCAATTAACAATAGAAGATGGAACACAGTTTAAAACATTACGTGATAGTGGGACGATTGAAGGAGCTCAATTATGATATCGCGGGTGACATGTATTTAATGACGCAAGAAATGATGATCAAGGCCGGTATGCCGTCGTATGAAATTTCAAATTATGCAAGGATGGGGACAAGAAAGTCAGCATAACCTGACTTATTGGCGATACAAAGATTATGTTGGCATCGGTCCTGGGGCACATGGTCGGTTAACACTAACTAATGGAGATAAAGTTGCAACGCGTACGCATAAGGCACCCGATGTATGGATGAATAACGTATTTGAAAATGGTCATGGCGCCAAACCATTTGAGGTGTTAAATACTCAAGATCAATTGGAAGAAGGGTTGATGATGGGGTTGAGGTTGCGTGAAGGGGTTGAGATGTCGGCATTACCGATAAACAAACTAAGCACATTGTTCGATAACGATTTTTTACGGTGTGAAAATGATCGTATTTTTTGTACCGCAAGATAAATGGCCTGTTTTGGATTCTATTCTAGCAAAAATTTTAACAACTCTTTAAAGAGTTCCCTTGCATACAGGTGTTTTGCGTCGTAAAAAGACAATTGAGAAATGAAGTATAATGCATAGGCATTAATTGGAAAGAAATAAGAGTATGGTTGATTGGGCAAATATAGGTATTGATACAGGACGTTTTACCTTGCACGAAGATGGTCAAATAACATGGCAGGAAAACAAAACGAATCCTTTGCCAGGCGATGCGGTGGCCTTAATTGTTAAGGGAGATGACATTTTATCACCGCAGGTGACATTGATTGAAACACACGGTTTGGATGATAATCAACAAAAACACGCAATGAGTATGATTGGTGATTGGTTACAAGGTCATCTAAAAACAGTTTTGGCGCCGTTATATAATTTGTTGGATAACAGTGAATATGCACTTGAGGGCGTGGCGAAGGATATTGGTGAATGCCTTTATAACAATTTGGGTGTTGTTCACCGCAGTGAAATTGAAAAGTTCGTACCTGAATTGACGCCAGAATTACGCGTGGGTATCCGCAAAAAACGTATTAAAATGGGGCCAATTTTGGTGTTTATGCCTGAATTGGTAAAGCCAGCGGCTATTAATTTACGTGCACTCCTCTCTGGTCTATGGAATGGTGAGAAATTACCGATGCAACGTCCTGCCGATGGTCGTGTGTCGATTACGATTGATCCAGATGCTGTGCATCGTAATTATTATCGTTCAATTGGGTATCCAATTTTTGGTAACATGGCTATTCGTATCGATATGTTGGATCGAGTTATTACGGATATCTATGATTCATCAAAAGATTTTAAATTTCAGGCACAACATAAACATATGGAATGGTTAGGGTGTGGTGAGGAAGATCTGTACGCCATATTAGGATCGATGGGATTCAAAAAACAACATGTTGAAGAGACTGCCCCTACGGAGGAAGTTGTGATCGCTGTACCAGAAGAGAAAACGGTAACAGATGGACCTTCTGCAACAGAAGAAGCAAAGGTGAAGGTTGAGCTTGCAACATTTTTCCTGAAAAAAGGAAAAATATCAGATCGGCCAAAACCAAAAATGGCACCGAAACGTGATACAAAACATGTAAAAAAATCACATACGAAAAAAACGCCACGTGCGAATAATTTCAGCGCGAAGCCAAAAAAGAACGAAATTGATGAAGATTCTCCATTCGCAATTTTGAAACAATTAAAGACATAAAAATATTTTCAATTTTAAATAAAATTCCCCTAGTACTGTTGTTTCGAATTAGAGTGAATTTTCAGACTGTCTTTAAGTTTTAAGGGGATACTGAATAGGAAGGTAAGGGATTTTATATCTTATCTTTGTTGAGGGATCTCGCGGATTGTTTTCACGTCTGGGTAAAAACAGGAACGCCGTGGGGTCTCTCACTTTTTTATTTACTATTATTTTGGTGTAAACATTTGTTTCAGACTGGGCGATTGAAAAGAAAAAGAAGTTTTTCGGCCTTGAACAATCTGGCCAAGTAGTGTCTTCCTTAAGTTCGGTTCCTTTGTTTGAATATCAAGAGTATCTACCCCATTAATATTTGGTAATGAAGTTTTTGAAATAACCCTTATTAAACCAAATGAAGCGTTAGAGGGTTGAACTGCACGGAAGTCATGATGGTACATTATTACTTGCCTGTTGGTGTATCGTTGTAATAGATCAGCCTTCGCTTTTGCCCATACTTCTAAGGCTGTTATTTGTTTTTCAATATTTTTTTGTAATCGCGTATTGTCTGCAATTGCTAGTAATGCATCATCGTATCGTCTTAATGCAATCACGTGTCTTTTATGAGCCTGCTTCCAATTCATATGTCGTTTTCCTTGAACAATGATTGATCCATGCTCTGGCCATGTATCAAGCCCTAAAACAGAAGGGCTATTTTCGTATGATTTATAGAATTGTTCCTTTTTCTTCATTACTTTTTTCGCAGTTAAAAGGCGGGTATGTGTTTCCACCCACTTATCTCTGTATAAACGTTGCCCAAGGTGATTGTATAGAGCATGTGCTTCTTCTTTTTTTCTTGTTAAATCTTTTTCCTTTTCTGTATCTAATGCGACAGTACTACTCCGTGCTTCATCAAGAAAATTTTCTAACAAATTGTGATGATCATCAATATATCCAGTGTGAAGTGAACCGTCATGTTTTAATAAAAAATCAACGAATGCAATGGTAAGACCATATAATTCTTGATCTTTAAAGCGATCACGAATTCTTTTTAACTTTATTGTAGATTGTGTGGGTAAAGCTTCGTCCATAAGCAGAAGAAATAATGTTTCTTTTGTATGCTCACATGAGGTGGAAAGAAGAGATGGACCATTGTAAACGTCCAACATAGCATCGCGCATAACCCCTGATGCCGCACCAGCATCATGTGGAATAAGATCATAAGGTTGAATGTTGAAATTTTGACAAAATTTAAGAACATCTTCAACCTTGAGATCTAGTTCACCACTTTCCATCAAATTATATTCTTCTTCAGAGCAATCTAGAATTTTAGCAACATTGTATGTTGTTTCACCTACGTCTTCACGATAGGCTTTGAAAGGATGTAAGCCAGCATTGATTGCATCATGTGGGTGATTAAACGTTTTTTCAATCTCTTTTACGAAATCGGAATGTGGGGTATCTGTAGTGTTCTCTGGCTGTATTGTGGTAACGAGGGCAAACGCTCTGTTGTTATACACGGCAGGTAAGTTTTTATCGGACATTTAAAATACTTTGTGGTTGTGTTTGTCGTGATTGTCTTATTTTTTGGTTTCGTAATTTTCCATACACTGTTTTAAATTGTTGGTATTCTGTGTTTTGTGTCCATGCATGAAAAGTATCTGTTTGAGCGTCTATAAGGTCTATGGCCTCGTTACACGTTTTAATAATGGCATTGCTTGTTTCAACTTCTGCGAGTGCATCGTATAATGGTTCTAAACGCTTTCTTGTCTTTATTTCGCCCAAATAACCACTAATTTGAGTAAAATTTATAGAGCAACGTTTTTGCGAACTGTTTTGCATTATGATTTTTGCTGCTGCAGGCTCTAAATCACACTTCAGGCGTAAATCTTCATAAAATCGTTGGTCATCTCGCTGTGTTCGATCTCTTTTGTATCGTTTTCCCAATCCTTCGATTATTCGCCAAGAAGGAGCTTCTTTTGGTTGTTGGCATGCTTTTTTAAGTGCCTCTTGAATAATTATTACACCAGTTTTATTTGTCATTTTTCCCATTTTTTTATTTTTACCATAACAATAAAAACAAAAAGGACGCAATGAAAAAAGAATAGTTGTTCAAAAAAAGTAATAATGTTTCGCGGTGTGTTTGGTTTGGTTATTCGTTAAAGAAGTCGATTTGCCATTTAAGATCGCTATCAGCTATAGGAAATTCATCACCATTTTTCGGGTAAATGAGTTCTCGCGGTTGAATTTTTGCGATTGTTTTTTGAATTTCCAATGCTGTTCTCATTGACAGGTTTGCTTTCCACACCACAGCCGTCGATGCCTTTGGAGATTGTGTTTCAATCATTTTTTTGACGACGTTTAATGGCAGATCGCTTTTAAGAGATAATGCATGATAAACAAAATCATATTCACGAAGGGCAAGTGCATCCCGAATGGAATCATCATCTAATGCATCTCTCTTTTGAAGTGATGTTGCTTTTTCTTCTGGTGTAATTCTATTGCCTTTATCGTCAACCAAAAAATTGACTCGTCGTGATACCGTATCCATTAATTCATTACGCATGTCTTTCGCCATATCCGTACGTTCAAAAATTAATTTTTGGATCGAACTGTCAACAAATGTGATAATTTCGCGCATCACCCGTGCAGGAAGATGTGTTTGAAGGGCAAGTGGTTTATGCCATTCGGGTTTTTCGGGTGCTTGGCGTAGAATTTTATCGATGTCTTCATCTGAAATTTTTGCAGTTTTGTTTTCAATCAAAATTTTTCCTGCTTTTGTTTGATTGGTTTCAACGACGGCGCCGGCAACGTCCATATGGATGTCTTGGCGGCTTGCGATAGCCTCAACAACCCAGCTTTCAGGATGTTGGATAAGGATGTCGACTAATGTTTCTGTGGAGACTGCAGTGCAAAACTTTAATATAGGTTCGGATACTTGGCGTTCTAAATCACGCGCCAATTGTGATGCGACCTCAGGTGGGGCATATAATTCGTCTTTTAATGCGGATGAAAGTGCTAAACGAACTTTTAAAACTTCATCCAAGGCCAAAATACCAAGAGCTTGTGCAGCAAAAGCATAAAGATGGGTGTATTGATCTTGTGATAAATCGGGTAACAATGCTGTTAAACGTTTTATAAGGGCGATTTTAACATCGACCTCGTCATCTTGTGCAAGGACTTCACTAACATGTATAGGTGTTGATGGATTTGATGCGACGGCTTTACGAACGCTCTTATCCTGATCTTCGGCAAGATAATATAAAATTTCTAAATGAGTTTTTGGATTTTTGGCAATTTTCAAACGATCACGTGCAGATTTTGATTTTGCTTTTTCTCGTTCTACTTCGTATCGTTTGGGTTCATGAACCTGCTTTGTTAGGCCGATTGCTTTGTCTTTTGCACCCTTAAATAGTTTGTCAAATAATCCCATAGGGAATAATTTAAATGATTATCACGTATTAGAGAAACAAAAATTAAAATTATTTCAAAGAATAGAGGGCAACCGCCGCGGCGTTAGATACATTTAATGTTGGTACAGGTCCATCCGTTGGTAGGCGTAGCAAGGATGTGCAGGTTTCTTTTACTTTTTGGCGTAATCCTGGCCCTTCGGCGCCCATAACAAGGCATGTTTTTCCTGATTTTTCTATATCGTTGATGTATTGGCCTTCTTCGTCCAAACCAATGACATTGAAAAAATTATCCTGTAATTGCTCTATCGCGCGTGACAAATTTGTTTCACGCATGATGGGGATGTGTTCAACCGCGCCACAGGCTGATTTTGCCAATGTGCCTGTGATTTCTGGTGCGTGGCGTGATTGGACAATAATGGCGGATGCGCCAAATGCGGCGGCGGAACGTAATATCGCGCCAACATTATGTGGGTCTGTGACCTGATCCAACATGACCAGTGTTATATTATCATTTGTTTTTGATTTTATAATAATGTCGGATAGGAATGTTTCTTCTAATGGTGAACATTGCACTGCAATTCCTTGGTGGACAACATCTCTGGGTAGGCGTTTGCTCATTGTTGCGCGGTCAACCATATCTGGTTTTGGGCGTTTTAAACCACTTGGTAACTCGCATTCATTGATGATTTTTTCTGTTTTTTCTGTCACGAGCAGTGAGTGAATAACACGATTAGGGTTTTGCCATGCGTGTATAACCGCATGTGTACCCCATAACCATTCTGTATTTTTGATTTGTCCTTTTTGCATGTAGATACCTTTACCGTAGAAAAGGCATAGCGTCACGCATTATTATATTGACATATACACCTTGTTTAATGTAAATATCTCAAATGTATTCTCAATTTGGGCGCTATTTACATGACTTGATAAGCGGTGACGATGTTTCGCTTGTGTGTGATGCATTAGGCATTGAACATTTTTGGAATGCTCTCTTTCAAATGCCCTCTACGGAAAAATACGACTTAATCCATGAAATATTAACGGTTATGCCTGTGGGAGTAGATGATAAATCAAATGAGGCCAAACCATATGTTGAACCGGTTGTCTTTTTGATGATGTCGATTCCATACGAACAATCATTTGAGCATGAACAAAAAATGGCTGTTGATGCTGTAGATAAATCATGGAGAAATTATTCGAAGAATAGATCTACTAATATGGATTTATTGCGACGCTTGGTAAGTGATCTTCAATTTAAAATGGGTATTCAGGATGGTGTCAATGTTGGTTTGCGATATGCTAATAATAATACACCGATTGATATTCGTAAAAAATTTAATGGAAATGCAGCTATTTATAGCCCTATTCCTTTATCTATATTGAAAGAGGAGTTCACTATTGAATGCGCAGATGTACATCCTACAAGTATTTTGTTGAATGGAGAAGAGGTCGTAAATCATTCTGTCGATGATTTGGCATTATGGACAGCTCATGAGATGATCCATCATCACCAACGTTTTACAAAATTTTCAGAAATAAGAGAGCAACAATCTAGTGCAATTGCAAAACGAATTAACCGCACTATGCCACGGACAGCGTATTTCACATTAATGGAGGAGCGTCAAGCGTTCGCGTTTGAAGGGTGGATGTTTGATACGATGAATGGCGATGCATTACGTACAGAGAAACAAATAACATGTGATAATTTGTGGTTTAAAGGAAAGTTATCAGGTGAATTGATTGATAAAATACATGATTATCAAATGTTTGTTAATGAACAAGAGCAAAAGAAAACAGCGAAATTAGCTGTGGCATTTTAATGAATATGACATTCCATAATACCGAACATTTTTTAGATAGAGATCAGTTCATTAGATTTTTCTTTAATATGGCATCTGATTTGCGCGATAATTTGTCAAATACCCGTGATCAAACACCGATATTCATAGCATTAAATGGTCAGGGACAGAGTGGTAAAGAGCTTATCGCTCTAGTTTTTGATATGGCTTTTCATCCAGAAAAATATCCTAGATCTATTATTGACCGTAATACGAAGGCTGATTTTTTGTTGCATAGCTCGCGCGCGAGTTACATCCATTTTCTGAATGCGCAAGGGCTAGTTTGTGAAACAAGTGATGATGTTGATATGTTTTTGCAAAAAATTGCCAATCAAGCGCCACAGTCACAAATTCATTTTGTTTCAAATCTAAGACATGTTTTTGCAAGGAATAGTGATGATAAAACAATTTTGAATTCGCAACTGTTAGATATAGCCGTAATTGTTACAAAAGACGACGATCTTGCGCGAAAAGAATCGGGGTTGGACGCAAACACCCTTCAAAAGATGTTGTTTGGATTTCGTAGGACATGCAGTTTGAGTGTTCGTTCTACATCTCCATTGGCGGCGCATTTAAAATAATTTATACTGCAAAGGCATATTTAATTGGTTCGTGGAATTCGTATCCTTCGACACTAAAATCATCTGTTGTGACCCACGTTTCCAAATCTTCCAGTGATTTGATATCTGGATTGATGTGGAATGTTGGGGCTTCGAACGGTTCACGGGTTAGTTGGATGTCACGCATGGGCTCTAGCTGATCTTCATAAATATGCGCATTGATAATTTTATGATATGCCATGCCAGGTTTATGTCCTGTAATTTGTGCCATAATCGCAAGGAAGAAATAAACCTGTACCATATTAAAATTCAATCCCAATGGCACATCGCATGATCGTTGATAGCTGGTCAAATGAAGGGTGTCACCAATTAATGAAAATGTATGTGTGTGCATACATGGACGCAAACATCCCATGTGAAATTCACCTGGGTTATAAAAGGACAAAATTTCACCACGGTCATCGGTTCCATTGGTTAAATTGTCGACAATTTTTCGCAATTGATCGACATGACCACCATCTGGCTTTGTCCATGAGCGTCCCTGCACACCATAAACACGACCCATGTCATCTTCACCCTTGCGGTGTTCATTATTAAGCCATACATCATTTTGATTGGCGTTGGCGTCCCACGTTTTACACCCGATGTTACGAAATTGCTCGGCGTTATCATATCCACGGATATAGCCTAAAAATTCGGCTATGGCTGCCTTCCAATATGATTTACGTGTTGTGACCAATGGAAATTCACCTGCACCAACATTATACTGTAAATCCGCATTGATAACGGTTAGGCAACGTTTTCCCGTACGTTTGTTTTCAATCCAATGACCATTATCAACGATATTGCGACATAAATTTTCGTATTGGGACATTAGCGATGATTCCTTTTTATTTTTTATAAGCGTAAGAATGTTTGAAAAAATATACAAGAAAATGAGTCTTAATATCCGCAACAATTATTGTGTATGTACTTATGTTGCGTTATACTGTGGTTACCAAGCAATTGGTTATGACGCTAAACGTTGTTGCGGAATAGGCGTCGTGGACCCGGGGGCAGTACCCGGCGACTCCACCAAAAGCACATATAATTTGTGTGTTTTTATGGGGTCGAAACAGGATCGACACGCGTAATAAAGGTAATTTTCGGCGTTCGGGCAGATACCCCCGTATACAGGATCATTTTTTATAGATGCAAACGATAACTTTGCTCCTATGACTGCTGCTAACGACAATGGCACTATTGCTGCTGTTGCCGCTTAAGCGAGTCGCATAAATTCCTAGGGGTTTGAGTCTCTAGGTGGGGTTGGGGAGAGACCTCGCAACAGAACTCCCCATTTTCCTTTTGTATAAATCGGGTACACTGTTTTTCATGATGTTATCACATACATGGATTACCACGTTATTATGCGCCGCGCTGGGGTTGTTTTTGGTACAATTGCCCGATTGGTCGTATATGGCTCATGGTGCAGGGTTTATTGTGTTATGGGTTATTTGTCTTTGTGGTGTATCACACAGTAAACATAATTTTTCTATCAATGAGTATACAGTTTTTGCATTCCTTTTCATCGGGATGTGCGTGTTATCGGTTGCGATGTCGAGCATAGCACATAGCAGCATATCTATATTGTCAACTTACCTCATTTTGCCAATAGTGATGATTTCTCTGAACGGAAGTATAAATCGTCGGTTTTTCTATAATACATTGCTAGCTTTAAGCGCTGGTTTAGGGGGGTATGCCCTGTACCAATTCTACACGCAAACAGGACATTATAAAATTATAGCGAACGGTTCTTTTGCTAATCCAAACAGTTTGGCTGTCTTTTTGGGAGTAGGTTTCCTGATTGCATGGAATTTATTTTTAACGACTAAAAATAAAATTCAATTGTCATTATATGGTGTAATTACTATGCTGGTATGGGCAGGAATTGTTACAACATCTGCACGTGGAGTGATGTTGGGATTGCCGATCGTGATCGCATTCGTATCGTTGATGTATATAAATTATATGCCAAAAAAAGAAATTTTACTAAAAGTAATGCTTCTTTCGATGGGGGGTGTGGCTATATTTTTATCCGTGAAAATGTTTGTATCAGCAGAAATGTTTTCTCAAACATTGAATATACATTCAGGATCCGCTGGACCACGGTTTAATATTTGGCGCGGTGTTGTTGATGCAATTCAGTCTACCAATCCTGTTTTTGGTAATGGTATAGGAACGTTTAAGGACGTTTACACGCACTACCGCTTGCCAACGGATCCTGCTTCAGGATTACATGGTCACAATGATATTCTCCATTTGATACTGGAAATGGGATTGCTTGTCCTTATACCGTTCACCATTTTAGCATTTACCGTGGTAAAGAGTTTTGTCGTGGCAAGAGAAGAGAATAAATCACGATTATTATTGCCGCTCTCGTTGTTTGTTTTTATAGCGGGGTGCGCGATGTTCACCACGGTTATTTTATTACCGTCATTATGGCTGATAACGGGCATCATATTGATCGATTATATGAAACATGATGGTGAAAATGCGGTGGTGAAAAAAACATATATGAACAAAATAGCGATAGTTTGTTTGATTGTTTTAATAGCGTTACAAGCGCAAAAAATTGTTGAAACGCGCACGATGATTGATTTGAAAAATGCATCTAATCAATCGGATTTGAATGATTTTCGGGCGCAAATAAATAAGATGGATATGGTGTCGATGGGGTCGCATCCTGTCGTTCCTATATTTCAAGCGTCACTTTTGATGAGTTTATGGGATGCAAAAATGATTACCGCACCTCAATCGGATGTAGTGAGCGAATTGAATGGGTATTTAGATCAATCAAAATCCCTCAATCCATGGAATGTTGAAACGTTATATTATCGCGGTCATGTTTTAAAACGCGAGGGTGATATTGCAGGGGCAACATCAGCATGGGAAAATGTTTTAAAAATTGATCCATCATATGTGTCCGCACGCATTGATTTGGTAAATTACATGACACGTACAGAAGACGCGTACATTATTTTAAAATCGGGTTTGTATCTCAAATACTGGAAACAAAATCCACAGAAATTATTTGGCATGATTATGGTCGAAGCTAAAAAACAAGGCGATACAGAAACATATGAGGATGCGGAAGAGCGTTTGAAAGAGCTCCTCCGTTAAGAAATTACAAGTCAACGTTCGCTTTTAGTGCGTTATCTTGGATAAATTCACGGCGTGGCTCAACCACATCGCCCATCAGGCGTGTAAAGATTTCATCGGCCTTGATCGCATCTTGAACGGACACTTTTAACAATGTACGTGCATCAGGGTCCAATGTTGTTTCCCACAATTGGTCAGGGTTCATTTCACCAAGACCCTTATACCTTGAAATTTGCGTACCCTTGCGCCCCAATGCGATGGCTTCGGATATTAAAGCCGATGCACCATTTACAACGGCGATTTTCTCACCCTTGTTCGTGATGGTTACAGGTTGTGTGAAATAATCACGAAGGATGTCCGCGCGTTTGGTGAGGCGTACAGCCTGTGTTGATCTGATTTGTTCCGCGGAAATACGGTGATTTTCCGATACACCACGTAAATTACGGTCAAATACATATCCACCAACAGGTGTAAATGATACTTTCCATGATTTTTGATTTTTAGATGCGTTTGCATTAAGGCGTTCTTGGATTTCCGCTGCAAGTTTCTCACCTAGGGCGATATCATCCAAAACGGCATCGGTTAATCCACCAATATTTGCGGTTTGTTCAACAATATCGATTGATCCTGTGCGCGCGGCCAATGATTCAATTGCGTTTTTCGCGGCAACCATATCATCCAAAAGTTTGCGCAGTTGTTCGCCGCTGGCCAATACTTCACCGTTAGATTCAATGGCGCCATTATTTGATGCCTGATCAAACAAATATGATTCCATCGCGTCGTCGTCTTTAAGGTAAGTTTCGGATGAATTACCTTTTTTAACCTTATAAAGTGGTGGTTGCGCGATATAGAGATATCCACGCTCGATCACTTCTGGCATTTGACGGAAGAAGAAGGTTAGCAATAATGTACGAATATGTGATCCATCAACATCCGCATCGGTCATGATAACAATTTTGTGATAGCGCAATTTTTCGATGTTAAATTCGTCTGGGCCAATGCCTGTCCCCATTGCGGTAATCATTGTACCAATTTCTTGAGACCCTAACATACGGTCAAAACGGGCACGTTCAACGTTTAAGATCTTACCTTTTAATGGTAAAATGGCTTGGTTTTTACGGTGACGAGCTTGTTTCGCTGATCCGCCCGCGGAATCCCCCTCAACGATGAAAATTTCGGATAGCGCTGGGTCACGTTCCTGACAATCCGCCAATTTTCCTGGCAAGGATGCAATGTCCAGTGCGCCTTTACGACGTGTTAGGTCACGCGCTTTACGCGCTGCTTCACGTGCTGTCGCTGCCTCAACAATTTTCATCACGATCTTTTTGGCGTCATTCGGGTTTTCTTCAAACCATTGTGCCAATGCCGCACCAACCGCGGATTCAACGACTGGGCGAACCTCGGATGAAACAAGTTTATCTTTTGTTTGTGAGCTAAATTTAGGATCAGGAACTTTAACAGACAAGACACATGTCATACCTTCACGCATGTCTTCACCGTTTAGGGACACTTTTTCTTTTTTCAGTAATCCTGTTTCATTCGCGTAATTATTGATTGTACGTGTTAACGCGCCACGGAAACCAGCAAGGTGAGTACCACCATCGCGTTGTGGAATGTTATTTGTAAAACATAACGTCGTTTCATGATATGCGTCGGTCCATTCGATTGCGGCCTCAACCGTAATACCATCTGATTCACCTGTTAAAGAAATTGATGGGCGGAAAATTGGTGTTTTTGAACGGTTTAACCATTCAACAAAACTTTCAATTCCACCTTCGTAATGTAAGACAGATTCTTTTGCTTCGTCTTCACGTTTATCACGGAAGATAAGATTTACACCACTGTTCAAAAAAGCAAGTTCACGGAAACGATCCTCTAATGTTGCAAAATCAAATACAGTTTTTGTAAATGTGTCGGTGGACGGTAAAAATGTAACCTCTGTACCCTTTTGACCATTGGCATCGCCAACAACTTCTAATGGGGCAACAGATTCACCATGTTTAAATTTGATGAAATGTTCTTTTCCATCGCGCCAAATACGCAAGGTTAACCACTCGGACAATGCATTTACAACCGATACCCCAACCCCATGTAAACCACCTGAAACTTTATAGGAGTTTTGGTCAAATTTACCACCAGCGTGCAATTGAGTCATAATAACTTCTGCCGCGGAAATTCCCTCTTCGCTGTGCATACCAACAGGGATACCACGACCATTATCGTTTACGGTGACTGATCCGTCGGCATTCAATGTAATCAAAACACGGTCACAATGACCCGCCAATGATTCATCAATGGCGTTATCGATAACTTCGTAAACCATGTGGTGCAAACCTGACCCATCGTCAGTGTCACCAATATACATTCCTGGGCGTTTGCGAACGGCGTCTAACCCTTTTAAAACCTTAATGGAATCTGCACCATATTCAGCGTTATTTGGGGCTTCGTTTTCAATTTTTTCTACGGCGTTATCGCTCATGTAATATATCCTTTGATTTTTAACGATTCACTATATCAAAAAGCCAGATATTCCCTAGCTTTTTTGTGATTTTTTTAATGTTTATTCACAATGGGAAAGAAGGTTGTCCTGAATCGTAATTCTTTGCTTATTTTGAATGGATGAAAATGCCGTTTCATCTTGTCCCGTGAGCCATATTTGACCACCGAAATCATTGAGAATTTCAAATAGAGAATCACGTTTTGTAGCGTCAAAATGCGCACATACCTCGTCAAATAATAGTACAGGCGGTACTCCGTAACGTTTTTCTACCATTTGCGCGTGCGCCAAGATGATCGTTGTTAAGAGCGCTTTTTGTTCACCGGTTGAACATTGCGCAGCATTGACGTTTTTTTCGGTATAGGTTGCAACCATATCGGTGCGTGTGATGCCAAAATGGGTTCGGCCAATTTGGCCATCAACATCGCGCATATTTTCAAATTTTTCACGGGCGTAATCTTCGGCCTCTAAGGCTGATTTATTTGTAATGGCGGTCTCTAAATCACCGTGTAAGTTCAGCTGTGCAATTGGAAAATTTTTGAAAAAATCATTGTCGATGATGTGTTGTAATTTTTGGATTGTTTCCGATCTTGCAATGGATATGGCGATGGATGTTTCGGCCATGATGTTTTCTAGCCCACTCAGCCATGTAGCATTCGCGATCATGTTTTTTTCGTGCGCTTGTTTTAGGATGCTTAATCTTTCACGTGTGGCCTTTTCCATGCGCGTCATGCGTCCAACGTGTGCAGGATCAAATGTGGCGACCAAGCGATCTAAAAACCGCCTACGTTCGGATGATGATTGTAAAAACAATCCATCCATTTGTGGTGTTAACCACATGGTGCGTAGAATAT
Source organism: uncultured Alphaproteobacteria bacterium (assembly GCA_943789475.1). Taxonomy (GTDB): domain Bacteria; phylum Pseudomonadota; class Alphaproteobacteria; order Micavibrionales; family UBA1664; genus UBA1664. The sequence continues at coordinate 162,075 of CALSUG010000008.1, forward strand.
CACCAAGGTCAGATTGATTTTTAATCGTATCGCCATCGGCGCGGATAATTTTTTTTGATGGGTTGTCTGGATTACGTCCAACGCCTAAATGCGTTTTATCGTCATCATGATCCGTAATTTTCCCTGATACGGCCCACGGTGTTGGGCATGTTTGTGATTGGCAATCATTAACGCTTGCTCCACGTAATCCACGACCGGGAGATAGAAGGCTTATTCCTTCCAAACAGTTGGTTTTACCTGCGCCATTATCACCGATGAGGACAATAAATTGGTTGTTTAAACCGTTTATGGACGTGGAATTATAATTCCGAAAACCAGTGAGAGATAATGAAGATAAATACGCCATGTGTTGGGTATTTTAGAGAGTTAAATATTGAATGGATAGTAGCAATTATAAAGAGGCCACAAGAGCTTTTGGTAATGTGTGTTCTGGTCGCAAGTTTGTTGCGATAAAATTTTCGACGAAACGAATAACACGACCAAAATTTCCAGATGATTTACTAAGCGGTGTCTCCATGACGAATATATTTTGGTTTTCCTGATTTTGATATTTTGTGATTGTAATTTCAAAAAATTCACCAAATTTTTCTCTATATTCGGGGTCTGCGACATCGATTTCGAGTGTTATGCGATTATTTTTTTGTTCTTTATCAGGATATGCTGAAAATTTAGGTGTTGGATTTTTTGTAAATCCTATATCCATTAGGTGGGTGCGAATATCGCCAATGGTACGTATTTCATGCTGTCTAAAGGCTGTTTGAATATTATTATCAGGGCGTGCTGATGTCGTAGATTTTTTAAACGCATTTAATACAACAACATCACCCATAATTTATTTTTAGTCCTTTTATTTTTATTAGATTAGAAAAATAATTAAATTTAACACGTAAGAATAGGTAACGCAGATGCTCTGCGACCAAGAATGCGGCCGCAAATCTGTTGTACTTGTCCAATTACTTTATCTCTTTTTGCTTCTTTTTCTAATGTTTTGGCTTCTTCGAAGGCTGCTTGAGCTTTTCTGTAGTTCTCATTTTTTTGAGAAGCTGCTTTGCGTTTTTCTCTGATAATTTGTGCTCGAGGTTTTCCTAAATAAGTGTCACTAACATTTAAGGCGTTTTGTGCGTCTTGTTTTAGGGTGCCATGAGCGTTAGACAGCCTGTAAGATATACGCCCTTTTTCTTGTAAGGCTTGTGCAAAATCTGTTTTAATAGATGCGTTTTCTAATCGACTTGCCCCTGGAGTGCCTTCGATTAATCCGATACTGTTTAGTGCCATAATTTTTTCCACCGTTTTTATTTTATAAAAGCAGATGAAATTATGTCATGTCAATTAAATTTACTTAATAACTTTTAACTTGCCTGACTTTTTTGTGCCGATTTTACCAATTTCACGGAAAATATTGATGGTTTCGAGGAAGTTTTCAGATCGAAATATCTGTTTTTGACCATCAAACACGCGATAAAAGTCTTTGTTTTTGGATTTTGTGCGGGAAATAGAATAAATAACTGCCATGGCTGTCCCATTCCCACGCTCAACAACGCAAAATGTTGTTTGATTTTTGTCGGATGTTATGGCGTAATCTTTCCACCCTTTATTCAATACACCTTCGGCATAGGCGGCCAAGACCTGCCTTAATTGCCCATGGGTAAACACGCATGAATGAACACCACTTAATCCTGTTGACGGAAATTTTTCTGTCATTACACTCAGTCTAACAAAAAATAGATGAAAAAGCGACAAAAATGACTGATAAGAATAAGAGTACTCCTGAAGAAGATTTGGCAGCTGAACTTCTTTTGAAAGAAGCAGATGACACATTACGCCAAGAAGAGTTGCAAAAATTGTGGGAAGAATGGGGCGCAACGATCATCGGGGTTGCTCTTATGGTTGTTTTTGGAACGATGATTGGTGTCGGTTGGAAAAGTTGGCGTACATCTGTTTATGAAAGCCAAACACAGGCGTTAATTACAATGCAACAAAAGGGGCCTGCATCCTTGGCAACGCAAGGTGATGAATTGTCAGGATCATATGATGCGATTGCAAAAATGATTGCGGCGGGTCAATTGGTCAATACGGATGGCGCGTCGTCTAAAATTACATCATCGACAATTCATAATTTAATGGTCGATGCCAGCGATGGTGGATTGCCAAAATATTATGATGTCATGGCCGAGTGGACAAAATTGAGAACACGATTCGATGCAACAAAAAATGACGATAGGCATGAAATTGTTGAAGAGATGTTGGATGTAGCGGACAGTCGAAATAATCCATTTTTCCTGATTATGACGGTTGAAGGCGCGATGATGTACGCATCGATGGAATCATATGATAAGGCGTTGGATATTTTAAATGATTTGGAAGGCGAGCAGTTAGATACAGTTCCATCATTAAAATCTGAAGTGGATAGTTATCGTCAAATTTATCAGGCGAAATTAAATAAAGGCGAGGATAAATCATAATGAAATTAAAAGCGTTTTTATTAGCATCTGTTTTAATGATATCGGCATGTGGCACGATTGATAGCTTGCTTGGACCAGAAGTCGAAAAATCAACATTAGAAGGTGACCGTTTGTCCCTTTATGATTTTGAAAAAACATTACAGCAAGATCCGAATACTCAATTTGGTCTTGATGGCAGTGAAAATAAAAATGTGGTGTCGTTACCACAATCTTTACAAGGTGGAGAAGACACGGATATTAATCTTGTTTCCTCATGGGAAAATGAATTTTGGCCACAGGTCGGTGGGTATCCTAATCATGCTATGAAACATTTGACGTTCACAAAGGACGAACCCAAACGTCAATGGTCAACATCTATCGGTGCAGGTGGTGATGATCGTCTGCCATTGGTATCTGCGCCAATTATGGCAGATGGTAAAGTATTTGTGTTGAATAATGGTGCCGAGGTCGTCGCGCTGGACGCAAGCACGGGTGCAAAATTATGGGATGCTAATGTCATTAAATTTGGTGAAGACGAAACGGTTATCGGTGGTGGAATCGCATTTTCGGGTGGTATGATTTTTGTCACCAACGGGTTTAATGAGGTTATTGCGCTGAACCCTGATAATGGATCTGTATTATGGCGTACAGAAACAAAAACGCCTATTCGCGCGGCACCGTCGGCTATTCCTGGTCGTGTGTTTGTTGTAACAATGGATAATCAAACACTGGCGCTAAACAGTAAAAACGGTGAAGTGTTGTGGAAACACCGTGGGTTAGACAGTGATGCTGGTGTATTGGGCGCATCAACACCTGCAATCTCACGTGATGCGATTATCACGGCCTATGGATCGGGTGAAATTTACGCACTTCAAATTGATACTGGTGTTGAATTGTGGAGTGAAAATTTATCTCCGCTTGCACGTGTTGCGGGGCGCACTGCCTTGTCTGATATCCGAGCATTGCCAGTTATTGACGGTGGTGTTGTGTATGCGGTGTCATATACAAATCGTATGAATGCAATTGATGCACGTACGGGAAAAATTATATGGCAGGCCCCAATCGGCAGTGCATCAACGCCATGGGTATCAGGAAACCGTATTTATGTCGTTGAATCGCAAGGCACATTAGTGTCGTTGGATCGTAAGGATGGCCACGTCATGTGGCAAATCGCGCTACCACGTTATGAAGATGTGAGTGATCGTGAAGGAATTATCCATTGGAACGGACCAATGCTTGCCGGTGGAAATCTGATTGTTTTTGGTTCTCATGGTGAGGCACATATGTATAGCCCAATTGATGGATCATTGTTGAATGAGTGGGATATTGATTCTGATGTATTCGTAATGCCAGCCTTGGCAAAAGGCGGTCTATATACTTTGGGTAATGAAGGGCGCGTTAAGGCGTGGAGATAGGAAATCAGTATCGATGATTCAAAATGTTCCTGAATTTTCCGTTTCTGATATTTCTCGTGCGTTAAAACAAACGGTTGAAACATCGTTTTCTCATGTACGTGTTCGTGGTGAATTGTCCCGTGTGACATTGGCAAAGTCAGGTCATTTCTATAGTGATCTTAAGGATGAATCGTCCGTTTTGAATATTGTGTGTTGGCGTGGCTCTGTTCAAAAATTGTCGATAAAGCCAGAAGAAGGCATGGAGGTTATATGCATTGGGCGTATGACAACATTCCCGGGATCATCACGATATCAATTGGTTGTTGAATCAATGGAATTGGCGGGCGAAGGTGCCTTACTTAAATTACTAGAGGATCGTAAGAAAAAATTAGCCGCCGAAGGCTTATTCGATGAAGATCGCAAAATACCACTTCCATTTTTACCAAAAACAATCGGGGTTGTGACATCACCAACGGGTGCGGTTATCCGTGATATTATTCACCGCGTATCCGATCGCTTTCCATGCCGCGTGATGGTATGGCCGGTACAGGTGCAAGGCGTTGGAGCTGATGTACAAATTACACGGGGGATAGAAGGGTTTAATAAAGCGAGCGATCGCAATCGCCCTGATCTTATTATTGTGGCACGTGGTGGTGGAAGCATTGAAGATCTCATGGCGTTTAACGAGGAAAATGTTGTTCGTGCGGTCGCTGCATCAACCATTCCTGTTATATCCGCGGTTGGACATGAAACGGATACAACGCTAATTGATTATGTGTCTGACCGTCGTGCACCTACGCCCACGGGAGCGGCGGAAATGGCAGTACCTGTTATCGATAATATTTGGGCGACGATGGATGACTATCGAGCTCGTTTGAGGCAGTCTTTAAAACGTTTAATTGAAAATTTATCACAAAATTTGCATGTTTCATCACGCGTATTGGATCATCCGCATCGTCAGATCGAACCGTTGGAACAAAGATATGATGCGCTTTCACACAAACTTGATAATGCATTTATGCGTAATGTTGATGTTCAGGATAAAAAATTACTATCGCTTGGTGGACGGTTAAAAACACCACAAGCCGTTTTGGATCAAGGACAATTGTCTTTGGATAACTTATTCGAACGAATGAAACAGGCCGGTACGCGTATTATTCCTGAACGCGCGGATAAAGTCAGTGGACTTGATCGTATGTTGGAAACATTATCTTATAAAAGCATTCTTAATCGCGGATATGCGGTTTTACATGACGAGGGTGGGCAATTGTTAGATGGTGTAGACGCGGTTCAATCCGCGGAAAAAATAAAAATAACCGTCAAGGATGGATCGGCAACACGTTAATTATCAATTGTTTCACGTTCATAAATCACTTATATATGCGAAGATGATAAATAAAATGCAAATTGCAACACAGGCGCAAAATTTTTGCCAAATTATCGGACAAATGGTCATTGGTGTTTGTTCAATGGTTGGAAAAATATCATTCTTTATGTTTGATACGGTTCGTCATGCGTTGACACCGCCATGGTATGGATCACAAATATTAAAGCAATTTTTATCAATTGGTTTTTTCTCTTTGGCTGTGGTCGGAATGACGGCGTTATTTTCGGGAATGGTGATTGCGTTGCAATCATATACAGGTTTTGCACGATTTAATGCCGAGGGTGCGGTGGCGAATGTTGTTGTTTTAACAATTACACGTGAGTTAGCTCCTGTTCTTGCTGGGTTAATGTTGGCGGCGCGCGTTGGTGCATCAATCGCAGCGGAAATTGGTACAATGCGTGTTACAGAACAAATTGATGCATTGCGCACATTGAATGTTAATCCGATGAAATATTTGGTTGTTCCACGTGTCATGGCGGGTGTGGTGATGTTACCTGCGTTGGTCTTTATTGCCGATATTATTGGTGTGATGGGGGGATGGCTTGTTGGGGTGTATGTGTTGGATTTTTCATCAGCATCTTACCTCAATCAAACAATTGATTTTGTGCAATTTAATGACGTTTTTTCAGGTCTTGTAAAGGCGTGTATGTTTGGTTTAATCGTAACCGTTATGGGATGTTACCACGGTTATAATTCTGGTCGTGGTGCGCAGGGTGTTGGTTTGGCCACGACAAACGCGGTTGTTTCATCCGCGATTTTGATTTTGATATTTAACTATGTTCTAACGCAGGCTTTATTTTAATGACTGATTATAAAATTCAAATGAAGGGTGTTTGTAAATCGTTTGGGGATAAACATATCCTGCGCGGTGTCGATTTGAATATCGAAAAAGGAACATCGATGGTCATTATTGGTGGATCAGGAACAGGAAAATCAGTCACATTAAAATGTGTTTTGGGGTTGCTTACACCTGACAGTGGATCAATCCTGATTGATGGTAAAGAAACGGTTGGCATGGGTGAACAAGACCGTGACACCATGATGAAAAAATTTGGTATGTTGTTCCAAGGTGGGGCCTTGTTTGATTCACTGCCAGTTTGGGAAAATGTTGCCTTTGGTCTTATTCATGCAGAAAATATGAGTAAGGATGAAGCCCGCCCGATCGCGATTGAAAAATTACAAGCCGTGGGTTTAGGATCAAAGGTTGCTGATTTATTTCCGGCTGAATTATCAGGAGGAATGCAAAAACGTGTTTCATTGGCACGTGCGATTGCAACAAATCCGGAAATTATCTTTTTTGATGAACCAACAACGGGGCTTGACCCTATTATGGCGGATGTCATTAATGATTTGATTGTTCAATGTGTAAAGGATTTAGGTGCAACGGCCTTAACCATTACACATGATATGGCATCGGCACGTAAAATCGCAGATCATGTATCAATGATTTATGAAGGTGAGATGATTTGGAGCGATCATATCAAAAAACTGGATAAATCAGGCAATGATTACGTTGATCAATTTATTCATGGGCGTGCGGATGGACCAATCTCTAAACATTCTGCATTGGCCGATTAACAGGTCTTTCTTTTGCCATACGATTTCATTAACCTTTAAGGCATGAAATTCATAAGCTATGGCTTTTTAACATTAATGTCCTTGGGAATATTGGGTGCGATCATCGGAATTGGTGGTTTTGCATGGGTTATTAACCATTATGGACAAGATTTGCCGGATTATGAATCTCTCAAAACATATGAACCAGATGTTGTGACACGTGTCTATACGGGCAATGGTCGTTTGATGGCCGAATTTTCGACGGAAAAACGTATTTTTGTCCCGATTGAGGTTATTCCAGATCTTGTTAAACAAGCATTTATTTCCGCGGAAGATAAAAATTTCTATAAACACAAAGGTTTGGATTACGTTGGTATCGCGCGGGCGATGATTAACAATTTGAAAAACCCAAATAATTTACAAGGTGCGTCGACAATTACGCAGCAAGTTGCCAAAAATTTCTTGCTTACCAATGAACGCTCGTATGAACGTAAAATTAAAGAGGCAATTTTGGCCATTCGAATGGAACGTGCCTTGGAAAAAGATCGTTTGTTAGAACTTTATTTGAATGAAATCTATCTTGGTATTGGGACGTATGGTGTTGCATCGGCGTCGCAAAATTATTTTAACAAATCATTGGATGATTTAACGATTGAGGAGGCCGCATATTTAGCCGCCTTGCCAAAGGCACCAAATAATTATCATCCCACACGTAAAAAACAACGTGCAACGGATCGCCGTAATTGGGTTATTGGCAGGTTATTGAAAGATGGCTTTATTAGTGATGATGATGCGGAAAAAGCCAAAGCGGTGGAATTAGTCACGGTCGATCTTTCAACGCTTGAGGGTAATGTACGCGCGCCGTATTTTGCGGAAGAAATTCGCCGTAAGTTACAAAAAGAATTTGGAAATGATGGTTTGTACAAACAGGGTATGATTGTTAAATCATCGATTGATCCTGAATTGCAAAAAATTGCGGAGGAGGCTTTGCGTAATGGTCTGGTTGCCTATGATATTCGTCATGGATATCGCGGCCCTGTTAAAATGATTGATAATTTTAATGATTGGAAAACAAAACTTGCGGCCGTCAAAATTCAACAAGGAATGTTACCTGATTGGAAATTGGCACTTTATTTTGGTGATCGTGAAATTCGTTTTGCGGAGGGAGATAAAGGAAAATTAAGCCAAGGCGGTGTGTCATGGGCGGGCGTTAATTTAAAAAAAGGTGCTGTGATTATGGTGACAAAGGATGATGAAAATGAATCATTGTATCGCATTCGTCAGGTGCCAAAAATACAAGGTGCTATATCAATTATGGATCCGCATACGGGACGTGTTTTGGCCATTCAAGGTGGATGGGATTATGAGCGATCTGAATTTAACCGTGCAACACAGGCGCAGCGCCAACCGGGGTCATCGTTTAAACCATTTATTTATTTAACAGCCTTGGAAAGTGGTATGACACCTGCGACAATTGTAATGGATGCACCTGTAGCATTTGAACAAGGGCCAGGGTTACCATTATGGCGTCCACAAAATTATTCGGATAAATTTTATGGCCCAACAACATTGCGTGTTGGTATTGAGAAATCACGTAATGTAATGACAGTACGTTTGGCAGATAAAATTGGTATGGATGTAATTGCCGAAACGGCAAAAAAATTCGGTATCTACGATAACATGCAGAAAAATTTGGCATCCTCACTTGGGTCAAATGAAACGACGCTTATGAGAATGGTCAGTGCATATGGAATGTTGGTTAATGGTGGTAAAAAAATTGAACCAAGCTTTATTGATCGTATTCAAAATCGATATGGGAAAACGGTTTATAAAAATGATAATCGGCAATGTTTAACTTGTGGTCCAAAAATTAGATGGATGGACAATATGGCTGTTCCCCATGTTAATGACACACGTGAAAAAGTGACGGAACCGCAACGTGCATATCAAATGGTGTCTATTTTAGAAGGCGGCGTACAACGTGGAACGGGTGTACGTTTGCGGAATATTGGTTTTCCTGTGGCGGGTAAGACAGGCACAACAAACAATTCTAAGGACGCATGGTTTTTGGGCGTCACGCCTGATCTTGTTTTTGGAGCATACGTTGGATTTGATCAACCAAAATCATTAGGACGCAAGGAAACTGGTTCATCCGTTGCTCTTCCTATTATTAAAGAATTTTTAGAAAAGGCATCTGCTAAAAATCTAATTGAACCACTGCCATTTCGTGCACCATCAGGGGTGAGTATGATTCAAGTAAATGCAAAAACAGGTCGTCGCGCTTACCCAGGGGACACAAATGTAATTTGGGAATCTTTTATGAGTGGTGAAACTCCAGATAATCAACAAACGGTTTATGGTGGTGAAACGGTTGTGTTTGATGAGCCAGATATGAACTATATGGATTTGTTTAATCAAATCCCGACAAATAATAATGGTGAATTTCAGTATCCTGAGAGAAATGTTCAACCACAACCCCAAAATGAAAATCCCACCTTGCAGGGCACAGGCGGGATTTACTAAACACCTTTATTTAAAAGGGAAGTATTATCCTTTTAGTTTACGTGTCAGTGTTTTGACCTCATCAGCAAATGAAATGTCACCATCGATCAGTTCATCAACCTTGCGAACAGCATGCATTACCGTTGTGTGGTCACGGCCACCAAATTTACGACCAATTTCTGGTAGTGATCTAGGTGTTAATTTTTTGCACAGATACATTGCGATTTGGCGTGGACGTGCAACATTACGGCTACGACGTGCAGAATGCATATCCGATAGACGAAGCGTGTAATATTCCGCTACTTGGCGTTGAATTTCATCAATTGTAATACGACGTTCATATGAACGTAAAACATCTGACAAGATGTCGGTTGCTGCATCTAATGTGATCGCTTTACCTGACATATCTGCTTGAACCGCTAGGCGGTTTAAGGCGCCTTCTAATTCACGGATATTTGATGTGATTTTGTTTGCTAGAAATACAGCAACGTCTTCTGGCAATGTTAAATTCATTAAACCAGCCTTGTGTTTAACAATGTTTAATCGCAATTCTAGTGTCGATGGACGAATGTCTGCAACTAATCCCCAACCCATGCGTGAACGTAGGCGTTCGTCCAGACCATCAAGATCCATTGGCGCGCGATCACCCGCAATAATAATTAATTTTCCATTATCGACCAAGGCGTTAAATGTGTGGAAAAATTCCTCTTGTGTCGATTCTTTGCCTGCAATGAACTGAATATCATCAATCATTAAGACATCAACATTACGTAATTTATCTTTAAACGCCATAGAATCGTTTGCACGTAAAGCTTTAACGAATTGGTACATGAATTTTTCAGCAGAAAGATAGACAACTTCACCTTTTCCTTTTTCACGAAGGGCGTGGGCCATTGCGTGCATAAGGTGTGTTTTACCAAGACCAACAGAACCATAAATATATAGAGGGTTAAATGGTGTTCCATCAGCATCAATGACACGACGACATGCAGCGTGTGCAAATGCATTAGGTTCACCAACGACGAATGTATCAAATGTAAAACGAGGATCTAAAGGTGCGGATAAATCTTCCTGTTCATCATTTTTCGTAGAATTTGAAATGTTTTTGTTTGCTTGTGGAGAGGCAAGGGCGGCTTTTGCACTTTCTTCAACTTGGATTTGATTTTGAACTGCGACAACAAATTGAAGGCGAGTTACATCGTTATTTTGTACAGAACATAGTTGTAAAATTTGTTCAGAATAATGGCTCTGAATCCAGTCACGCATAAAACGTGTAGGGACAGATATTTCCATTGTACCTTCATAGTAGGCTTGTAGTTCCATTGGCTTTAACCAACTACGAAATACACCTTCACCAAATTCATCACGCATGGCCTTATATACATTTTTCCATGTATTCAAAATCTCTGTTGTTGGCTCTGCCGAAAAATTTGTCATTGCAACAACATTTGATGATGTCATATCGCCTACCCCTTTTGTGTTCATTCGTTTTTCCTTCCCAAACTATAAAAAATTAATGTGTTTATTTTCTCCTAAAATAAACACAACAAAACAGTCATCAAAATACACGTATTTTGACGGCCAAAGGTTTAAGCCTTTGGTGTTATAGCTGACATTTTCTAAAGTTTTACGTCTTTAGTCTTTGTTTTTTATCGTCAGCAATTTGACTGGATATATTTTGACCATAAAAAGTCTTGTGGATAATTTCAAGGGATAAAATGATTCTTTTTTTAAAAAGAAATTATATTATCTAACCTATTGATACGGATGCATTTTAAGCGTTAAAAAGTTTCCTTCTTAACGCTCAATAATAATGAGGGGTATTTATATTTTTAAGCGGCTGTTTTTAACGTTTTAATGCGTGCCGAAAGGCGTGACATTTTGCGTGAAACAGTCTTCTTCTTCAAGACGCCTTTTGAAACGCCTCTATACAATTCAGGTTGTGCTGCACGTAATGCATCATCCGCGGCCTTAGCATCACCTGAATCAATTGCCGTCATAACATTTTTAAGAAATGTACGGATGCGTGACATACGATTACCGTTAATAACGGCGCGTCGTGCGTTACGACGAATTCTTGTTTTTGCGGACTTGTGATTAGCCATGGTGTTTATTCTCTTTTCAAATCAATTTATTTAACTGCACGGTTTTATCGCTCGAGGCACTGGATGTCAAGAAAAACTGTGGAAAAAAATAAAAGTATTTTTTCCTAAATAAGCTAACCCTTTGAACGGAAAGTTATTATTAATGAAGGATCGTTTTTTGAAGATTGTTGTAATTCCATATAAATATGTTTTCCATTTTTATGAAATCCCATTGTATCATCGGCAAACCATCCTAAATTTTGAAAAATTTTACGATACTGAGCATAGATTTTATGGGGATTAGCGCAACTGTCCTCACACCACAGGGACACCTCTATAAATTGGCCTTCTGGTTTGTCAAAAACCAAAATATCATCATTCATCACCGTTAATCCATCAAGAACAGGTATATTATCAAAATAGGGAATTGCATTTTGTGCAAAGGCTGGTGAAGCGGTCAAGTATAATAAAAACAATAAGAATCTCATGGAGATCATATTACATTTGTTTTTCAGGGCAGTAAAATGTTGATCGTCCCGATTGTGTTATGCGTATGATTTTGTCACCTGTAATCTTGCATGTTTGACCTTCGCGATCATAGACATCAAATGTGTGTTGGAAATAACCAAGAGTGCCGTCAGCTTGCCTATGGTCACGTAGGGATGATCCCCCAGATATGATAGCCTCGTTTAAAATATCTCGGATATAGATTATTAATTCTGTTGCCTCTTCTTCCGTGATATCATTTGATGGCCTTAAAGGGCTTATATTGGCGCGATAGAGGGCTTCGCATGCATAAATGTTACCAATCCCTGCAACAATTGATTGATCAAGAAGAGCTGTCTTTATAGGTGATTTTTTGTTTATTAATTTTTGTATCAAGTAAATGGCATTTAAATCATTACTTAATGGTTCGGGGCCCATATTTAAAAAGGCCTTATGATTGTGTTCTTTGCCTGTCTCAACAAAAAACATCATGCCAAATCGCCGTGGGTCATTGTATGTAATAGTTGTTCCGTCTTGAATAGTAAAAACAACATGATCATGTGGTGATGAGGTCGTTTTATCAATAGTTAAACTACCACTCATGCCTAGATGAATAACAAGCGTGAGGTTATTTTCAAAATCGATCCAAATATATTTGCCGCGACGGCGTAAATTTATACATTTTTGGCCCTCAAGGCTTTGTTTCATATTTTTAGGAAATGGAATGCGTAAATTCGGACGATTAATTGTGATGGATTGAATCGCTTTTCCAAGTAGTGGAGGTGTTATACCATTTTTGGCTGTCTCAACCTCGGGTAGTTCAGGCATGAAGGGTTTCTGTTACGTGCATGAATTCAGAGATAAGTGTGTCCATTAATTTGATGTGATGATCATTGGTTAGATTGTTATCGTTATCAATTGTATTTTGACCACCTACAGCAATTTGTGTTGGGATAACATGGCACCCGAGATTACCAAGCATCATACGTAATGGTACGAGACCGCGTATACCACCTAACATGCCGGGGGATGCGCTACCAATGGAAAATATTTTTCCTTTATATGCGGATAAAATGCCTTCGCTTTCTTCGTGAGGTCGTGAAACCCAATCTAGCGTGTTTTTTAATAAGGGGGTGAAACTGCTGTTAAATTCAGGAGATGCAATGAAAATTCCATCATGGCTTTGGAACATTTTTTTAACTGTCACAACATTATCAGGAATACCCTGTTCGTTTTCTAAATCCATACAATAAAGCGGCATGTCATAGTCCGTGAGATCAAGAAATGTAACGTCGGCGTCTTTTTCGCGTGCGATGTTTGCGGCGGCTTGTGCCAATTGTTTATTCAAAGATTTTTTACGAGCACTGCCCGCTAAAAAAAGTAATTTAGGCATGTTACTTACATTCCTCCACCAGATTTAGGTTGATTAGTTGGTGAGGCAATTGTTTTGGCCTTAAATCCTTTACTATCGCCTGCGCCACCTTGCCCATAATGTTCACGTGTTGGTGGTGTAAATAGACCTGCAGTAAGATTGTCAGCCGCTGATTTTAAAATATCTTTAACTTCATCACTTAAATTTTCAGGAAGGATGGTCATACCATTTTCTGCCTTTTCAGTAATGGCGTCATCGACAGAAAATTCAGTTGGTGAAACACCTCCAGATGAAGTTGATGAAGATTTTTCGTCTTCTGTGTCTGTCGACGTGTCTTCTTCGATGGTTGCTTCGGCTGTGTTGTCCGTAGGAGACGTCATGATTTCATCCCAAGTCATGTCTGTTTTGACTTCAGGGGCACTATCTACAATATCTTGTTCTGTTTTAGGATTTTGCTTTGGCTTTACGGCACTCGGATTTTCGCTCACATACATATGGGTTAAAGCCATGGCGCCTTGTTCCAATGCGTTTAAACCGTTTTCTGTCGCGCTTGTCATGCCATCAATAATTGTTTGTAGACGTGGATCTGTTTCTGTTGAAACATCGGCTTTGGCGGCTGTCCATGATTTGTGAGCCAAACGATCACGAAGCGCGGTGATGTTTTTATGATTCTTCATCATATATTCTTCGGTTTTTGCGAAACCTAATAATTTTTGTACGCGCATGGCCTTTGCATGGCCTGGATTACAATAAAACACGTTTATTTGATCAACAATGTTGGCGTAAGCCAACGCGGCTTCACCTTCTTTGAATTCTTGTGCAGATCCGTAATCAATTTTATCAACAAATGTAATACTTGCTTGTGTTTGTGTTTCAAAACCACCAGATAAAGAACCAGCATTGATGTTATAACCAGATACTTGTGTTGCAATGGCCTTACCCAATGTGTTTTCAAAAAATTCTTTTGTTGTGCCTGGGTCGGCTAATTTACCAAAAATTTTGATGTTACAGTTGGCAGTGATTGATCGCGCTTCTTCTTTTACACGTTTTTCAAGAGCGGCTAAATCTTGCGCAGCGTAAACAAGGGAGAAACCAAGTGATCGCGCTTGCGCCGCCATAACAGCCATACCATCAGTCACGTAATATCCAACCTCATCAAAAACAGTCATAAACGGCGTTGATGAATGCGTAGGTTTGTTTTCAATAACTGTTGATGTGCTTCCTTCTACAGTTGCCCCAAGGGTTGAACCCATCATACCTTTTAAAGTAGAGGCAATAATTTTACCAAGGTTAGCAGTTTCATCACCTGATTTTTCCAGCGCAGGGATAAGAACGACAACAATACGGCGATTAAGTACAACATCAATCATATCAATGTCGGCGTTGGCAACGTCAAAAATATAACCGTAATCATCTCCCAACGATTGTAGAGAACGTGTAAATTGCATTGTCAAATATCCATGTTGTTGCATGGGGACTTGAGGATCGCTTTGTGGAACATCTGGCCCTGCGGGTTTTTCTTGCCCATCATCACCAAAGGCGGCATCAACATACCCGGGTAATTCGCCTAGATATCCAGTTAGACCGGAACGTAATTTTTCGGGTAAGGATTCATTTCGTGATAATGCAATAATTTCTTTAAATCCCAATGATTTCCGAACCGTTGAAATGGATAATTGCATATCCATATGATCGCGCATCCATGTGAGTGCGGGCATTAATGATCCTAATAATGAAACGGCACGTTCTTTCCACATGGCGTTATCGCCACCAGCTTCGGGCATAAGGGAAACTAGCATGTTGGTCAAATAAGATGCGCTACCGCCTGAAAACGGATTAAGAGTGTTTGACGGCGCGGATGCGTCAGAATTTCCTGTCATATAGTTAATGACAAGCAAATCATCATCACGACCAAATCGACGGCAAAGTGAAGATAAAGATGACCATAAATCAGTATCAGCCTTACCATCGATATAAACAAATCCAGATCCCCAACACAGAGAATTACTGATAATAGATTTTAACCCTTCGGTTTTACCAGATCCTGTTGTTCCGATATAGAGCATGTGCGTACGAATATCGTTATTGGTAAACCAAATTTCACCATTTTTGTTATCTGTCGTGTTTCCAAGAAACATAATTCCTTCAGATTGTCCGCTACGACCACCCCCAGTGTTGTTTGGATCTTCATCTTCGAAATACGCGGGCATCTTGTGTGCGAGGCCAATAGGTTGTTTAACATGCCACCATGTAAATAAGGCCGATATTAAAAAAGCAAGATCAAGAAAGATAATACCAACGGAAAAAAAGATTACAGCACAAGCCAGTATAATGACAAAAACACCCGCATTGTCCGATTGTTGGAACCATTCTTTGATACGCACGCCAATGGGGCGCGTATCTCGCAACATATGGTCGAGGCCATAACTATATTTTTTTTCGTCTAATGCCATAGTGTCTTAATATACTGTTTCTAAAAAGGTAATCGGTTGGTTTTGTTTTTTAAAAAATCGTCAGCGGACATTGGTATGCCAACGGCATCTGTGTTTGTTTTTTCAATGACAGGTGCGGAAGATGGTTTCGTATCTGGTGATCCTACTGTTTGGGTTGCGCTAGGTCTGTTCCAAATTGTTGTGAAGAAAGATGTAGCAGGTTTGTGAAAGATATAACCCAATCCTAATATTGTCAATATTATAGCAATATAAAATGCTGTTTTTATAAAGTTCAAAATAGAATGTTTCGTGTCACCATCCATGGCGTGTGTGATGACGGACATTGCGTTAATGGCTTTTGAACGTTTTTTGTAAAAAGCGATATCTTCGCTTTTTCCCTTTGTTGAAATTTTTTGCAAGACGTAGTAACCATCTTCACTATTTTCAACTTTGATAATAAATGTCCCCTCGCTATTCATATCCATTACCCATACGACAGGAGTTATAGCATCGGGCAATGATAGAACCAATGTATTGTCTGATAGTTTGGCGTTTGGGCATTTGCATTTAAACATCTATTTTCTCTTTCTTATTTTTTATGTACCAACAGGTTTCATGACACCTTGGTTTTTGGCGCTGTCTTTCTTGTTTTTCACCATGCTAAAATCCAACTGTGGAATAGGTTGTAATTTTTTTGGGTCGGATATGTAACCTTGTAACGCAATGACGGCATCATCCATCATTGGTTTTGGAATTGGTCTTTCTACTAATTTTTCTGCCTTGTAGTGGCTCATAGCGCCGATGGCTTCCATATGGAAAGAGCTTCTTCCTAAATTGTTAAGGGGATACCATAGGTTCCTGTCATGCGCTCGCAGCCATACAAATTGTGCAGGTGCAAGAACACCACCTTCT
This sequence comes from uncultured Alphaproteobacteria bacterium, assembly GCA_943789475.1. Taxonomy (GTDB): domain Bacteria; phylum Pseudomonadota; class Alphaproteobacteria; order Micavibrionales; family UBA1664; genus UBA1664. Next base: position 178,642 of record CALSUG010000008.1, read on the forward strand.
GATCTTGCCGTTTCTAATGCGCCTAAAAGCGCTGGCGTTACGTAAGCATGATGGTTACAAGCGGCGATCACTTGTCCTGATAAATCTTTATTCCTAAGGATTTTTCGTGCTTTTGAAAGAGTTTCCCCTCTTAGCTTTAAACCTGATTTATGTGACCATGATTCAGCGATTTCTCCTAAAAGATCATCAGCTTCTGTTCTTTTACGTGAAGCCTTAAGAGCGAAACTCGCCAGTAAAACTTGAGCATATGGAGGAAGTTTTTTTGCGCCTTGCCATTTTTGACCTAACTGAATTTTAAAAGCATTTTCGCATGATTTATTATCAAGTTGTCCATCCGGCATAGGGATTTTATGAAAAGCTAACCATTCTTCCGGTCCTAATGCTTCTGCAAATATAGGTAGTTCTGCGGGGACGGGTGCACCTGGTGCACGTGGTGGTACATCTGTTAATGGATTGAAATTTACAAATGGTTTAACAACCTTGAATGTATTTGATTGTGTGTCAATCAAACTATCTAATCCATAGGTCTTTCTAAAATGTGTTGTCGGCCCCTTGAGTAAGGTCATGTAAATCAATACAAGAAAGCCAATTCCAAATGGAATACGTAGTGGTTTTAAAACAACTGTAGATGTGGCTGTAATGATTTCCCATGTTTTAAAATCATCGTTTAATAAAATTTGAGGTGTTAAACTGTCAATTAATTTATGTGCTTCACCGAAGGACATTTGTGTGTTTTCACCAGCCACTACAACGTTAACGGTATAATCGTCGTCCGTCCATAATGATCCTACAGCAATTTCACCTTGGCGTATCCATAGGTATCCTTGTAAAACCTGTGGTTTGAACAAGAACCAAATCCCATAAAATAGTGCGCTGATGAATAGAAGGACGAAAAACAACATCCATAAACCATCATTTGAATCGCCACCCTCTGCCATGTATCATTTCCTTATATTTAATCTTTTTATAGATTATTTGTATAACAAAGTCGAATAGGGTTTGACAAAGGAAATCAACTTCGATTATAAACTATTTCGTCTGATCAAGGTATTTGCAAAATATCTATCTTGTAAAGACGATGAGGTTAGGTCTTTCCTCCACCTGTGATAGGGTGATAATAAGGCTGAGACAATTTGGTGTGCCGCAATAGCTCAGTTGGTAGAGCAGTTGATTTGTAATTATAAGGTCGATATATTGCGGACGTTGAAAGACAAAGGGTTTAGATTTTCCCCCAACCTGTAATAAGGTTATAATAAGGTCAAGGTATTTGGAGATGCCGCAATAGCTCAGTTGGTAGAGCAGTTGATTTGTAATCATCAGGCCACGGGTTCGAATCCTGTTTGCGGCACCATTTCCTCCCTATACTGTCTACATTGTTGGGGTATGGCCAAGCGGTAAGGCATCCGGTTTTGATCCGGCGATCCCAGGTTCGATCCCTGGTACCCCAGCCATTTTTCTCAAACAAACACTCTCATCCCAAATAAAGAAATACAACGTAAAGCCCTTGTGTTTTAAGGTTCTTAGAGGTTTCGCCGCCATACCTTGAGGGGGTGTAAAAACACTATTTTTACCTGTTTCTGTCTCTAAAACGCTATCTGTCTCCCAAAGTGCCATACCCAAGGGCTTCAAGGTATGGCGATAAATTTTGTTGATTGATGCGGTCTACAGGGGTTTGTAATTTTTGCGAGTTTGCAATCGGCTAACGTACCAACCTATTTATTACAAACCATTGACGATTTTTGTTAAAAAACACGGCAAAGCCTTAATTTACAATAGTTACGATCCACACCTTATATCGTAAAAGCAATGCATTATGCCTTAAATTTGGGTATGGAAATTCGATTGCTCGTTTATTGAAAGCCCAGTATTTTTCGCTGTTCATTCCAATCATGCGGCAAGGCACGACCTTTAATCAGCGTATTAATCTGTAATGTTTCAGGCTGTCGTCCGTCCATGATTGCGCTGGTAATATCAGGTGCCAGTTCTGTTAGACGAATAACTTTTTCAGTGTATCCTGTTGAGAGTTTTTCCTGCTTGGCAATGTCCTGTGCTGAATGTGCCTCACCACGATCAATCATACCTTGCCAATGGTGTGCCCTAACAATAGCCTTCACAAGAGGACTTTCATAATGTGGTTCATCATTGCTTATAATATGCTGTCCATCGGGCGCAATAATAACCTTTTGGGCACTATTGTGCTTCAGATTAACGGGAATTTCCAAAATCATAGGATCATCAATATCACCCTTGAACCTTAAATCAGGCATAAATTGATGCAATACAGACAGCATACCAGGCGGATAAAATGTCACGATGAGTTTTTGTGGATGCACCACAATATCTTTGATGATCAGCTGAATAATTCGTGCTTGCTCTGCAGGAAATAATTCTTCCCAGAGCATATCTATATTCTTAAGGGTAGATCGTATTTTCGTCAGAGGAATGTGGGCTTCGCTCGTGCTGTCCATAACACGTTTAATCCATTCTGCATTTGTGAGTATTTTTTTAGCATGATCTAATATTGTGTCTTCTAAAAATGGAGCAGAAATTGTTTTTAATGGAGATTCATCATAGCTTTTCTTTGTGGCTTGTTTGTCAGTCTTGTCTAGTCATTTAACAAAAGGAGACCATGATGACTGATAAGAAAAAAACACCGAAAACCGTAACCCTGTTTATGTCGTGCCACAAAAGGCACTCTTCCGTGAAATTCAAGCCATGCCTGTTGGTGATCTCAAATCAAAAGATATGAGAGAGCTGGATGGTATTCGCAAGGATTTGATTAGAGAAGCATGTGAGGTCACACGCTGTGTCCAATATGTTGATGGTATTGCTCGTTTCAATGCGATCAAAGCGCACCGTAAACAAAAATCATAAACCACAATTGAATTAAAAAATGCGTGTCACAGGCGTTTGCCTGATGCGGAGCTATTTATGCTTGTTATCCATTCGTGATGATAGGGCCTCCAGCGCATTTGTAAAAAAAGGATCATCAAAAATGAGAAAAAAGAAAGCAAGTCAATCACTGACGGAGCAAGAGGCATATGTTGAAGAGCAATTACGATCAGCCATTCGAACATTAAAACGTATGCCCCCTGTTAGAGTTCAAGGATATTATTCTGCATGGCCAGAGGTCGTTCGAGATCAAATAGAAATTTTAAATATGGCCAAAGAGCCACTGCGTGTTCGCCCCACGGCCCGTGATATTCAAGAATTGGAGCAAGTGCTGTTTGATTGGATACCATCGGTGAGCATTGATGAAAGACGTTTACTTTGGTCAAGGGCAGCCCGTGTGCCATGGAAAATGATTTGTGCCGAACTTGGTGTCGGACGCACAAAAGCATGGGAGATGTATAAACGCACGCTGGGAAAGATTGCGAAAAATCTATGATCATTGGCACGTTCGCTCCCATTCCTAACAAAATATTATGTCGTAAGGATTTAAGCCACGGTGCAAAACTTTGTTGTGCGCGGCTTATTCAATATGCTGGTAAAGATGGTAAAGCCTTTCCAAAACTCACCACACTAGCGGATGAGTTGGGAATGTCTGTGCGTGCGGTACAACGATTTATATCTGAACTTGAGGAAGCTGATTTAGTCAAAACCGAAAGACGTGGCCGAGGTTATTCCAATTTATACTGTGTGGATAAGTCGATAGTTATCCACATTCCGAAACTTGATACGCCAAAAGTGGCACGTCTAGATACGCCGAAAGTGTCATCTCCTGATGTGCCAGAAGTGGCGTATCCATATAGAAGAAAAGAAAACTTTAAAAAAGAAATAGAAAAGATAACACACGCCCTTGGGGATAAAATGCGCGTGCATTGAAAAACGATAATTAAACCATTCTGAACAAAGCAATGAAATGATCGACTATTCAACTTGATCATCTTTGAGAATGAAGCGTTACTGATGTTAACAAAGGAGATTGTAATGAACCAGAACCATAAAGATAAAACTGCGCTGGACGCTTTTATCGAGCATAAAAATAATATTGAAACAATTCTCAATCGTTTACAGGGGGCGTGTGAGGATCATTTCGCGATTAATCCCGAAGATCTCAATTGGGGTGATGTTGGGTTTTTGGCAGATATCGATAAAAAACTCCAAAACATCAGTGATCAGGTCTTTAAAGAGGGTGAGTTTGGCTAGATTAAAATAAATTGACATATTTTTATGTGATGTATATTATTTGATTTAATTAATTAGGGAGCTAGCAATGAGAAGCGCATTTGACTTGGTTCAGCCAACAAAAGGTTATACAAATAAATCTTCACAAACTTTTTACGGTCCAGGCCCTTTTCAGGTTGGACAACGTACATTTTGGGATAAAGAAGATTATCGTCGCAGTGTCGAAAATTATCTGCGTGAAGCGGGGGTGACGGAATATCAAGTTTTCCCTAAACGGAAGACAAAGTCCTGATGGATATCCTTTGTCTGGGTACGAGTTTTGTTTTAAGCACCTTAGAAGATCAAGAGAATATGCATGTTTGTTTTTTAGGTGATAATCCTGGTCATTCTTGGACAACATTAGGATTGGCAGATCATCTTAAGCCGCAAATTGATACTTATGTTTCGGCAGTTAGAGAGTTTATGGATAATTGTTGTTTTAATTATCAAATTACAGATGTTTGTTCTAATGAGGGAACTATGCGTATTGATTTTAGAGGTGATCTGGCTATGCATGTAGTCGCTAGAGCGCATAGAGAAGGCTATATCGAGGAGCATGTTTATGTCTGACAGCGCTCATAGACCTGAAGTGCCACAGATACAAAATGGTTTGAGGTTTAATACCTAACTATATTCATCTTTTGCGAATAACGTTATTTTCCAATTAATTTCATTGTAGAAGCTGAAACAATTTTTGTATTCTTCTCACGTCGTATTTTTTGTAAATATTCTGGAATACAATCTAGCTCCTTCCACTTAGGATCACTATACTCATTTCCGGAAAGTGTTAAATCAACGCGGCTCAATGTTTCTTCACGATATTCCATTGGTGGAATATGTTGAAAGAAAACTAATTCAGGCAATTTTTGTTTTCTAAGCCCCTGAAAAACTGATAGTACGCTGTAGTTTTTCCAGTCTTTACCCTTTTGGGAAGCCTTTTCCTGCGTTAAGAATTCTGCAATCTGGTGACGCATTGTCGTTGCGAATTGTTCTATAGCATTAACAACAGATACACCATCATCACTATTTTAAAAAACATATATAAATAGCATCATCGCGTCGATCAATTGTTGTCAACACCTCTGTTTCTCCAAACCAAGTATTTGAAAAGATCTGAGGAGCTGTTTGTAGATTGCCCCCGATGTCACAGAAAAGATCATTTGGCAGATCGTCAGATATTGGTTGGCCAACTTTCATACTATACGTTTTGATCCGTTTTGATCATTCGAACTGCATTATCAACATCTTTCCAAGACTGAGTAATTTCTTCCATACTTGTAAAAGAGTCATAATCTATAGTCTGTACAAATCCGTCTAGTCCAACTAAGTCAGTAGGGTCAAATCTATCAAATACCCATCTTGCAGCGTCGGCAAATGTTTCATGCTGATAAGTATCGAGACAACGCCTTTGCTCGCTCAAATGGTATTCTTTTTCTTTTCTCTGCTCATTTGTTATATCATCAAAAGGAATGTTTGATAGACGATCAAATTCTGCTTTATGAAAGCCGTGTACTTCTTCCCCAATCAGGGTTGTATTCTGGATTTTTAGTGCTCATACCTTTAAATATATGGAAATATATTTAAAAATTCAATCTCTTTTTATTTTCGAGCTTCTCCATAAAAAACACAGAAAAAATTTTCTGCGCGAACAAATTAGTTGCGGACACAGCGAACAAAATCGCGTAAGTTTTAAAACATAATCGCTGGAAGTGACCGCAAGCCATGGGTAAAAACCGTGGCTTTTTTTTATTGTCTGGTCTCCCTGTTGGACGATTAGGTACTTCCGGCGGTTTATTTGTATGCGGCGGGCTTAGGCGCAAAAAAACTGTCTAGCGACAGCTATTTTTTTGGGTCCGCACTTTGGACAAATTTGTAACAAGAATTGAGGATTTACAGTCTCTCTAGGTGCGGACCTGGGGTGCGGACCCATGCGGACCCAAAATTCTAAAATGACCATTTCCTGAGAACTCTCTATTTGCTCTTTTTTTAGATGAATCTGGTATAATTATCGTCAATATTAGCCACAAGAAGGTTAAATAGTTTTATGAAGGCTCGATGTTGAAAATACGATCATTATTTTGATAAATTGATCCATAGCTTGACGGATTTTTATCAAATTACTTAGAATATGCTGCAAATCTTTTATATGAGCATCATTGATTTCATTAGCATCCACTTGAGAGGTGGTATCAAGTGCATATGTGATGAAAAATACCGTACGTTTCATATCAATTTTAGTGGCTAAAAAGCGGTCTTCTATTGTGTTTTCGTTTTTCATACTTACCTCCTATGAAGTTAAGTAACGCTTCGTTTCAAAAGAAAGTAAAGCTTTAGGTGCAGACTTGTTTTTTCGATTCTGGTATAAAAAGTATATGAAAAAATTATCACTAGACGATCTCGATTACGAATTGATTAAACATGCGCACCGTGTTTTTGAAACAGTCGATTCAGATTGGCACGGTGTTTCATCCGCTCTACGTTACAATCAGGTCAAATATTTACAGGTGTTGTGCTTGAGGCTGAAGTTCCTGCACTGACTGTTTGTGCAGAACCATTCGCAATTGAAAAAGCGCTACCACATATCAAAAACAATCCAATCGTATCTATCGTTGCAACTCGTTTTCGTGAAGAAACAGATCACAAGGTGATTCCACCTTGTGGCCGATGTCGTGAATTTATAACAGATTACGCCCCAGATGCAGGTGTTATTATATATGATCATCAAGATGAAAAACTTTATAAAATAAAGGCCATGGACTTACTACCGTTTAAGTATCAGGCAATGCCATAATATGATCTTCATCAGGTTCTATCGGTTCGTATTTAGATTTTAGCGAATAATATGCATTTTCATCAATGAACAATGCACCATCTGGCATTTGATTTGTTCTCTTGTTTAGCCTTTCTAGTGCTATCTTTTCATCAAGATTTAGAACATGTAGCTCACATAAAGCATTTAAGTGACTTGCTTGCTTGCGATATCCTTCTCTATCCTCTAGTTTCCAGAAACCATAATCTAAAATGACGGATGTTTTATTTTGTAAAATTTTTTAGCCATCTTCCATATCATATCTTTCACATCGGATTCATATTGATCAAATCGATCAATATGAGGGTTGTCTCCATAAAAATGAACTATCCATTCATCCAATGTAAAACGTATCGCGTTTGTTGCGCCCTCTAACTTTTTCGCATAAGTTGTTTTCCCAGAGGCGATATACCCATGAATGAGATAAAGCGTTGGTTTCTCTGTCATGTCAATAATGATACTACAAAATCGCTCTTATTCAAATCATCGACTGAACGAAATTCATACGCTTCCCACCCAAATTGATTGGCGCTGTTAACAACATCGGGAGTGTCATCAAAAAAGATAGGAGGGGTTTGAGGGTTGCCTAATATATTATGAACCTCTTTAAAATAATCTTGTGATGGTTTGATATGGCCGATTTTTGCGGAATGAAAAATATCTTTAAAATAGACCTGAAACCCAAGATTTTGCATTAAATATTGTGCACGATTGTGTTCCTGGTTGGTGGCAATATACAAATCATTATCGGGTGATTGTTTAATAATTTTTATTTTTTCGATCAAATCATGATTAATGTTTGAATCATGTTCTAACCAATAATCAATAACGATCTGAGGGTTATCATGAAATCCAGCCGTTGGTAAAAAGTTCTCCAACGCATCATATAAATCCATCTGTCCGACAAGAACATGTTCGATAAAGTCCTTAAAAATAAAATCATCTTTGAATTTTTTACGATTAATTCCTAAATCAATTTCTAAATTTTCATCCCAATAATGACGCAATTCTGCACGAGCATGATACTGATGAATCAAAACACCATCAACGTCAAACAAAATGATTTGTTTCATCATTTATTCCTCAAATGGCTTATCGCCTAAATGTGTGAAGAAGCGAAGAAGGTAGCCATCAGGATCTTGAATCAAAAACTGGCGGTTGCCACCCATCGTATCGCCCGTGCGATACCATTTTTCTTCTATCTCCATAAATAACGGGTAACCCATATCTGCTAATTTTTGATACAGGCTATCAACATCAGCGATTTCAATTTGAAAATTAATGCCACGTCCGTATGGTTGTTCTAATTCAGCCGTTTTCCAACTGTGTCCCGTACCATCAGGTTGCTCAACCATGATTTGCGCGCCTTCTTTATCCAGATAAGCAAAACCTTCCTCTGGTCGGCCATATTTCATTTCAAACCCAAGGGTTTGAATGTAAAATTCCAATGTTTTTTCAATATCCGTTACATAAAATTCAGGAACTAATTTCGACCATATCTCATCTGTCATGATAAATCCTTACTTAAAAAGTAAATAATAATCTTATTTAAATATCAAACTATAAAATTGATTTTTATCTTAATAGATGATATTTATAATTATGGAATTAGAGAAAACAATAAAATATTTAAAAAATCTTGTGTCTCTGGAGTCGGTTACAAGTAACGATAACGCAAAAATTGTTTCTTATATTGGCTCAATTTTAGAAAGTAACTCTTTCAAAGTTGAGTTAATAAAAGCTCCGAATGGTAATAGTAGTATTTATGCAGAAATAGGGCCTTCAGATAAACCACCACTAATTTTTTCAGGTCATTATGATGTTGTGCCAGCAGACTCTCAATCTATGCATTCTGGTAGATGGTGTTATACTGAAAATCCTGAAACTTTAGATACCCCAGCAAAAAAATGGACAAATGATCCGCATACTTGTGTCGAAAAAGACGGAAAAATATATGGTCGTGGAACATGTGATATGTTGGGTGCAATTGCAACCTTATTAAATTTTTCAAGTGAAATAGCAACAAAAAATTTAGCTCGTAAAGTCGTTTTTATTATTACATGTGATGAAGAAACTGATATGCAATCCATCAAATATATTCTTGCGAAAAAATTTGATTCAAAGTCTGGTACGGCTTTACCTATAGGGGCCATAATAATGGAACCTACTAATATGCATCCTGTTATTGCTCATAGAGGAGTCGTTGCGGGTAAGATTACTGTTAAAGGTAAATTTTCTCACGTTTCTAGACCAGACTTAATGATTGATCCTATAGAACCCCTATTAGATATATTGAGTTACTTCAAGCTTCATACTGCAAAATATCTTAATGAAGAAATGGCTGATGAGGGCTTTATTCCTCAACAATCGCAGATGACCATATATAGCCTTAAAACACACGAAAAAGGAAGAAACACCCCTGAAATTGCAGAGTTTGGATACGTTTTTCATTATTTACCCGATAATTATCCAAGCGAGTGCTTAGAAAAGCTAGATGAATACGTTCGTTCAAAAAATACAGATATTAAAAATATAAATGCACAGAGTAGTATTACGCATGAAATCGATTTTAAAATGGATAGCTTTTCCACACCAGATACAAGCACATTTGCAAACAAAGTCGCTTCACATACAATCTCTGCTAAATTTAAAAAAGTTGGTTTTTTTACTGAGGCAGGACATTTTCAAAATGTAGGAATTCCTGTTACAATAGTGGGACCAGGATCAATTTTACAAGCTCATACACCTGATGAGTTCGTAGAAGTTAGCCAATTAGATCAATCTTTGAATTTTTTAAAAAACATATATAAAGGGTTTTTAATAGAATGAATAATCAATTAGCTGAGTCGTTAGAAAAGAGAGGATTCTGCCTTTTAGAGAATGCTATTACATTAGAGAAACTCGAACTCATAAGGAGCGAACTCGATGGTATTGAATCTGAGGTTATAAGTAATGGTATTGATGAAAAAAATCAAATCATAAAGTTGGATAAAGTCCGTTTTATGATTCACAATTTACAATTTGAAAACTGCCCAGAAGTACATAATGTCATTATAAATGGTGTTGGCAATAAGGTTTTGAGTTCAATTGTAGAGGATAGCCTGGTCTGTACAGGTGCAACATTTGCTAATTGCAAACCTGGTTTCCCTGGAATTCCTATGCATACTGATTACGATCCATATGACAAAAATATTTATAGGCCAAGTAACCCCATTGCCATTAGAATTTTATACTATTTAGATGATATTGAGCCACAAAAATCACCTTTAAGATTATTACCCTATTCACACACATCTTTGAATAAAAACAGAACTTATAATTTAGAATTTGACGAAGACTTAGAAGATGAAATTCAGTTTACTTGTAAAGCAGGAACTGCAGTAATGTTTAATACAAAAATGTTCCATGGCGTTAAACCAAATAAAACAAAAATGAATAGACGTGTATTAGCGCTAACTTATAGGCCCAGATTTTCAAAACCTTTAAATCACGTGGAAGAATACACAGATATAAAACTATCTACGCTGTCCAATGAATTGCGCCCTTATTTTGAAAACATCAATGGCTGAAGTAATATTTGGGACGCAAAATATTAATAGTTCTAATATTCGGCTTTGCGAAATAGCTTGGAATAAAGGTATAAGATCCTATGATACTGCTTTAGCATATAATAATTTAAACCATTTGAATAATTTTTTTAAAAATTTGCAAGATAGGTCTAGCTACCGAATAATATCAAAGATAACAAAAGGACATATAGAGTATGAGGGTGTTAGAAAAAGCATATTAAAGATCTTACAAAAGTTAAATAATCAAGACTACATAGATACACTCTTAATTCATGCACCAAAAGGTGTTGATCACATTAAAGTATTAAATGAATTAGAAGAATTGCGACAAGATGGTTTAATAAAAAAATATGGAGTAAGTAATTACACCATAAAACACCTGAGATCATTAAAAAACAGCAACATTAAGTTAGACGTATTACAAAATGAAATACACCCGTTTTTACAAGAGAGTGAGTTAGTAAACTATTGTAATAGAGAGAATATAAATGTTATGGCGCATAGCGGGTATGCACATGGTTTAGTATTTAAAAATCCTAGAATTAAGAAAGTTGCTAACCTTTTGAACGTTACAATAAGCGAGTTAATTTTAAGTTGGCACCTTTCTAGAAAGATTAGTCCTATATTTTTTTCTTCTGATAGTAATCATATTAAAAATACAGATTATTCAAAAATATCAAAAATAAGTCCTCAATTTTTTGAAGACATATCAGGATTAAATACTAATTTAAGAATATGTGATAATCCTGAATGGTCTGAGTTTTAATGTGTGATTAAGATTCAGGGTGAATAACATCCACACCTAACCAAGGCTGTAAAGGTTTAGGAACTCTAACGCTACCGTCTTCTTGTTGATTTTGCTCTACTATTGCCGGCAGCAGTCTGCTGGTGGCCAAACCAGATGCATTTAACGTATGAAGTAACTCTGTCTTCTTTTGCCCTTTTCTTTTAAAGCGGATTTTTGCTCGTCGAGCTTGATAGTCTTTTGCCCATGAAGCAGATGATACTTCTTTATAGATCCCCATACTTGGTATCCATACTTCTATATCATAAGTTATAGCCATAGAAGCACTAGAATCCTCTGCAGCTAATAAAGAAGTTCTGTAGTGTAATCCTAGTTCTTCCATTAACCTTTCCCCTTTATGAATTAGCTCTTGAAGGGCTGCTTCTCCATCTTCGGGTTTTGTAAATTGAAACATTTCAACTTTGTTGAACTGATGCCCGCGAACAGTTCCTCTTTCTTCTGTTCTTCCTCCGCCTTTTTCACTCCTATAGCAGGGAGAGTAAGCAAATGATTTTATTGGCAGCATATTTTCATCAATAATTTCATCCCGGTATATATTAAGAATTGCAGTTTCTGATGTTGGTAATAAGAATCTATTCTGATCCCCATCTGAAGTTTTTAAATGAAACACGTCATCTCTAAACTTAGGAAATTGACCAGCAGATAACCCGCATTCATCGATTAGTAAATGTGGAGGCAGTAAAAAAGTATATCCATCCTTATAATGTTCCATACAGAAGTAATTTAATAAAGCCCATTCTAATGCAGCACCCATTCCTTTATACAACCAAAAGCCAGAACCACCCAGTTTAACGCCACGTTCATAATCAACTAGATCCAAAGAAGTGCAAAGCTCAACATGATCTTTCATTGTGAAATCGAACACTGGTTTTTCGCCAAATTTTTTAACTACTGTATTATTTTCTTTTCCTCCAGCAGGAACAATATCTTCAGGTATATTTGGTAGACTTAGTAATTCCAAATCCAATGATTTTTTTATTTTCTCTACTTGTGAAGATAAGTCGATAATATTTTCATTGAGCTTCTTAACTTGCTTTTCCAATATATCAGTATCTTCGTTTTTAGACTTTAGCTGACCAATTTTTTTAGATATTGAATTACGTTCAGCTTGGTTTTCTTCAAGTTTGAGGCTTATCGATTTCACATCAGCATCTAATTCGATAATGTAATCTATATTTAAATCAGATGTTCGCTTTAAAAGGGCTTTTACAACAGCTTCTTTGTTGTCTTTTATGTATTTTATATCCAGCATAATTTTTATCCATTGATTAATTAATAATTTATAAGAGTATTACCTCAATAAGCTAGGTATAGCAAGATACACAACTGATAGAAAATTAAAGAGTAGATACATAATCCGATAATATTTTTACTAGCTCATCATCATCCAGATAATTATGATCTACATCTGGTATATTTTTATTCTTAGTAATCGTTCTTGCCCACCGTCTTGTATCTTTCGTATGACACATCAAAGTACTTATTTCGCTATCTCCTCCATAAATAATACGATGCATTTGATGAGATAACATGTAGTAGGAATCACCTTTAGAGTGGTATAATTTTTCTTTTAAACACACTTCTGACTTACCTATATATTGAACAGAGGCATCACTTTTTTCTGTTTTTCCTATATAAAGATATTCGTCATAAGAGTTACCACCTCCAGGTGTCGCGTCTTCCCATATTTCAGTTTCCATTTTTCCAGTTAAAATAGATGAAGCAAAATGCCATCTATGATCGTGTATATTTTCTTCAGCTTTGCATTCTGGCTTCCAAATATGCAGCCTAAGACGAAAAAGAGAATTATCATCTAATATAATTTTATAAAATCCATTACCATGCAAATAAGACCGTTTAGCTATCTGGTTTAATAGTATTGGGTCACCTAGTATTTGAAGGATTGCTTTTTTAAAGCCGTTGGTACTGAATACTTTTAATTTCTGAGATAGCTCTTGCATAGCCTGCTCAGGATTACTTTTATTACTAACTAAAAGATTTTTAATCTCTGCTAAAAAATTGTTAAAACTCAATGGGCTATCTATTTTATTCATATTATTTCACATTACATAATCTTTATTGTTTTTACAATACCATTCTATCATATTGTCATTATTATCAAATAATCCTATTTGACCACCAGAATGAATTAAAATTATTGTACTATTTTTTCTAATTTTTTCTTTTTCAATTAAATACTTCATACCTATAAAAGTTTTCACCATGTAATTAATATCAAAAATTAATCCGTATTTATTAATCGCATATTGCATTGTTTCTAGCTCTTCCTTGGAAGGAGTATCGTAAGCTATACCTAATCCGCAATCATAAAAATTTATACTTTTTTTAAGTTTGCTATCTAATTTTAGCATTTTATATGTGTCATCTTTTAGTTTGGTGGCTTTACATGATAATTTATCGGCATTCTCCCCTATGCAAATACCATGTACTTCAAGATCGAAATCCAAAAATTCGGCAGCCATCTGTATTCCAACGGCCGTACCTCCTGAACCAGCGGCGCAAACAACATCATATTTTTTTGAATTGTTATTTTGTAATTGTGAAATAATTTCGAAACCTAATTCTATACTTCCAAGCATGCCAAGACCAGCAGACCCACCAGATTCTATGATATAAGGACTATGACCGTTATTTTTTTCATCATCAAATATTTTTGATAGGTTTTCCGATAGTTTTATCCATGATGAATGTTCGAACCAAGAAATCTTAGGATTATACAAAGTAGTTAGTAAATAATTCCCTTGAGCCATTTTGGGTTTAGCCTGCTTGTCTCCCCCGTAAATTAAGTGACAATTCAACCCATTTTCACAAGCGACCTTAGCAACCGCCTTACATTGGTTAGAAGGCAAGCTTCCAACACTAATAAGTGTATCAGATTTCTTTTTTTTAACATCTTGAAGTATATAGTGAAGTTTTCTTAATTTATTCCCACAACCAAAATCATCTATTGAATCTTCTCTTTTTATTAAAATTTCACGCCCCAGATTATTAGTCATATTTATATTTTTTTCTAATTTAACAGGGCCTAAAGAAGAGCACACCATCTTAGTATCCAAGTTGGTGGTTATTTTTTTTATAGCACTTTCAACACTTTTGATAATAGACCGCATTACTTTTCTACCACTAATGAATAAAGATATGGATAATTATTTGAACTTGAAGAATACAATCCATCTTTCTCCATATCCATGCAATCGGATAATTTATAAGGAGAATATGGGTACTCCTGCATATCAATCAGTTTAAATCCGCTGGAAATGAGTGCGTTTATCACATCGCTGATGTTATTTTGCCACCTGTATTCAAAGTATTTAATTTTAGCTTCAGAATCAGTATAAGTACCTTCAGTCCACTCTGCCAAAGGCTCTCCATTAGAGAAATAATTTTTATGCCCACTGACTTTACCGTTGAGGATGATGTCTAGGAATGGATGGAATTCCACTAGGTAGAAACGACCGCCCTTTTTCAAGGAAGAATATATACCATCAGCCCATATTTTAAGGTCATATAACCAGCAAAGAACGCCATATGAACTTAGAACTACATCGAAATCATTACTAAAGTATTTTTTAATATTGTGAACATCATCCTCTATAAATTTAACATCAACTCCAATGTCTTTGCTAATTTCTATAGCATTTTCTATCGCTTTAGAGGATATATCTACACCAGTGCACATTGCTCCCATTCTAGCTAATGTCATTGTATCTAAACCAAAATGGCACTGTAAATGTAGTAGTGATTTTCCATTTATATCACCCAGTAATTTTAACTCTGGCTGATGTAGAGTGTTTTCTCCATTTTTGAAGTCAGGTACATTGTAGAATTTTGAATCGATATGAACTTCGGTACGAACATTCCATCCAGATTTGTTTTTTTCTATATAATCTTTTTTCATTACTTTATTTCTTTGTAGGGTGTTTGACTAAAAAATGTCCCATGACTAAATAATCTACACCCGAAGTGTAAAAAGAAGCCATTGCATCATAAGGACTCTCATCTATTGGTTTGCCTCTGACATTCAATGATGTATTAATCAAAATAGGCAACCCGCTTAAATTGTAAAACTCATTCAGCAACTCATGTAAAAATGGGTCATGCTCTTTATAAACAACTTGAGACCTTGCTGTACCATCCGCATGTGTAATAGCTGGAATTAATTCGCGCTTATCTTTCTTTACGTTTACAGTAAACATCATAAAGCGATTTTTTTCTCCATCAAAATACTCATGGAAATATTCGTCTAACACTAATGGAGCAAGAGGTCGAAACTGTTCCCTAACTTTAAGTTCATTTAATTTATATTTGGTTCTTTCTGACTGTGGAGACGCTAATAAACTTCTATTACCCAAAGCGCGTGGTCCGAATTCCATTCTTCCTCTATAATGAGCCACAATATTTTCTTTATTTAACAATTCAGCAATCCGCTGTGCAGGGTTCAGCATTACTTCAAAATCAACACCGCTTTGTTCAAGGTATTTCTTTATTTCATCATTAGTATATTCTGTCCCAAGAAGCATGCCATCGTATTTGATTTTATCTACTGCATCGTGATTATTGTTACTGTAATAAGATAGAGCAGCAGAGCCAATCGCTGTACCTGCATCATGAGATGCAGGTTGCACAAAAACACTATTAACTTCGGGTAACTTTGCAATTTGTGAGTTAACTAAGATGTTTAAAAAGGTACCTCCTGCTAAACATACATCAGACACTTTTGTAGTTTTTATTGCGCTTTTAATAAGGTTAATCACAGCTTCTTCAAGTCTTACTTGGGTTGACTTAGCTATATCTTTATGGATTTGCTGAAGTGGCTCTTCTTTTTTACGTTTTTCACCTAAAATGGTAGTTAATGATTTGAGTAGCTTTATATTCACTTCATAAGATCCATCCTCATTGATTTGCAGTAGTTGCTTCATTTCATCTTGGAATTTATTTTCTCCATATGCCGCAAGGCCCATTACCTTATATTCGTCTGAAAATGGTTCGAATCCTAAATGTTCTGTAATAAAAGAATAGAAGAACCCTAATGAATGGGGAAGATTTATCTGTCTAAGTTTTTTTAGATTTTTTTCTCGTCCTAAATAAACAGATGAGCATGCTCTTTCACCACTTCCATCAATTACGAAAACTAGCGCTTCCTTTGCCTCTGAAAAATAGAAAGCTGAAGCAGCATGTGAAATATGATGGTCCCATTCTTTGATTTTTATTGTACTGAAATCACTGGGTTCCATAAGATCTCTATATCTTCTAGGAATTTCATATCCATTTTTAAGCGCTGGTAGAAAATTACAAGCCGTGTTAAATGCTTGAAGTTCTTCTTGCAATGAAGACAGACGTTCGCCCGTAAAGCAGCCAATAAGGCTTTTTAAATGATTCCATTTATTATAGGACAATGCTATTTCATCAATATCAGAAGATTTTAAGTTGCACGATTTTAAAGCTGAATAAATCGCATCGATAGGTAAATAAGTTTTATAAGGAGTATAGCTTTTGCCATGCTTTATACGTGTCAATCTTTCATCTTCCATAGCAAATATTAACTCGCCGTCTTTTATTATTGCTACCGCTGGATGCTCAAAATAGTAATTTATTCCTAATATTATCATTCTATCTCCTGATTACTTAACTTTAATCAATACTCGCATATATTGCTGAGAAAAAATACTCAAAAAAGCTTGACATTTTTTCCATAATAGTGTTATTTTATTTCAAGAAAAAATAAACGCTACGGAGATAACCCGATGATAGATATAAAAAAATTAGCAAACAACGCCAACCTAATCCAAGAAATGCGTGAAAATATTGCCGCACGAGGTGTTGAGGCCGATGTAGATGAAACTCTTTTAGCCTATGAAAAAATGCTAACCTCTCAAAGAGAGCTTGAAGTTATGCGAGCTGCATCCAATCAAAATGCCAAGAACACAAAAAATGTCAGTCAAGAAAATCGTCCGCAAATAATATCAAAAGGTAAGGAATTAAAAAGAAAAATTGCGAAACTAGTTGAAGAAGAAACTACTTTAAAAGATATCTTTGAGAAAGCAGCTTTGAAGCTGCCAAATTGGATGTCACCTGATGTTTCAATTGGAAACGATGATGAAGATAATAAAATTATTCGTCGCTTTTCGTCGCCAACAAAATTTGATTTCGAACCTAAAGATCACCTGGAACTGGGAAAGTCATTAGATTTATTAGATTTTGAATCTGGCGCAAAGGTTGCAGGCTCTAAATTTTATTTCCTTAAAAATGAAGCTGTGCTATTACAACATGCAATAAAATCATACGCTTTCCGCAAGGCAATTGAAAAAGGGTTTACACCTCTACACACACCAGATGTAGCTAGAAATTCTGTAATGGAGGGGATCGGCTTTGCTCCAAGAGGAAATGAAAGCAACACATATACATTAGAAGGTGAAGATCTGAGTCTGGTAGCAACTTCTGAAATTGCAGTAGGAGGAATGCATTCAAATGATGTTTTTGACATTGAAGATTTACCATTACTATACGTGGCAGAAAGCCATTGTTTTAGACGTGAAGCAGGAACTGCAGGCAGAGCAAGTAAAGGATTATATAGAGTTCATCAATTTGAAAAAATAGAATTATTTGCATTTTCAACACCAAGCCAAAGCGAAAAAGTATTGGAAAACATACGAGCTTTAGAGGAAGAAATATATCAAGATTTGGGATTACCTTATCAACTAGTTTTAAACTGCTCTGGAGACTTAGGTAATCCAGCTTATAAGAAATACGATATAGAAGCGTGGATGCCTGGAAAAGATGAAAACGGAGGATACGGAGAGGTTACATCAGCAAGTAACTGCTTAAGTTATCAATCCCGCCGTTTAAATGTACGCTATAAAAATCCCGAGACTGGTCGTAATGAACACGTACATACACTTAATGGAACTGCTGTAGCTTTAAGTAGAACGCCTGTAGCAATAATGGAAAACTATCAAACTAAGGAAGGTGGAATTAGAATCCCTGAAGTCTTGGTTCCTTACACTGGATTTGAAGAGATCAAACCTCGTCAATCGAAAAAATACAAGCTAAAACTATCTTCACCTAGGTAAATTACATGTTAAGATATAAATATTAGTAATATTATTAAGGAATGTAAATATTGTTGGATATTGATCATATTTTAGACAAAGTAATAGAACATCACAATTCTTCTGTTAACCAAATAAACTTAACACCAAGTGAAAATACGCTTTCACCTTTATCGAGATTGCCATTCGTTTTAGATGCATATTCAAGGTATTTCCTTGATGATTTAAGGTTATTCGGTGACTGGTCCTTCCCCAGTGGAAAAGATCTTGGAGATATTGAGCAAAATATGCTGCAACCAACTCTAAAAGATCTTGGAAAAGCAAAATATATTAACGTTAGACCAATTTCTGGCATAAATTGCATGACTATTGCCTTAGCTGCGTTTTCAGAACCGGGTGATACCCTGTATTCAATTCCAATGTCTGCTGGCGGCCATCCTAGCACGATTAATGTTGCTGAGGGCTTAGGATTAAAAGTAAAAGATGTCCCATTTTTTAACGCATTTGAAATTGATTTAACTAAATTAGAGAATAAGCTAGTTGAAGATAACCCGTCAATTCTATACATTGATCAAGCAACCTTTCTTTATCCCATAGATCCAAGACCAATAAGAAATATTATAGATAGACATGAATTAAAAACAATAATTCACTATGATTCCAGCCATTTGAATGGCTTTATTTTTGGAGGAGCTACCGAAAACCCTTTAGAAGCTGGAGCGCATTGCTATGGTGGGTCTACGCATAAAACTTTCCCAGGTCCTCATAAAGGCTTTTTAGCAACAAATGATCAAGAGTTGAATGCACTAATTTTAGAGAAATCAGATCACTTTGTAAGTCACCATCATATGGCTAGCGTTGTATCGCTTGCTATATCATTATTAGAGTTTAAGAATAACGACGGTACAAAATACATAGAACAAGTTGTTGCAAACACAAAATATTTTTGCGAGCTCATAGACAAAAATAAGAAATATGTGATTTTAAATCATAATAATAAAAATACAGAAACGCACCAGATCTGGCTTACTACTAAAAATCCAAAAAAAGCTCGAGAGGTGGAAAGAAAACTTAGATACGTAGGCATAATATTGAATTGTTTCCCAGGTCTCCCTGGTTTTAATCATACATCTTACAGGTTGTCTGTTGCAGAATTTACTAGATTTGGCGCGAATAAAGACTCCATTAAAGAACTAGTGAAATGCTTTGATATGATTCTTGATACTGACGTCAATTTAGATTTAGTCAAAAATAAAGTATCTAAATTAAGAAACGAAAATAGTAAAATTCAATATTGCCATAATTATAATGAATCAAAAAAAACCAGTTTAAAAGAACTGATAAATAATATATTTGATAATGAATGATGTCTTCGCCGTTAATGCCAAGTACCCTAAATGAATTATTGAAACATGATTTTATTTTAGCAAAAAAGATATACCCTCATCTGAACTCTCCCCTTAAAAAATATTTAAAGTATATATTTCCTAAACCTCTAAAATCCAAAAATAGTAGCTTTGACCTATTAGTTAGAGCAATGGAACAATTCTCACAGCGTCATCATTTGGAGCCAGTGAGTAATTTTTCAAAATTATTAATAAATACACCATGTATACAACAGGCAGATCACTCTAATCTATTATTAGACAGGGAAACATTTTATAATAATTTGCTACATGCTGAGAGTGCTAGATTAAACAATTGTGATTATATTTTCACATCTCAATGCTCAATTGTTAGCTGTATAACTCGCCGTTCACCAATATTTGGACCAACTATACTAAATTATAATGATGATGTTTACAAAGTTTTTGATGACTCCAATAGAACTCTAAAAGATTCTAACTTTTGTACTCTCAGTAGCTCAAGAAAATTCGAAATATCTTCTCTATATAATCCAGAGAAATCTAAGGATTTTTTTTTACAACATATTGATGGTCTTTCCTTTGCAACAGCAGAACAAGCCTACCTATACGCTAATGAACATATTTGGAATAATATTAAATATACCAAGGGAATTAAAAGAATATCCTTTGATGAGACACTAATTTCAGAGCTCGCGATATTACATTTACGAGATATTCATAGCCCATTTTATAAGCTTATAATGGACAAAGATATTCGTGATAATTTTATTAAGACTAAAAGATCTTATGTAGCATCAAAAAGCAATAAATCGATTAATTCCTCGTATCCAGATTTTTTTTGGCTTAGAAAAAAAAATAAATTACGCGCTTTAAAGTTGGACTTAAACACGTCTAAATTTAAGATTTTCCAAACTAATGAAGATGGCATAAGTATTAATTCCGTTGATGATATAATTAAACTTTTAGAAGAAAAAGTAATTTATCTTGATCGAATGATGGCGTACTTTCTACGATGTCTTTTACCAAATATTGTTGCCATTGGAGGAACAAGCCAGCAAGATTATTTAAACTCATATCAAGAAATCTTTCAGCTCGCTAATGAAAAGACTAGTTTTTTGAATGATAATTACAAAAAAAGTATTCAAAATAAGGATCTTAGTCAATTTGGCGGCGCCCCATTAATCGAGGGAAAAGATATTTATTTAAATAACATTCAATTAGTAGATTTTGAGCAGCAAATTAAAGAAAGCCTAAATAAAAACCTATTGGAAACAATAGGGTCCTTTGATTGCGCGAACTACTTATTATCATGAGTTTTCCAACATCTTTTTACATTGCTGATTAAGTATTTGTTCGATAAAAAACACATCAAAAGCTTTGGTGATTGGAATAATATGCTTGATGATTCTCTTTCGGGACTGTTCATTCGCAACTTTATTAACGGCATTCATCGCCTTTATACCTTCAACTGTCATATTAAATTGTGGTGCTTTATAACCTTGATAGAAGAACTCGACTGACACGCTGAAATGCTCTGCAAAATCATAAAGTGTTGATGCCGCAACACGATTTTTGCCTTTTTCGTATTTTGTTAATTGCTGATAGGAAATTCCGATTTTCTCTGCAAGGTCTTCGAGATTCATTTTATGGGAATGCCGCAGTAATAAAATGCGATTACCGATATGTTGATCGAGAACAGTGTTCCTTTTGCGTGATTTGTATTGTTTAGATTGTTTTTCTGACATGATCTTACCTTTACGAAATGATAAAAGGTGAGTTCGTAAAGGTTGCTATGTGGGGAAGAAGCGCCTGACGAACTCACCAGTTGATCGGCCATTTACTGACGTTGTGATTAACCGAATGGCATGCTTTTGCCTTGCCTTAATAGCACAATGGCTTCGTCTGGCGTTCAATTGCAAGTCAATTATGAGTTGTGTGTGCATTATTCTTATCTCGTGTTCATATTCATGAATTTTATCACTTGAGATAAGATTTTTTTGATTTTAAGCTATGCGATAATCTTGGAATAACTATAAGATTTTAAAACTGTATAGCCCTTAGTTAATATTGTAAGCCAATAAAGCCATACGATTATCCGAGTCATCATAGCGTGATACTCTTGTTAGTCCCACCATCTCGCAAAGTACATCCATTAGATCAACGGAAATTTTGTATGATTGGTCAACAACGAGGCGTTCTCCTTCTTTAATGGTGAAATGTTCACCGTCAATAAAGAATGACATCGGTTTTTCAGCCACCAGAACATGGCCTGTAAGTAAAAGATCGTGACCTTTGTATGTCATCGGCTTTGTGTCTGTTTCGTAATGCCAAGCATAAGGATCGAAGTCTCCTTCAATAGCAATATCTCTTGTTATGCGGTGCATTAAATTAGCGATTTGTTCGGCATGAAGTGGGTGGTTGTAAGATTGAATCACAGATTTTGGATCTGTATTGGTGTCAATCGTCATCACCAAATTTCCGCCTTTTCCGATAGCGCGCTTGAATGATTTGAGCAGATCAAGCATACCTTCGGGAAACTCTTCAAAATTTGTTGAGGCTCCAAAAAATAACCCAAGAGCTTTACCATGTTTTGCGATTGGCGACATGGCCTCAAAGTCTTCATTGATGCCTAGAAATTTTAATTTTTTATCAAAATTTGAGCCGATAATTTTTTGCGCTGTCTTTAAAAAAGCATCATTAATATCTACTGCTACATACTGACTGATGTTTTTAAAGGCTTTAAGAAGGGGGACTGTTTGTTTTGTGATGACCTCTCCACCACCGACACCAAAATCAATAATGGTTTTTGTGTCTGCAAAGACATGTGCAAGTTTGTTAATATTTTGCAATACCAAGTCGCGTTGATTTCTTGTGACATAGTAATCACGATGCAGGGCTGTAAACAAATCCCACAATATACCGCCACATACCGCGTCATCATCAGAAAGGCGTTCGCTATAACTCCATTTTCCCATACGTCCCGTTTGTCCGCTTCCATTATTTTGGCGTAGAAACATCTTGGCGTCTTCTTTCAAAGACTCCTGCGTTGTATCTAGGTGCGATATTTTAGTTGTCTGCATGTGTTTTTCCTTTGATAAATGGAATATCGGCATTCTCCCATGCAATCTCAAACTGTTTTCTTTGAGCTTCAGCAATGGGTTTGATGTCTTGTACATATACAGAAACATCATCTTCAAATAATATTGTGGCGAGCTTATTGCCATACACATAGAAAGGAACGGCAGAAAAATGTTTTTCTTCAACCCAGCGATAATCAGCATATTCACCACCTGAGAAGTTGGTATCTCCATGTTTAATTAAAATTTTGAAATCTAGATTTGGGACCGATGCCATTTTTTCAGCTTGTTCTTTGTCGGCATCACCAAGCCAATATTCAAATTTAGATTCGTCTACACCACTTACACATATAGTGCCGCCTTTACCTTTAACCGTATTGTAAACATCCCAGATAAATTCAAGGAAACCTTCACGTCCAAGATATTCTTTTGTTGTACGGGTGATTTTTTCAATTTTGTTTCCGGAGACTTCATATCCATTTTCAGCAAAAAATTTGATAATATCTCGAATATTAGAAGCCTTTGTATTGCCGCCTTCTTCGATACGCTTGATCGTCATTGGGTTTACACCAATCACATCACCAAGGTCTTTTTGAGACATGTTAAGTATATTTCTTGCACCGCGTATATGATTAGATATCATAAAAGTTTCCTTTTTATAAACGTTTTTTTACTAAAAGACAAATATAGTATATTTTCATCAATTAATCAATAAAAAACTATACTTATTAACCTCTCGTTAAGGTGTTATGTATTATATTTATTTTCATAAGGCGGTATTTGGTATCGTATAACCACAACGTCAGTAACTAAAAGGGAAGAACAATGAGTAAAATATTAAAAGCAAGAAAGTCAAAACACTTTCAAAATTTGATTGCAAAAGCATTACGTGCAAAGAGCAATACAAATATTCAAGGCGATATGAGCTTTGCGGAAATGCAAGCCAAACGCGATGAAACATTAAATCACTTATATGATGTGGCTTTGGCGGCATCGGATCATAAACAAGCACAACAAATTGTTGATATTGTTAAATTGGGATTACGTGGTGATGAATTTGTCGATGCAATGCCAATCATGGCCATTGGTGATGTGATGGCTCATATGCGCGGTCAGGTTCGTGAAGCCATCAAACAGGTGCGATCTTATAAAACAATTGAATCGGTTGTTGAATTGGATAAGGCGCGTGCGTGTCAAAATTGCGAGAATATGATTGCTGTCTATTTCATGGTGCATAAGGCTTATTACACATTATATAAGCGTTTTATGGCCACGGTAGAACGTCCAGCATATTGGGATGTTTTATAAGGGGAGGATGGAGCAATGATTGAAAAAACAGAAAAACAATATAAGCGCGACATTGGATCACGTATTATGATTGAGCGTCAACGTATGGGGCTGTCACAAAAAGAATTAGGATCATACATTGGAGTCTCAGGTCAACAAATGCAACGGTATGAGAATGGCCTGAGCAGTATGGCCACGCATAAAATGGCAATTTGCGCCAAGGCTTTGAATAAACCCGTGGGATACTTCTATGGTGATGGTAATGATGAAAATGTGCCAACAACATCCAACATTTTAAAGCTGGCCTCTGAAATAGATCAACTTCCCGAAGAAGGCATGGATGTGATTTTAAACATGATGCGTAACTTAAATCGTGTGGCAGAGTTATATGCCGAGGTCGAAAGAAGAGAACAAGTCGCATAGTAGTATCACTAAAAGCTTCCCCCACGAATAGCCTGTGCCAAATCGGTGCAGGCTATTTTTTATTATCATTAACGGGGTTACAAAATATCCTTAACCTTTGTAGGGCGATCATAAATTGTTTTGAAAATTGCGCTGATTCACTCATATAACGTTTCTCTTATCTCTGGTGACCGGAAGTTCGTAACCACAACGTCAGTAAATGGTCGGCAGTCTTTAGGCCAAAGCCCTGGACATACACTGCCGCTTCCGGTCGTAAGACAAGAAACAGCATCTGATGTTTTACATGTGCCTGTGATGGGGAGATCAAGGCACCATCTCACGGTTGATGCCAACCGCTGACGTTATAAACGGAGCTACGAACCTCCAGTATTTCCTACTACCCTAAGTAGTAACAACAACCGTATCATGCATCAATTAAATCCATAATGCAAAATATTCTTAGGTGCGCTGGTCTATGGTTAAAACGCGAATGTTTGAATGGCTTCCAATTTTTCTTCTAATGATGGTTCGCCATATTCCATTTCTTTAAAGTCATGCCCCATCAGCACGCATTGAATGCGTCGATTAATCTTATTTTGGCGCAAGAAATCTTGGAAGCTGTGCCGTATCGAATAGAGCGGCGTTTGTCCTTCTTCCAACGGGATATTGTTATCCTTATAATATTTGCACAAGCATGACGATAGACTTGAAGATTTACGGTAGTATTTTTTGAAGCCGTGGGGGAAGTCTTTCATGATTTCGAGAGAAAGACCTGTTAGCGGAATAATGCGATTACTTTGTTTGGATTTGCGTTCTTCATCCATTTTCTCACGCACAATAACGTGGGGTATATCGTGATTCAAAACAATGTCATCTTTATCAAACCCACAAAATTCTGAAGGACGCATGCTAGTATTAAGCATGACAAGCTATGCAGCGCGTGCTTCTTTGTTTAGTTTTGAAAAGATTTGATCATTCATGATAACGCGCTGAATATACTCTTGCGAGAACGATTTTCTGCGGCGTGTGTCATCTGTAATCCTTAAATCCGCGAATAACTTACTTGTATCTATATCAAGCTGTAACTCTCTATTAATTTTTGAAATAACGGCTTTTAATTTTTCAAATTTACGATTAACCGTATGCGCTCTAATCTCGCCTTTTTCATATCGAGAAATCATTTTATTTTTAAGTTGCATGAGATCGTTCCGATTAATGTCTTGGAGGGCTTTATCACCTGAAATCACAAGCATTTCATCAACCACCTGTTCCTTTTCACGAATCCATCGTTTTTTCTGAACATCACTCTTTCTGGCGAGATCTGCGCGACTCACTTCTACCAGCTTTTGAATAGAGCCCGAAAGCATGATTTGCGGTTCAGAAACACCACCAAGTAAAGCGTCTACCTTTATATTTGATTGTTTTATATCTTGATTGGATATGAGATTTAAGCGCTGGATGATTTCTTCAGGCTTTTCTTGGGCTAACACATCTACCGTCACATATTGCAAGCCATAGAGTTGAGCTGTTTTAACAGCCTTGCGATATTTGACATCTTGTCCATTATCGCCATTAACGGTTAAATCGTCCCATAGGCTTTCCATCTTACTATTCAATTGTATAGATTTTGTTTTTGCAATTTTACGATCGCGTGTTTTTAAAGATACCTTAATAAGCTTTTTACTTGTCATTTCGACGATGTGTGCGGGCACTCTTCGTCTGTAATAATAAATGCCGTTAGGCGCTAAAAATAGATAGTCTGTGTGTACCATTTTGTGTCCCAAACTGTGTGCTAATTTAGGAAAAACGTCAAGAAAAAGAAGGGCGAAAAAGGAGAGTTCTTTGCCTAAGTATTTGATTTGTTTTGATAAAAAATATTTTTAGAGAAAAAATAATTGGAGCGGGTGACGGGGATCGAACCCGCACAACCAGCTTGGAAGGCTGGGGCTCTACCATTGAGCTACACCCGCGAAAGGCTATGAAACATGTTTTATAAGGATTTTCTTATAAGCGCAAGTGCAAAAATAAAGCCCTCTTAAAAAAAGAGGGCTTTTAAAATGACTATCCTGTCTCTTGATCAGGGAATTTAACTTTTAACCCTGCAGGCGGTTTTGCAAATTCGGCGTACGCAGAACCACCGCGTTTAACCAACTCAACGAAATCAAAACGCGATCCGTCAGGCATTTCCCAACCAGATGATCCTTTGGCCAAGCAAAATTCACCATCACGAACACTGAAAATACCTTCGCCAACCGTAACATATTGAATACGACCGTTAATCATAACCGTACGGCGTTCACCTTTGTGCGCTTCTATATCTTTTACAGGGACAGTTGTTTTGAGGTTTCCGTATCCATCGTTATACACGATTGTGTTTTTCGGGAAATCGTCGGGCACATTGTCCGTGGCGTCATCACCCAAAATTGACCAATCTTCACGAAGAACAGCACCCAAAATTTTAGGATAATTATCACGAGAGCGGAATTGTGTTTTGTCGTTATCAACTTTTACAATGCGGATTTCTTCGGCAAATGGCTTCATCAATGTTGCGCTATAACCGCTATTCACTGTAATAACCTGTACACCATTTTTAAGGCGTAGGTAAATGAATGGTTCACCTGCATTTTTTTGGCGAGCCGTTAGATCATCTTTACGGGGTGCAACATTATTGTAAATGATGTGATTGGAACCTAGTGGAGAGTTGATTGCCAATTGTGCGGTCAAGAATGCATTTTCAACACTGTTGAATGCACGAACAGGTGTTACATCGATGTGATAGTCAAGATATTCACCTTGTTCAAATTTTTCAGCCTGTATAGGACGAGCTTGATTGTGAAGTCTGTCTTCAACTTCGGAAAAGGCAAGGTCGCCTGATGCGCCGTAATCAGCCATCAAACGGATATATTTTTGAGTTAATTTCATGTGGGTTCGCTTCTTTTGTTGTTATGTTTACTGGAAGTCTAAAAATTTATACTCTTTTATGATCATGTGATCAATGAGAGATTTAAAAGTGTTGAGGGTTTCTTCTTGATCGTGAAAAATTGTAATGTTTCCATTAAATTTTTTCATATCGGATTGATCTAGGCGGTGTTTTAAATCATCGATATTGTTACAATTCCATTTCCCGATATGACGATCGGTTAACATCCAATCAAAGGATGTATATGTCATCAGACAGTCGACGGCAGATGCAATTGATTTATTTTTATAAAGCGGGTGATTGGTTTTAAAGGGTTGTGTGAAATCGTTTTCGTGAAGGTAGGTTTGGATTTTTTGAACCTTTTCATCCATGCTAATATCAACATCGGAGACTGTTTCAAAATATCGTTCAATACGATCACCATCCCCACGATCTAGATAGGGAAAACGGAAATATTTCCCAGGGCGTTTGACGTTCGCTTGTTCATATGTTTTGTCGATTATCCTATCGCATTTTTCTATATCGTCGATGGCTTGTTCATATGTGTATTCACCAAATGGTTTGTGTGCATATGAATGATTACCAATCACAAATCCATTTTTAATCGCGCGGATAATGGGGGCAAGATTACCCTCTAACAAATCACCGCGCACGAATAACAGCGCAGGAATTTTTTTGTCGACTAAATAATCTATCATTTCATCCGTATGGGATGATGGGGAATCGTCAATGGTCAGATAACATGACGTCATAATGTAGTTAACCCAAGTAAAGGTAATTCATCATGAAGAACGTAATGAACAGGACAACTATCTAGCTGTTTTTTTACGACATCAACCATTTCAGGTCGGAAATATAGTGAAAAACTATCCCAATCGACCAAGTCATATTTAATAAGGTAATCAATCACACCACCTGTTAAATATACTCCACCATAAAACCCTGTAATGGACACAAGATTTTGCGCATGAATACCTAAGAATTCAAAAAATAATCGTGATGCATCGGGGTGTTCTTTTAAATGTTCCATAAAATCAGAATTAGATAAATGGTCATTTTTTTGACCAGAGACATATTCTGTTATCATGCGTAACCCACGTGCGGATACAAAATCTTCCATAATTAAGGCGAGATCTTTGTCTTTTTGTTTCCCAATGAAGGTTTCTACTTTACGATGTTCTTCCGTGACGATGATAGGAAAAAAATGCCCACCTGCGGTGCGTAATATTGTGCCATTCATAATTCCAGCATGACCAGCACCTGTTCCAACTGAAATCAAAATGCGGTGGTCATTGATATTTTCTGTTTTTGAAGGGATTAAGACTTGGCTTTGTTCAGCACCTAAAACGCGAACTCCATGAGCGCCAGCTTCTAAATCATTAAGGATGATCAAATTGTTCCATTTAAGTTGTGCTTTGATGTTATTGAAATCGATTTTGTAGTCAGGATCACCTGCAAAACGTTTATATGAAATAACGCCATTTTGCGGTGTGCGTGCCACGGCAAAACGCGCCTCTTGAAATGATAATTGTGTTTCATCTACATATTGTTGAACGATATCTTCGAATGATGGAAAATCATGTAAATGATATTTTTTGAAATCCGTATATTCGCCATGTTGTACAAGTTTTGCAAAACGTGCATGTGTTCCACCCATATCACATAGTAAAATTTGTTTTTGTGACATTAGACAATTCCCTGTTTGTTTTTTTCTAAAATGTCATCTAAGCCGGATTTGTAATCAGAGTGTTTTAATGTGATACCGAGTTTTTCTTTTATTTTTTTATTGGATACACGTTTATTTTCTTTATAAAAACTACGTGCCATTGGCGACATTCCTAAATCATCATCATATTGAAGAAGAGGGAGAGGCGTTTTGCCTAACAATTCGCAAGCATAGGATATTAATTCATGACTTTGCGCTGGATTATCATCTGCCAAATTATACACATCACCAGGTTCTGGGTGTCCCATAGATGCAATTAATATTTGTGTAATGTCATCGACATGAATGCGGTTAAAGGCATGGCCTTCCTTGTGTACACGTTTTGAATTTCCTGCACGGACCGTACTGATCGCAGATCGGCCAACACCATAAATCCCTGATAGACGAAAAATGTTAATAGGAATACCCGCAATGCGACGCATTTTCAGCCATTGTGTTTCAGCTTTTGCGCGTTTTGTTCCGCGTTCGGATGTTGGGCGCATTTCTGCGGTTTCATCAACCCATTCTCCATCACGATTACCGTAGACGTTACTGGAGGATAGATAGCCAATCCATTCAACAGTTGGAATTTGTAAAATATCACGTGCATGTGCCTTAAAAACCACATCTCCATCCTTGTGTGGAGGTGTGGAAATAAGAATATGAGTGACATCTCTTAAAATAAAAAGAGGATCGTTGAACGGCATTTTGTCTGAAAACAGATATGCCTTGATGCCATCTGCGCGCATTTGCGCTAATTTTTCTTTATCGGTTGTTGTTCCGCAAATTTGCCATGAAGGGTCTTGTTCTTTTAGTTCTTTCGCAAGATGCCGTGCAACATAGCCATATCCAAAGCAGAATAATTTTTTAGGTTGGTTTGTTGTCATGAGGCTTCTTTTTTCGTCCTTTTCATGTGTGTTGATTAAAAATTAACGTCAGTATAATGGGTTGATGGGGCATAACTTGGCACGCGATCTTCTAATAATGTTTTAAAAGACGGGCGTGATTTTACACGGCAATACCATGATTTTGCGATAGGGTGATCATCCCACGGAACATCCCCTAAATAATCAATTGAAGATAAATGCGCGGCGGCGGCCAAATCGGCATAACTGATCTGATCACCAGCCAGCCACCTGCGCCGTTCAATAAGGTAGGCGATGTAATCAAGATGATAATGAATATTGGCATGTCCTGCACGAACAGATGGACCATGAGGTTCACCTAATTTTAAAAATCGTTTCATCATTTTTTCACCGATTAAATATTCGGTTACTTCACGATTAAATTTCACGTCAAACCATCCGACAACACGCCGTACCTCAGCACGATCAACAGGGTCATCTCCTAATAAGGATGTGTTCGAATAAACCTCGTCTAAATATTCGCAAATAACGGCACTATTTGCCAAAATTGTGCCATCTTCTTCTATCATTAGTGGTACATCACCAGCTGGATTCATAGCCATATACTCGGTACGGCGTTCCCATGTTTTTTCAATAATGGCTTCATGTTTTAGGTTTTTTTCACCAAGCGCAAGACGAACCTTGCGTGAATGTGGGTGAAGCCATAGATGGAAAAGAGTTCTCATAACATGAAAATAATACCTCAAAAATGTATGTAGGTATAGAGGGGGATTAAGGAAGAATAAGCTTTGTTACATCACTTAAATTGTGAATAAGATGTGTTGGATTTTCATCGCGTAAAACACGCTCAGAGTTGTATCCGCCTGTTAGTGCGATTGAGGTAATTCCAAATTCATGTACTATACGAATTTCTTCGCAGGTATCGGCAATAATACATGATTGTGATGCGGGTGTTTTAGTTTCGTGTAAATGATTCTCGATACGATAACGCTTTGTGCCCTTTGTGTAAGCTTAACCGCCTTAAATAAATTTATTTAAGGATTTTTTGAATATCTTCCGCTTGCGCTTTTCGAATGTTGACTGGTATCTCTTCAATACCCAATGTTTTGGCCGCTAAAACAATTTCGCGACCAACACCAATTTCAATATTATCCATGATGCCATATCCCAAAATTGGTTTTGGTGCTTCTTCACCCCGTTTTATTATTTCCAAACAATCGATATAGCGCTTGAGTGTGCTTGCCTCCATATCGTCTTGTTGTTTTATATTGCCTTGTTTGTCTAATACTTCACATGCAAACATGGAAGTTTCCCAACATTTTAATATATGGATCGGTGATACGATAATCTCATTGTAATCTTGAGGTGATTTTTGAACGACTTCATGATCATAAAATTGAGGGTTAAAATTCATGAATAATATGATATCTTAAAATATATAAAAGGAAAGCATACAATCTTATGGTATCAAAAAATCTTTCAATTAAAACGGCGAAAAACCCTGCACTTAATCCAGAAATTATAAAAGTGAGTGCAGATATAGATCAGGTCGCATGTGATGGTGGACACCCAACATTGGGGCATCCTCTAACATACTACACGTTTGCAGGGGTGGATCGTATTGAATGCTTATATTGTGACCGTGTTTTTATTCGAAAATCAAAATAATTGATTTTTTGACCTGTTTCGGTGTATAATTAATGACAAAGATGCCTATTTAAAGGGTCTTTAATTTAGCAACTTGCTCATAAAATTGAGGAGAAATAAATATGACGACGCGATTATCTTTATTCGACAGCCCTATGTTTTTAGGCTTTGATGATTTTGAACGCACAATTGACCGTTTGAAAAAATCATCTGATGGATATCCACCCTATAATATTGAGCAGGTCAGTGAAAATCACTTGCGTATTACTTTGGCGGTGGCGGGATTTACCATGAACGATTTGGACATTGAATTGGAACATAATCAATTGACCATTCGTGGGAAACAGGTAGATGATCAAAACGAAAAACGAATTTTTATTCATCGTGGAATTGCGGCACGTCAATTTCAACGCGGATTTGTGTTGGCCGATGGTATCGAAGTGACTGGCGCATCATTGGACAGTGGTCTTTTGCATATTGATATGACACGCATTATTCCAGAACCCCAAATACAAAAAATTAAGATTAAAGATAAGAAGGCATCAAAACCAACGCAGGTTATTGAAATGGATAAAGAAGAATAAAAAAAGCCCCATATATTGGGGCTTTTTTATTTGCCATTTTTTTATGCAACGTCTGTGAGCGCATTTGCTTTGGCTGTTGGATCAACCCAACCAACATTACCATCTTGGCGACGATAAACCATATTAATGGCATTGTTTTTTGAATTTTGGAACATCATCGCATTGTTTCCTGAAAGATTTAATCGCATGACGGCATCTGATACAGACATTGTTTGAATGTTTGTCGTCATTTCCGCGATAATCATCGGTTCATCCTGTGATTCAATTTCATCATCTGTTAATTGATCGACCTGATTGTCTTGAAGTGAATTGCTAAGTGAATATTCTGGAACTTTGAGGTGTTCGGCATGTTCCATTTGTTCATGATGGTCTTTTAATTTGCGTTTATAACGACGTAATTGTTTTGCAATTTTTTCAGATGCCTGATCGAATGAAGCATGAACGTCATGTTCACTGGACGTTGCAGATACCTGAATATCCTTTCCAACGGTTAATGATATGTGTGTTTTGAATAGTGATTTTGTTTCTTTTGTCATTGTGACTGACACATGAACCGCGCGTCCAAAATATTTTTCGTTCACGGTTTCCAGCTTATCATGGATATAAGTTTTTAGTGCATCGCCCATATCAAAATGTTGTCCGTGTAGTGTAATTTCCATGATGAATATCTCCAGTATTGAAAAGGTTATTATAAAAGTTAGAGCTAATATACTCTACTTTTAGTATCGCCTGCAAATTCTTAAAATAATGATAAGGAGGTTATTAATAATTTAATTTTTTGAAGTGAAAAATGATGTTATACTTTACTAGTATTAAAATAAATTTTATGGAATATTTATGCAGCATCCAGAATTTTCGTCCCAGTTAAAAGAAATCGCAGAAGCTAGTATTTTTATTCGTTTTAGCAAACTGAAAAAGCGCAATATAACGGTTGGTGATAAAAAGACATCGGTAACGTTAGAGCCCTTGGTGTGGGAATTACTCCATAATATTGCCGATGAACAAAAATGCCATGTGAATGATTTGTGTGCATTTATTGCAGATAGAAAACACAAGGATGCATCATTGGCATCGGCTATTCGAATCTTTATTATGTCGTATATGAACATTCAATTGCATGAAAATAAGGATAAAACGATATGAAACGAATTTTAATTGTTGATGATGTTGTTCATATTGCCAAAATAATTGATAAAATTTTGACAAAAGAAGGTTATGAAACGGCTATTTGTCATGATGGACAACAAGCTATTGATAAACTAAAAGAGTCCAAATTTGATATTATTGTATCTGACGTTATTATGCCGAATAAAGATGGTTTTGATATTTTAAATTATTTAGAAGAAGAAAAATTAGATATCAAAATTATTATGATGACTGGTGGTGGTGTAAAAATCAGCGCGGTTGAAACAATGCGTGTAGTTAAAGATCAAGCAAATGTGGTTTTATTAAAACCTATTTCAAAAGAGGATTTATTGACAGCAATAGAATCAGTTGCTGTGTAGGTTTTTTTAAAGTGTTTCAAAAATTTAAAAAACTTCTAGGTGATCTTGGTGACAAGTCACAAGATAAAATTGAAAAGGCACTTAATGTGCCTGAACCTATTCGTGCAGCGCAGTCAGATCCTGCACAAAAATTTGAAGATCACCCGTCCGTACCTTATAACGCGTTGCGTAGTACGTTTCGTAATGTAGGTCGAATGAATGCAATTATTGAAACGATGGGGCGCGATTTTTTAACGGCAATGCCACAAGGTGCATATGTTTCTCGATTGGGGCAAATTGCGTTTTTATACCGTAGACAGCATGAGGATTTAGCCGATTCTGAACTGATTTCACATCTAAATGAATCTAAGGCGCATGCATCATCCAATCCAGCAGATTGGAGTGACTGGGATATTGCAAATTTAAGGGAAATGGAAACTGCAATCCGCCATCATATTGGAGTACCTGCCGATCTAATCGAAAAACGAGCACGATTGGCTTATGAAGGACGCCATGTTCATCGTGATGTTTTGAAAAATAATGATTGGGAGCAAGCGCAAACATTTCTCGAAGGTATGGTTGAGCTGCAACAAAAAATTGCTGATGCCAAACAATTGGAAGATAATGATCATCCTGAGGCACGTTATCAATCATTGTTGCGTGAATTTATGCCCGGGGCCCGTTTGGATGATATCACAAATCTTTTTAGGGATTATAAAACTGAGGTCGAGACATTACTGCCTCAAATTATAGCTAACCAGAACGCGAAAGAATCACCGGTGCAAATGGAGGGTGTTTTTAGTGGGAAATCGCAGTTGTGGCTTAATAAAACATTATTAAAATTAACAGGTTTTGATTTTCAACGTGGTGGCTTGTATGAGACAGGGCATAACCCAGTTGAAGGTGGAACGCCAGACGATACACGATTGGTTATTAAGACAGCAAAAATTGGTACATTTTTAGATAGTATGAAGTCGGCTCTGCATGAAGGTGGGCACGGTTTGTACATTCAAGGGTTGCCACGTAAAAAATGGCGTTACCAACCAGTAGGGCAAGATTTGGGTGCATTAGCTCATGAATCACAAGCCTTACTAGTTGAAATGATTTTGGGACGTAAACGTGAATTTTTTGAATTTTTAGCACCCCGTGCCGAAGGTGTTTTTCAACGATTTAATGATCCCGCATTAACGCCAATAAATTTGTGGCGATTGAAAAATCAGGTGAATAAAACACCTGACCGTAAATCAGCAGATGAAGTTACATATTTTTTACACATTCATATGCGCACGGAATTGGAACGTAAATTAATATCAGGTGAGTTATTAG
This sequence comes from uncultured Alphaproteobacteria bacterium, assembly GCA_943789475.1. Lineage (GTDB taxonomy): Bacteria > Pseudomonadota > Alphaproteobacteria > Micavibrionales > UBA1664 > UBA1664. The sequence goes on from CALSUG010000008.1 coordinate 213,727, forward strand.
TTCGTGATTTACCCGATGCGTGGGCACAATATTCAAAACAATTATTTGGTTCAAAACCTAAAACAAACGCCCAAGGATGTTTGCAAGATGTTCATTGGTTCGTTGGTAAATTTGGTTACTTTCCATCTTATGCACTGGGGCATATGATGGCTGCGCAATTATATGAAACGATGTTGCGTGACATTCCTGCCATTCCATCCCATCTACGAGATGGAAATTTTACAGATATACACGAATGGTTAGATGAAAAAATTTATAAAAAAGGCAGGTTAGAGCGCACAGACGAATTGATCCAATCCATCACGGGTGAGGCATTATCATCACGCGCGTTGGTTCGTCATATTAAGAATCGTTACCTGTCATAGTCTCGTTATATGCCCATTCCAGCCATGGAATTAGAGCATTAATATCCGCGGTTTCAACTGTTGCGCCACACCAAATACGTAATCCTGCGGGAGCATCACGGTAGGCATTGATATCTTTTGCCGCGTTTTCTTGATCTAACAATTTTGTCATAGCCTTAACATCTTTATCACCAGCAAGCGTTAAGCAAACAGATGTTGTTGAACACACGCTTTCATCTTGTGCTAAAAAACCAACCCAAGGTGTTTTTTCAACCCATGCAGCAATCGCATCGAAGTTGTTTTTTGCACGTTGAATTGTTGCACTCAGGCCACCGATAGATTGAACCCATCGTAAAGCATCAAGGCAATCCTCAACGGCAATCATTGATGGAGTATTAATTGTCGCCCCTTGAAAGAGAGATTCATTTAATTTTCCTTTTTTTGTCATGCGGAAAATCTTTGGTAATGGACGATTTTCAGGGGTAAAATTTTCTAATCGCTCAACTGCACGAGGGGATAAAACAATCATGCCATGTGCGGCTTCACCACCTAAAACTTTTTGCCATGACCATGTTGTGACATCTAACTTATCCCATGGCACATCATAGGCAAACACGGCGGATGTGGCATCACAAATAGTTAAACCGGTGCGGTCATCGGCGATCCAATCGCCGTTTGGAACGCGCACGCCGGATGTTGTACCGTTCCATGCGAAGACACAATCATGATCACCATTATATTGAGAAAGGTCAGGTAATTCACCATATGGTGCGCTATATGCGTTGACGTTATCAATTTTTAAATGATCGCGGATATCAGACAACCATCCTGAGCTAAATGATTCCCACGCAAAAACATCAACGGGACGTGCACCAATCATTGACCATAAAACCATTTCAACCGCGCCGGTATCGCTGGCGGGGACAATGGCAATTTTATAATCAGATGGGATACTCAAAATATCGCGATGTGTTTCGATGACATCTTTTAATTTAGCTTTTCCTTCTGCGGATCGATGTGATCTACCGGTAAGAGCGTCTGAGAGGGCATCAATTGTCCAACCTGGGCGTTTGGAACATGGGCCTGATGAAAAATTAGGATTATTTGGTTTTAATATTGGTTTTTCGACTGTCATGATGGCCTCCTTTAATTTAGGATAAGTATTATGCATGTTTTGACCTTTGTCACCTCTCAACCGAACGTCGATTTTGATTTGTGGATTAAAAAATCATATCCCGATATTGAAATTCTAGATCGACAAGTTTTGGATGCAGGTAAGGCTGTTGATTGGTTTGTTGAAAATTCGATTGATAAATCAATATTGGACCAAATTCGTACCGAATTTAAAGTCGATATTTTTCAACAAGATGTAGGTCATAGAGCTAAAAAATTATTTTTGGCGGATATGGATTCTACAATTGTGTCAGGTGAAACGTTGGACGATATGGCAGATCTCGTCGGGATCGGGAGTAAGGTTGCAGAGATTACAGCCCGTGCTATGCGAGGTGATCTTGATTTTGAACAAGCCATCGATGAACGTGTTGGGTTGTTGTATGATATGTCAACCACTATCATTGATAGAGCGTTAGGGGAAATGACGCTGAATTCAGGGGCTAAAAATCTTCTTTCTTACCTCAAATCAAAAGACATTTATTGTGTACTTATATCAGGTGGCTTTACGCAATTTACCTCTGCAGTGGCAAATAATTTAGGCTTTGATGCGCATTTTGGAAACGAACTGATCGTTGAAAACGGTGTTCTTACAGGAACCGTCAAACGACCAATTTTGGACAAAAATTTTAAAGCGCAAAAGCTTAATGATCTGTCCCAAGATATGAATCTTTCTTTACATGAGACAATTGCTATTGGTGATGGTGCGAATGATTTTAAAATGCTTGAGGGCGCGGGAATGGGGGTTGGATATTATCCAAAACCATTATTGAAAGAAAAATTGATTAACCGTATCGAACACACAGATTTATCCAGTTTGATTTATGCAATAGAATAAGACATCATTACGCTATGCGTAAAAAAGTCACCGATGATAAATTAGAAGAATGTATCCATAAATATTGCCGCGATTTGACCTATCTGGCCAAGCAGGGACGATTTGATCCTATCACAGGGCGAGATAAAGAAATCCGTGATTCAATTTTAATTTTGTTGCAAAAAGGGCGTAAAAACGTGATGTTTTTGGCACCTGCAGGGGTTGGTAAAACCGCACTTTGTGTTGGATTGGCACAACAAATTGCCAATGATGCAGTTCCGTCTTACCTTAAAAATGCGCGTGTGATTGAAATTGATTTGCCGTCAATGGCGGCAGGTACAAATAGTTCGGCTGAATTTCAAGAACGTTTTATGCCATTGGTGAAGGGGGTTGCAGAACGTTATCATGATCCGGCATACCCCAAATACATTTTATTTCTAGATGAAATTCATACCATTATGCCAACGTGTAGCGGGTCGGCTTATGCTGGTTTGTCGGAGGTGATGAAGCCTTATTTAACCGTGGGTGATTTACATGTTATTGGTGCAACAACGCGTGACGAATTTCGCGTGTATTTTGAGATTGATCCTGCGATGGATCGACGTTTCCAAAAAATAAATTTGAACGTTCCAAATCAGGAAGAAACGCATGTGATTTTGGAGGCCATTAAAGGTGGGTACGAAAAACACCATAAGGTTTCTATACCCTCAGATTTAACACAGTTGGTTTGCCGACTAACAGACGAACATATGAAGAAAAGAAACCAGCCAGATAAATCGATTATCGTGATGGATGGCGCATCTGCACTTCATGTTCTTGAAAACGGTGAAGGCGGTGAATTGTCCGTTGATGCTATTTTGAATTTTATGGCGACAGAAATTTCTATACACCCAGATGCATTATTGGATAGTCGTGAACGCCAAGAATTGGATGAGGCCGCGGCCAAGCGTAAACAAGAAAATCAAGTGCCTGTTGTGCAAGAAGATGCACCACAACCGTCAAAATTGAATGAATTACTGAATAATTCAGCCGATGATAATGATTAAGTCGATGGTATTTCTTTAAACCATTTAAGTAATTCAGGTGTGTCTTGAACACAAATATCAATATCACCCATTTCATTATCATTGATCGGACGGTTATGGTGAAGGTAAGCTGTCTTGACGTCCGCATGTTGTTTTGCTGTTATCAGGTTTGGAAGGGTATCTTCGACAAATAGAACTTCATCAGCATTCCCACCAATTTTATCAAGTGCAGTTAAAATGCCGCGAGGACTGTGTGCCTTATCTTCAAAATTATAATCTTCTGCGCCTAATATACAATCAGGTTGGAAAAAATCAGATAACCCTGTGTGTTCTAAAACGCGGTGTGCCCAATCACGTGTTGCATAAGTCAAAATGACGTGATGATGTTTTTTCATTTCGGTCATCATGTCAGGTGTTTTGTTACAAGGGGTAATCATGTTGTGATCGACATGGGCAAACATACCTACATGTGTTTCATGTTTACACAAATCATGTTCTTTGATGAAATAATGGTTGGAATCACGGTGGTCAATCCATCCTTTGTGAGCAATTTCAATTCCTTCATCAAGAGTGATATTAATGTTTTTTGATTGCATGTAATTCACAACACCTTCATGCCAAAGACGAATTTGATTATCATCAAATTTATAAAGGGTGTTATCTAAATCCCAGATGAAGGTTTTGATTTTTTCACGCATGATATTAACTCAGTGTTTCCAATAATTTTTCAATTTGTTCTGGTGTTTCAGCATTTGCTGTAGAGATATCTTTGTTAATACGACGTGCCAAACCACAGAGGACTTTTCCTGCACCGAGTTCAAGCATGTTAGTTATATCATTATTGCCCATCCATTCAACCGATTCACGCCAACGAACGCGTCCTGTGATTTGATCGACTAATAAATTACGGATAGTATCAGGGTTTGTTTCTGTATTTGCGGTTACATTTGCAATAACAGGTAATGATGGTGATTGAATATTTGCATTTGATAGTGCTTCCTTCATTTCAATGGCTGCAGGTTGCATTAATGAACAATGAAATGGTGCAGATACAGGCAGAAGAAGTGCGCGTTTTGCACCTTTGTCACTTGCTAGCGTACACGCCTTTTCAATGGCTTGTTTATGGCCAGAAACGACAACTTGCCCATCTGAATTATCATTGGCTAATTGGCAAATTGAATCGGGTGACGTGGCTTCATCCGCAATATTCATCACATCATCAAAACTTAATCCTAAAATTGCGGCCATTGCGCCTTCACCAACGGGAACGGCACGTTGCATCGCTTGACCACGTAGTTTTAAAAGACGTACAGCATCAGAAACGGTAAATGCGTTTGCTGCTGTGAGTGCGGAATATTCACCCAAAGAATGACCTGCAACATATGCCCCTTTATCTGCAATTGAAAACCCACCTTGTTCTTCTAATACGCGTGTTACGGCAACGGATACGGACATTAATGCAGGTTGAGTATTTTCAGTTAAGTTGAGTGCATCGCCATCTTCACCCCACATGATTGCTGTTAAATCTTGGGACAAGGCATCATTAATCTCTTCAAAAATATGCTTTGCGATTGTAAAATTTTCGGCAAGGTCACGTCCCATACCTAGTGATTGACTTCCTTGTCCTGGAAAAACAAATGCAGTTGTCATGATAATTTTTGTTCCTTTTTGTAATGTTAGGTATTTATAATGATTGTCTTTGTATAAATCAATTATTAACGAGAAGTTAAGAAAATTTGCATTGTTTGTGCCTTGTGTGGTAATAATAATTTATCCAGTTGTAAGTATACGTAATTTTATTACGCTAAATGGCTTTATCAATCCAAAGAAGATTGAACGGCTCCACCCTAAAATGAAAACGATTTTATCGAGGAGTTTATTGAATAGATGACAGATTTTATACGAGGAACAGACGATATGAAGATATTATTAGAAGAAAGTAATTATGCATTTAACGTGATGGTTGAGGCCGGTGGCGGTACAAATGCCGATTATGCGGAATATACATCAAATAATTTTATTAAATCATTTCGTCATGTATTACAAAAACCAGATTTAAGTCGCGTACAATTGGCATCAATGTTGCGTCAGGCTGAACGTCGTAAAACGCGTCGTGACAATGATGATACATGGGCTGATACGATGGCAAATTTGGTTGCAAAAGGTGCGAATCAGAATTAGATCAACTGAAAATTTCGGGCATAAACATCACGTGTGTAATGTTGTCCGAGTTTTGCCTGTCTGACGCTAGCTTGCTTTATTTCGGATAACAATATTCCCATCGGTGAATAAACTTTTATAAGGGGGTATGTTTCCCCTATTTCAGGTCTTCCTACGGATTTATTCGCTTCATTGAATGCTAGCAAGGCTTCGATATCAACGCTTGTATGCTTTGCTTCTAAAATTGTCATTTGTATTATCTCCCTTTTTAGAGAAAATTATACAATAACGGTGCCCTCATTTACAAGTTGTTCAAAGTTATCTTCGTTGATAACAACATTGTTTAATCGTGCAATTGTCTGTGATCCGTATGCATCGCCTGTACCGTCGGCATCAATAAAGATATAAGATCGAGTTGCATCACTTGCAAAATCAACAAAGTCAAAGATGTTATCCGTTTCTTCGTCATAACCACTTAATAGATCAGAGATATCTAAAACATCTTCGGCTAAATTAAAGTCATAGATCAAATCAGCTTTACCTGGGTCTGTGTAATCGGTGATTGTGTCCATGACAAATGTGTCTGAACCTTCACCACCGTGTAAACGGTCATAACCAGATCCACCGTTTAAGGTATCATTACCTTCGTTACCATAAAGTGTATCTATTCCAGCTCCACCAAGTAAAATGTCATCACCAAGATATCCAGACAGTACATCATACCCTATACCACCATTAATAATGTTATTTGTTGCATCGCCTTGAATTGAATCATGACCATCTGTTCCGTGTTGTGTGAACATTTCAAACAGATCAACAGAACTATCATTCGTGATTTTTATGTTTCCACTAAGAACAAGATCTTGGAATGTAAATTCATTAATTACTGCATCATCCAAACGAACAATTGTTTGAGATGTGCTTTGTGTTCCTTGACCATCCGCATCAACAAAAATGAACGAACGTTCTGCATCACTGGCAAAACTAACAAAATCATAAATGTTATGGGTGTTTGGATCAAAACTACCGAGTAATTCAGAGATATCTAAAACATCTTCTGACGAATTAAAATCAAGAATAAGGTCGTGTCCTGTACTGTCATAATCAGTGATAGTATCCATAACAAATGTGTCTGAACCTTCACCACCGTGCAAACGGTCATATCCGGCTCCACCATTGAGGACATCATTACCATATCCTCCATATAGCTTATCAATATGGTGTCCACCATACAAAGTATCATCACCACGGCCACCTTCTAATATATCGAAGCCATCACCACCATTGAGGACATCATTACCTGCATCACCATGAAGGGTGTCATCACCTTCACCACCGGTAAGATTATCGTTACCATCTTCACCTGCAACAATGTCATTACCAGTACTACTGTCGATTGTGTCATCTCCATCCGTACCAAATATAATATCATCACCTGCAAAGGGAGTGTTATCCACTGGGTTATCAATGTTGGCCAAATCGATAATACTTCCATTTGAAAATTCTAATGTTTCAATTGGTTGGCCGTTGAAATGGTTTACAATTGTTGTTTTGTTTCCGTCTCCGAATTCAATGATTAAGTCATTTTCATCTTCTGATTTCGATAAAATTAAATCACCGAATGTAAGTGGTGCCGCTACAATTAAACGATCAACGCCTGCGGTATCATCAAGAATATCAATACCATTACTTAAATGATAAACATCACTGCCGAGATACCCATAAATTATATCGTCACTATCCGTTCCGTTGAAAACATCATCGCTATCCGTTCCATTAGTGATATTCAGGGGTGTATAATTAACTAGGGCATTGAAATCAGTCATATCTAAAGAGAGGCCATCTGAAAATTCTAATGTTTCGATTGGTTTGCCATTAAATTGATGATAAATAGTTGTTTGATTGCCATCTCCAAATTCAATGATTAGGTGTTTTCCATTTGTAGATTGTGTGAATTGTAAATCTGTATAGGCTAGACCTTCTTCAACAATTAAACGATCAACACCATCTACATCATGAATAATGTCAACTCCACTACTTAAAACGTAAGTATCATCCCCGTAGTGGCCGTGTAATCTATCATTTCCATCACCGCCGTTCAGGCGATCGTTTCCATCACCGCCATGTAGACGATCATCACCATCACCGCCGTTCAGGCGATCGTTTCCATTACCGCCATGTAGACGATCATCACCATCAACGCCGTTCAGGGTGTCATTATCGTCACCACCGTGTAAGCGGTCATTACCAGCATCACCATTAAGAGTGTCATTTCCATTACCACCGTGCAGAATGTCATCAGCGTCACCGCCGTTCAGGGTGTCATTTCCATCACCGCCGTTCAGACGATCATTGCCAGCGTCACCGTTGACAATATCATCACCGTCACCTGCGTTTACACGATCATCACCGTTTCCGCCATTGATCGTATCATTCCCGTGTCGTGTGTTAATTTTATCGTTTCCATCACCGCCATTGACAACGTCATTACCAGCATGCGTGTTAATTTTATCGTTGCCATCACCGCCTTCTACGATTTGATCATCATTGCGATCATTTAACGTAGGGTTTTTGACATCAGGTCCTTCAACGACCAGTGTTGTTAGGTCGACGGTTGAACCATCCGATAATTCAAGAATTTCAACAGAACGACCATTATAGTGATTTACGATGGTCGTTTTATTGCCGGCACCAAATTCAATAATTAAGTGACGACCATTTGATGATTTAGAAAAAGACAAATCTGAAAGTGTAACGCCAGCTTGTGCAACAATACGATCAGATTCCCCAAAAACATCATGGATAACATCTTGTCCATTGCTTAAGATATAGGTGTCGGAACCGTGCCCGCCATATAGGCGATCGGATCCATCGCCCCCATTGATATGATCATTTCCATCACCACCGTGTAAACGGTCATCACCATCACCGCCGTTCAAAACATCTATATCATTTCCGCCATATAGGCGATCAGATCCATCGCCACCTATTAACGTGTCGTTGCCATCGCCACCTATTAACGTGTCGTTGCCATCACCGCCATCAAGGGTGTCGTGGTCATTGCCACCGTGTAAACGGTCATCACCATTTCCGCCAGATAATGCGTCATTTCCATCACCGCCATGCAGACGATCGTTACCACCACCACTATCAAGGGTGTCGTTACCGTCACGACCGACGATTTTATCAGCATTTTCGGTCCCAGTTAACGAGTCTGCAACGCGTTCTCCGCGGATGACATTATATTCAACTTGATCTGACATTATATATTCCTTTGATGGGTAACCTTTTAATTCACAACAATATCATCATACTTAATAAAGTTTAAAATAACCTTAAGTAGTGTCTATTTGTTAACGTCCTCTTGATCTTTCTGCTTCGGCAATCTCTGGTGTTGTACGCAGTGCGGCAACGATATTATTCAGATGTGAGACATCTTCGACATATACATCAATATACATGTCCCAAAAATCAAGTGATCGGTTTGTGATTTTTAAATTTGTAATATTTCCACCGTTTGTTGAAACGACGTTTGATAGTGTTCCTAATGCTCCGGTATCATTGGAAATAGTGATTAAAATTCGTCCGACATGGGATTCTGGTGTGTCTTGATCATCACCCCATGAAACTTCTAACCATCTTTCAGGCGTATCTGCAAAATTTTCAAGAGTATCACAATCCATGGTGTGAACTGTAACACCACGTCCTGTTGAAACAATACCGACAATTCTATCGCCAGGAAGAGGGTGACAGCATCGTGCAAAGTGAACAGCCATACCAGGAATCAAGCCTTTAATAGGCATTGGTCCGCCCTTGTTGGTTTTTGGTTTTTGCGCGTATTGTTCAATTGATGGAATATTATGTTCTATTCTATCACTTTGTCTTTTTTGTTGATCTGATTGATGATCGGGCATTGCTGCACGAAATACGTCCCGTGCAACGATATTTCCTTGTCCAACTCCTGTGATGATGTCTTCAATACTATCAACACGGAATTGTCCAGATAAGCCGTTCAACATTTTTTCGACGAAATCTAACCCTTCTTGTTTAAAGGTTTTTACGACCATCGCACGGCCTAGCTCCATGTATTGATCACGTTGTTGCTGGCGGATGAAACGACGAATGTGTGATTTGGCCTTACCAGTGGCAGCAAAACGTTCCCATGTTGGTGAAGGAGATTGATTCTTAGATGTTTGAATATCAACCTGATCACCATTGTTTAATTTTGTGCTTAATGGTGCAATTCGGCCATTAATTTTGGCTCCTACACATTTATTTCCAACATCAGAGTGAATAGCATACGCAAAATCAATTGATGATGCACCGGCGGGCAATTCAATTAAATCCCCTTTTGGTGTGAAACAAAAAACTTGTTCAGAAAAAAGTTCTAACTTTGTGTTTTCAAGAAAATCTTCTGCCTGAGAATCTTGCTCGATGATTTCTAAAAGTTCACGTAGCCAACGGAATTTCTTCATATCCCCAGTGGTGCTTTCAGTAGGTTTTCCCTGTTTGTACGCCCAATGTGCAGCAACCCCTAAATCAGCTTCTTCATGCATGAAATTAGTTCGAATTTGAATTTCAATGCGCTGGTTTTCTGGTCCGATAACCGTCGTATGAATAGATTTATATCCGTTTGTTTTTGGGGTTGATATATAGTCTTTAAAACGCCCAGGAACGGTTGGATAATGAGAGTGGATCAGACCAAGCATATGGTAGCATTGTTCAATTGTGTCGACCATAATACGGAATGCCATGATGTCGGACAATTGCTCAAATGCAACATTTTTACGCTGCATTTTTTTCCAAATTGAAAAACGTGTTTTTTCACGGCCAGATACCTCTGCGGTTATGCCGGCTTCATTAGCTTGACCGGATAAGGTTTTAATAATGCGATTAACAATGTCTGTCCCTTCAGATCGGAGAAATGTCAGGCGCTTTGAAATAGATTCTCGTGCCTCAGTATGTAATTCAGCAAAGGCTAAATCCTGTAATTCTTCTTTAATCTTGTGAATACCGATACGTTCGGCCAATGGCGCATAAATTTCAATTGTTTCACGGGCGATACGTTTGCGTTTATGAGGTTTTCCAACGGCATTGAGTGTTCGCATATTGTGCAAACGATCAGCCAGTTTTACCAAGAGAACACGGATGTCTTCGGACATAGCTAAAACAAGTTTACGAAAATTTTCAGCTTGTTTACCTTCGACCGTTTTGCTTTCAATCTGGTTCAACTTTGTAACACCATCGACCAGTGAGGCTACTTCGGGACTAAATTGTTTTTCAATATCATCCAATGTGGCATCGGTATCTTCGACAGTGTCATGTAAAACCGCGGTGATAATGGATGCATCGTCTAGCTTCATGTTGGCAAGAATTTGAGCAACCTCTAATGGATGGGTATAATATGGTTCGCCAGACGAACGTGTTTGCCCTTCATGTGCTTTTTTTGCAAATTCACAGGCTTTTTCAATAAGTAAGAGATTGCCATCCTCATTATAAGATTGAACAGTGTTAATCAATTCGATGATTTGTGGATCAGACATGGGGACTTTCAAATTCGTTTTTATTTTATGATACACATAAAAAAAGGCTGGTTAAAGATAAACCAGCCTTTCTCGTAAAATACTATGCTTTTTATTCTGCAGAAAGATCGCCAGCAAGTGATTGCAGGATATCATCATCTGTTGGAGCAACATTCATGTCATCTTCTGAGTAAACACCAGCAGCTTTCATTAATTCTTCTTCTTCATTCGCACTTGGTTCATTACTGATTAGTTCTGCAAGATCGATATCATCGTTATCTGATTCATGAACACGTTGGTAAGATTGAATTAAATCTTCCGTTACTTCATCAGTTTCAATAGTTTTTTCAGCAATTTCACGTAATGAAATAACAGTGTTTTTATCGTTGTCACGTGAAACGGTAATTGGAGCGCCAGAACCGATTTTACGAGCACGTTGAGATGCCGTCATGATTAGTTCAAAACGATTTGGAATTTCAGTAACACAGTCTTCTGTTGTAACACGAGCCATAATTAATCCTTCTATATGGTATAAATTTTCTTATTTTTTAACGACCTTCAGTGTAAAAAGCAAGAGTTTTCGTGAAACTTGCGGTTTTAATCGGGAGATGATGCCATAAACATTTTATGTGTTAATGATTTGATATCATCGATGGTCAATATAAGGCACGGAACAAGAACCATAATAACACCCGTTGCAAAAATTATTCCTGTTGCTAATGACACAACCATTGGAACCAAAAATTTAGCTTGGACGGAAGGTTCGAGTAATATCGGAAGTAATCCAATACTTGTGGTCATCGTTGTCAATAAAATAGGGCGAAAACGACGTTTTATTGCGGCTATTGATGCATCATAAGCACGCATTCCATTGGTGCGTTGTTTATTAAGGTAATCTAGTAAAACAACAGAGTCATTGACGACAACGCCGGCCAAGGCAACCATCCCAAACAATGATATGAATGTCAGATCGTGTCCCAATAGGTAATGTCCCCATATTGCACCGACAATGCCAAATGGAATGGCCGACATTATAACGACAGGTTGGATGTAACTGCGTAATTGCGCACCTAATAAAACGTAAATGAGAAGAGATGCGATTAGCATGTTGCGTCCAAGGCTGGCCATGTCTTCGGCTTGTTCTTTACTTTCTCCCTCAAAAGAATAATGAAGTTTTGGATAGCGTTCCTCTAATTTTGGTAAAATATCCTGGGTAAGCGGTTTCATGATTTCCGCGGGTGTTGTGATTGCTTCATCTGCTTTGGCTGTAACACTTGTATATCTTAAACCATTATAAGTGTTAATAGAAGCATACCCATTTTGTTGCTTTATTTTGGCAACGAATTTCAATGGTACTTGGCGTCCATCATCAAGGCGAATACGCATACTTTCGATCGTGTTTACATTTTCCCGCTCTTCCTTTGGATAACGAACGTAGACCAAAACTTCAGATTTTCCGCGTTGTAATCTTTGGGCTTCAATTCCAAAAAATGCCGCGCGTAACTCTTGCCCTAATTTTGCGGGCGTTAAACCAACCGCGTGCCCTTGTGGAGTTAATTCAAAAACATATTCTGTCTTTCCAGGTTCAAAGCTGTCTGCGACCTCCTTTGTTCCGTTGATAGATTTTAAGGATTCTTTTAATTCCTCAGCAGCTTGATTTAATTCAAATTCATTCGGATGGGACAGATAGACATTGATATCAGCTTCATCATGAATAATAGAACTTTGAAATTCTAAAGTTTCAATATTCGGTAAATTAGAGATTTTTTCTCTGATCATGCCTTCAATTTCACTGGACGAAACGTCACGAAACTCTGAAGGAACAAGTTGTATTTGAAACTGACCACGGTGGCTGGCGGTGGACGATCTGCCATTGCCTTCGGGACCACCGCCTTGATTGTTCACTTCACCAATATTCGTTGTTAAGCTTTTAAATACTTTGTCGCCATCTTTTTCAAGATTTTCGCGAATGTTATCAATGTGGGTTTCGATCGTGTTCATCGTGTTTTTTGTAATGTCGTACGGTGTACCAATAGGCATGTTAACCTTGATTTCGACTTTGTCGGCCTCAATATTAGGTAAGAAAATAAAACGAATTGTCCCTGTTGATACAAGCGTCATTGTAATAAAGGAAAAACAAAGAAACCCAACAATTACAGCGTACCGAAATGTCATGCAAAATTTTGCAATTGGAACGATAATTGTATCTGTGAAATGCGTTAAACTTGAGGTGAATTTGTCACGAATTGTGGCCATAACACCACGACTCCACCGTTTTGGATTGGACAGGTGAGATGGCAAAATAAAATAAGCTTCTAATAGTGATATTGCTAAAATCGGAATAATAACCATGGGAATAACACTAATAATTTGACCAAGTGTTCCTGTGCTTAACATTAGTGGTGCAAAGGCGGCAATGGTTGTTGAAACACCAACAGTTACAGGGGCAATAACGTTTTTGACACCACGTAAAACAGCCTTTGGATCGTTGGGATTGGCACGTTGTTCCTCAAAAATACTTTCACCAACAATAATGGCATCGTCAACAACGACACCTAGCACTATAATAAGTGCAAACACAGATACCATATTGATGCTGAGTCCATAAAAATTGGCAATCATTAAGCCACCTAAAAATGACACAGGCACGGCAATACTTGTCCAAAAGGCGAGTTTTAAATCAAGAAATAATAAAAGGATGGTAAAAACCAACATAAAGCCGATAATTCCGTTACGTACCATCAAACTTATCCGTCCACTTAATGGTACTGTTTCATCATTTTGAATGGATAGCGTTAAGCCTTGCGGGAGAGAAACTTTATCAAGGTAAGTGCGCACATTTTCAACTGTTGATAATGTGTCCGCACTATCGCTTCTGGAAATATCGATTTGTGCTGCACGTTCGCCATTAAAACGGCTGTCGAGTGAATTGTCAGTAAAACCATCACGAACGATTGCTATATCTTTTAATAACAAGTTAGCTCCATTGGGTAAGGAAGTTACAACGATTGTTTCAAATTCTGATCGTGTGTAACGTTTTTCTTGAATTCTGAGTAAAATATCACCGCGTTTCGATTCAATTGTTCCTGCTGGCACATCAATGGAAAATTGTTGTATCGCATTTGCAATATCTTGCAGATTTAATTCGTAATCTTGTAGTGTGTTTTCGGAAATTTCGATTGAGATTTGGTAATCACGAACACCGCGAATACTTGTGTTTGCGATACCTGGTAATAATTTTATCTCATCTTCTATTTGATCAGCCCAATATTTAATTGCGCGTTCGCTTACATCACCATGAATTGCGAGGGTTAAAATGTTTGGCGTTACACGCATTTTGGTAATGAGGGGTCTTTCAGCATTTTCAGGTGGGAAATCCACGAGGCCATTAACCGCGGTATCAACATCGTTATATACATCATCGGCATTTACAAAATCTTTTAATTCAACATAAACGACACCAGCACCTTCTGCGGCGGTTGCATCAACATTTTTAACACCTTCAATGCCTGTGAGAGATTGTGTAATACGTGATGTGATGCCCTCTTCAACCTCATAGGGAGTGGCGCCAGGATAGACGACAGAAACGGTTACCATTCGAGGATCGATGGATGGAAATGTTTCGGTACGCATCATTTTTATGCTTAAAATTCCTCCAATGACCAAAAACATCATCATGATATTAGCAGCCACATGGTTATCAACGAACCATCCGATTAGACCCTTATGATGATCGTGCGGTGACGTGCTCATTTTTTTTGATTATCTTTCGTATTCAGAATTTTTACGGATGTTCCGTTTATGCCGCCAGATATTTTACTGGTTACTATTTGAGTAATATTTTTTAAATTTTGGATCATAACAATATCGTCAATTGAATAAAGAATATCAGGTGTGAATGATTGCAATTTTTCATTGTCATCGACAAAATAAATCTGCCCATCTTTTTGATATGCTGAGAGGGGGATAACCGCTATATCCGCATAGGTAGGGCCTTTAATGTTGATTGTGACGAATTGACCCGGCATAAGAGGGTGTGAAGTGTCGTGGATGCCAAAGGAAACAGATGCAAAACGTGTTTCCTGATCTAGATTTGGCGCACCTCTTTTTAAAAAACCTGTTGTTGAAATTGTCCCATGCAAAGAGGTGTGCGACAACTTTATATTTTGTTGATCGCTACCCTGCAACCAATGGAGCTGTTGTTCATTTAAAGATGATTTTATTTCCATATTTTTTTTATCATAAACAGATCCGTAATTTTGCCCCGCGCTAATAAATTGTCCGATGGATAGGTCCCCTGATAAAACAACACCATCAAATGGCATGGAAACGATTGTTCGCTCTAGATCTAATCGTGCATCTTGTAACCGTGCTTGTGCCGCCGTTAGATTTGCTTGGGCATCGTTCAATTGTGGAATTTTGGCAACTAAATCTGGAATAGGTCGTTTTCCGCGCATTTGTTTCCATTCTTTTTTCGCGGCGTCGCTTTCTGCTTGGGCAAGGTTCAAGTTCGTTTGTGCTTTTGATACTTCTGCTTCTAATTGTCGAACTGTTAATTCAAAGTCAATGGGATCTATTTGAAAAAGTGTGTCGCCAGATTTAAATTGACCACCTTCATAAAAATTATCATTAACTGATATAACCTTGCCATTTACCTGTGGAACAACATTAATGTTTGTACGGGAAGAAACAATGCCAGTTGCTTGAAATTTTATAGCATGGCTGGACGGTTCTATCGTAGCAATCGTGACGTTAATAGGTAATTCGCCGGCGGATGATTCTGCATCCAATTTTTCTTCAATTTTAAGGGCTGCTGCCGCCATAAATGATATGATGATAAAGATAACAATAGCGATAAGTTGAATTACACCTGTTCTTTTGTCTTTTGATGATGTCATGGCGTTGTTCCTTGATGGCATGCGCTTGTTTGTTCGTTATTAAACCAGTCTCCGCCGAGTGCAAGGTATAGTGCTATGAGATTATTCCAGCGTGACTGATAAAGTTGATAAAGCCCTTGTTCGGCTAGATATCTACTCTGTTGAATATCTAAATAATTGTGCATGGTTTGGAGGCCGTTGTCATATCTGTTTTTTGTAAAATTTTCAGATTTTCGTAAGGCGTGGAGTGATTGTTTTTGATGTTTCACCTGTTGATTCAAGTGATCGTTTGCCATTAGTGCTGTTTCTACCTCAGTCATGGCGTTCAACACTGTTTCGCTATAGGAGAGGCTCATCTCTCGTGCTTCAGCCTCTTTTAAACGAACGTTGGAACGTAACTTTCCACCTTCAAAAAGGCGAGTAGTGATCGCGCCGAGTAGTGATCCTGCTAATTTTTCAGCAGTAAAAAATTGACTGTCATCAGTGCTATTAAACCCTAATGAACCAGCAATAGATGTAGTTGGGTATAGATCTGCAACAGCAACATCAATGCCTAACTTTGATGCCTGTAAACGTAGAGCGGATGATTTAAGGTCTGGGCGCCTATCCAATAAATCCATGGGGAGGCACTGTGCCACATCAATTTTTGAAGGAAATGTTGTTAAATTTTGATTATCTATTTTTGTGGTGCCTGGTGTTTGTCCCAAAAGAACATCAATGGCATATAAATTTTCATTCAAAATACGTTTGAAATCTTGTGCATCAGCTTTTGCAGACGTTAATGCCGATTGTGCCGCGTACATATCGCCTGTTGTTGTACTGGCAACTCCACCGTTATAACGGCGCTTAACGAGATTTAAAACCTGTTGACGGTTGTCGATACTTTTTTGTGTAATGGATAATAGTTTTTGATAAGTCGCTATGGCAATATGTTTGGTTACTAATTCTGCAATTAAGGAATGTTTTAAGGCTTCTTGATCGTATTGTGTGGCCTCAAGGGAGGATTGTGCAGATCTTTCCTGGTTGGAAATTTTCCCGAACAAATCTAGTTGCCATGAAGATGTTAGTGATGTTGATAACGTATTTGAGAAGGCTCGTGATCCATTCGCAGAAGGGTTTGAAAATGACCTTCCTCCTTGCATATCAATACCCAGAGCTGGCGATTTTCCACCGCGAATAATATTGACACTCTCTTGAGCCTGTTTAATGCGCTCAAATCCTTTTTTTATAGCTAAATTTTTGTTTAACAATACATCGATGTTTTGGGAAAGTTCATCACCTTCTATTCGATTCCACCAATGGGACATGGGTTTTTCATTTATTTGTTCAGGCAGTTGTGTCTGATATGTGTTAGTTTTTAAAAACCCTAAATAAGGTCGCGCAAAATCGGTGGCTGTTGTGCAACTGCTTAATATAATTCCAGACAATGCAATAGTATAAAAACGTTTCACTATTTAATATATAAAGATTATTTTTGACCAAAGCTATAAAAAGGCTAGACTGGATCAAAAGTTATACACTGATTACCAAGGATAAAAAGATAATGAAGATACTTCATACAATGGCAGGGGGAAAAGCAGGTGGCGCCGAAATGGCATATGTAGATTTGCTTATCGCACAACACCGTGCCGGCATGGATGTTATGGCTGCATGCCGTCCAAACGATCAACGTGTTCCGTTGTTACGTAATGCAGGGGTGAAAACAGTTGAATTTCCATTTGGTGGAATGTTTGATTTTAAAACGACACGTGGATTGAAAAAATTAATCCAAAATGAAAAACCCGATATTGTTCAATGTTGGATGTCCCGCGCGGCGAAATTGACGCCAAAGGTTGATGGTTGTGTAAAGATCGCCCGCCTTGGTGGATATTATAATTTGAAATATTATAAAACGGTTGAACATTTTATTGGCAATACACCTGATATTTGTCGATGGTTGAGTGAAGAGCAAAATGTAGATAAATCCTACACCCACCACATTAATAATTTTGCGGAATTAGAGCCTGTTGAGACACATGTATCAAAGGCGGATTTTGATACAGATGAGAGTGAATATACTTTCTTATCAATGGCAAGATTGCATCATGTTAAGGGGTTGGATACGGCACTTGAGGCGCTGGTAAAAGTTGAAGGTGCGGTTTTATGGATTGCAGGCGACGGACCAGATGCAGAAAAATTAAAACAAATGGCAAAAGATTTGGGCGTTGATGATCGTGTTAGGTGGTTGGGGTGGAGAACGGATCGTTCCGCATTATTTGATGCATGTGATTGCGTGTTGTTTCCATCACGTTTTGAACCATTTGGCGGTACATTTGCGCAAGCGTGGGCCGCGAAGAAACCATTGGTTACAACGGCATCACAAGGGCCATCACAATATGTAACCCATGGTGAGGATGCGTTATTATCTCCGATTAATGATGTTGATGCATTGGCAAATCATATGAATATGGTGGTGAATGATAAACACCTACAACGTCAATTGGTGCGTAATGGATATAAAGCCTTCCAAGACCAGTTTACAATCAAAATTGTATTAGAAAATTATAAAAATTTATATTCATCTATTTTACCCTAAATGCAATAAAGTTTCTTTTTTATAGTTTTTAATTTTATTAAAACTTAAAAACTTGCATTTGTTATTTTTATATGTTAACGTTTTGTTAACTAATAATAACAAAACAGGTGAGGTATTCTATGGATGGATCAAGGATTATTGGTAGCGAAAAAAATATTACGAGAAACGCTCGTGAGAGAATTGAAAAGCTAGGAATTAATTGTACATCTTTTATGGTTGCTTATAAAACGATCAATAAAGCAAAAGAACGTGGAGAAAAAATAACAGAGGAATATGTAACGCGTACGGCTGAAGCGTTTTCACTTACTTTTGATCAGTATCGAATTGCAAAAGGATATTATGAAGATTTACTGTGTGATAACAAGGTTATTATCACAACGCCTTCCCCTAAGTTAACTGGGAGTTTGCCATCCTTTATGACAGGTGCAAAAGGACAATCGAAAATTCATGAGGTTACCGCACGAATGCTGTTAACGAAGTGCGCGGCGGATGTTTTGCAAAAAATAGATGCTGAATATGAACACGCTTCATGTGAAATCACACAAGACATCTTGAAAGAAGTAGAGCTGTCACGTGATGATCAATCTAAGGTTATAGCGGCTATTGATTTGGCAAATAAGGTGAAAAAAGAAAAATCATCAATTTTATCTGTGACTAATAGTGCATTTGAATCAACGTCGGATGATATTTCATTTCGAATGTTAATGGATGAATTTCGACAAAAAATTCAGGGTGAAATTCTTAGGGAAGATCAGCCGAAAGCAATGACAGGTGTTGATCTTGATTTTTCTAAAAAATCTATCGATGCAGTAAATGATTTGTTAGGCATTGCTCAGGAAAGAAATCGAAGATTACAACCGTCTGATATTGTGAACGATCTTGGGTTTGTTAAGGACAATCCTGTAGTGAGTAAATTCTTATCAGATGTATATTTGTTGAGCCAGCGCGATGATGAAGGCGATAAATTGAAAAAGCTTGATGATTTTACAGATAAGTTTGTGATAAAGATGAATCCAGTGGTGGCACACCCATCTATGCGTATTGCAAAACCAGCCAATGATGATAGGGCACACCATCGGCACGTATAAGCTTTGGCCGTGTCGCTAAAATTTTAACACAAGCCGCGGCTGTATTGCTTGTTAGTGCATCAAATCTGTTTAATGGTTCTGCACAAAAAGTGGATACAAATACAGCATCGTTCACGAGCGCTCTTGGCGTTATTGAAACTATATTGCCGGCACGAGGTGATACGCATGATGGGCCATCAATATTTCAACTGAGCGCTCCTTTGTCCGCGCCCAATATAATTGTTAAAGATGTTGATGAACCTGTATCAATAGGTGTTTTACCTATGCCTTTACTAACATTGGCGAAAGCCTTTGAAAGTGAGGTGGCTGTTCCCGAATCTGCGAAGGAATCATCACAACCAAAATTGGATGTGGATAATGTGGTGGGTCGTATTTTGTATGCATATGAGGGCGATGTATCACTTTCTATGCATCAACAACTTTTAAAAATTGATGACGGACTATTAGCGGATAATGATAATGTAACGTTAATGGGAACGTATGATGCAATGTTAATGATGGTAAAAGATGGTAAAGTGGATTTGGCTAAAAAAATATCAAATCTTATTGTAGAAAAAGATCCTGATCTGAAAACACATGCGGGAAAGTTGGCGCAAGAGGCGCAAGACAACTGGGGGGTTGTGATTGCAAATTTAGCACCAGAAGAAATGAACAATAAGCGCTTGGTTTTATCGTAATTGATAAAGTTTCTTTAATAGCAAAGCCGTCACAATAAACGCGCCTGCCTGATGCATCGCGGCGGTATGAATGTGAACATGTGTCATGATCGTTGCAATGCCAAGGCCAAATTGCAATATCACCATATGGGCAAGTCCATGTGATTTGATCCGCCATGCAAAGGCGATAATAGTCATCATTGTGACCATCGCCAACCATCGATGGGTGAAGTGAATCGCCTCAGCATTATTTAAAAAATCATTGAACAGATTGTTGGGAACCATCACACCTTGATACATATGTGGCCATGATGATGATACCAACCCCGCGTCCATACCCGCCATAAACGCACCCCAAATAATGGTGATGGATAATAATGCCATTGATATCCATCCATGACGTTTAATGCAAAATGATGTTTCACGTTGTTCAATATTTGATAGCTTGAATGCCACCCATAACAAACATGCAAAGATGACAAAGGCCAATGATAAATGCGCTGCCAATCGATAATGCGATACGGATGGTTGATCGACAAGTCCGCTCAACACCATGATATATCCCATCACACCTTGCATGCCGCCAAGAATGAGAAGACCAAATAATAGCGATTTGTACCCGTTAGGTATCCAATTTTTAATCCAGAAAATGACCAATGGAACGGCATAAACAAGACCGATTAATCGCCCCCATAATCGGTGAAACCATTCCCAAAAAAAGATGTTTTTAAATTCGGATAATGACATACCCACATTCACCTTTTGATATTCGGGCGTTTCACGGTATAGGGCAAATACACGTTCCCATTCCGCCGCGTTTAATGGTGGTAATGCGCCGATTAATGGTCGCCATTCGACGATGGATAATCCACTTTCGGTTAATCGTGTGACCGCGCCAATCACCGCCATGCAAAACACCATAAAGGCGTTAAAATATAACCAATTACGAATGATATTATTGTGCGGTGATGTGTGTGTGGTCATGATTTTTCCAAATCTCGTATAAATTGTAATTGTTGGCTTAATGCGCGTTGCAAATCTAACATGACTTTTGATCGCATGCCATGGGTTGTCGCATTTTGTGATGAGCGTGATTTTCTGGCCGTACTTTTTGGGCATTTTTTTATAGTATAACGGCTTTTTATTGCTTTTATAAAAAAGGACGCTAAAACTATGTGTCATGAGTGAAGCGATTAAAACAGATGTGATTATTATTGGCGCAGGCCCGTGTGGGTTGTTCAATGTATTTGAGTTGGGATTACTGGATTTAAAATGTCATTTGGTTGATATTTTGGATCGCCCGGGCGGGCAATGTGCCGAATTGTACCCCGAAAAACCAATTTATGACATTCCGGCATGGCCAGTGATTAGTGGACAAGAATTAACGGATCGATTGATGGAACAGATTGCGCCATTTAATCCTGTGTTTCATTTTAACCAAATGGCATCTGAGTTGAAAAAATTGGATAATGGTCATTGGCAATTAAAAACCGATGCCGACACGGTATTGGAGGCTCCCGTCATTGTTATTTCCGCTGGTGGTGGATCGTTCATGCCGAAAAAACCACCAATCCCAGGGTTGGAAGAATATGAAGGGAAGTCAGTATTCTATTCCGTACGTCAGATGGAGGCATTCCGCGATCATGATTTGGTGATTGCGGGTGGTGGTGATTCTGCACTGGATTGGGCGCTTAACCTTCAACCACTTGTAAAATCACTAACGCTTGTTCATCGTCGTGATGATTTTCGCGCGGCACCAGACAGCGTGAATAAAATGCGCGCGTTGGTCGCGGATGGTAAAATGAAACTTGTGATTGGAAATATTAAGCAAGTGACAGGTGAAAATGGACAGGTGGAAAGCCTGTCGGTTAAGACAAAAGATCAAGGTGATATTGATTTGTCCTGTTCACGATTTTTGGCATTTTATGGCTTAACGATGAAGCTTGGTCCTGTGGCGGAATTTGGATTAAACTTGCATGAAAATTTAATTCCCGTGGATACAGAAAAATTCCAAACATCCGAACCTGGAATTTTTGCCGTGGGTGATATCAACTATTACCCAGGAAAATTAAAATTGATTTTGTCTGGTTTCCACGAGGCGGCGTTGATGGCTCAGGAAGCCTTCCGCATTATTCATCCAGATAAAAAATTACGTTTTCAATACACAACATCATCGTCCGATTTGCAAAATAAATTGGGTGTGAATGATAAGGACGCGGCATAGGCAATGATGATCCAAAAACAACAAC
Source organism: uncultured Alphaproteobacteria bacterium (assembly GCA_943789475.1). GTDB lineage: Bacteria > Pseudomonadota > Alphaproteobacteria > Micavibrionales > UBA1664 > UBA1664. The sequence continues at coordinate 236,210 of CALSUG010000008.1, forward strand.
CAAAATATTTTGAAATTATTCGTGCGCTTAAAAAAGGCGGGCTTAGCCTATGGCTAAACCGTCGCACACTATCATCCATGATGATTGTGCCCGTGATTGTGACATTTATCACATTAATGATGACGCGTATGGATGGGGCCAATGATCTGTCACCATTCATGTTGGCATTGGTTCAAATTCCGGCTGACTTTGTAACAGGTATATTTTGTGCATTGATTATTGTTATAATCATGAATGCGCCAAAGAAAAAAGATGATGGTGCGCCCGTTGTATTCGCGTTGAATATTATGGAGAAGAAGACGGTGATGATTACCGCGGCAATCGCGCATGTTGTTTTCGGATATTTTACGGCGGGATTATACGGCGTCATGCAAATGATCGCCGAACCAATGCAACAAGCGGCCGAGGCGCAACAATCATTACCAACGGACAGTTTGATTATTTTAATCGGATTATTAACGATAGGGTTTTATATCGTTCGTTTTATGATGCTTCCGATTTTGTTGGTGTCTGAAATGGATATTAAATCATTTTTTAAAACACATATGTCATTTGGATTTTCTGCGCCAATATTTTTGGTAAAATTTGCATCAACAACGGCAATTGGATTATTTGTTTATGTGTTGATGAGCGGATTGTTGATGGGGCATGACGGAGATGCCGCGCTAACACCAATACAAGGTGGAGTAATAGATTTTGCAACGGCAATCGCCAGTGTGATTGCAACCGCATGGGCGTATGCATCCTTGTGTGTTGGTTTGCGTCAAATGATCGAGAAAGAATAAGCGGCATGCAAATTAATGTGACGGATCAGAACGGAAAACGCCATGAATTGGAAGCAATCGAAGGGTGGCAAATCATGGAAATTATCCGTGATTATGGTTTGCCTATAAAGGCAGAATGCGGCGGGTCATGTTGTTGTGCCACATGTCATGTTTATGTGACTGGTGATTGGTTGGATAAATTATATCCAATGCGTGATGATGAAGATGACATGTTGGACGAAACATTTGACCGTGAGGATAATTCACGCCTGTCATGCCAATTGATCATGAGTGAAGAATTAGATGGGATTGAACTCACGCTGTCCGACGGCGCACGGCCTTAACAATCTATTTGAATTTTTCTTTCGAGCGTCGTTATTCTTCGCTCGCGTATTGGCCATACGCGTCACTCATCATGCCTAGCCGAAAAACAAATTGAAACGGATTAAATTTTTTTAGTTTTAGTTGCATTCTTCACATTGTTCCAAAATTCAGACCTGATTTTGGATAAGGTTTCATTTTTGTATTTTTTCGCTGTTTCGTAATTTTGATGAGATTGTACGGTTCGTAATTCATCATCATCTAGTAATTTTTCAATTTTGTCGGCGAGCATTTTTGCGTCACCTTTTTTAACGATGAGATCATCTGAAATTAATTCAGGGATACCACCTGCGTTTGACCCAATCGCGGGTAAACCTTGCGCCATTGCCTCGATCATCGCGCGGGGGACACCTTCTTGAAAACTGGGTTGGATGTATAGATCAAGATCACGTAACCATTCCCAAACATTTTTTCCACTTTCGCGAATGCCATCTAAATGAATATGCGATGATAAACCAAGGGCATTTACCTTGTCCTGATACGGTTTTGGGTCGCCAGGACCTAGGATATGTAATGTGAAATGATCTTTATCACGGGTGTGCAATAAGCGGACGGCTTCTATTGCCACATCCACACCTTTTAATTTGTTTTTTAGTGTTCCAATGAGGCCAATTTTATAATGTTTTTTGGGACTTATTTTAATCTGTTTAAATGCATCATCTGTAATTTGAACATTCGATGCTTGTGCCACAATATTGGCACGAGTGGGATAACGATTTTGTAAAAATTTTTGTGTTACATAAATGACGGCATCCGAATTTTTTGTAATTTTAAGCGCTAATAAAAAACGCCATGGTGCATATACTTTGGCAAGTAATGATCCGTGATTCCACAATTCATCCCATGCGCATGATACCATTTCGAGCGCAATAAATTTGTTTTGTTTTTTCGCTTCGTTATATGCCATTGTGCCAAGTTCGCTTATTCCACGTAAAATAATGACGTCATTATTTGACACTAATGTTGCAATTTTTTGTTTTAAATCTTTACGATCTAACAATCCTTTTAACGAATTTTTATTTTGAAACAGATTAAATTTTACGTTGTCACATGATGCGATGTTAATACCATTTTCATCTTGTGATGCATGTCCACCATCACGACCAACAACGGTTAAATCATCAAAATGATTGAAGTAACGATCCCAAACGGAGTGATGATACTGACCTTTTGATAATGTTGTTCCGTCATCACTCATGTAATAAAAATGATCGTGAACAAATAGTACTTTCATCAATTATGTCCGTTGGTATTTGTGAAGTTGAAACAGGCCATATGCAATAGGGATGATTGGCACAATGTAGAGTGAAATATTCATGAGTGATAAATCGCGGGCTTCATTATACATGACAATGTGGATGGCCTGCACCGCAATGATGAGTATTCCAGATTGAATTAAAGGTTTCGTGTGATTGCGTCTGTTCCATTGACACATGAACATGAAATAAATAACCATGATTGTGAAACCTAAATATAAAAATGGTGTTGTAATGCGCTTGTGAATTTCGGCAACAAATTCATCATTTTTTGAAATGTCACGTGGGTGACCTGTTTCTTTTGAAATGAATAATTTTTCAAACGTTCTTTCGTCGGGTTCTTTCCATCGCACTCCAACTGTGTCTCTTTGCGCGGGAATGTCGAGTGTGTATTGAGAAAAATCTAATCGTGATATGTTGTCACTGTTTTGATCTGCTTGATATTGTGTTCCGTCATAAACAAGTAATTGTTGTTTATCATCGGTGATATTAACGATTCCACGCTTGGCAATAATGGTTGTGTCTTTACCCTCGTTCAATGATCCTCGTGTATCGTGAATCAGGAGATTTAAAAGTTCGTTATTTCCACGTCTCGTTTCGACAAAGGCGGTTAATCCCTTGCTGATATTATTAAAAACACCTTCACGAAACATGAGGGTTGCATAATGACTTTGTACATCGCCACGTGTTTTTTGAAGCTGTTCTACGGCCAATGGTGAGATCCATGCGGACATGACGAATTGAAGTCCCATCATAAAAAATGAGAAGACAAAAAAACCACGGCCAAGTTTTGTGATGGATGCTCCTGCCGCCGTCATAATAATGCTTTCGCGATCTTGAACCATTTTATGGGCGGTATAAATTGTCCCGATTGCAAAGGCAAGGGGGAGGATCGCCTCTAAAAATTTTGGAATAGCCAATCCCATCATGACAAGAAAATAAAGGATGGATGCATCGCTGCTGATTACTAATTCTAAGAAACGAATAGATTGGGTTAAAAGAATGATAAGGGTAAGCGAGAGCGCCGTCACAAATGTACTTGCACCTAATAATTTTAAAACATATTTGTCAAAAACGGATATCACGCTTGCTTGGCCTTTTGTTCTCGCTATACTTTATATACGAATTCATTTTTTATAAGGATATACAGATGCCAGCGATAATTCAATTCACGAAATCATGTTCAAAAACAATTGATACAATTGTTGTGCCGATCGTCGATGGAAAGGTTACTGCATTAAAAGATGTTGTGAGTGCACCAGTATTGAAAAAAATGAAATCATGTATCACGGATAAGAATGGTTGTTTTGATGGGAAACATGGGTCATGCGTTCAATTTTCATCTAATGATAAGGATAAATTCACGACATATATTTTGGTGGCGGTTGATAAAGGATCAAAGGCGCTAGATCTTGAAAAAATTGGTGGAAAGATATGTGTTTATCTGTCAGCCAATAAAATTAAAACGGCGGCAGTGTTGGATGTTCTAAAGGCCGAAGACGTCGCGGCATTGGCCAACGGTTTTTACCTGCGTTCATATAAATTCATGAAATATAAAACGGATGATAAGGCGAAAGTACAAGATATCACATTGAAAATTGCATGCGACAAAAAGGCGAATGCCGATCGTGAATTTACAAAAATGAAATCAATTTCTGATGCCGTATTTTTTGCCCGTGATGTGGTGAGTGAACCACCTAACGCGTTGTATCCAGAATCATACGCGAAAGAGATCAAAAAAACATTACGCGGATTGGGCGTTAAAATCACCGTTTTGGATGATAAAAAATTGGACAAAATGGGCGCGGGTGCATTGACGGCGGTTGGAAAAGGGTCAGACCGTAAACCACGTTTGGTTATTGTTGAATATGATGGCCGTTCGAAAAAGGTAAAAGGCGAAAAACCAATCGCCTTGGTTGGTAAGGGCGTGACATATGATACGGGTGGATATTCATTAAAACCTGGTGGATCCATGGAGAAAATGAAAATGGACATGGGTGGTTCGGCCGCAATGATTGGTACGATGAAGGCCTTGGCCGCAAATAAGGTTGATACATATGTTGTTGCTGTTGTTGCATTAGCCGAAAATATGATTGCGGGTAATGCGTACCGCGTGGATGATGTTTTAACATCGCTGTCTGGTAAAACAATTGAGGTGATTAATACAGATGCCGAGGGACGTTTATGTTTGGCCGACGCATTGACTTATGTGCAGGATAAATATGATCCATCGGTTGTGGTTGATGCCGCGACATTAACGGGTGCATGTATGGGTGCATTGGGCACAGACATGGCAGGTGTATTTTCAAATGATAAAAAATTGGAAACATCATTTTGGAAAAACGGTGATGTGACGGGCGATCATTTTTGGCCTCTGCCCGTGAATGATGATTTTGATAAACAAATTGAATCTCCTATTGCTGATATGCGTAACCTTGGTACATCGCGTCTTGGTGGTGCATCAACGGCGGCGGTTTTTTTGCGTCGTTTTATTACAAATGATCGTCCATGGGCGCATTTGGATATTGCCGGTACCGCGTGGGCGGAAAAGGATTATGATTTAATACCAAAGGGTGCAAGCGGATTTGGTGTGCGTGCACTATATCATTGGGTATCGAATTATAAATAAATGACCGATATTCGTTTTTATCATATGGAACAAGCAACATTGGATCAGGCATTGCCGATGATCGTGATGAAGGCATGGCAATCGGGTGAAAATGTCATGGTGCGTGTTCCTGATAAACGCGAGGCGTCACGGTTGAATGATTTGTTATGGTCGTTCCGCGCCGACAGTTTTATTCCCCATGGCATGGATGGTGATAAAAATGCCGATCAACAACCTGTGTTCGTGACCGCAAATGATGATAATGCTAATGATGCGAACATCCTTATCCTAACCCATGGATGTACATATCCATCGGTAGCAGATTTTAAAATGACATGTGAAATGTTGGATGGGCGTGTACAAAGTCAAATTGCGGATGCTCGAGGTCGATGGAAAGAATATAAAAATGATGGCCATGACCTTACCTATTGGCAACAAGACGAAAATGGCAAATGGGGTAAAAAGGCTTAGGTGAAATCGAACGTTTTTTTCGGTACTCTATTTTTTTGTTCTTTGTTTAATTCTGTTGTAGCATCTTCATAAACTACAATGGCTGCTTTTGCTAAATCATCAGGTGTATTGAGCAGTTTTGGTTCTAATAAATGACCGCTGTGATAAAAATAGATACCATCTTCCTTCCATTCAAGACCTAAACTTGTGGCTCCCATATTGTCATTAGTATCAACGAGTACAAAGCTAATTTTTGCAGATGTTGCACTGTTTACTGTTGGAGTGACTCTCATTTCTTTTGCATCATTACGTTGTTGAAAGATACCAGCAACTAATTGAGGAAGTTGTTCAAATATATCATCGAATTTATTGAGTTCTTTAAAAATGGCTGTCGCCAATTCGGCTAGTGTCATGTTTGGATTTGTCATTTTCTGTACCCTCTTTCTGATTTTTATAAACATAATAAATTTCAGTGTCAATAAAAATGTAAAATACTACCTATGGCAATTTGCATACAAATCACCTAAATTCAGATTATGTCTGATATTAAAATTGCCCCATCAATGTTGTCTTGTAATTTTTCCAATTTGGAAAATGAATTAAAACGTATTGATAATGCAGGGGCGGATTATATTCACCTTGATGTTATGGATGGTCATTTTGTACCCAACATTACATTTGGTGCGCCAGTCATAAAGGCGATGCGCCCGCATACGGACAAGGTGTTTGACGTTCATTTGATGATTAATCCGGCCGCGCCTCATATCGAAGATTTCGCAAATGCAGGGGCGGATATTATCACCATTCATGCCGAGGCGGACACACACACACACCGTGTTTTACAACAAATAAAATCATTGGGTAAAAAGGCAGGTCTTGCACTTAACCCTGCAACGCCGACGGACATTTTAGATCATGTGATGGATTTGGTCGATTTAATTTTGGTGATGACGGTTAATCCTGGTTTTGGTGGACAATCATATATTCCATTAGAAGATAAAATCGCCGATGTTCGTACACGTATAGAGGCATCAGGCCGTGATATTGATTTACAAATTGATGGTGGCGTAACGGATCAAACAATTGGCGAAGCCCGCGCAGCAGGCGCAAACGTATTTGTCGCAGGCACATATGTGTTTAAAGATGGCGTCGATACATACGCCGATAAAATTTCGACATTAAAAGGCGCATGAGGTCATGACATCTGGGTGGCTTAAATCATTAAGTCATAAGGCGGCGCAGGTGAAAATTCTTCACCCCCTTTATAATGTCTCTCTTGGATCACTTGAAAATGGATTGAATTTTAACGGATTTCCACCAGATTTATTTGGTGGTGATGCCGGACGTGGACGATGGGTGGCCAATGGATCGCTAGATATAAATGGTTTACGTGTACCGATTGATTTTGATCATTGGTATATTGATGCACAAACACAAGACACACCGTTTTTTGATAAATTGCATGGGTTTGAATTTTGCGCTGAATTAAAATCGCTGGGTGGAGAGGTTAGCCGTAAAACATTACGAAATATTACCGAGCAGTGGTTGAATAAATTTGAAAATTATAATGAATTGATATGGTCACCGATGTTGACGTCGGCGCGATTGGTGAATTGGATGATGATATATCCATACGCATTTGAAACGGCACCAGATGAATTTCAAAATCGACTACAAACATCGTTTTATAAACAATATATGCATTTGAAATATCACCTAAGTAAAAGCCAATCATTGGATGTTTTCGATCGATTTGCATGTTTATGGGCAATTGTGATTATACAATCATATTGTTTGGATTTGGTGGATGATATTGAAATGCAAAGCCACTTGCAATTAATCCAAGGTGCAGTAGATGATATATCGTTGAATGATGGAGGATTGGTTGATCGTAATCCACAAAATTTGATTGAAATGGCAAAGGCATTATTGCTTTTAAAGCAGGTGTTAAAACAAACACAGAAACAGTCCCCATTGTGGATTGATAAAAAATCAGAAACGATCATACGGATTCTTTCGGCATTAACGCATAATGATAAAGATATGCCGTTATTCCAAGGCGCAACAATAAAAAATAAGGATGATATTGATAAGATTATTAAAATTGCATCTTTGCGTTTGCGAAGACATGACGTGTCATTGCCTGATTATGGGTACAGCGCGATACGAAAGGGGCGCACATCGGTGATTATTGATCATGGTCATAAGGGCGAACATGTATCGCCCTTGGCGTTTGAAATGGGGTATGCTGGTAATCGTATTGTTGTGAATTGTGGTACGTATTTAAAGGGTGACCATACATGGAGTGAAAGTTTAGCAGGTATAAATGCTCACTCAACATTGTCGATTGATAATATAGAGCCAAAGCAGATATTTTGTAATGCCAAGGCATCGGTTGAAAACGTGAATGGCGCATCATTATTTGTGGGTAGTCATGAAGGATATGTGGCAGACCATAGCATGACACACACACGACGTATTTTTTTAGATTCTAAAGGTGAAGATTTGCGAGGTGAAGATTTGTGTGTGCGTAATATTGCGATTAAACCTGTGCCCATCACATTGCGGTTTCATCTACACCCACTTGTGAAGGCATCCATGATTGATGATCATTCCAAAATTCTTATTCGTCTTCCCACGGGAAGTGGATGGAATTTTCAATGTTCCATGGGTGATATAAAATTAGAAGATAGCGTTTATTGTGGGGGTGGGTTTAATATTCGTAAGTCACAGCAAATTTGTGTGTCCATTCCTATGGACGATTTGAATCTACAGATGAAATGGGCATTTAAACGACAATAAGAGCATGCTATTGAATGGTATCTAGATTTTTGTTGGTGAAAAGGGCAGTATAAAAGAATGAATGATAATCAAAAGTCTAGTTCAGACGTTGTTGATCAAGAAACAGTTGAAGAAGTTTTGGATATTCTAGGTAATAAATTTTCAACCATGATTGAAAATTATATCTTGGATACAAAAACAATTTTGGCTGGTATGGGGGTCGATCAAGCCGTCGGTGGATATAATGCGATTGCTGAGGGAGCCCACAGTTTAAAATCGTCAAGTTATCAAGTGGGTGCAAAATTAGTCAGTTTGCAAGCAAGTGAAATTGAAATCTATATTCGTAAGAATATAGATGAGGCGAACTCGATACTATTTGAAAAACAGATCGAAACGATGGTGCAAAACTTGCAAAATAATTTTTATGATTATCAAGAGCAGATAAAACGCTATTTATAATATTTGTCTTGGCATTTTTGTCTTTTGAGACTATAAACAAATCTATATTCCCTTTATATTACTAAATATCTCTAAAAAACGGCTTTGGCCGCCACGGGGTATAGGGAAAAGAATAAGGATTTAATAATGGCACAAACAAAGAAGAAGACTGGTTTTTTTGAATTTTTCCGTCAGGTAAAGGCAGAAGGAAAGAAAACAACATGGCCAACACGTAAGGAAACGACATTGTCGACAATTATGGTGTTTGTCATGGTAACGATTGCGGCGATATTTTTGTTTGTAACGGATCAAATTGTGGCTAGCGTTATTCGTTGGTTATTGGGATAGAAAGATTTTTTTAGGAGATTAAAAATGACAGCACGTTGGTATGTATTACATGTTTATTCAGGGTTTGAACAAAAAATTTCAGACTCTATTATGGAACAAGCAGCGAAAAAAGGTATCGAGGATCAAATAGAAGAAATTCTCGTCCCGACAGAAGAAGTTGTAGAAATGAAGCGTGGACAGCGCGTAAATACGGAGCGTCGTGTGTTTCCTGGATATATTCTAATTAAGATGGAACTATCAGATATCGCATGGAATTTGGTTAAAAATACGGACAAGGTTACGGGTTTCCTTGGTGGTGGACGTAAACCGGTTCCGATTTCACAGCGTGAAGCAGAGGCAATGGTTAAACAATTGCAAGAAGGTATTGATACACCACGTCCATCCGTTATTTATGATATTGGTGAAGAGCTACGTGTTACGGATGGTCCATTTGCATCTATGAATGGAACTGTTGAAGAAATTGATGAAGAAAAACAAAAACTAAAAGTATCTGTATCAATATTTGGTCGTGCGACACCAGTTGAGCTAGATTATTCACAAGTTGAAAAATCGTAGCATATAATTTTATATCTTAAAATTAAACCGTCTTTTATGGCGGTTTTTTTGTATTCATGGTTTTTGTATTAGAGTTTTGCGAGGGAGCTCTCTTTTAAATTCACATCCATGTTTCTCTGTGAGAGCATTCTTTAGATCAGTAGAAAAAGAATTTTCAGGAATTAAATTGGTTGCAATTAAGGCAGACATAAATGATTGCACCATAACTGGGGCGATCTCTCCATTTGAACAGTATTGTAAAACTTCATCGGGGGTAGCTAAAATGAAGCCACCAACTCTTGAGCCCCTTCCATTTTTCTGCATTTGCAACAATGTATTTTCAGGAAGAACAATATCGTAGATAGGGATTTTGCTTGCCTCTCGACAAATGAATTCATCTCTGTCACGTGTTTCTTTCGTAATTTCTCGATTAAGATAAACGGAGGTGATGTGGTCGACATTACGAGATAGTGCAGTGTATTGAGGGCCTATTTTTTGTTCAAGCTGATATTTTATCGCTTCTGAATGTGATTTTTCTTGATATCGTACCGCGCCTCCCGTTGCAAAATCAAGTGTTCCTGGTTCGATAACACCTTGCCCGCGCCTTTGGAGAAGGATTTTATCTTCACCGTTAATTTTACCACGCATTTGAACGGAAACAGCGTCAAGTTGAAATCCAAAGGCATAGTAGTAAGCATAATCAATTGTGAATTCTGGATTTTTTATATGATCCTTACCTCCTACCTTTAACCGCTCATCCGTATAGTGAGAAGGTTTTTCTTTTATGGCGCCTTCTTGGATCATGAGATCACGAACTTTGTCCATTGCACCAGATTTATCTTCTAACCCTTCTGCAAAACGTATGGTTTTTCCATCAAATTCAAAATCGCCTGTGTCTAAGAAAAAATCGCGTAGATGTTTTGGGATATATCCAGTGGTTGTACCTGTTTCAAATGGAACAAAAACATTTGATGTTAAATCAGCATTATTGTTCGCATGTATAGCGTTAATTATCTTTTTATTATTCATGTAAACACAATAACATTATGGATAATAAAAAAACAAACTTTTAATGATTGTAAATAATAAAAAACCCCGCGAAATCGCAGGGTTTTCTTTAAATTATTTAGTGGGTAAATTAAGCAGCAAGTGATTCAATATCGATCTTTATGCCTGGGCCCATTGTTGTCGTCAAAGAAATCTTTTCAATGTAAGTTCCCTTTGCGCCAGCTGGTTTTGCTTTTTGAACAGCAGCGATAAATGCAAGAACGTTTTCTTTTAATTTTGCTTCGTCAAAAGATGCTTTACCAACACCTGCTTGTACAATACCTGCTTTTTCTGCACGGAATTCAATTGCACCCGCTTTTGCTTCTGTAACGGCTTTTGTTACATCTGGCGTTACTGTTCCCAATTTAGGGTTAGGCATCATACCTTTTGTACCCAAAATTTTACCCAAACGACCAACAAGTGCCATCATGTCTGGTGTTGCAATACAACGATCAAAATCAATTGTACCTTTTTGAACTGTTTCAACTAATTCTTCTGCACCAACGATATCTGCGCCTGCTGCTTTTGCTTCATCCGCTTTTGCATCACGTGCAAAAACCGCAACACGAACTGTTTTACCAGTACCATTTGGCAATGATGTCATCGCACGAACAGTTTGGTCAGCGTGTTTTGGATCAACACCAAGGTTCATTGAAATTTCAACAGATTCATCAAATTTTGATGTCGCTAATTCTTTTGCAAGCTTAACCGCGTCATCAACTGAATATAATTTTTCAGCGTCAACTTTATCTGCCCATAATTTTTGTTTTTTTGTTAATTTCGCCATGTTCTTAACCTTCCACAACTTCAACGCCCATAGAGCGCGCAGAGCCTTCAATAATTTTCATTGCTTGATCAATATCATTCGCAGAAAGATCAACCATTTTTGCTTCGGCGATTTCTTTTACTTTTGATTTTTTGATCTGACCCGCTGTTTCTTTTGAAGGATTTGAAGATCCTTTTTGAAGTCCAGCAAATTTCTTGATGTAGTATGATGCTGGTGGAGTTTTAATAATGAAGTCGAATGAACGATCTTCATAAACACTGATTATAACAGGACATGGAGTATTTTTTTCCATTTCCTTTGTCTTATCGTTAAATTGATTACAGAAATCCATAATCGCCACACCGGCTTGACCCAACGCTGGACCTACTGGTGGTGATGGATTTGCTGCGCCTGCAGGTACCTGAAGAGATACGACTTTAGACACTTTTTTCTTTTTAGCTGCCATTTTTTCACACCTTGTTAAAGTTAGTTTCGTTTAAACAATTGCTGAGTGGTAATAACGAGTTTCCTCTCCCACGTCTGCTATTAGGGCGTAATAAACATCTTTTTGGTAGGAAATGCAAGTATTATTATCAACAAGGCTCCATAGAAGATAGTAGAGAGGACGCAATGTATCCCGTGTTTTCATTACCGTTTTTTGTGTATTCAACCTCAACCCAATCATATCCATCGATGAAACCTGCATTATCGTTAGTGACAGCTACTTGAAATCCAGAAGATAATTTGTCAACTATTTGTGAGTTTGTCGTTGCATCCTGTCGAATACGTGCTGTCGTGACATCAATTTCAGCACATTGTCTAGCGGGTGCAATAGATTCATCAATATTTCGTAGAGAGTTTATTCTATCCAATTCACGCTCAGGAATATATTGTGCGCAAGATGCTTCTGTTGCACACATATTATATGCATCGGCGATATGTGTTATGGTTGTTAAAGAATTTCTTCCTGTATGCTCTAAGAGAGGAACAAAGGAATTGTAAAAATCACCATTAATTAATGTTGTTGTATAGCTTTCATAAAAATTACCAGAAAGTATTCCCAGTACGTGGAGTTGATTATTTTTTTCGAAGTAATAGCCAGAGCCGCTATCCCCACTTCGAGAGTCACAGTCACTTAATATATAACCGGGAACGTCAACATGCCTATAAACATTACATGTTTCTTCTTGCCAATCATATGATTCCCGGGACATGTTTCCTTGTCGAATACGTTTAACAAAGACTTCGTCTGTTTGGTATGATTCACCATTAATTGTTATATCAGACCACTCTAAATCATCAGGATGTGCAAGAAGTGGAAAAGAAGCGCGATGAAATTCTCCATCATCTATACGAAAAAGGATTTTATCTCTAGCTGTTGTATCATAACCACCGATGTTATTATTATGAAGATAAGCAACCTGATCAAAATTGTTTCTGTTTAATTTTGCGATATCGTTATCTGTGTCAGGTAATGATACATTGATTGTTTCTGTATTACCTGTGGTTTCATCGTGGAAAATGACTTTTGTTGATTTGCTGGTGAAGGTGCTCCAACAATGAGCAGAAGTTAAACCCCATTCAGAGTTAATTAAAACGGAGGAACAAGCGTCGTGACCATTACGTTCTATAACGGCGGATATTTTATGTTTTGGATTGTTTTTATTTTCAAGTTCAATTTCTTCAGAGTTGTCACTGCATCCTGATGTAATGGCAAAAGCGGCAAGTAAAGCGGGACGCATTATTTTCATGCGATGAAATATACCGATACTTTTAAATTATGCCAATTTAAAAGTTGCTATTTTGATTAATATGAGAACAGCAATCATGACCAAAAACCACCATGTATAAAATATAGATGTGAGCGCAAGTGCGGCAATGGCATATGCAATGACGCTGAAAAATACGGTAATGCATTGAAATTTAAGTGTGCTATCTTCCGACCTGAAATAACGCCTTAAAAATCCAATGACGATAACAAGTAAGGTGAATGTGAATACTGCTAAACCAACAAAGCCTGTTTCTAGCGCGATTTCTAAGGGTGCATTATGAACATGGCGAACAAATTTTCCATATCCCATACTGATTTTTAATTCATGTGCTCCTTTTATACCAACGCCCCATATGGGAGTTTCCTGAATATAATTCCAGGTGTCTTGCCAAACGATCAGGCGACCTGACATCGGACGATCTGTGTTTGTCATTGCCTCTGTACGTATTTCATAAACGTATTCGCCAACATTGGACTCGTATGATTTTAAACCGATAAAACTGGCGGTAATTGATAGGGCAATTAAACCGATAATGTTTTTATATTTGAAAGGGGTGATTTTCCATGGGAAAAAGAAGATAGATAATGTGGTGACCGCACCAAACGCAAGCCATGCCGTACGTCCACCACTGGCGAATATAGCAGAAACAATCAATACAAATACCAACCACCATAGATAAGAACGTTTTTGTGCCGTGACCGCGCAATAGAGTGCCATCGGTGATATTACCGCGAGGACAGATCCATACGAGCTTCCCCATTCCACGGCATATTCACCCACCCATGGAGTAAGAACAAGCCATGAAGCGCATAACGCCGCGCCCGCATTAGCAACTTTGAAAAACGTATCAAAGTTAAATCGATGTGTTTGAAGCGCAGAAAAAATTATTATTCCACCAAAAGTAAGGCCAAATATTTCGGCCGTTTCTTTTATGGCCTTATCGGGATTGAGCCCTTGATACGCGGAATAAAACCAACATGCAAAGGTGATGAGGATAAGGTAGGTAACGCGTGATGTTAAAACCTGTTTAAATTGCGTGCGCACCATATCACGATTTTGAAGCAAAATAATGGCGGATATGATGACACATATCCCAAGACCAATGCCGATCACGGCCTTGCCAAAAAAGATCATGGACAGGGATAACGCGATTAACGCGCATAAAGCATTATAAATCATTATTTTTTAATCATTCCTAAGATAGTCCACCAAATGATTTTGATATCAAGGAGGAGGCCGTAATTTTCGATATAGAATAGGTTGTATTTGAATTTCATTGGTAGAATTTTATTGATGTAAACTTCGTCGGCTTTTTCACCGGCCTGTTTTAACATGCGCTCTTCTGCTTCGTGGAATTTTATAGAAGATAGGCCAGTTATGCCAGGGCGAATAGAATTGATAACGGCATATTGTTCAGGGTAAATTTCAACATATCGCGGTGTTTGTGGACGTGGTCCGACAAGGCTCATTTCACCAACTAGAACGTTCCATAGCTGAGTTAATTCATCCAAACGATATTTGCGGATGAAACGACCTGATTTTGTAATACGATTTTGCTTGTCTGGGGTTGTTACCCCATCATTCCCTGCATCACAATCAACAACGGTCATTGATCTAAATTTAACGGCCTTGAATGGCTTTCCACCCTTTGTAATGCGTGTTTGAAAATAAAGCGCAGGGCCAATCGAATCCAACTTCACCCAAGCCGCCATGACAATCATGAAGGGGGATAAAAATACCAAACCAAATAAAGCGCCACATATATCCATGAGGCGCTTTAGAGGGAGATAGGATTTGCTTTGAAATCCTATCACGCTTACTTAACTTTCGGTTGAATTTCGAATTGGTGGAATGGTGGTGGTGATGAAATCGTCCATTCCAATGTCATGATTTTATCTTCGACATCCCAATAATTATCCGACGCTTTGCGTCCAAAGAACAATGTCCAAAATACGATAACGATGAATAAGATCACTGAACCACCCGCAAGGTATGCACCCATTGATGATACGAAATTCCATCCATGATATCCCCATGTAATTGTTGATTCATACACTGCACCGGTTGCCCATGAGTGTAATTGCATCCACGCCTCGTTAAACATGAATTGTGTGCGTCCCCACCAATCTAAACCTTCTGGTAATAATGGTGCTGGATAATCGATATAACGACGTGGCATACCTGCAAGGCCAAGGAAATGTTGAGGGAAGAATGTGAGATTAACTCCAATGAATGTCATCCAAAAATGAACTTTACCCAAAAATTCTGGATACATACGACCGCTCATTTTCCCGATCCAATAATACCACCCTGCGAACAAGATAAACACCGCACCAAGGGATAATACGTAATGGAAATGCGCAACAACGTAATAGGTGTCGTGCAATACAACATCCATACCCGCGTTGGCCAAAACAACCCCTGTTACACCACCAACGGTGAAGAGGAAGATAAAACCAATCGCCCATAACATAGGTGTTTTATAGATGATTGATCCGCCCCACATTGTGGCAAGCCACGAGAAAATTTTGACCCCTGTCGGAACCGCAATAATCAATGTCGCAACGGTAAAATAAGTCAACGTGTTGACTGAAATACCTGTTGTGTACATGTGATGCGCCCAAACGATAAACCCAACAAAGCCAATCGCAACCATCGCATAAGCCATGGCCAAGTATCCAAAAATAGGTTTGCGTGAAAAAGTTGAAATGATGTGTGACACGATACCAAAGGCTGGCAAAATCATGATGTACACCTCAGGGTGACCAAAGAACCAGAATAAATGTTGGAACAAGATTGGGTCACCGCCACCTTCTGGGTTAAAGAACGTTGTGCCAAAGTTACGGTCGGTCAACAACATTGTGATCGCGCCACCAAGAACAGGAACCGCCAAAACAAGTAAGAATGATGTCACCAACATTGACCATACAAATAATGGCATTTTGTGCAATGTCATGCCTGGTACGCGCATGTTTAAAATTGTTGTGATAAAGTTTGCGGCACCAAGAATGGATGAAGCGCCGGCTAAGTGAAGTGCGAAAATCGCCATATCCACGGACATTCCCGGATGACCAAGCTTTGCCGAAAGTGGAGGATAAATTGTCCATCCTGTTCCCGCGCCAATATCAACCAAGGCCGATGCGATAAGCAAAAGGAAAGCCGGAATAATTAACCAGAATGAAATGTTGTTCAGTCGTGGAAACGCCATATCGGGCGCGCCAATCATCAATGGAACAAACCAGTTACCAAATCCACCGATCAGGCCGGGCATAACCACAAAGAAAACCATGATAAGGCCATGTGCGGTAATGAAAACATTCCACATTTGACCATTTGGTGATCCATCTTCGTTCGTCATGAATTGAACACCAGGGTCTTGCAACTCCATACGCATATACATTGAAAATGCGCCGCCAATTATCCCCGCAAAGATAGAGAATAGGATATAGAGTGTTCCAATATCCTTGTGGTTAGTGGAACAAAACCACCGTGTAAAAAATCCTGGTTTATGATCAGCCATTTGTATTAGTCCTTATTTATCTTCTGCTATCGCTTTTGGTTTTAATTTTGCGCCTTGTTTGCGTGTCCATGCATCAAATTCTTCTTTTGATACGGCGTGAATTTCGATCGGCATGTATGAATGTCCTGTTCCGCAAATTTCAGAGCATTGACCGTAATAAACACCTGGACGATCAATACGCATCCATGTTTCGTTTAATTGACCTGGGACGGCGTCTTTTTTTACACCTGCGGCAGGTAATGCAAACGCATGTATAACATCCGCCGCTGCCACTAAAATTTGAATATTTGTATCAACGGGAACAACGACAGGATTGTCAGTTGAAAGAAGGCGTTTTTGTCCTTTTGATTCATCAATATCTTCGTCCGCGATTGGATATGACATGAATTCCAACCCATCGTAATCCATATATTCATATCCCCAATACCATTGATATCCAGTCGTTTTGATTGTTAATTCTGGTTCTGGAATACGGTCTTCTAAATATAATAATTTTAATGATGGAATGGCGATGATAATTAAAACAACGATTGGAACGATTGTCCAAATAACTTCGATCAACGTGTTATGTGCAAAATTTGCAGGTTCAACGCCTTTTTTACGGCGAAATTTAACAACGGCATAGGCTAAGAGAGCGGTTACAAAAACAACAATTATGCCTGTGATCCATAATAACATTGTGTGAAAGTCATATATCTCAGCTTGTAGAGGGCTTGCAGGTGTTTGCAAATTTAATTGCCATGATCCGGCATATCCATCTTGTGCATTCGCCATGAGTGGGGCGACAGATAATATTGTTGAAAAGATAAACGTAAAAATTTTAGACATGTTTAAACAATCATTTTATTTGAATTCAGCCATATTGATACCGCATTTATTAACTATTGTGAAGGGGGATTTAGACTGGAAATTCAACGCACACCATGGTACATGACATAGTACAAATTTAATGACGGAGTGAAAAATGGCATCTTACCAATATATATATGTGATGAAAAACCTATCCAAAACCTATCAAGGTGGAAAACAGGTGATCAAGGATTTAACGCTACAGTTTTTGCCAGGCGCAAAAATTGGTGTTCTTGGACCAAATGGTGCGGGTAAATCAACACTTCTTAAAATTATGGCGGGTATCCAAACCGATTACCAAGGCGAAGCATGGGCGGCCGAAGGTGTGAAAATTGGTTATTTGGAACAAGAACCACAATTGGATAATTCAAAAACATGTCAAGAAAACGTGTTGGAAGGCGCAGCGGACAGCAAGGCTATTTTAGATCGTTATAACGAATTATGCCTTGATTACGAAAATGCAGATCCTGATGAAATGGCAAAATTACAAGATGAAATCGATGCCAAGGATTTGTGGGATCTGGATCGTAATGTTGAAAAAATTATGCAGGTTCTAAATTGTCCACCGGCCGACCAAGGTGTGGAACATTTATCAGGTGGTGAAAAACGCCGTATCGCATTGGCGCGTTTGATTATGGCCGAACCTGACATGTTATTGTTAGACGAACCAACAAACCATTTGGATGCGGAATCTGTTGCATGGTTACAAACATACTTGGCTGATTTCAAAGGGACAGTGATGATGATTACCCATGATCGTTATTTCCTTGATAACGTCACAGGTTGGATTCTTGAGCTTGACCGTGGACACGGCATTCCATACGAAGGAAACTATTCTGGTTATCTAGAGAAGAAAGCGAAACGTTTGGCGCAAGAAGCCCGCGAAGACAGCGCCCGTCAAAAAACATTGGATCGCGAATTGGAATGGATTCGCCAATCACCAAAGGCACGTCAGGCAAAATCCAAAGCAAGGATCAGCTCGTACGACGAATTGTTGAAAGAATCACAACGCGACACGGTTGGAAATGCACAAATCATTATCCCAACACCTGAACGTTTGGGTGATGTCGTTGTTGTTGCTGAAAATTTATGCAAGTCATTTGGTGATAAAGAATTGATAAAGGACTTTACCTTCAAATTACCTGCGGGTGGAATCGTCGGAATTATCGGCCATAACGGTGCGGGTAAAACAACATTGTTCAAAATGATCACGGGTCAAGAACAACCAGACAGTGGTACATTAACAATCGGTGAAACCGTGACAATGGGCTATGTGGATCAGAGCCGCGACAGTTTGAATGACGATAATAATGTTTGGGAAGAAATTTCGGGCGGAAACGATATTTTGACATTGGGTAAAATTGAAAAACCATCCCGTGCCTATGTCGGGTCATTTAATTTTAAATCACAAGATCAACAAAAGAAAGTCGGCACATTATCAGGTGGTGAACGTAACCGCGTTCATTTGGCGAAAATGTTGCAAAAGGGGTCTAACCTTCTTCTTCTCGATGAACCAACAAACGATCTGGATACCGAAACATTAGGTGCATTGGAAGAAGCATTAGAAAAATTTGCAGGATGTGCCGTGGTAATCTCGCATGATAGATGGTTCCTCGACCGCCTTGCGACACACATCTTGGCATTCGAAGGCAACGGCCATGTTGAATGGTTCGAAGGTAACTTTGAAGATTACGAACGCGATAAAACAAGACGCGAAAACAAAGCGGCTTAAAATGTTTAACCGGTGTTTACGAAAGTATAAAATATCTTGCTGTAAACACCGTAGGTTTATTGTTCATTTTTTAGAGCAGTACAGGAACACTATTCGTGTATGTTCGATATGTGTCACGTTAGTATCGGTTGTCTCTATTTTAATGGATTATAAAACTATAAATAATCATGAAATTTATTACACAGTTTTTGTTGATGTTTTATCGGATTGGCAAACTTTAATTGCGGGTGTTTTAGCTTTATTAGGTGCTTGGATTACTGTCTCTACAATGCGTAAACAGGAGGCAGACAGAATATATAGACGCTCTCTCGCATATCGAGCAAAATTACATATGTCATTGAAAACATTAGAAAACTATACAGACGATATAATTATAAAAATTGTTTTAGGTGAAGAAGTGAGTGACCTTGAAATGCCAGAGAAAGCACTGACAACCCTTGGAGAAATGATTGAGTATGTTGACGATCAAAGTGCTCAATATTTGTCCCAATTTCTTTCTAAATACCAAATAATGATGTCTAGAGTATTGGATGGAACATTACGAGAAGAGCATCTAAAAGATGTTTTTATTGTTCAAGGATTTTTATCACCAGCATGGGATTATGCAAGGGATGTAGAAATTATTGTTTTACCGAAAGAATTAGATATTTACTATGTACAAAATCGATTTAATTTATCGAAATTAGGGGACGAAAAACAGGATATTTGGAAGAGATATCCTATAGATAGTAATGAGTTAAGTTCTTTAAATACGTTGGGGTTGCAAATATATCGTGCCGTTTGTTTTTTAAAAAGGAAAAAAAATATTAAATGGAACGCCAAACGATAAATGCAGATGGATATTTTAATTTTTTTGAAACCCTGGTATTATTTTATCATGAAAAATACAGGAAAATGTTTATGTGGTGCGGTTGGGTTTACCGTGGCGGTGTGCGATACAAAATCGGGTGCGTGTCATTGTGACATGTGTCGTAAATGGGTTGGTGGACCTTATATGGCGACGAACTGTGGAACGGATGTGACATTCACGAGCGAAGAAAATATCACACGGTATGATTCATCCGATTGGGGTGCACGTGGTTTCTGTAATAAATGCGGAACGTCATTGTTTTATTACCTAAAACCCAAATCTGAATATCATATGCCCGTTGGATTATTCGATAACCAAGACGAATTTGTATTTGATCATCAAATTTTCATTGATGAAAAACCAGACTATTATGATTTTGCCAATGACACATCAAAAATGACAGGCGCCGAATTATTCGCCGAGGCAATGAAAGAATAGAGCTATCGTTTAAGTTTGCAAAATACCGTCTCGACTCGCGGTTCTTTAATATCTAACGCCTCTGTAGCGTTGTGCGTTTTTCTTTTGTCAGATGGAATAGGATCGCTTTCAAATTGTGATGTGTTGCCAGACCATTTAAATTCTTTATCACTTGTACGGATCGATAATCCGTGACCAGATTGAATGCGGTGGGTGTATAAAACAACATCACCATTTTTTAATTTTATAGTGTAGTGCCCGTTTTCATCTGCATCTGTTTGCGAATAGTATAAATCAACGTTTTCGTCTTTTCCTAGCATCTGTATCCTCGTGTTTTGATTTATTATTGAATATAGGGTCTGAGTTGAGTTGGTTTTTCAAATGATTGTAAAGGAAAGTAACCTTTTGCAATTTCACCATCACGTGGTTGCGGTCTTTCCTTTGCTATTTCTGCACGAGACAATGTTACAAAATCACCATTTTTGAGCGGAATGCATGCACATGTTCCATTGCTGTTTTTTCTTGAAAATACCCATACAAGTTGATTTGTACCTGACATATAAATTATCCCTGTTCGCTGTTATTTTTATATTAACATAAAGAAAGATAATTTAATTGCAAGTTGAAATGCTGTTTTTGAAATTTTGTGACGCTTTTTCTGACTGTTCCGCGGTTTCAAAAATACCAAAGCATGCAGACCCTGATCCACTCATTCTTGCAATTATACATCCATCACAATCCATGAGGGTTGATAATAGGTCGCCAATGTCTGGGCATAGTTGAATGGCAGAACCAGTAAGATCGTTTTGTGATGATTGCCAGTCATTGTTGAATTGTGTGAAGGGTAATCCTGATTGGTGATAGTGTTTGAACATCTCAATCGTTGATAGTTCATGGTCGGGCCAAACAATTAAAATATGTAACGGTTCAATATCTACAGGTGTAATGATGTCACCAATTCCACGCACATGCGCAGGTTTGCCATGCAGACAGACAGGTAATTCCGCTCCTAATGTTAAACCCATGGCGCATAAATCCTCTATGGACAATCCGATATTCCAGTATTCATTGAGCGCTTTCATAACGATGGCGGCGTCGTTTGATCCTCCACCCAATCCTGCACCCGTCGGAATATTTTTTGTTAGATGGATGTGAAATCGTGGCTCTTGTTGCGCTTTGTCTGTCATCATCCATAGGGCACGAATAATCAGATTTGGGCTATCACGTTCAACGGATAATAATTCGGGGGTAAAAATAGTGGCATAGGGGCCATCGACCGTGAATTGTAATTCATCAGCGGGGGTGACTGTTATCTCATCTCCCCATTTTGTGAATGTCATGATGGAATCGAGTGTGTGATATCCGTCATCTCGCCGACCCGTGATGTTCAGGTTTAAATTTATTTTTGCGGGGGCGGTGAATTTCATTTAGGCGGCTTGTGGATCGAGGAGAGATAGTCCAGATGGTAGCGCGCTTTGACTATCTTCGTTATCTTGGCGAACATCATCAGGGTATGTCCATTCAATCGTGTTGAAATCACCATTGATATTTGTGGCATCCCAGGTGGGGTAAATTTTACCTGTTTTATGACATGCCCATGCCATGTTTTGATGTGCCGTCGCGATATTTTCTAACCATCCGCCAAGTGGATCAATACGGTGCATTAATTGATAGGCGCGCACGGTTGGTTTGTTTTTTATACTCTCACGTAAAAATCGTGTGGCATGTTCGGATTGATTGAGACGTAATACTGCCTCGGCAATGTAAAGAGCGCCTGATGGTGATTGTGGATTAAAACGGTGGAGGTCTTCTATCCATGACACCATGGCGTGCGTATTGTCGATCGTTTTCTTTGGTGCGTATTTGATCCAAAAATCTAATATTTGTGGGTGTGGTGTTTCGCTCCATATTTTTTTAATCAGGTTTAGTGATTTGCGCCGCTTATTATCTTGCGCCCATGATTTTAAATTGTTGAGCGCAATAGGGAGGGATAGAGCATTTAACTTTGATGCTTTTTTAAGGTCGCCGTTCATTAAATATAAAATGGATTCATCGTCAACCCATTGGTCAATATGATCTTTGTCTGTCTTCTTTAAATTTTTAAGCAGGTCTAGTGCGCGATCATAGTCCTTAGTATGGAGGGCTATTTGATAAAATGATTGCGCGATCCAAGGTTGTTTGGGTGATTGTTTATGGGCCTTTTCGGCCAATACGCGAGCATAACGATAGTCACCTTTTTCGATAGCGATTTGTAGTAACCCTTTGAGGCCAAGGAATGAGGTTTCTTTATGATCAACAAGGGTGTTGAATGATTGTATAGCCTTTTTGTCATCTTGATTTAATCGTGCAGTGAGACCAGAAAGAAGCGCAGATAATCCAAAATCATTATTTAAAAACCGTGAGGTTCGTTTGGCGTAGTATTGGGCTGATTTTGCATCGCCTGCGGCTACTGCCGATAGGCCATAGGCCAAGGCTTGCAATCCCTTTGCATGTGATTTTTTTTCGTTATAAGTCGCGATAGATTTTGGTGCATGAACGAATGCGCGTAACGTGCGATAGATAATTGACAGGGTCCAAAGGGATGTGAGTGCTAATAATGTAAAAACACCGAGGTTTGTGGTTAGGCTATAATCTTGAAAACCGACATGAATGGTTCCACCAATATTGATCATCCACATAAATGCGGTGATGAATAATCCTGTTTTAATAAAGAACCAAAACGTTGATAGCATAAGGTTATATGATAGGAGTTGAAGTGGGTTGTCACGGAAAAAACGAGAACTATCCAGACAAAAAAAGACGGGGAAACCCCCGCCAGTCGAATAAAAATAGTTTCTATTTATGTCTTTTAGTCTATGTCGGTTTTATACAAAATGGAACTACCATTGTTGGTAGTAAATTCAAATTGTTCAGGTGTTATAAGGCCTGAATTGATCGCACGGATAACTGCGAAAACGCGATTGTTTGTTTCTAATTTTTTAAAAATATTTTTCCAATGATATCGCACTGTGTTAACGCTGATATGGCTGATTGTTGCGATATCGAGGTCTGTTTTTCCTATGGCGGCAAGATTTATGATGTTTTGTTCTTTTGTGGTTAACGTTGTGGAGGTTGTTTTTGCGGTCTCAGATTTTTCATAGGCGGTAACCAAATACGAGCTAAGTAAATAAAGTGCACTTAATAGCGCAGGATCATAATCTGTGATCATTTCTTGTTTTGCAATTGATATGAAATAACTATCACCACCTTGACGGAGATAGCTCGCAGCTAATCCGTCCATTAGGCCATATTTTTGAGCATCGTGCATCATGAGCATTTGTGATGTTGAAGGAGATATTGTTTGCATATACTCACTCCAGTAAAATGGATCTTGGCTTTTTATGAGTTTAAGGTGAATTGGATCGACAGAAAAATACTCTTGCTCAACGTATCTTTGCTGCCATTCCGGTGGGAAAGTTGTGTTGTAGTATTTGTGGTTTAGGGTCGCTGGAATTTCAGAAATATTTGCTTGTGAAAAAATATAATAATCAAATCCGTAATTTGTAATGGCATCATTGAATGTTTTGATGGCCTCTTCAAAATTATCGACGGTTTTTATTGTTGTTATATAGTCGTGTAATTTATTCATACAAATGCATTCAATAGTATTCTTTCGTATATGTCTAAATGTTTTTTAGAAAATTTACAGCTTTATCAAAACGATAGTCGACATGCATTGGGAGATCTTTTGGTTGGCTGGGGTGATCAATTAAGACAGTTGTTAATCCCATCTTGTGAGGAATGTTTAAATTCCAGTCACGATCTTCTGCAAATGCGGTTTCATTCGGATCTGTTTCTAAAATTTCTAACGATCGTTTGGTTACGATATCGGATTCGTGTTTGTGGTTAAAATCAACATCTTCCAATCCCATAATGGCGTGTGGTTCAAAAAAATCTTCTAAACCTAGATGAGGAAGCATTCGTACTGCCCAATCACGTGATGCATGTGTCATTAAAACATGTTTTACATCAGGTAATGCGCGAAACGCGCTGGGTAAATCGGGACATGCATTTGTTACGGTGTGATCCATTTCGGCATGAAATGGGATGTGTAAATCACGTTTTTCAATACCAAATTTGTCGACGAGCATTTTAACCGTCAGGCGATGTTTTTCTTGTGATTCTTCGGCCAGTTTGAGCGCATCATCAAAATTGATATCATACCCCATTTTGACGACAGCGCGAGCAACAGATTCACGCATGGATTGATGGAGTGCGGGGGTGACGCTGTATAATGTGTCATCTAAATCCCAAATAATACCTTTGATGTTTTTTAATTTTTCCATACTGGAAATGTAGCATTTATTTAATGCACTTAAAAATTTTAAATCCGTTTTGTTCAACTATTTTTTCGCAAGATTTAAAGTGTTTTAGGATCGCTTTTTCGTATGGCATGTGTTTGTTCGCGACAATCCATGCACGTCCTTTTGATCGTAAATGACGTGCGGCGGTTTCAATAAATTTTATGCCCATATCGCGATCTTCAGTGGCACCATCATGGAATGGGGGATTCATAATTACAAAATCCAATGGCTTTAAATCGTCGACCCGGTTTGTGCAATCCGCTTGTTTAATAACAGCGCGTGCATCGGATATGTTTTTTGTGCAGGCATCAACAGCACGGGTATCAAAATCTAATGAATATAGTGTGGTGATGTCGATATTTTGGGTTAGAGCATGCCGCGTTAAAAATCCATAACCGCATCCAAAATCGGCACCTGTCCCTTTTAAGTTTGGGAGGTGCTCGCTCAGTAATTGAGAGCCGGCATCAATTTTATTCCACCCAAACAATCCAGGCATGGAATAAAACCCAGTGCTGTCAATCATGCGTAATTGTGTATGGGTAATCCATTCATCAATAATAGAGGGTGTGTCATCTGTTTTTGTGAGGGTAATAAAACGCGATTTTTTTTTACTCTCACTCTGTGCATTTGGAAAGTGCTTGAGAAGCATTTTTTCAAGGGATTTTCCACCCAAGTCATTGGGTTGAATAATTTCTATTTCCGAACCAGCATCTGCCTCTTGCCATGTTTTGGCGATGAGACCATGTGTTTCTTCTTTTTGTTTTGTTCCGTGAATTCTGATCATCTTATCGGTATCCTGAATTTATTTTTGTATCTAATCAATGTAAATTTGTATATTGGACATAATTATGATATGGTAATTGCTATGAAAATGGTATTTAAAATAGCAGCAAAGCCTAAATTGCGATTGCTTTGTATTGCATCGACAGATGAAATTAAAAGAGAATATCTCGAAAAGAGAGGGGTAGCTGAAGGAAGAACACAATTTCCATTGGGGGATGATAGGCCTGAATGGGATGAGAGTTCATATTTTATTACCCATAAAAAGAAACCTATCGCATTTTTTCGGATTCGAAAAAGAGAAATTGATGGAGAAAGGGTTTTAACTTTGTTAGTTGCAGAGTCTAAGGTACATAGCGTGTTGAAAGGACATGTGCTTGATGCAGTTTTGGATTGTGTTGAAAAAATGGCTAAAGATGAAAGATTTGACGTAATTGTCATGGATAGACCAAATTATCAAGCTCCCCACATGAAAACATTATTTGAAAAAAGAGGTTATAATGAATCTAATGCAGGTGAATACCCTCGTAAAATTCTTTAGCATTACTGCAATGTATATTCACCTGTGTAATATAAAAATTCATCTGCTTTGATTAATTTTTGTTCGGCGAGGATGATTGAGTGTAATGGGCCATCCAATTCCTTTTCCCAAAAATGGAGAAATCCATTTAGAACTGGAAATTCAGGCGCAATATCGTAATCTTGCCAAACGTATGATTGTAAAAGGTGAGGCATATCAGGCATGTGATAAATGATTTCAGCTGTGGTCAGATTGTATCCATCAACCATGCGTTTTTCAAAATCAGAATTCATGTCTCATTAACCTCCTGTCATTAATCGTGCAAAGGCAATCCTTGCCTCTAACATTCAGGATATGAACAAAAGGTTAATTTTTAGTGAAAAACATCTTGAAAATGCCACAATTATTTCTATATGATGTCCTTGTCTTTTGAGGTGCTGGTTTACAGGCTTTGAAAGGCTTTTGGTTTAAAAATGTAAACAAAAGAAAAGGAGCAAGAGAGACATGAAATTTCGTCCTCTACACGATCGCGTATTATTAAGACGCGTTGAACAAGAAAATAAAACAGCCGGTGGAATTATTATCCCTGATACAGCACAAGAAAAGCCAATGGAAGGTGAAATCCTTGCATGTGGTAACGGTCTTCGTGATGAAACAGGTAACGTTGTTGCATTGGATGTAAAAGCGGGCGACCGTGTTTTATTCACAAAATGGGCTGGTACGGAAGTCACAATCGATGGTGAAGAGCTGTTGGTGATGAAAGAGTCTGACATTGTTGGCGTAATCGCTGCTTAATTTATAAAAATTTAAAAAGGAAACTTAATTATGAGTGCAAAAGATGTAAAATTCGGGATAGAAGCCCGTGACGGTATGATGCGCGGCGTTGATATTCTTGCTAATGCTGTAAAAGTAACACTAGGACCAAAGGGGCGTAATGTTGTTTTGGACAAATCATTTGGTGCGCCACGCATTACAAAGGACGGTGTATCTGTTGCTAAAGAAATCGAATTGGAAAACAAGTTCGAAAATATGGGTGCACAAATGGTTCGCGAAGTTGCGACAAAATCTCAAGATCAAGCCGGTGACGGTACAACGACTGCGACTGTTTTGGCGCAAGCGCTAATCAAAGAAGGCATGCGTTCGGTTGCGGCGGGCATGAACCCAATGGATCTGAAGCGTGGTATGGATTTGGCAGCCGCAACAGCGGTGGAAACAATTAAATCGATGGCAAAACCTGTTAAAGGTGAAGGTGTTGAGCAAGTTGCGACTGTATCGGCAAACGGTGATAATGAGATTGGTAAATTAATTGCCGAAGCTCAAGAAAAAGTTGGCGCAGAAGGAGTTATCACAGTTGAAGAAAACAAATCATTGGAAGATGATCTTGAAACAGTTGAAGGAATGCAATTTGACCGTGGATATTTGTCACCATATTTTATTACAAATTCAGAAAAAATGATTTGTGAAATGGAAAATCCAGCGATCCTTCTTCACGATGGTAAGCTTGCTAATCTTCAGGCGTTATTGCCAACATTGGAATCTACTGTTCAATCAGGCCGTCCATTGTTGATCGTTGCCGAAGATGTTGAAGGCGAAGCGTTGGCAACATTGGTTGTTAACAAATTGCGTGGTGGTTTGAAAGTTGCGGCTGTTAAGGCGCCTGGTTTCGGTGATCGTCGCAAGGCAATGTTGGAAGACATGGCAATTTTGACTGGTGCAACTGTGATCTCAGAAGAAGTTGGTATCAAGTTGGAATCAACAACACCTGAAATGTTGGGTAGCGCAAAACGTGTTCGCATTACAAAGGATGATACAACAGTTGTTGATGGCGCTGGTCAAAAACAACAAATCGCGGATCGTTGTGCTCAAATCAAGGCACAAGTTGCGGAAACATCATCTGATTATGACCGTGAAAAATTGCAAGAGCGTTTGGCTAAATTGGCTGGCGGTGTTGCGGTTATCCGTGTTGGTGGTGCAACCGAAGTTGAAGTGAAAGAAAAGAAAGACCGCGTTGATGATGCAATGAACGCAACACGCGCAGCCGTCGAAGAAGGCGTTGTTGCTGGTGGTGGTACTGCTCTTTTATACGCAACACGTGAACTTGATAAGGTAAAAGCGATCAATGCAGATCAACAAGCGGGTATCGACATCGTTCGTCGTGCGCTTCAGGCACCTATTCGTCAAATTTCGACAAATGCGGGTGTTGAGGGATCAATCGTTGTTGGTAAGTTGATGGATCAAAAAGATTCTGATTTTGGTTACAACGCGCAAACGGATGAATACGTGAACATGGTAAAGGCCGGAATTATTGACCCGGTTAAGGTTGTTCGTAATTCATTACAAGCAGCTAGCTCTATCGCTGGTCTTATGATCACGACAGAGGCGATGGTATCTGAATTACCAAAGGATGATGCACCTGCGATGCCTGATATGGGCGGCATGGGTGGAATGGGCGGCATGCCAGGTATGATGTAAATCATATCTTTCCAAATAAGGAATCTAAAAGGAGGTCTTTATGGCCTCTTTTTTTTATTTGTGTTTCTTTAAATTTACGGTTACAAATAAATATGGATAATAAAAACGCAAAAATTGAATTTAAAGTTGTAGCAAGACTAGATGGTAATGTATTCCAGTTTGATAAGGGGGGTAATAGTTATCAGTTTTCTGAAATATCATTGTCTGGATATCATGGTGAGTTAGCCCTGCATGCTATAAGAGGTGAAACAGTTGATATTATTCGAGAAGGAACAACCTTATCGTATGAACCACTTGTTGTTTCTCAATCTGGTTATGAGGGACATGTTGTGTTCTTCAAAGATGTTCCTGATGAAATTGCGGCCTTGTTAAAAAAAGAGTGCGATGGTACCCATTTTTTAGCGGCACAGTTTTTAAATGATGCAGATGTGGTTCGTCTTTATGTGAGAAATAATGATCATGAACGAGCATCTTCTATATCTAATATTCTCGCTAATAAACTAGGACGCTAATACGCTTGCAACGCTTATGCAATGCTCGTATCCTATTTGTGTTATTAATTAAAAGGACGAATTATTATGGCTGATGAAGCAACACAACAACTTCCACTATTTTATAAAAACCCTGTCTTGTTAGACGGTGAAAAGCACCAAAAAATGTCATTGGTCAAAAATTTTGGCCTTGGATTTACGAAAGGTACAAATGCGGTTCCAGTTAATTTGATCGAATTTCCGCAAATTGCACATTTTTATCCTATCGCATTTTCAAACGACGGTCAGGCAACGCCTGTTGCAATCATGGGGGTTCGTAATGATGAAAATTTATTTGTAACGGATAAGGGAGAATGGCAAGAAGATACGTATATTCCATCATATATTCGTCGTTATCCGTTTATTTTGACTGAGGTGAATGAAGGTGAATCTTTATCACTTTGTATTGATGAAACAGAAGAGGTTATATCAAATGATAACGATAATCCTTTGTTTGGTGACGACAAAAAACCAACTGATCTGGCGAATAATGCAATGGAATTTTGCAAATCTTATCACGCGGCAAGCCAACAAACATTGGAATTTTCAAAGGCCTTGGCCGATAGTGGTTTGTTGATTGAGCGTACGGCCGAGTTGGTTGTAAAGGGGGATCAAAAAATTAATTTTTCTGGATTTGCGATTATTGATGAAGAAAAATTCAATAAACTGGACGATGCAACATTTGCCGAATGGCGTCAAAAAGGTTGGATCGGTGCGATTTATGCCCATCTATTTTCAGGATTTCACTGGAATGGAATTACAAAACTATTGAACGAAAAAATGGTGAATTAATAATTTTAAAAACATCATTTTAGATGATCTTAAAAGTGGCTTTACTGCCACTTTTTTATTAGAATGAATATTCATGATCAAAAAATCATTTCACTTTAGTTTTAAAATATTTGTAGAAATCTTACTTGGGATTTTAATACTCGTATTTATCGCAGGTGGTTTTGCCGCGTGGAAACTATCAGAGGGCCCTATTCAAATTGATCAGGCGATCCCCTTTATTCAAGATCAATTGAATACGCAGAGCGATAACAAATTTGAAGTTGGCGGATTAAAATTAGAATGGCAAGGGTTTGAAAATCCGCTTGGTATTGAAGCGCAGAACGTAAAGGTGAGCAATGCACGTGGGCCATTTTTATTTTCACCTGAGATTGATATTAACATTTCCCTTCGTTCACTCCTTATTGGAAAACTTCGTATAGAGGCCTTGTGGATTAGGCGTATCGCATTATCCATTACGCGTGATAATGAAGGTCAAATTAATATTACTGGTCAACAAATTAAAAATGAAACACAAGATAAAGAGGTTAGTGCCGTTCCCGCGACTGTAACATTAAACAGCCTGATTTATGATTTGCCTGACTTAGATGTGTTGTGGATTGATCAGGCAAAAATTATTTATCGTGATTTGCCGAACAAGAAAACGCATGTTTTTGACCCCGCAACAGTTTTTGTCGAGGCGCAAAAAACAGAAGAAGAAAAAACATTGTCTGGTTTTTTAACGTTCCCATTTGGGCGAGGAACGATAGAAAATGTGATTAAGATTAATTTTAATACTGTGTCGGATCCTGCATCATTGAATGTAAGTGCCGCATTTAAGGATACACCTATCGACAGTTTCATGCCGTTTTTACCTGTTTTACCGGATGGTTACGATTTGAACATGGTTGTGAATGCGAATGTGAATGCAAGATTGAGTAATATTTGGGAGTTGGAAAATATTGATTTGGATATCCATGCACCGCGTGGGCAAATCCATTTTCCATTAAATGGGGCTGAAGATCATGTTGAGGTCGAAAATTTAAAAATTCATGTCATTGAAGATCCGAAAACAAAAGAAATTACAGTGGATGAAATCTCTGCCAAAATTAATGACCAGGCAACGGTTAATATCACTGGTGGGATTTTAAACATTAATCAGGTGGATAATGTTTCGGGCAATATTGTCGTTGATTTAAAGGAGTTGCCACAGTCTTGGTTAAAAAAATACTGGCCAGTTGAAGTCAGCGACAATGGTGCTTATCGTTGGTTGGTTAAAAAAATGGATGGGGGCATTTTTTCTTCAATTCATTTTGAAACAGCGTTCGATATGAACATTAAAGAAAGAGAAGATGAAAAGCCATTACCATCATGGTTGTCTTATGCGCGTGGTAAATTTTCGTATGATGGTGTGACAATTGATTATCGTGCGCCATTGCCAAGTGCGACAAAAACAAAAGGGACGGGGGAATATGATGATGTTTCGTTAACGTTAGATATT
Organism: uncultured Alphaproteobacteria bacterium; assembly: GCA_943789475.1. Classification (GTDB taxonomy): domain Bacteria; phylum Pseudomonadota; class Alphaproteobacteria; order Micavibrionales; family UBA1664; genus UBA1664. Next base: position 267,637 of record CALSUG010000008.1, read on the forward strand.
GAATCATCGGATGTTGGTGGTTTGAATGTTGCGAACGGTACATTATATTTTGATGATTTGTTGACCAGTGGTACAGGGTGGGGTGAATTAAAATTTCCCGTAAAGGCGCAGGCACAAGATGTATTTGACTATATTGCGTACGAACCGATCGCCGCATTTAAAAATATCGATTTTAAACCTAAAAATACTAAAGGTGATGTTGAGGCAACGGTGGATATTAGAATTCCACTACTTAAAGATTTACCGATGGAGGATGTAAAGGTTAGTGTTGAAGGTGTTTTAAAAAATGCGACAATTCCAAATGCAGTTCGTGGATTAACCTTGTCAGGTGGACCATATGATATCGCTGCATCGACACGTGATATCGCGGTTAAAGGCAGCGGTCAAATTGAGGAAAAATCCATTACATTGGATTGGCATGAATATTTTTCAACGGAAAGTGCCAAAGGCTACATGTCGAAAATTACAGCTACACTGACCGCAAATGATAAAATTCGCCGTGCGTTTATAAGTGACGTTGCGAAATATTTTAAAGGTGATGTGGATATAGATTTAAATTATGTCACTGAAGCTCGTGGTAAAAACACAGATATTGATTTGGCACTAGATTTAACAAAAACAGCGGTTGAGGTGCACGATTTTGGTTTGGATAAGCCATATGGTCGTACCGCACGTGCAACATTGAATGTTGATTTAATTAATGGTGATTTGAAGTCGATTAATAAGTTGAAAGTAAAGGGCCAAGGCATATCGTTGGCCAATGGTGACATCGATTTTATGACACGCGGTGGTGAACCAATTGTTAAGGATGTGAAGTTACAAAATATTGCGTTTAATGAGAATCGCCTGTCGGTTATTGCGAGTGAACAAAAAGGTGTTCTAAAAACAAATGTAACGGGTGCATTTTTGGACGCACGTCCATTTTTGTCTGGTAAAAAGGACGAATTTTCGACAAAGGTTGAATCGGTTGGTCGTGCATCCGAAATTGGTGTTGATGTTTTAGAAATGCGAACATCAGATAATGAAACTTTAAAAAATTCTAAGGCTTACATTCGTTTGAATAAGATGGGGGAACCTGAACAATTTGAATTGGATAGTTTATTGGGTACGCAGGGTAAATCAGGAGATTTGCATGTGCGTTATACACCTGAGGTTGCAGATGGATTAACCTTGCGCGTTGAATCAAATAATGCAGGTGAAACTTTACGTGCGTTTGATTTATATCCCTATATTCAAGGGGGAACATTACAAATTGCGGGTGTGCCCTTATCATCAGGTCGTTTTGGTGATGTTCGTGGTAAGGCAAGGATCAATAATTTTAAAGTGTCAGATGCACCAGTATTATTGCGTTTGATTAATGCGTTATCATTTGAAGGTGATGATTTGTCATTTCAACGCTTAGAATCAGATTTTAAATGGGAACTGGGTGATGGTGGTGACGTTTATACGATTAAAAATGGAACAACATCGGGGGCGGCGATTGCATTAACGTTTGACGGGTATGTTGATACGCAAAAGGATGACATCAATGTAAAGGGTACGGCGGCACCGTTGTCGGCATTGGATAGCTTCATTGGGAAAATTCCATTACTTGGACAAATTTTGACGGGTGGGGATGCACTTTTGGCCGCAACATATAGTGTTAAGGGTAGTACGAAAGATCCATCGGTGAGTGTTAACCCTCTATCTGTTTTGGCACCAGGGATTATCCGCAAGATGTTATTCGAAAGCGAAATCAAACACGAAGATGCAGATAAAGAAAAAATTCCGCAACGTAAAATGGGACAGTTGAATTAAGCTGCCTTCACAAGGACGTGTTTTTTCTTACCTGCGGATACTTTAATCGTGCCATCAATTGTGCATGTCATTGCATCGTCAGTCACGGCAATGTCATCAATTTTTGCACCACCGCCCTTGATTAAACGGCGCGCCTCACCCTTTGAAGATACAAGCTCTGTCGCTAGGAAAAGATCCAGGACATTCATCTCGGCATCAGATACTTCAACAGTTGGTAAGCCTTGTGAACTCATACCTTGTTCAAATGTTTGGCGTGCGGTTTCTTCCGCGCCTTTTGCTTCCGCTTCACCGTGGCATAATTTTGTTGCCTCGAATGCTAAAACCTTTTTGGCTTCGTTAATCTCTTGGCCTTCTAATGCCTCTAATTTTGCGATTTCATCCATTGGCATCATTGTGAATTTTTTCAACATCATACCAACCATGGAATCATCAACATTACGCCAAAATTGATAATAATCATAAGGTGACAACATATCTTTGTTTAGCCATACCGCACCATTTTCGGTTTTACCCATTTTTTTACCATCTGGTGTAGTAAGCAATGGTGTTGTGAATGCGAATAAGCCAAATTGGTGTGATTTACGACCCAATTCAACACCGTTAATGATGTTCCCCCATTGGTCAGATCCTCCCATTTGCATGATCGTTCCGTGACGTTTGTGTAATTCAACGAAATCGTATCCTTGCATCACCATATAATTGAATTCAAGTAATGTTAATGGGCTTTCACGGTCTAAGCGTTGCTTCACTGAATCAAAACCAATCATGCGATTAATGGTGAAATAACGACCATAATCACGCAAGAAATCGAGGTAGGATAATTCAGCCAACCAATCATCATTGTTGACCATTAATGCGTCTGTTTCACCGTCACCATATTGTAAGAATTGGTCAAAACATGTTGCGCGAATATGGGACATGTTTTCGTTAATCATGTCATCTGTCATGAGGTTTCTTGATTCGTCTTTAAATGAAGGGTCGCCAATTTTTGATGTTCCCCCACCCATTAATGTGATCGGTTTGTGACCACATTCTTGGAACCATTTTAACATCATGATGTTAATCAAATTTCCAACATGCAATGATTTTGCCGTGGCATCGAAACCAACATAGGCCGATTGAACGCCGTCTGATAATTTTTTATCTAATTCTTCTAGATCGCTGGTTTGATAAATAAACCCGCGTTCTTGCATCACGTTTAAAAAATCTGATTTATATTGGTTGGTCATTGTTATTCCTTTAATTTTCTATCTAAATGTTTTAAATAAAAGGTATGAAAAAATCCAGCGAAAACAAAACATATCGTGCAATTGGTTTGATGTCGGGAACGGCAATGGACGGTATTGACGGTGCACTAATTGAAACGGATGGTTATGATTACATTCAAAGATTAGGTTTTTCGTCATGTGATCACGATGACGATTTGCGGACACAATTACGTGCACAGTTGAATAAACATAATTTTGATACCGATGTTGAACGAAAATTTACATTGGCACAGTTGCCGATCATTCAACAATTACTGGATCAATGTTCCTTGTCCTTTAATGATATCGATGCAATTGGATTCCATGGACAAACAACACATCATGATCCCGATAATGGCATCACGGTGCAAATGGGTGATGGTCAATTATTGGCAAATGAAACAGGTGCCGATGTTGTTTATGATTTTCGTACCAATGACATGAAAAATGGTGGTCAGGGTGCGCCACTTATCCCTGTTTACCATCGTGCATTATTACAAAATGCGAATGTTGAATTACCGATCGCTATATTGAATTTGGGTGGTGTGGGAAATGTCACATGGGTGTCTAACGATGAAATGGTTGCATTTGATACGGGGCCTGCGAACGCCATGATTGATGATTGGGTCGGACAACACACATCACAAAAATTTGATAAAGGCGGAGAGATTGCATCACGTGGAATGGCAGACGAGAATGTCTTAAAACAATTTGTATCACTTCCTTATTTTGACAAATCATATCCAAAATCATTGGATCGCAATGATTTCCAAAATATATTGGTTGAAGATTTGCCAGTTGAAGATGGCGCGGCAACACTCACCGAAATGACAGTGCAATCAGTTGCAAAAGGGATCGATCTTTGTCCATCAAAACCGAATGCAATTTATGTCACAGGTGGCGGTCGCCATAATGATTACATGATGAAACGTTTTGCGGATGTGATGGAATTGCCTATTCATTCTGTTGATGATTTGGGATGGAATGGTGATGCGATGGAGGCCGAGGGATTTGCCTATATGGCGGTGCGGTCATTATTAAATGAACCAATTTCATTTCCTAAAACAACAGGATGTGCACAAGCAGTCACGGGTGGAGTGCATGCACGTTCCATGAAAAATAGGAAAACCGCATGACAATCAAAGCCGTGAATGACGACGTTATCGCACAAGGTGTAACCTTGTTACAATCGGGTGAATGCGTGGTGATACCAACCGAAACGGTTTATGGATTGGCCGCAGATGCAACAAATGGTCAGGCCGTTGCAAAAATTTTTGATATAAAGGGGCGACCAACATTTAACCCACTTATTTCTCATTTTTATAATTTAGATCATGTGTGTGAATATGTTGATTTGAATGATGATGCGCTGGCCTTGGCACAATCATTTTGGCCTGGCCCAATGACACTTATTACAAATCGTAAGGATAATTGCTCTATCCATGATGTTACAACGGCGGGGTTGGATACGGTTGCCGTGCGTGTACCATCACACCTAACGGCGCAAAAAATTATTCGTGGTGCGGATAAACCTTTGGCCGCGCCGAGTGCAAATGCGTCAGGTGAGGTCAGCCCGACAAGCGCCATGCATGTGGCGGACAGTTTGGGTGGCAAGGCGCCGTTGGTTATCGCCGATGGTTTTTGCGAGGTTGGTTTGGAATCAACGGTTATTGATGTGTCGAGTGACAAGGCGATTATTCTACGCCCTGGTGCGATTACGGCGGATCAATGTGCAGATGTGTTAGGTTATGATGTTGAAATTGATTTGGGTGACAAGGGCGCGGATGTGAAATCGCCAGGGCAATTGTTGAAACATTATGCACCATCAACGCCTGTTCGATTAAAGGCGTTTGATTTGCACGAGGGGGAGGCATTGTTAGCCTTTGGTTCGACTAAATTTATGCCCGTATCAAACGTACCAGATACACATATTTTAAACCTGAGCGAAACAGGTGATTTGTGTGAGGCGGCAAGTAATCTTTTTTCTTATTTACGGCGTTTGGATCAGGTTGATGCATCATCGATTGCCGTTATGGATGTGCCCAATATAGGGGTTGGCATCGCCATTAATGATCGGTTACAAAGGGCATCAGAAAAATAAAGGGGTTATCCATGAACGCAATTGAAATTAAAAACCTGACAAAAGTTTACCAGCGATCAAAGAAATCGGCTGAAAAATTGGCATTGGATAATATTGATCTGAATATTCCAAGGGGGTCGATGTTTGCGCTTCTTGGGCCCAATGGTGCGGGAAAATCAACAACGATTAATATTATGGCTGGATTGGTTGTGAAAACATCGGGGACTGTCGCGATCAATGGATATGACATTGACGAAATGACACGTTCGGCGAAAAAATCAATTGGTATCGTGCCACAAGAGATAACATTTGATCCGTTTTTTACACCGCGTGCGGTATTGGAATTACAGGCAGGTATGTATGGTTTGGCAGAGCGCGATCGCCGTACAATGGAAATTTTAGATATGGTTGGTTTGGCAGATAAGGCGGATGCTACGGCAAGATCTTTATCAGGTGGTATGAAACGCCGTTTGATGGTGGCCAAGGCGATGGTGCATGACCCTGATATTTTGGTATTGGATGAACCAACGGCTGGTGTAGATATCGAATTGCGTCAACAATTATGGGACAATGTGAAATTGTTAAACAAAGAGGGAAAAACAATCCTTCTTACGACCCATTATTTGGAAGAGGCGGAACAGTTATGTGATCGCATCGCCATTATTAATAATGGGAAAGTGATCGCAGATGAAAGTAAGGATGATATTTTATCGCGCATCGAAGGAAAAGAAATCACATTCCGTTTGGACCGTGATATTGTCGATGTTCCAAAAGAATTGATTGAATATAATGCACGGATTGAAGGTAAACGCCGTTTGGTTGTGTCGTATCAACCTGCCGAAGTTGCCGTTGGTGCGCTTATTGATGCCGTGAAAAAGGCAAAGTACGATATAGCCGACATCACAACGGATCAGAGTGATCTAGAAGATGTATTCTTGCAAATTACCCGCGCGGCGTAGGTTAACTTAACGATACTTGTATCTTGATTATAGATGAGATAGAACATTTTTATACGCACTCGTAGCTCAGCTGGATAGAGCGCTGCCCTCCGAAGGCAGAGGTCGTGGGTTCGAATCCCACCGAATGCACCACTTGCTCTTATTTTATTATTGACATATTTTAAATATTTGTATATCTTATCTCCAACATTATATTTGAAAACAGGGAGTATTATAATGACATCATCTGCACCAGAAGTTACCCAAGGATTTCATTTGTCCGTTAAACGTGATCCAGAATTGAAAACAGAGGAAACGCCAGCACAATTTAAAGATCGTATTTTAGGTGTTGTGCGTGAAATTGTTGATTTTGGATTGTATGTTGAAGATGGTGAATTGCATTATCATGATAATGTAGATCGTGTGCATCGTGCGGTTAAAACAATATCAGGAAATGATGCGGAGGTTTTGCACCATTCTAATGATAGTGTTTTGAAACGCGCTGGAATGTTGATATCTGATTGGGGGCTAGTGGGGTGTTTGGTCAAAAACCAAACGATGGAAGAATCTCGTGCCGGTGGCCTTGTTCGAATGGGGCGTACTTTAGAACTCTTACGTGATGCGGGTTATGATAAAATGCCAGTGGCTAAGGATAATTCAAGAATTGATATTGAGCTTTATCAAGGTGGATTGCATTTAGGATTAAGCTAAAAATAAGGAGTGATAATATGAAAAAAATAGTAAAATCTGATTTCGACAAATCAGGTGATGATCAAAAAAAAGAGCAAGACAATACAGGCACTCCTGTTCGAAAAACAGAGGCGAGTCCATTTGGGCGAGCAACAGGAGTGTCTGCCCAACAGTCTCTTGCAGGCCGTGGTCTGGTGCTTAAGTAACTTTTTCTTGACATTATCTCTCTGACTGGATTATAAACCACCCATCCTGTCAGAGACTATAGGGATTGGACAATTGGGTTCAATTTAATAATCCTATATAGATACGGTGGTAGAAGAATTTTTATGCGTAGTTTATTTAGACCTACGTCATCTCAGTTTTGAAACCAGGCAGGTATAGGTGTCTGGTTTTTTTATTTTCAAATAAAAATATCAGGCGAATTGAAACCCTTGTAACAAGGAAAGGTTCGAATTCACATGAATCGTACTGAAAAACAAGAAGCTATCCAAACGTATAACGGTATGTTTGCGGGTTCTAATTCTGTTGTTGTTTGTGGCTACAAAGGCCTAACAGTAGAAGACATGAATGCGTTCCGTGCTGAACTACGCAAGGAAGGTGGAAAATTTACTGTTACAAAAAATACTCTGGCAAAACTGGCTTCGAAGGATACTGATTATGAAGGTCTTAATGACCTTTTCTCTGGTCCAACGGGGATCGTTTATTCTGAGGATGCAGTGGCTGCGGCCAAGGTTGCATATAACTTTGCTAAAACGAATGACAATCTTGTTATTCTTGGTGGTGGATTGGGCGATAAAGTGCTTGATGTTGCGGGCGTTGAGGCGTTGGCAAAACTTCCATCTTTGGACGAAGTTCGTGGAACACTTGTTGGTTTGATACAAGCACCTGCAACGAAGATTGCTCGCGTTCTACAGGCCCCTGCACAGCAGATGGTCAATGTAACAAAGGCATATGGCGAAAAAGGTTAAACCCAGAACTATTATTTGTAATATTTACAAAACAAAATCATTTTTAAAAAAGGAAAATTAAAATGGCTGACTTAAATAAAATCGTAGACACACTTTCAGAACTTTCAGTTCTTGAAGCTGCTGAACTTTCAACAATGCTAGAAGACAAGTGGGGCGTTTCTGCTTCTGCTGCTGTTGCTGTTGCGGCTCCTGCTGCTGGTGGCGATGCTGCTGCTGAAGAAAAGACTGACTTTGATGTTGTCTTGGCTTCTGCTGGCGCTTCTAAAATCAACGTGATTAAAGAAGTTCGCGCAATCACAGGTCTTGGCTTGAAAGAAGCTAAAGAACTAGTTGATGGTGCACCAAAACCTGTTAAAGAAGGTGTTGCTGCAGCGGATGCTGAAGACATGAAAGCAAAGTTGGAAGCAGCTGGTGCTACAGTAGAATTGAAGTAATTCAATTTTATTTGATAATTTTAAAAGCCTCGCAAAACGCGAGGCTTTTTTTGTTAGACGGTTGGTTTGTTGTAGTGACTCATGCCAGCTGATGTGTTTTCTGCGGCAATGTCTCTTGTGATTTCAAGTGTTGATGGATCAATACCAGATAAATCTTTCATCACAATTTCTTGTCCTACAAATATTTCGTTTCTATTATCTAATCCGTTCATATCAGCTATATTGTCAATAATGGCATTTAAAACGGTATTGCGCTCGCTGTCTGGAACACTATCTAAAATAGCGGAATAAACATCGTTGTTTTCAATAATTTTTGTAAGGTTGTCACCAGATTCTATTGTATATGATGTAACGCCTGCTTCTTGATTGGCCAGAACCTCCTGCAATGTCAAGCTCGCTTCTTCTGCATGGATGCCATCGGCTTCAACAACAGCTTCTAAGCGCTCAACAGCAATAGCGTCATTCCCAAACTGTCCATCATCTACCAAATTTTCGGCAGAAATTTTTACAACTTCACTTGTATCTGGTTCTGATAGGTCGGCCTCTGAGTGCGCCATGATTTCTTGGGCGACAGACTCAATGATTTGCTCGGCAACTTCAGGGGCTGATTCTGCAACAACAGTTGTGGGTTCTACAAGGCCTTGATCTACTAATTCTTGGCCTGCATGTGTGCTTCCCATTTTTCCATCATCAAGGGCATCTGCTGTTACTAGTGCATCTTCAGCAAGTTTTTCGATTTCAGGTGCGCCCATATCTGCAATAATTTCTGGTGTTGCAGATGCTACATTATTTGCGGCTTCATTTAATTGTGATTCAATTGGTGAAACGATATTATCATTATCAATGCTATCGAGGGCATGATTTCCTAGTTCATTAACATCTGGAACATCGGGCATTATGACTGGGATGTCAGATGATGCGTTTGCTGGGTTAATAATCCCCTCTAATCCTTCAGCTAATCCTAGGCCCATTCCTACAGCGCCAGTTGCTGTCATTAGGGCTTTTGAGATTAATTTAGCGGCTTTTTCAGGATTGTTTTTAAAGCCATCTTTAAAGCTGCCATTTCCTTCCGCTTTGATGTCTTTAAAGCTTTTGACCAGGCCTCGGGCACCAAGGGCAGCCATTGCCATGCCGCCAATACCTATCGCGGAAGTTGCTGCGGTAGGTAGTGTTGTTAAGAGGACGCCAGCGGCACCAACTATTAGGGCTGTTTTTGCAGAACTAACAAGGAGTTGTGCGCCAAATCGTCTGGCATAGCCTTTGTTTTTTTGTGAATTTACAAGGCTGTCACCAAGATGGTTTATCGCTAAAACAGGCTTTGCAATTTGTTGGCCGACCTTTATTGCAGGGGCGGGCATTTTAACTTGGCTGAAGGTGGATGTTGCTTGTTGAAAGGCGCTTTTTGCTTTTTGTGCTAGGTTTTCTTCTTGGGCCTGAAAGGGGGGGATTGTTGTAACTGTCATATTAGTTAATCTTTGTTTCATCAATTAATTTTGCAACATGTGTATATGTGTTTGGAATTTTATCGTTTTTGTCGTGTGCGATAATACCAATCTCATCTTGCATGAGAGATAAAATTAATATGTTTTCGTCAATATCTCTAAGCCTTCCTATTTCTTTTCCTTGAGTGACAAATGAAATGGAATTGTCCTGTGATAGCTTCATGACAAGATTTCCTGGTTCGATTTTTTCTTCAATAACAAATATTGGCCTTGCATATTCATCAAACAAAACGTCAGCTGTGTTAAACATTTTCTTTATCCCTTTAATCTTTTGTTCTGATCTCAGCTTAATTATATTTCCATATGTTAAAAATTGTTTTAAGAATAGATAAAATTTGAAATAAATATCGACGCGATCTGAAAATGCCTCAGAGACGTTGAGGGTGTTTTTTTTCATGTAAAAAACACTTGCAATTGAGGGTGTTAAAGGGTAAAACGCGTATCACACGTGAGCTCTAGAGATAAAAATTGATCGTATTTAAATAGACAAAAACCGATATAATGAACGCGGAAAGGCAAGAGCAGCCTTCTTCTCCGCGGTTTTTGATGTTTGAACGATTGCTAAATTAAAACGGATAAATAAAGGCCGAGGAATATTTATTATGAGTGCAAAAGCCGCTAAAAAAACAAAAAACCCAAAATTTTATAATGAAGTTGATGTTCAGTCCTATACAGGACGTAAAAAAGTGCGTCGTTCATTTGGTAAAATTCGTGAAGTTATCGAAATGCCAAACCTTATTAATGTGCAAACAAGTTCTTATGCGGAATTCTTGCAAGCGCACATTGCAAATGATGATAAGATAAAGGCAGGTCTTCAGGAAGTTTTGATGACGTCATTCCCAGTGAATGATTTTGGTGGTAAAGCCGTTCTGGATTTTGTGTCTTATGAATTTGAAGAGCCAAAATATGATGAGGAAGAATGTATTGCACGCGATATGACGTATTCTGCGCCATTGCGTGTGACGTTGCGTTTGTCAGTATTCGATATTGATGAAGACACGGGATTGAAATCAATTCGTGATATTAAAGAGCAAGATGTTTATATGGCGGATATGCCAATGATGACAAAACGCGGAACATTCATCGTGAATGGTACGGAGCGTGTTATCGTTTCACAAATGCACAGATCACCTGGTGTGTTCTTTGATCACGATGGTGGTAAATCGCATGCATCTGGTAAATTCTTGTTCTCGGCACGTGTTATTCCTTACCGTGGTTCATGGTTGGATTTTGAATATGATGCAAAAGATATATTGAACTGTCGTATTGACCGTCGTCGTAAATTGCCTGCGACAACATTCTTGCGTGCGTTGGATTCTGCAGATACAGAAGCAGCACGTGCAGCAGCAGTGGAAAAAGGCGCAGAGCTTAACCCATTGTTGGTTCAGGGGATGACAAATGAAGAGATTCTTTCTTCGTTCTATGAGACATCAACATATAAAAAAGATAAAAAGGGCTGGAAGGCTCCGTTTGATGCGGCGCGTTACCGCGGCGTTAAGCTTGTTGATGCATTGGTTGATGCGAAGACGGGTGAGACAGTTGCGGAAGCTGGCGACAAAATGACGCCACGTAAACTGAAGAAATTGGAGGAAGCTGGATTGAAAAATATCATGGTTTCAGAAGAGCAAGTTCTGGGTAGTTTTTTGGCGATTGATTTGTTTGATGAAAATACAGGTGAAGTCGTTGCGGAGGCTGGTGAAGAAGTAACGATAGAGATGTTGGAAACTTTGGAACAGCGCGGGACAAAAGAATTGCCGTTGTTGGCGATTGATCATGTTTCAACGTCGGCGCATTTGCGTAACACGTTGATGGCAGATAAATGTGCAACACGTGAAGAGGCATTGATCGATATTTATCGTGTTATGCGTCCGGGTGAGCCGCCTACTGTTGAATCAGCAGAAAATCTATTTAATTCATTGTTCTTTGATGCTGAGCGTTATGACTTGTCAGCTGTTGGTCGTGTAAAAATGAATCAACGTTTGGATTTGAATGCTCCGGATACATTCCGTATCTTGAATAAGAAAGATATCTTGGCGATTGCTAAATATTTGGTTGATTTGAAAGATGGTAAAGGTGATGTTGATGATATTGATAACCTTGGTAACCGTCGTGTGCGTTCAGTTGGTGAATTGATGGAAAATCAAATCCGTTTGGGTTTGACACGTATGGAACGTCCAATTCGTGAGCGTATGTCATCTGTTGAAATTGACACTTACATGCCACATGATTTGATTAATTCAAAACCATTGCAAGCGGCAGTTCGTGAATTTTTTGGATCATCACAATTGTCACAATTTATGGACCAAACGAATCCATTGTCTGAAATTACGCATAAGCGTCGTTTGTCAGCTCTTGGGCCAGGTGGTTTATCACGTGAACGCGCTGGTTTTGAAGTTCGTGACGTGCATCCAACGCACTATGGTCGTATTTGTCCGATTGAAACGCCAGAGGGGCCAAATATTGGTTTGATTAACTCTCTGTCAACGTTCGCGCGTGTAAACAAATACGGTTTCATCGAAAGCCCTTACCGTAAGGTTGTTGAAGGTCAAGTAAGTGATGAGGTTGTTTACCTTTCAGCAATGGAAGAGGCGCGTTATACAGTTGCGCAGGCGAACTCATCATTGAATGACAAGGGTGAATTCGTAAATGAATTTGTTTCATGTCGTCAAAATGGTGAAAACGTGATGGCAACATCAGAACAAATCGATTTGATCGATGTGTCACCGAAACAGGTTGTATCTGTTGCAGCGTCACTTATTCCATTCTTGGAAAATGACGATGCGAACCGTGCATTGATGGGATCAAACATGATGCGTCAAGCGGTACCATTGTTACAAGCGGACGCACCATTGGTTGGTACAGGTATGGAATCAATTGTTGCGCGTGACTCTGGCGCGGCGGTAACGGCACGTCGTGCGGGTATCGTTGACCAAGTTGATGCAAAGCGTATTGTTATTCGTGCGACAGAAGATCTTGCATCTGATGAAGCGACTGTTGATATTTATCGTTTACAAAAATTCCAACGTTCAAACCAAGATACATGTTTGAACCAGCGTCCATTGGTGAGTGTTGGTGATACAATCCGTAAGGGTGATATTATCGTGGATGGTCCATCAACGGAATTGGGTGAATTGGCATTGGGTCGTAACGTTTTGGCGGCATTCATGCCATGGAATGGTTATAACTTTGAAGACTCCATTTTGGTTTCTGATCGTATCGTGAAAGATGATGTTTATACATCAATCCATATCGAAGAATTCGAAGTTATGGCGCGTGATACAAAATTGGGCCAAGAAGAAATTACACGTGATATTCCAAATGTTGGTGAAGAGGCTCTTCGTCATTTGGATGAGGCGGGTATCGTTTATGTTGGTGCCGAGGTTCAACCAGGTGATATCTTGATTGGTAAAGTAACACCAAAAGGTGAAAGCCTGATGACACCAGAAGAAAAATTGCTTCGTGCGATCTTTGGTGAAAAGGCGTCTGATGTAAAAGATACATCATTGCGTGTTAAACCAGGTGTTGGTGGAACGATTGTTGATGTTCGTGTATTTAACCGTCGCGGTGTTGATAAAGATGCGCGTGCATTACAAATTGAGAAAGAGGAAATTGTTTCTCTTGCGAAAGACCGTGATGACGAACGTGTGATTTTGGAAGGTGGTTTCTATAGCCGTCTACAAACATTATTGACGGGCGAAGAAGTTGCATCTGCACCAAAAGGAACGTTGAAAAAAGGTGACAAGATCACGAAGAAAGATCTTGAAGCTCTACAGCGTGGTCAATGGCGTCAAATCTCTATCGTGAAAGAAGACAAGATGTCTGAAATCGAAGCGATGGGTAAAACATTTGACGAGCAAATCGACAACTTGATGGCGCGTTTTGAAAACAAGGTTGAAAAATTACAACGTGGTGATGAATTATTACCAGGTGTGATGAAGATGGTTAAAGTCTTTGTTGCGGTTAAGCGTAAACTTCAATCAGGTGATAAAATGGCGGGTCGTCATGGTAACAAAGGGGTTATCTCTCGTGTTATGCCACAAGAAGATATGCCATACCTAGAAGACGGAACACCGGTTGATATGGTGTTGAACCCATTGGGTGTACCATCACGTATGAACGTTGGACAAATTTTGGAAACTCACCTTGGGTGGGCGGCGAAAAACCTTGGTCAACAAATCAATACAATGATTAGTGCGTTCCAAGATAAGGAAGCACCATCAAAAGATGAAATGGACGGTTTGAAAGATAAGCTTCGCGTTGTTTACGGGAATGTTTATGAAGATAAAGTTCAAAATCTTGATGATGCACAATTGGTTGAAATGTCAGGTAACCTTCGTAAAGGGGTTCCATTCGCAACACCAGTATTTGATGGTGCGGTTGAAAAAGACATTGATGCAATGTTGACTGAGGCTGGCCTTGAAACACATGCACAATCTGTTGTTTATGATGGACGTACGGGTGAAAAATTTGACCGTAATGTTACCGTTGGTATCATGTACATGTTGAAACTTCATCACTTGGTTGATGAAAAAATTCACGCGCGTTCAACTGGACCATATTCACTTGTGACACAACAACCATTGGGTGGTAAGGCTCAATTTGGTGGTCAAAGATTTGGTGAAATGGAAGTGTGGGCATTGCAAGCATACGGTGCGGCATACACATTGCAGGAACTATTGACTGTGAAATCAGATGATGTTGCGGGTCGTGCGAAAGTATATGAAAGCATCGTTCGCGGTGAAGATAACTTTGAAATCGGTATTCCTGAATCATTTAACGTTTTGACGAAAGAGCTTCGCGCACTTGGTCTGAACATTGATTTGAAAAATACAGGAAACGCATAAATTGAACATGTCATCCCCGTATGAAAATACGGGGATTAAGACAGTTTTAAAGACAGAATTTTTAAAAGGCAGGACTAAAAAATGAATGAATTAATGAACCTCTTTGGAAATGTGCAAGGCCCACAAAGCTTTGACGCATTACGCATCGCGATTGCATCACCTGATCAAGTGAACAGCTGGTCTTATGGTGAAGTGAAAAAGCCAGAAACAATTAACTATCGTACGTTTAAACCAGAACGGGATGGATTGTTTTGTGCACGTATCTTTGGACCAGTAAAAGATTACGAATGTCTATGTGGTAAATATAAACGCATGAAGTTCAAAGGAATTATTTGTGAAAAATGTGGTGTTGAAGTCACATTGACAAAGGTTCGTCGTGAACGCATGGGGCACATCGATTTGGCGGCACCTGTTGCGCATATTTGGTTCTTGAAATCATTGCCATCACGCATCGGTTTGATGATGGATATGACATTGAAAGAATTGGAAAAGGTTCTTTATTTTGAATCATACATGGTTGTTGAACCAGGTATGACACCATTGAAAATGTATCAAACATTGACTGAAGAAGAATACATGGATGCTCAGGATGAGTATGGTGAAGAAAACTTCCGTGCATTGATTGGTGCTGAAGCTTTGAAAGAAGTTTTGTCGAATATCGATTTAGAAGAAGAAAAAGCAAAAGTTGAACAAGACTTGGCTGAAACTGGTTCTGAAATGAAGCGTAAAAAATACGTGAAACGTATTAAATTGCTTGAAGCGTTTATTTC
The DNA here is from genome assembly GCA_943789475.1 of uncultured Alphaproteobacteria bacterium. GTDB lineage: Bacteria > Pseudomonadota > Alphaproteobacteria > Micavibrionales > UBA1664 > UBA1664. The sequence continues at coordinate 282,910 of CALSUG010000008.1, forward strand.
ATCAGGTACACGTCCAGAATGGATGATCATGGATACGCTTCCTGTTCTTCCACCTGAATTGCGCCCATTGGTTCCTTTGGATGGTGGTCGTTTTGCGACATCAGACTTGAACGACCTTTACCGTCGTGTGATTAACCGTAATAACCGTTTGCACCGTTTGATCGAGCTTCGCGCTCCTGACATCATCGTGCGTAACGAAAAACGTATGTTGCAAGAATCTGTTGATGCGTTGTTTGATAACGGTCGTCGTGGTCGTGTGATTACAGGGACAAACAAACGTCCATTGAAATCATTGTCAGACATGTTGAAAGGGAAACAAGGTCGTTTCCGTCAAAACTTGCTTGGTAAGCGTGTTGATTACTCTGCGCGTTCGGTTATTACCGTTGGACCTGAATTGATGTTGCATCAATGTGGTTTGCCAAAGAAAATGGCACTCGAGCTATTTAAACCATTCATTTACCACAAGTTAGAACTTTATGGTCATGCGTCGACTGTTAAGGCGGCCAAGAAAATGGTTGAAAAGGAAAGACCAGAAGTTTGGGATATCCTTGAAGAATGTATTCGTGAACATCCAGTAATGTTAAACCGTGCGCCAACATTGCATAGACTTGGTATCCAAGCATTTGAACCAGTATTGGTTGAAGGTAAAGCAATTCGCTTACACCCATTGGTCTGTACTGCGTTTAACGCGGACTTTGATGGTGACCAAATGGCGGTTCACTTACCATTATCAATCGAGGCTCAATTGGAAGCACGTTGTTTGATGATGTCGACAAATAATATTTTGTCACCTTCATCAGGTAAGCCGATTATCGTTCCATCACAGGATATTGTTCTTGGTCTTTACTACATGTCATTGGAATTAGATGGCGAACAAGGTGAAGGAATGATTTTCCGTGGAACGGGTGAAATTCAACACGCATTGGCAAACAAAGAATTGTCAATTCATGCGAAAATTAAATGTCGTTATGAAGGTGTAGATGCCGAAGGTAATAAAAAATACGAAATCGTTGAATCAACACCAGGTCGTATGATTTTGTCTGACCTATTGCCACGTAACCCAAATGTACCATTTGATGCGTTGAACCGTGTTTTGACAAAGAAAGAAACATCAAACTTGATCGACGTAATTTACCGTCACTGTGGTCAAAAAGAGACTGTTATCTTCTGTGACCGCTTGATGAAACTTGGTTTCAAACATGCGTGTATGTCAGGTATTTCATTTGGTAAAGCGGATATGTTGATCCCAGATGCGAAAGAAACATTGGTTTCAACTGCAACGGAAAAAACAAAAGAATTTGAACAACAATACCAAGATGGTTTGATCACAAAAGGTGAGAAATACAACAAGGTTATTGATATTTGGTCAGCATGTACGGATGAAGTATCCGATGCGATGATGGCGGAAATTTCTGATGTTAACAAAGTTGGATTGAACAGCGTTTATATGATGGCTCATTCTGGTGCTCGTGGATCGGCAACACAGATTCGTCAATTGGCGGGTATGCGTGGATTGATGGCGAAACCATCTGGTGAAATTATCGAAACACCGATTATTTCTAACTTTAAAGAAGGTCTGTCTGTCCTTGAATACTTTAACTCTACCCATGGTGCGCGTAAAGGTTTGGCGGATACGGCGTTGAAGACAGCGAACTCGGGTTACCTAACACGTCGTTTGGTTGATGTTGCACAAGATGTGATTGTGACTGAAGCGGATTGTGGAACGGAAAACGGTTTGACATTGCGTGCGGTTATTGATGGTGGCGATATTATCGTTCCATTGAGCGAACGTATGTTGGGTCGTGTGCCAGTTGGTGATATTACAAATCCTGAAACGGGTGATGTTATCGTTCCTGCAGGCCAAGTTGTTGACGAAGCAATGGCTGAGGCAATTGAGACAGCAGGCGTGGATACGATCCTTGTTCGTTCTGTTTTGACATGTGACACGGTCGAGGGATGTTGTGCCAAATGTTACGGTCGTGACCTTGCACGTGGTACAGAAGTTAACGTTGGTGAAGCGGTCGGTGTTATGGCGGCGCAATCAATTGGTGAACCTGGAACACAATTGACGATGCGTACATTCCACATTGGTGGTGCGGCGCAACGTGGTGCAGAACAATCATCAATCGAGGCGTCATTGGATGGTACTGTTGTTATCGAAAACGAAAACACAGTTACAAATTCTGATGGTGTTGCAATTGTTATGGGTCGTAACATGGAATTGGAAATCAAAGATGCAAATGGTGCTGTTAAGGCATCATACCGTTTGCAATATGGTTCTAAACTTCTTGTTAAAAATGGTGCAAAGGTTAAGGCTGGTGCAACATTGTCTGATTGGGATCCATACACAATGCCAGTGATCGTTGAAAAAGACGGTATCGCAAATTACGCTGACTTAGTTGAAGGAACTTCATTGTCTGAACAAGTTGATGATGCAACAGGTATCGCGTCTAAGGTTGTGACTGACTGGCGTTCAACACCAAAAGGTGGTGATCTGAAACCTCGTATTTCATTGATGAGCGACAAGGGTGAGGCAATCACATTGTCAAATGGTTTGCCTGCAAACTATTACCTATCAACGGGGGCTGTTTTGTCTATTGAAAATGGTTCTACGGTTAAAGCGGGTGACGTTATTGCACGTATCCCACGCGAGTCATCAAAAACACGCGATATTACGGGTGGTTTGCCACGTGTGGCCGAATTGTTCGAGGCGCGACGTCCAAAAGATTTTGCTGTTATCTCTGAAATCGATGGTTACATCGAATTTGGTAAGGATTACAAGGCGAAACGTCGTATCGTTGTTAACCCAACGGATGAAAGTATGGAAGCATCTGAATACATGATTCCAAAAGGTCGTCCATTGGCCGTTGCCGAAGGTGACTTTGTCCGTAAAGGTGACAAGATCCTTGATGGTGCGTTGGTTCCTCATGATATTTTGGAAGTTATGGGTGTTGAGGCGTTGGCTGATTACCTTGTTAACGAAATTCAAGATGTTTACCGTTTGCAAGGTGTGAAAATCGATGACAAACATATTGAGGTTATCGCACGTCAAATGATGCAAAAGGTTGAGGTTCATGAAGTTGGCGATACAACATTTGTTGTTGGTGAACAGATTGACCGCCGTGACTATGAACATGAAAACCAAAAATTCATTGATGCGGGTAAGCGCGGTGCGTTTGCGAAACCTGTTCTTCAAGGAATTACAAAGGCTTCATTGCAAACACGTTCATTCATCTCTGCGGCTTCATTCCAGGAAACAACACGTGTGTTAACGGATGCGGCAACACAAGGTAAAATGGATAAATTGCATGGTTTGAAAGAAAACGTGATCGTGGGTCGTTTGATCCCTGCGGGTACTGGTTCATACGTGAACAAGGTTCGCAAGCTTGCGGCTGACCGTGATGCAATTGCCTTAGCGGCCCAACAATCCGCCGAAGGTGAAATGCCAGCGATAGAAGATAATGCATCTGAAGAAGAAGCAGCGTAATCTAAACATAAATATATTAAATTTAAAAACGCCTTGATGAAAATCATGGCGTTTTTTTGTTTGACAATTTAAAAATGATTATATACATATTTCAGTAATAATTAATGGGAGAAATAAATGGAACTAGATTTTCAAACGGTAAAAAATGGTGCAAAAAATACGTACAACGCATTGAATGACAATATTGCCATCAATGCGTTTCGTTCTGGGGTGGGTAAGAGTCTCCGTCTTGTCTATAATAAATGTTCTGGGGTGGCTGTGTCGGATGAGGTGCAAGTTAATGCAGATCGTGTGATGGAACGTCATGTTGATTATTTCGTGAACAAGGGAATTAATCCATTGAATATTGCGGCGTTTACGCTTAGCCATGATACGCCAGTTGGTATGGCGGCTTATGGTCTTGTGACGACGCTTGAAATGGGAACTGCAATAGCAAGCACTCGCCGCGCAAAACAAGGTGAATTGGATCAAGAGCCGTTAACACAATGGATTGGCACGCGATCATTGCTTGCCGCAGGGTTGGTTGCGGTTGCATATACACAAGGGTTAAATGTTGCTGAGGCGTGGAATGTGCTTAAAGATGATCTTGCAAATATTCGTTTCTTTACGGCTGAACGTCTTGTTTGGGATGATATGTTGGAAATGGCACTGCATAGTGCAAATGCCGTTGGTGCATTGTATGTGGCTGCGTCTAAAAATTTATGGCAACGTGATGTTTATACAGCTGATTCACAGGTAAGTGAGGTGAAAACTAAATTGGCGATGTAAAATCGTCTTTGTGAACTTTGTTCAAGGCAAGACTTTCTTTACCTTTTGTTCATTTTTCCCTTGACGGGATGGGGGTATCCATCATATAACACGCACACATGAATGAATCGGGTGGTTATCCACATGACAGATTCCTCTTCAAACGCTTGTGTTTCTTGACTTAATAGAAACATTGTCGATTGATGAAAAATCTTTCACGTTGTCCCCCCTGAAGTAAATAAAGTTTTAAAACTAGATAGTAAGGAGTTTGGCCATATGCCAACTATTCAACAATTAATAAGAAAGCCTCGTGCCGTTGGTGGTAAGAAGGCGATGAAATCTAAAAAGAACCGTGCATTGAAGGAATGTCCACAACGTCGTGGTGTTTGTACTCGTGTGTACACAACAACGCCTAAAAAGCCGAACTCGGCTTTGCGTAAGGTTGCGAAGGTTCGTTTGACAACAGGTTTCGAAGTTATCTGTTATATCCCTGGTGAAGGTCATAACTTGCAAGAGCACTCCGTGTGTTTGGTTCGTGGTGGTCGTGTTAAAGATTTACCGGGTGTGCGTTATCACTGTTATCCGTGGTACATTGGATACACAGGGTGTTAAAGATCGTAAAAATGCCCGTTCACGTTACGGTGCGAAGAAGGGTAAATAGAGATGAGTAGAAGACACGCTGCAGAAAAAAGACAAGTTTTACCAGATCCACAATTTGGGGATATGGTTCTAACAAAGTTTATGAATAACATTATGCAAGATGGTAAAAAATCTGTTGCTGAAAAAATCGTTTATGGTGCATTGGAAATCATGAAGGAAAAAGCGGCTAATGATGATTCTCTTGTTGAAGAAACAGATGAAAGCGGTACAGCTTCTTCTGGTGGCCACAAGGGTTTGATGGTCTTCCATAAGGCTTTGAAAAAAGTTGCTCCTCAACTTGAGGTTCGTTCACGCCGTGTTGGTGGTGCGACATATCAGGTTCCTGTTGAGGTTCGTTCTGATCGTGCGCGTGCGTTGGCAATGCGTTGGTTGATTGATGCGGCACGTAAACGTTCAGAGCGTACAATGAAGGATCGTTTGGCGGCTGAATTGTTGGATGCTGCGAATGAGCGCGGATACTGCAGTCAAGAAACGTGAAGACACGCACAAGATGGCTGAAGCAAACAAAGCGTTTCGCTCACTTCCGTTGGTAAGAAATTAAAAGTTAGATTTAGGAACATAATAAAATGTCAGCAGTAGAAATTCCATTAGAAGATTACCGTAATTTCGGAATTATGGCGCATATTGATGCGGGTAAAACAACAGCAACTGAGCGTATTCTTGTATTACACAGGTAAATCCATAAAATTGGTGAAGTGCATGATGGTGCTGCCACAATGGATTGGATGGAGCAAGAGCAAGAGCGTGGTATTACTATTACCTCTGCTGCGACAACACTTTTTGGAATACTGGAAGTGAAAACCAGTTGCGTTACAACATTATTGATACGCCTGGTCACGTTGACTTTACGATTGAAGTTGAGCGTTCATTGCGTGTTCTTGATGGTGCTGTGCTGTTCTTGATGCGAATGCTGGTGTTGAGCCTCAAACTGAGACAGTTTGGCGTCAAGGCGATAAATATAATGTTCCTCGTATGGTTTTTGTCAACAAGATGGATAAAGTTGGTGCTGACTTTTTAACTGTATCGATATGATAATTGATCGTCTTGGCGCAAGCCCATTGTCCATGCAATTGCCAATCGGTGCGGAAGATGAGTTTTGCGGGTGTTGTTGATCTTATTGAAATGAAGCGATCGTTTGGGATGCTGAGACATTAGGTGCACTTACATGAGGACGAAATTCCTGCTGATTAGCTGATAGAGCGGCTGAATATCGTGAGAAAATGATTGAGATGGCTGTTGAGCAAGATGAAGCAGTTATGGAAGCTTACCTTGAAGGTGAGAGCCAACACTGAACAGTTGATCGCAGTGTATCCGTAAGGGAACGATTGCATGTGAATTTGTGCCATGTTCTGTGGATCTGCGTTTAAAAACAAAGGTGTTCAACCATTGCTTGGATGCGGTTGTTGATTATCTGCCGTCACCATTGGATGTTGCTGCAATGAAGGGGATTGATGTAAAACTGGAAGAGACGGCTGAGCGTCAAATTCTGATGATGAGCCTTTTCTGGCTTTGCATTTAAAATTATGAATGACCCATTTGTTGGTTCTTGACATTCTTCCGTATTTATTCAGGTGTTCTTAAGTCTGGTCATATGTTTTAAATCCGTTAAAGGTAAACGGAGCGTGTTGGTCGTATGTTGATGATGCACTCAAATCACGTGAAGAAATCAAGAGTGCGCGTGCGGTGATATTGTTGCATTGGTGGTCTTAAAGATCACACAACGGGTGATACTCTTTGTGATCAGATAACCATTATTCTTGGAACGTATGGAGTTTCCCTGAGCCAGTTATTGAGATTGCTGTTGAGCCAAAAACTAAAGCTGACCAGGAAAAAATGGGTATTGCCTTGCAGCGTTGGCTGCGAGAAGATCCTTCTTTCGCGTTTCTACAGATGATGAATCTGGTCAAACAATCATGAAGGTAATGGGTGAGTTACACTCTGGATATTTTGTTGATCGTATGAAGCGTGAGTTCAAGGTCGAAGCTAATATTGGTGCTCCACAGGTGGCTTACCGTGAAACTATCGACAAAAGAAGTTGAAGTTGATTACACCCAAAAAACAATCTGGTGGTTCTGGGCAGTTGCTCGTGTGACATGAATTCAGCCTTCGACTGAAGTTGACGAAGCAACAGGTGAGAATAGTTTTGATTTCATGAAATGTTGTTGGCGGTAATGTTCCAAAAGAATATATTCCAGGTGTTCAAAAAGGTGTTGAATCAGCAATGATAATGGTGTTATAGCTGGCTTCCCTGTGATTGATTTTAAGTATGTACTTGTTGATGGTTCTTACCATGATGTGGACTCTACTGTGATGGCGTTTGAATTGCAGCGTTCAGCATTTAGAAGCTGTGCAAAGGCTGGTCCACAATTCTTGAACCAATGATGAAGGTTGAAGTTGTTACACCTGAAGAATACTATGGTGACGTTATTGGTGATCTTGCATCACGTCGCGGAATTGTTCAAGGCAGGATGATCGTGGTAATGCGAAATTGATTAGTGCGAATGTGCCACTTGGCGAACATGTTTGGTTATATTAACCGACTGCGTTCAATGTCTCAGGTCGTGCACAATTCTCAATGGTGTTCTCTCACTATGCGCAGTACCACAATATGTTGCGGATGAAATTAAGGCAAAATGCTGAGATTAATATAATCAGTTTAGAAATTAAAACTAAGGAGCACGATAATGGTCAAAGGAAAAATTTGAGCGAACGAAGCCACATGTAATATCGGTACGATTGGTCACGTTGACCACGGTAAGACGACATTGACAGCAGCGATTACGAAATATTTTGGTGACATTTAAAGCTTACGATGAGATTGATGGAGCGCCAGAAGAGAAGGAGCGCGGTATTACAATTTCAACAGCACACGTTGAGTATGAAACTGAAGCGCGTCACTATGCGCACGTTGATTGTCCAGGCCACGCTGACTATGTGAAAAACATGATCACTGGTGCTGCACAAATGGACGGTGCTATCTTAGTTGTTAACGCAGCTGATGGTCCAATGCCACAAACACGTGAACATATCCTTCTTGCACGTCAAGTTGGTGTTCCAGCATGGTTGTATTCATGAACAAAGTTGACCAGGTTGATGATGATGAGCTTTTGAATTGGTTGAAATGGAAATTCGTGAACTTTGTCTTCATACGATTTCCTGGTGATGATATTCCAATTATTGCTGGTATCAGCTTTAGCAGCCTTAGAAGGTCGTGACCTATGATATTGGTAAAATCAGATTCATGAACTTATGGTAAGCTGTGGATGCTACTATTCCACAACCTGCACGTGCAGTAGATGAGCCTTTCTTGATGCCAATTGAGGATGTGTTCTCAATTTCAGGTCGTGGTACTGTTGTAACTGGTCGTGTAGAACGCGGTGTTGTCAACGTGGGTGATGAAGTTGAGAATCGTTGGTATCAAAGATACACAGAAGACAACATGTACTGGTGTTGAAATGTTCCGTAAATTCTTGACGTAGGTCAAGCTGGTGATAACGTAGGTGTGTTGCTACGTGGTACCAACGTGAAGATGTTGAGCGTGGTCAAGTATGTAGCCAACCTGGTACAATCAAGCCCACACAAATTTGAAGCTGAAGTATATATTCTGTCTAAAGATGAAGGTGGTCGTCACACACCATTCTTTGTAAACTACCGTCCACAGTTTTACTTTCCGTACAACCGACGTTACAGGTGTTGAATTCCATCAGGAACTAGAAATGGTTATGCCTGGTGATAACGTTAAGATCGACGTTGAACTGATTGCTCCAATTGCGATGGAACGAAGGTTTACGTTTTGCGATCCGCGAAGGTGGCCGTACTGTTGGTGCTGGTGTAGTTCGTAAAATCACTGAATAAATTTAGATAGAGAATAAGGTTAGAGGAATAAAAAATGCAAACACAGGACATTCGTATTAGATTACAGGCGTTTGATCACCGTATCTTGGATACATCTGCAAGCGAGATCGTGAACACGGCAAAGCGTACAGGTGCATCGGTACGTGGTCCTGTGCCTCTACCAACGAACAAAAAACGTTTTACGGTGATCCAATCACCACACGTGTACAAATCATCACAAGAACATTTTGAGATGCGTACGCATAAACGTTTGATCGATATCGTGGATCCAACACCACAAACAGTTGATGCTTTGATGAAGCTAGACTTGGCAGCTGGTGTTGATGTTGAAATCAAGCTTCGGGATGCGGCATAAGCCTAAATTCTGTCGGAAGCCTATGATAAGGAAGTAAGAAAATGAGAACTGGATTAATAGCACGGAAGGAAGGCATGACGCGTATCTTTGATACTGAAGGTCGCGCTGTTCCTGTTACCGTATTAAAAATAGATAATTGCCAAGTTGTTGCACAACGCACAGCCGATCAAGATGGTTATGTTGCCATTCAGATGGGTGCAGGAACACGCAAAATCAAACGTACAACAAAAGCAATGCGTGGACATTTTGCAAAATCAAAAGTTGAGCCAAAACAAAAAGTGGCTGAATTTGTTGTGTCTGCAGAAAACATGGTTGAAGTTGGCGCAGAACTTGGTGCAAATCACTTTGTTGAAGGTCAATTGGTTGATGTTGTTGGAACATCAATTGGTAAAGGTTTTGCCGGTGCGATGAAGCGTCATAACTTTGGTGGTATGCGTGCATCTCACGGTGTGTCAATTTCTCACCGTGCGCATGGTTCAACTGGTCAGTGTCAAGATCCTGGTAAAGTTTTCAAGGGTAAGAAGATGGCTGGTCATATGGGTAATACTCGTATCACGACACAAAACTTAAAAGTTGTAGGATTGGATCTTGAAGAAGGTTTGATCTTGGTAAAAGGTGCGGTCCCTGGTTCTAAGAACGGTTGGGTTTTGGTATCTGATGCTGTTAAAAAACAAACTAAAGACATTGAATTGCCAATGCCTGCTGGTTTGAAACAGGTTGCCGAGCAACAAAACACAGAAAATAATTCTGAAGCTCCTGCGGAAGCAACAGAAGAAAATAGCGAGGCGTAATTCATGAAACTTGCAGTTAAAACATTTGATGGTAAAGACAGCGGCGAAATCACATTGGATAAAGATGTGTTTGGATTGCCAGAGCGTGCAGACATTCTGAACGCAATGGTGAAATACCAATTGGCAAACCGTCGTCAAGGATCACATAAAACAAAAACACGCGCTGAAGTTTCAGCAACTGGTAAAAAAGCGTTCGCGCAAAAAGGTACTGGTAATGCACGTGCAAGCACATTGGTGACCCCTCGTCATCGTGGTGGTGGTACGGCGCACGGTCCTGTTGTTCGTGATCACTCAATCAAGATGAACAAGAAAGTTCGTACGTTGGCGTTGAAGACAGCATTGTCATCAAAAGCAGCAGCGAAAAAATTGATCATCGTTAAGGATGCAGTTGCAAAAACACACAAGACAAAAGCGATGGCAGATGCCTTTGCAAAAATGGATGTGAGTAATGCAGTGATCGTAACGGGTAAAGAAATTGATGCGAATTTTGATCGCGCAACAAACAACATCCCATGTATTGATGTATTAAACATCGATGGTGCGAATGTTTATGATATTTTGCGTCGTGACAATTTGGTATTGACTGAAGAAGCTGTAAAAGAATTAACAGCGAAGTTGAAAGGATAAGTCAGATGGCTGCGAAGAAAAAAGAAAAAATGGCACCTGCGCCGTGGATGTACGATGTTGTTCGTAAACCAATCGTGACTGAGAAATCAGCACGCGGATCAGAAAACGGTCAGATGACTTTTGAAGTTGCAATTGATGCAACAAAACCAAAAATTAAAACAGCTGTTGAAACTTTGTTTGAAGTTGAAGTTAAGGCTGTGAACACTTTGGTTCAAAAAGGTAAGACAAAACGTTTTAAAGGTATCATGGGTCAACGCAAGAACACTAAAAAAGCGATAGTAACGCTTAAAGATGGTCAAGCGATCGACACAGGGTCAGGCGTTTAATAATTTAAAACTATGGTACTCCACCGATATTGGAGAAAGGTAAGAAGAAAATGGCACTAAAAAAATATAGACCGATAACCCCTTCACAACGTCAGTTGGTAACAGTTGACCGTTCTGAATTGTGGAAAGGTAAACCAGAAAAATCATTGACCGAAGGTAAGAAGAAAACTGGTGGTCGTAACAACACTGGACGTATTACAACACGTCACATTGGTGGTGGACACAAACAACGTTACCGTTTGATCGATTTCAAACGTCGTAAGTTTGATATGGAAGCAACAGTATTGCGTATGGAATATGATCCAAACCGTACTGCGTTCATCGCATTGATCGAATATACAGATGGTGAAAAGGCTTATATCTTGGCGCCACAACGTATCCAAGCTGGTGATAAAGTTATCGCAGGCGCGAAAACAGATGTTAAACCAGGTAACGCAATGCCTTTGAAGGCAATGCCAGTTGGTACAATTGTTCACAACATCGAAATGAAACCTGGTAAAGGCGGACAGATGTGTCGTTCAGCAGGAACATATGCACAAGTTGTTGGTCGTGATCAAGGATATGCGCAGGTTAAACTTGCATCAGGTGAATTACGCTTGATCTTGGGTGATTGTATGGCAACTGTTGGTGCTGTATCAAACGCAGATCATTCAAACACAAATGATGGTAAAGCCGGTCGTTCACGTTGGAAGGGTAAACGCCCAACAGTACGTGGTGTTGTTATGAACCCGATTGATCACCCACATGGTGGTGGTGAAGGTCGTACATCAGGTGGTCGTCATCCAGTGACACCATGGGGTAAACCAACAAAAGGTGCGAAGACACGTAACAAGAATAAAGCATCAAGCAAATTGATTATTAGAAGAAGGAAGAAATAGAAATGGCACGTTCAGTATGGAAAGGTCCGTTTGTTCACCCAAGCCTTTTGAAAAAGGTAGAGGTTGCACGCGCGGCATCAAAAAACATGGTTATCCAAACATGGTCACGTTCATCAACTATCCTTCCACATTTCGTTGGATTGACATTTGGTGTTCATAACGGGAAAAAATTTGTTCCTGTATTGGTTACTGACCGCATGATCGGACATAAACTTGGCGAATTTGCCCCTACACGTACCTATTATGGTCACGGTGCGGACAAAAAAGGCAAGAAGTAGAATTTAGGTTTTAAAAAGAGAGTAGAAAAATGGGACAATCAAAAAACGCACCAAGAACGGCTGATAACGAAGCCCGCGCATTTGTAAAATATGTCAGAACAAGCCCACAAAAGCTTAATCTGGTTGCACAAATGATCCGTGGTAAAAAGGCTGAAAAAGCAGTTGTAGATTTGGAATTTTCAAATCGCCGTGTATCACAAGATGTTAAAAAATGTCTTGAAAGCGCAATTGCAAATGCGGAAAATAACCACAACCTTGATATCGATAAATTGATCGTGTCTGAGGCATATGTTGGAAAATCAATCGTGATGAAACGTTTCCGTGCACGTGCAAAAGGTCGTGGCGCACGTATTTTGAAACCATTCAGTAACTTGACAATTGTTGTCAAGGAACAAGCAGAGCAAGAGTAAGGATAAGGAATTATTATGGGTCAGAAAGTTAATCCAATTGGGCTTCGCCTACAAGTTAACAGAACATGGGATTCAAGATGGTTTGCGGATCGCAACTATGCCGATCTTTTGATCAAAGACTTGGATGCTAAAAAATACATTCACACAAACATGAAGCCTGCAGGGATCTCTCAGGTTAAAATTGAACGTGCGGCGAAAAATGTAACTGTTACAATTTACGCAGGTCGTCCAGGTATGATTATCGGGAAAAAAGGTGCGGATATTGAAAAATTACGCAACAAACTTTCTGAAAAAATGGGTGCTCCAGTATCATTGAATATTGTTGAAATTCGTAAACCAGACGTTGATGCACAATTGGTTGCCGAAGGTGTATGTCAACAACTTGAACGTCGTATTTCTTTCCGTCGTGCGATGAAACGTGCGGTTCAAAATTCACTTCGCATGGGTGCGCTTGGTATTCGTATTAACGTATCTGGCCGTTTAGGTGGTGCAGATATCGCGCGTACAGAATGGTACCGTGAAGGACGCGTTCCATTGCACACATTACGTGCAGATATTGACTATGGTTTTGCAGAGGCATTAACAACATATGGTATCATTGGTGTTAAGGTTTGGTTGTACAAAGGTGACGTTATGGCTCATGACCCATTGGGACATGATAAAAACCTAGAAGCAGCAAACCAAGGCCCAAGTCAAAACCAAGGTGGTTACAACAAAAAACGTTAAGAGATTGATGTTTAAATAAGAATTTTAAAAGAGCCTTCGGGCTCTTTTTTTAATGAGAAGTTGTGATTTTTATCAATGGTTTGGTTTTATTTGCTTATTTATTAAAAAAACGTAAAAAACCCCTTGCATGTAAAGTCGTTATCGCGTTATAGTGCCGCAGAATTTAGCAAAAAGTATCAATAGGTGCTTGGCAAACATATAGGAACTGGAACTTTTACGAAGGTTTTAAGTCTATGTGAAAGTTTATTTTTTTATATGGAGAGCAGTCAGAATGCTACAACCTAAGAAGACAAAATTTAGAAAAGCCCATAAGGGTCGTATCCATGGTAATGCCAAGGGCGGAACAGACTTGAACTTTGGTTCAATCGGATTAAAGGCTCTTTCGCCTGACCGTGTAACAGCGCGTCAAATCGAAGCGGCCCGTCGTGCGATTACACGTCACATTCGTCGTCAAGGTAAATTGTGGATCCGCATCTTCCCAGATGTGCCTGTGACAAAGAAACCTCTTGAGGTTCGTCAAGGTAAAGGTAAGGGCTCTGTTGAGTTTTGGGCGGCACGTGTAAAGCCAGGCCGTATCATGTTTGAAATGGACGGTGTTCCACATGATTTGGCAGTTGGTGCATTAGAACGCGCGCAAATGAAATTACCATTGAAATCAAAAATCGTTACACGTATTGGCGAATAAGGAATTGGTGAAGTTATGAATTATGAAGATTTAAAAGCAAAATCAAAAGATGAGTTGACTAAAACTCTTCTTGATTTGAAAAAAGACCAAATGGAAATGCGTTTTAAGCATAAAGGTGGTCAATTGGATAAAACACATGAGGTTCGCGCAATGCGTCGTGATATCGCACGTGTGCAAACGGCTTTGAATGCGCTTGCTGAAGTTAAAGCGGCGAAAAAAGAAACTAAAAAGAAGACTGCAAAGTCTGATAAAGCAGCATAAGGAATTTAAGATATGCCACGTCGTATATTAGAAGGTAGAGTTGTTAGTGATAAGCAAGACAAAACAGTAACTGTTTTGGTTGAGCGTCGTACAATGCACCCAATTTATAAAAAGTATGTGAAGAAGTCATCTAAGTTGGCTGCTCACGACGAAGCGAATTCTGCTAAAGAAGGTGATGTTATTCGTATTATCGAATGTGCGCCTATTTCAAAGAATAAGCGTTTTACTGTTTACACTGGTGCTGAAGCAACAGAAGTAAAAGAAGAGGCTAAGAAGGCTCCAGCTAAAAAAGCTGCAGCAAAGAAAGCGCCTGCTAAAAAAGCAGCTGCTAAAAAAGAAGATAAGTAAGTTAAGGTTAGAGGGCAAAAGCCATGATACAAATGCAAAGTGTATGTGAAGTTGCTGATAACTCTGGTGCAAAGAAAGTTATGTGCATCAAAGTTCCAGGTGGTTCAGGTAAAAATGACGCAAATATTGGGGAGCAAATTGTTGTTTCTGTCCGTGAAGCTTTGCCTCGCGGTCGCGTTAAAAAAGGTCAGGTTATGAAGGCTGTGATCGTTCGTACAAAAAAAGGTATTCAACGTAAAGATGGTTCTGTTATCCGTTTCGATACAAACAGTGTTGTTTTGGTTAACCCAAACAAAGAGCCAGTTGGAACACGTATTTTTGGTCCAGTAACACGTGAATTAAGAGGTGAAGGCTACATGAAAATTATTTCATTGGCTGAAGAGGTTTTGTAAAAATGGCAAACGCAAAAATGAAAATTAAAAAAGGTGACACGGTTGTTGTTACTACAGGTACAAGCAAGGGCGCAAAAGGCGAAGTTCTGAAGGTTGATCTTCAAAAGTCACGTGTTTTGGTTCAAGGTGTTAATCTTCGTAAGAAGCATAAGAAGCCAACGCAACAAGCGGCAGGTGGAATTGAATCTATCGAAGTACCAATTCATGTTTCTAACGTAGCTTTGGCAGATCCTAAATCAGGTGAAGCAACACGTGTTGGATATAAAACATTGAAAGATGGTAAAAAGGTTCGTTTCGCTAAAAAATCTGGCGAAACAGTTGAATAAGGATAAATGACGATGAGTGCACAAGAAAATTACACACCGCGTTTGCAAGCTGAGTACGCTAATACAATTAAAAAAGCGATGCAGGAAGAGCATGGATATAAAAATGTTCATGAGATTCCAAAGCTTGAAAAGATTGTTTTGAATTGTGGTGCTGGTGAATCAACACAAGATTCACGTAAGGCACAAAACGCAGCAGATGATTTGACATTAATTGCAGGTCAAAAAGCAGTTGTTACACGCGCAAAAAAATCAATCGCGACTTATAAAGTTCGTGAAGACATGCCTTTGGGTGCGAAAGTAACATTGCGCGGCAAGCAAATGTACGATTTTATGGATCGTTTGGTTAATATTGCATTGCCACGTGTTCGTGACTTTCGTGGATTGAAAAAGAATTCATGTGACGGTCGTGGAAATTACGCAATGGGAA
This sequence comes from uncultured Alphaproteobacteria bacterium, assembly GCA_943789475.1. Classification (GTDB taxonomy): domain Bacteria; phylum Pseudomonadota; class Alphaproteobacteria; order Micavibrionales; family UBA1664; genus UBA1664. The sequence goes on from CALSUG010000008.1 coordinate 298,489, forward strand.
TTAAAGAACACATCGTGTTCCCAGAAATTAACTACGATAAAATTGATTCAATTCGCGGTATGGATATCGTGATTTGTACGTCGGCAAAAACAGATGACGAAGCAAGATCTCTTCTAAAGAAATTCAAGCTTCCGATTAAAGATTAAAAAGAGGACGATAAAAAATGGCAAAAGTATCAATGATACAGCGTGATGTAAAACGCACGAAGATGGTAAAAAGCAAAGCGAATAAACGCGCAGCGCTTTTGGCTGTTGCACGTGATCGTAATGCAAATCCAGAAGATATTTTTAAGGCAAACATGGCTTTGGCAAAATTGCCAAAAAATTCGATGCCTTCACGTCAACGTAATCGTTGTGCGTTAACAGGTCGCCCTCGTGGTTATCACAGAAAATTCAATCTATGTCGCGTTAAGCTTCGTGAATTGGCCCTAAAAGGTCAGTTACCAGGCGTAACAAAGGCAAGTTGGTAAGGTTTAAGGAAGAGAGAGAATCGATATGGCACAAAGTCATCCCCTCAGTGATATGTTGACACGTATTAGAAATGGTCTAGCCCGTCAAAAGGCATCAGTTCATACAAATGCGTCAAAACTGAATAAACATGTTCTAGATGTTCTACAAGGCGAAGGTTATATTCGCGGGTATGTCGTCGAAAAGAACGAAAGAAATATGGATATCCTCCGTGTTGACTTGAAATATTCCGAAGGCCAACCAGCCATTCGCGAATTGAAAACGGTTTCAAAACCGGGTCGTCGTGTGTATTCATCTGTGAAAACAATGCCTCGCGTTCATAACGGTCTTGGTACATCAATTGTTACAACACCAAAAGGTGTGATGACAGATGCAAGTGCTCGTTCACAAAATGTTGGTGGCGAAGTCCTTTGTCAGGTCTTTTAAGGTTAGAGGTATAGAGAAATGTCACGTATTGCAAAAAATGAATTGGCTATTCCTGAAGGCGTTGAAGTTAACGTTAATGGATCTGAAGTAAAAGCCAAAGGTAAATTAGGTGAATTAACACTGACTATGGTTTCTGAAGTTAAGGCTTCTGTAAACGATAATGGTGTGTTGGTTGAAAAGACAAGCAAGTCTAAATTCGCAAATGCGATGTGGGCAACAACTTGGCGTTTGATTAACAACCTATGTATCGGTGTATCAAAAGGTTTTGAAAAGAAACTAGAAATTAACGGGGTTGGTCTTCGTGCGAATATGCAGGGATCAACATTGGTGATGAACCTTGGTTTTTCACACGAAGTTCGTTACGAAGTTCCGAAAGACATTAAAGTAGAAGTTGAAAAAAATACTCAACTAACTGTTTCTGGTATTGATAAACAACGTGTTGGACAAGTTGCGGCAGAGATCCGTGAGTTCAAGAAACCTGAACCATATAAAGGTAAAGGTATCAAATATGCGGATGAGCGTATTATCCGTAAAGAGGGTAAGAAAAAATAATGGCACAAGTTAAATTAACATCTACTCAGCGTCGTAAATATCGTGTGCGTAACCGCATTCGTGCAACAGCATTGAAACAAGGTAAGCCACGTTTAAGCATTCACCGTACTTCATTGCACATGCATGCTCAAATTATTGATGATGTTTCTGGTAAAACTTTGGCTTCTGCGTCAACAATGAATGCAGATATCAAAAAAGCTTTGAAATCGACATCAAACGTTGATGCTGCGACAGCAGTTGGTGATGCAATTGCAGCAGCGGCAAAAAAGGCAAAGGTTAAAACAGTAATTTTTGACCGTGGACAATTTTTATATCACGGACGTGTTAAGGCAGTTGCCGAAGCAGCACGCGCCGGTGGATTAGAATTTTAAGAAGTAAGGATTTAAAAATGGCTAGACAAGATCAAGCAAGATCAAAAGATCAAGAACAAGAAGGCCCAGAACTTCAAGAACGTTTGGTTGCGGTTAACCGTGTTGCCAAAGTTGTTAAAGGTGGGCGTCGTTTCGGTTTCGCAGCATTGATGGTTATCGGTGACGGAAAAGGTCAAGTTGGTTTTGGTACTGGTAAAGCAAAAGAAGTACCAGAAGCGATCCGTAAAGCAACAGAAGATGCAAAACGTAACATGATCCGCGTTCCATTACGTGATGGTCGTACAATTCACCATGACATCACGGGCCGTTATGGCGCAGGTAAAGTTGTTTTACGTGCGGCACCATCTGGTACCGGTATCATCGGTGGTGGTCCAATGCGTGCAATTTTCGAAGCATTAGGTATCCAAGATATCGTTTCAAAATCAAATGGAACTGCAAACCCACACAACATGGTTCGTGCAACATTGGAAGCGTTGAAAAACATTCAATCACCACGTCAAATTGCTGCACGTCGTGGTAAAAAAGTTGGTGATGTTATCGCTAACCGTGAAGTTATGGCTGGTACTGTTGCAGGATCAGAGGAGTAAGAATTATGGCTGAAACAAAGAAAACAACTGCTAAAAAAGCACCAGCGAAAAAGGCTGCTGCAAAAACAGTAACAGTACGTCAGATCGGATCACCAATTGGTCGTCCAACGGATCAACGTGGAACATTAATTGGTTTGGGATTGAACAAAATGAACCGCACAAACACATTGGAAGATACTCCATCAGTGCGCGGCATGATTAATAAACTTCCTCACCTTGTTGAGATCGTAGAAGGATAAATAGAGCTATGAAATTAAATGAATTAGCACCAAAAGAAGGATCAGTAAAAGGCCGCATGCGTGTTGGTCGTGGTATTGGTTCGGGTAAAGGTAAGACATCGGCCAAAGGTCAAAAAGGTCAAAAAGCACGTTCAGGTGTTGCGATTAAAGGTTTCGAAGGCGGTCAAATGCCATTGTACCAACGTTTGCCAAAACGTGGTTTTACATCACGTGTTGATAACAACTTCGCAGAATTGAACTTGGCTAAATTGCAACAATTCATTGATGCAAAAAAAGTTGATACAAAAGGTACAATTGATGAAGACGCATTGGTTGCATCAGGTGTTATCCGTCGTAAATTGGATGGTGTTCGTTTGTTGGGTAACGGTGAATTAACATCAAAAGTGACTTTGAACATCACAGGCGCAACAAAATCAGCAATCGCAGCAGTTGAAAAAGCTGGCGGTAAAGTTGAAATTTTGGATAAGTCAGTGGCTCCTGTAGTTCGTAAGAAGCCAAAATCAGACGGTTCAATGTAATCACTGAATAATATAAGAATTCAAAAGCCCGCTTTTATAGCGGGTTTTTTATTATTCTAAAACTTGTGCTTATCATATTTTTACCATATATGTTATATATGAAAATATTTACAGGCAAGCAAGCGGCGTTTTTAGATTCTATTACAAGAGAAATACCTGTCATATTGGATAATTTTAACGTTGTGGCACGGTTGGATCCGTCAGTACGATGGCAATGGTCAGAAGAAATGTTAAAAGAAGTGTTTCGTGATGGATGGTTTGTAAATACACCCGTTGGTGTTCATGGTGATGCAGAAACAGTTTTAGATCATAAAAAGGATCATTTACCTCATCTTATTGAGCAATATTACCCTGTCGAAATGCAAGAAACTTTAAAGGCGTATGCAAACGTCCATGATAATCAAGAGGCTATTGCCCACGCCCTTATCAATGGGGTGCGCCGTGACTTGAATCCCCGATTTAATAAAAAGGCATACTCTATAACTGATCAACAAAAAGAAGGGGTAGAGGAAATGGCTATCTCAATGTTGCTTGAGAGTGAACCAGAAAAAATGGCAATTTGGAGAGAGTATAAGGCAAAAAAAACAGAAGCATCTGTAGAGTTTAGTGGGTTAGATAAGTTATGCGTGATGTGGAAATGTGTCAGTTTTGTTGAGCAGGGTGGGTATGAGTATTCTGATTTTCAAAGATATTGGGATTATTGGCCCTTGGGTAAAGTTAGGGATGGAACGCCTCCAATTATTGCCAGAGCTTATGAGGAGGACTTGTGGCCTAGAATACAACGTCTTCACGTCAGTTAAAAAAACTCAACTAGCATCTCTTTAACAAGAATTGGATCTTTAATTTTATTAATTTCTGAGCGAAATTCATTTGCGTCACGCATGCCGGTGACGTACCAGGCAAGGTGTTTACGCGCGATGGCGACACCCTTTACATCACCATAATGATCAATAATATCATCGTAGTGAGAAAGTATGATTGAGATCAAATCTTTACCTGTTGGAGCGTTGGACACATTCTGTCCGTTGAAGTGTTCGATCATTTGTTTAATCAACCATGGTTTCCCTTGTGTTCCACGCCCGACCATCACACCGTTTGCACCTGATTGTTCAATCGCGGTTTGTGCATGTTCGATCGATAAAATATCACCATTGGCAATGAGGGGAAGGGATATCGCATCACGTACCGCATGTATGGCCGACCAATCGGCGGTTCCCGTATACATTTGTTCACGTGTGCGTCCGTGAATGGTTATCATTTTAATACCGACATCTTCGGCCTTTTTACAAAGGGATGGCGCGTTAAGGTTTTGTGCGTTCCATCCCAATCTTGTTTTCATGGTGACGGGAATATTCACGGCTTTCACCACTGTATCCATAATCGCGGTGGCTAAATCTTCATCTTGCATTAATGCAGACCCTGCATATTTTTTGACGATCTTTTTAACGGGACATCCAAAATTAATATCAATGATTGATGCGCCACGGTCTTCGTTCATTTTTGCGGCCTCGGCCATAACGTCGGGGTCACATCCCGCCAATTGAACCGCCAATGGATACGGATCATCATGGGGGGATGACATGCGTAGGGTTTCTTTTGAATGATTGATCATTTCACGGCTGGCGATCATTTCAGAAAAGACGAGCCCGCACCCAAATTTTTGGACAAGGCGTCGAAAGGGGAGATCCGATATCCCCGACATAGGTGCCAAAAATATTGGGTTGTCTATATGGATATTGCCAATAGAAAATGGATTAAGTTTTGCTCTCATATATGAACTTGGTTTTACTACGAAATAATTCATACGTCACGCAAATAAATATTAACATATTGTAAAAGTTAGATTAATGTTTCTATCAACAGAAGGAATAAATTATGTCATCAGAATTAGCGGTAGGGCTTGCTTTAGGTGTAGTCATAAGTATTGGTTTCAGTTCAGACAGTGTTGAACAATACACAAATGAAATTGAAACGTATGAAGTCGAAACTGATACAGGTTATACTTGTCATTAGAGTGGGCGTTTTGCAATGGTCCAGCAAAAATCTGAAGGTGGTCTTGTATATGAATTCCATGGGGCAAGTGCAGGTAATTTATCAGGTAATTCTTTTATTTTAGATCAGGGCGCCACTATTACAGAAGAGCCAAAATTGTCTGATATGGAGTCTAGAATAAAAGAGGCAAAAGATTATTGTCAACGAGGACAGTTGCCTCCCCCTGCAGTAGGATAATAAAAAAGCGCCGAAATGGCGCTTTTTTTTGATGTATATCTTTCTTATTCCATCGCTTTAATAATGTTTTCGGCCATTGTTTTTGCATCGCCCAGTAACATCATTGTATTTTCGTTAAAGAATAATGGATTATCAACACCCGCATAACCCGTACCCAGTGAACGTTTAATAAACAGAACCGTTTTCGCCTTTTCAACATCCAAAATAGGCATGCCGTAAATTGGTGATTGTGGGTCTGTTTTTGCCGCAGGATTTGTAATGTCATTCGCACCAATAACAAATGCAACGTCGGTTTGGGCGAAATCGCGATTGATATCTTCCAATTCCAATACATCATCATATGGCACGTTGGCTTCGGCCAACAAAACATTCATATGACCCGGCATACGACCGGCAACAGGATGAATGGCATAACGCACATTGATACCCTCGGCCTTTAACACATCCGCCATTTCACGAAGGGCGTGTTGAGCCTGAGCCACCGCCATACCATATCCAGGTACAATCACAACGGATGATGCGTTCTTCATGATGAACCCTGCATCGTCGGCTGATCCCAATTTAACAGGACGATCACCAGCCGCGGCAGTCGGTGAATTGGCCGCATCTTCATCACCACCAAATCCACCAAGGATCACGTTTAAGAATGAACGATTCATCCCCTTACACATGATGTATGAAAGGATTGCACCCGATGCACCAACAAGCGCACCCGTGATAATCAACAATGTATTTTCAAGTGTGAAACCGATACCAGCGGCAGCCCAACCTGAATATGAATTCAACATTGAAACGATAACGGGCATGTCCGCGCCACCAATTGGCATGATGAGTAATACACCAAGTGCCAACGCAACGGCGACCAACACCATCAACATAAATGTCGATTGCGTTCCACAAAATGCAAAGATAAGGAGGAACATTAATATCCCTAATCCCGCGTTCAATTTATGTTGTCCGATAAATGTTAGTGGTTTTCCTGTGATGAACCCCTGTAATTTACCAAACGCGATGATTGATCCTGTAAACGTAATCGCACCAATCGCCGCGCCCAACGCCATTTCGATCAATGAATTGACGGCAATTGCACCAACCTCACCAATGCCATAGGCCGATGGGTTAAAAAATGCAGCCAAGGCCACAAATACGGCGGCCAAACCAACAAGTGAGTGAAAACCAGCCATCAATTGGGGAAGGTCGCGCATGTCGATTTTTTTTGCAATTGTTGCACCAACACCACCACCTAATGCGATACCCAGCAATGGTAAACCGATGCTGTCGACCGTGTCGGTCATAAGGGTCGTTACGATGGCCAATGCCATACCAAACATCCCGTATAAAACACCGTGGCGTGCGCTTTCAGGTGATGAAAGGCCCTTGAGTGCCATAATAAAACAAACGGCCGAAACCAAGTATGAAAATGAAGTCATTGTATCCATGGCTGTTTACTCGCCTTTCTTTTTAAACATTGAAAGCATACGGCGAGTGATAATGAACCCACCAAAAATATTAACGGATGCAAGGGTAATTCCAAGGAAACCAAGCAGTTTTGCAAATCCACCGTCGGCTGGCCCTGCGGCCAAAATGGCACCCACGATAATCACGGATGAAATCGCGTTTGTAATACCCATTAGCGGCGAATGAAGCGCGGGTGTTACCTTCCACACAACGTAATACCCAACGAAACAGGCCAAAACAAAAATGGTTAAACCCGTCATGAAAAATCCACCATGACTGGCATCACCGACCATTCCATTTGAAATGGCATCTGTGCTGGCTTGTGTCATTTGAACTGCATAATCGGCAAGTTTATCGGCAAGTGTTCTTGCCTGTGTTGCCAAATTCGCGGCCTCTTGCGGTTGTAAATTTGTTGTTGTGTCTGTCATTATTTCGTTCCCTTTGTTTTGGAAGCTGTTGATTTTTTCTTGGCAGGCTCTTTTTTGACGGCAGTTTTCTTTGTAGTTGTCTTTTTTGCGGGTGCCTTTTTCTTTGCCCTGGGCGCTTTCTTTTTCGGTGCAGGTTTTGCGCCTAAAATTTCGTGAACGGCCTTACCCTTTTCCATTAATGTAATGGCCTTTGTTATTTCTTCGTCTTTGGATAAATCAATCTTCTTCTTATCCGCATCGTAAACGAGCGTGATGAAGTTGAACAAGTTACGTGAAAATAATGCCGATGCATCGGTTGATAGCATTCCTGCTAAATTTGTATGACCGATGATGGTCACGCCGTGTTTAACGACGACTTTATCCGCTTCGGTTAATGGACAGTTTCCGCCCATTGGCGCGGCAAGGTCAACAATCACTGATCCTGGTTTCATGGTTTTGACCATGTCTTCACTCACCAATACAGGTGCAGGACGACCAGGGATCAATGCCGTTGTAATGACGATGTCTTGTTTTGAAATTGTTTCGGTGATGAGGGCGGCTTGTTTTGCCTTATACTCATCAGACATTTCTTTTGCGTATCCGCCTGCGGTTTCTGCATTGGCGGATTCTTCGTCTTTAACCATCACGAATTTTGCGCCCAAAGATTCAACTTGTTCTTTCGTGGCGGCACGAACATCAGTGGCCGATACGGACGCACCCAAACGACGAGCCGTGGCGATTGCTTGTAACCCGGCAACACCAACACCCATGATGAATGTTTTTGCAGGGGCAATTGTACCCGCCGCGGTCATCATCATTGGGAATGCACGGTTAAATGCGTGGGATGCCTCAATCACGGATTGATATCCAGCCAAGTTTGATTGAGATGATAATATATCCATGTTTTGTGCACGCGTAATACGTGGCATTAATTCCATCGCAAGGGCGCTTAGGCCCGCGTCTTTAAAACCTTTATCGTCAAATGCAAAGGGGGATAGTCCACCAATGACAAGTGCCCCTTTTTTTGCTTTGCCTAATGTTTTCGCATCGGGTGTACGGATACAAAAAATGGCATCGGCTTTTTCTACGGCGTTATCGTTGCTTGTCGCAATTGTCGCACCCGCATCTTTAAAATCTTTGTCCGCGTATGACGCATTTTCGCCCGCGCCTTTTGCAACGACAATATTAATACCCAATGCGGTTAGCTTTTTAACGGTTTCTGGTATCGCGGAAACGCGTGTTTCTTGTTTGTTGGTTTCTTTTAAAACGGCAATGGTGACTGGCACGACATTTTCCCCTTATTGTTTATATTAAGATAGGGATGACAATAGGATGAAAATGAGTATTTGTGAAGAGGAAACGCGTCTTATCTTTTTGGATTTTTGAAATGTTTGCATATTGTTTTTTGCTATGATAGTGAGATGCGAAAATTAATTGATACTAAGGAAATATTCATGATGAATGATCAAATGCTACATTTTACGGATGCACTAAAAGAGGAGGTTCCTTCTGGCTTGGGAAATAATCTTATGGCGATGGGCTTAGGTTCTATTTTGGGTGCGACGGGTTTTGGTCCAGCTATTACAGGAATTTTTTGTATGGCAGCGTCATACTCTGAGCATATGCTAACGGCAGGCTTGGTTTGTAGCTTTTTGTTTGTAACGTCGACAGAGGCATCGAAAAAATTACGGGATGTTTTTCAAATGACTTCTTTTAAAGCTGCAATTGCGCTTTCTGCTGTGGTTTCATTTGTCACATTAGTGCATGTCCATCCAGAGAGTTTTGAGGATCTGGCTTGGAAATTTGTTGAAAATAACAAAGTGGAAATGATGAATGTAAAGGCACCGTCTCTTCATGGCCATTGATTGTGGAGATCGTAAACCGTTGCATATTCTTCGTTCACTGGTGTGTTTGCATTGCGCATAAATAGGTTTCCGTGAACGGGGGAGTAAATTATTTCGCCGTTTGATGTTTTGAGCAAGGGGTCGCCAAGTTCTATTTTCTCACGTTCCATAAGTGGGAATATAAGTTCTTCATCCTTATTATTGTGAATTGTGCCTGTAATTTTTAAAAATTCGTGTTCTGGTGAAGGTGTTGTACTTGTATCAATCATACCATGGAGATTAAGGATGTTGATGATTGATTGATATGCAATTTCAATCGATTGTGTATCATCATGTTGACCGCATTCGACCAAGATTGCTGGTTTTGATTGTTCGCGCGCATAATGCGTAGACATACATGTTCCTTTTTTTGTCAGGAACGGAGTATCGCAAACAATACGTTTTATAGGGCACTCTTCTGCCATACTTTTTGATGTTTCATTTTTATCATCAATGCAAATGACGCATGGTGGCATGTCTTCGGTGAAGCTGTGTAAATCCACGAAATAATCACAATCGTCGATAGCGTCCATGATTGTATCGCATAGTTCTGCTTCGTAGGTTTCGTCATGCTTTTGTGTGAGTTTACGACTAAAAATTCGATTCATATTGGTGTCGATGAAACGCTTGTTTTCTTGTGCGCCTTTCGGATTTGCGCAAGAAATTAGGGTGAGTTGACCTGATAAAAGTGGAATGTGACCATGTTCAATATTTTGAATAAGGCGGTTTAGAGCAATTTCGCCGCATGGTTCGTTGCCGTGTATGCGTGCGGTAAAAAAAATGTGAGGGCCTTTTTTTATCCCATGAAAAATGTGTGGTTTGATCATGAGGTTATAATAAGCCTAATTCTGCTAACTGCTTTGCCATTTCTGGATCTGGTTGATCTTGTTGGACTGTCTCTTCGGTTAGGGGGTATAAATCGGCGGGCGCTTTTTCAGCTTCGAAATATCGCCATCCTTGCATGGCGCGATGAGGTTGGGGAACGGTTAACATGATTTCGGGTGATTTAATAATACGGCAGAATTTTTTGTTATTTTCGTCAAGTAGTGTTTCGATACCAACAATGGTTTGGCGCATAACAATCGCGCCCTTTATGATCCAATAAACACTTCCGCCATTGAGGATTTCATCTTTGCGTTTTGGTGTATTACGTGTGTCGAAGAAATTCAATTTATCACCATTCTCATCAATAATACCGCGATGGGTGATTTGATGTTCATAGAGGGCTTGAGGGCTTTCTATGCCGACACATGGGCGTATTAAATTGACGTGCATATTTGTGATTCACAACCTCTCGTTTTTCTCTATACTCTATACCATGACAATTTTTCGCGCGGTTTCAAGTGCAATAATCTCATTGATAATTTTTAATAGTGTGGCATCCCTTGCTCAAGATAGCTTTGATGTCGACGATGCATCGGCATATGCAGGATATCGTGGTTATACCACATATCGTCAGGGGGTTGTTGATAATGTTCAGCGGTTAAATAAGAGTGGTGAAGATATTCCGGTGCAACGTTTTGTGGATGGACGGTTGAATGATGAACCGTTGTATAAAAATTTACAAAAGGCAAAAAAAAATGAAGACACTTCTAGGTTGGAAAAATTCTATCAAGAGCGTTCGGGCGTAAAGGACCTCAAGCAATTTGGATATGATCTTTTTTATACTCCTTCCGTGTCAGGAAGGGATGAAAGGCAGGATGATTGGGTTAGGCCGTCTGGCGCAGTTCAGGATGATTATGTTGTTCAGGCAGGTGATGAAATATTTGTTATTTTTTCGGGAGAGCGAAAAGAACGGAAAAAATATATCGTTGGTTCGGATGGTCGATTATTAATTGATGATTTCTTACCGATTGTTGCAATGGGACGATCATTGATCGATGTTAAAAATGAAATCAATATTATTGCACAACAAAATTTTTACCGTGGTGAAATTGATTTGTCTGTTTCAGGTATGAAGCAGATTGGAGTGTTGGTCGCAGGGTATGTTGGCAAGCCAGGTCGCCATAATCTGAATGCGTCTCATTCCGTATTGGATGCACTTTCGATCGCGGGTGGTGTGCGTAAAAGTGGAACCTTTCGTAATATAAAGTTGATTCGTAATGGTCAATCTCAATATATTGATTTGTATGAATATATTGGAGTTAAAAATTTTAAAAATAATGTAAAATTGCGTGATGGTGACCGTTTGATTGTTCCGCCAATTGGTGAAACATTTGCCATTGTTGGTGATGTTCGCGCGCAAGGTGTTTTTGAATTTTTATCATCTGAAAAACGAATTGATTTGCGTTCATCTCTTGGCTTGTCTTCGGGGTTGATTGGTGATGGGGATTACAAATTTTCTCTTTCTCGTGCGGGTGGTGAGGTTGTTAATTTAAATTATTCTAGTCCTGCGCTGATTTCCAATGGATCGATTCTTAATGTTTTACGATCAAAAGATAGGATGCGTAACGCCGTAAAATTGAAAGGTCACAGTTTGCGTAATGGCGCTTATGATATTTCACATGCGGGAACGTTGTCACAATTGATTGGATCTGGACGTGTTTTGGCGGATGACACTTATCCGTTGATGGGGGTTGTTTCGCGAATTTCTGCGGATGGTTTTGGTCGTAATTTAATGGCTTTTTCTCCTCAATCTGTTCTGGATAAGAGTGATGATCGTCAGTTGGAGGTTGGTGATGATGTTTACTTATTTTCGCAAGAAAATGTAATGAGCTTTAATGATGTAAAATCAGAAAAATCAAATAAAAACAATAATAAAAATAATTTTTCTGACAAAATAATTCAATTTGTTTTGTCGCAAAATGTTAAAGTTAATGGAGCTGTTTTTGACGAAAAGTCGTGGCCTGTTGGTACGACGGTTGATTTAAAAACATTAATATCTGTTGCAGGTGGATTTCTACCAACGGCTAATAAAAATGATATTGAAATTGTATCAAACGCAGATGTTGGTGAAGGGCGCATCCGTCGTAAAATTTCAGAAACACAAGATTTGTCGACGATCATTTTACGTCCTGGAGATCAGGTTCGCGTGAATGAAAAATTTGATAAGGCGGTTGTGAAAACAGTACGTGTGAGTGGTGAAGTTAAAAACCCAGGATCATATGATTTAATGCGTGGCGATAAATTGTCATCGCTTATTGATCGTGCGGGTGGATTGACAAATGATGCTTATGCACCTGCCGCGGTATTTAGTCGTAAGGCAGAGCGCAAACGGGAAGAGCAAAAATTTAGAACTGCTGCGCAAGAATTGGAACGCACTGTATCGGTTAATTTGAATGCAACGGACAAAAATGCATCATTGACCCCAGCACAGATATCAATGGCGCGAAAATTGGCGGATGATTTGCGCGCAGTGAAGGCCATCGGCCGTGTTACGGTTGAGGTGGATCCAGATGTTTTACAATTACGTCCGGAATTGGATATGTTGTTGGAAGATGGAGATCGATTACATGTACCAAAACGCACATTGAATGTGCGTGTGTCGGGGGAGGTTATGAATCCAGCAAACCTCTTATTTACCGAGGATAAAGATGTTTCGGATTATATCAGTGAGGCAGGCGGTAAAACATATTATGCGGACAGTGGTCGTATGTTTGCCGTTTATCCAGATGGTTCTGCGCAGCCAGTTAGTGGTGGGCATGACAAAATTATTCCGGGATCAACAATCATTGTGCCACGCGATCCAAAACCATTTAATTTCATGGATAGTTTTAAGGATATTACTCAAATTTTGACCAACATGGCGATTACTGGCGTGTTTGTTGAGGATATCGCTACAGACGAAAATTAATGCGTTTTTCTATTATCACGATAACAAAAGATAATTCGAGTGGATTTGAAAGAACACGGGCATCGTTACATTCCCAAACATACGATGGTTATGAGTGGATAGTCATTGATGGTGATGTTGAACCTGATAACGGTATTTATGACGCTATGAACAAGGGGATTGAACGCGCATGTGGTGATTACTTTATTTTTATGAATGCGGGCGATCAATTTGCAAATATAAATGTTTTACAAAAATTATCTGAATATGATGCGGATTTTATTTATGGTGATGCGGTTGAGGATGACTTTATAAAACCATCTAAACACCACACACAAATAGGTGACGGAATGATTACGCATCATCAGGCGATGATTTATCGCTGGTCAGTGATAAATAGCCTACGTTATGACGAGGCGTACCCGATTGCGGCGGATTATAAATTTACGGTTGAATATATCAGGTATTGTCGATCATTTTTGAAAATGGATATGGCGATTTGTGATTATGAAACAGGTGGTGTGTCGCAAACAAACGCGAAACAGGGGCGTGTAGAACAAATGAAAATTCGCAACGAGTTAAACATTAAAAAGCCACTGACATTTTATCGCCAGTGGCTTACTCAAACTGTTAGGCGATTATGCCCCAATCTTTATTTAAAAATCCGCATGATAGCGAAGTAATCCCCCGATGCGATCTGATTTTTCACCTTCTTCATCTTGGGATTGATAACCAAGGTCGATACCAAATCCATTGTCAAAATTGTAACCAACGGATACTTGAGTGTTGTATCCGTTCATGCTTTCGCCTGCGTCATCTGCATCATTGTTGATATGTGTATATGTACCGCCAACTGTCCAATGGTCAATATCAAGACCAAGGCCAAATGATGTGTAACGGCGGTCATGTTCGGCCTCGCCATTTAAATGACCTATGTCCGTTACATCCGCCATGGCGGTTATGATCATGTGATCGGTCAAATCATGTGATGCGGATAGACCAAAAACAAATCGTTTTTCATCTTCTTCACCGGCTTGATCGACGCCTTGGTGTGCATAGCCAACGTAATAATTTAAATGATCGTTATTAATGATGTTACCAGATAAGTTTGCCGTGAATGATGAAAAATCTTCGGTATTGCTTGCGCCATCGCTATCTCCATTGAGGTCGCTACGGTTGTAAAGTGTAGATTGTTGTAGGAATGTTGTATCGGCAAAAAATGTCGATACATCCAATTGGTGGTGGCCAAATGTATCATCGTCATTTTGTAGGTAGCCACCAAATCCAACTTTGTTGCGTAATTGAAATTCTTCAAACACTAACATGCCCCACCAACCTGGTACATTGTGGGTATCTAAACCAATGCGTGGTGTAAATTTACCAGCATAGGCACCCATATATTCATCATCATAATTGATGGCGAGTTCTTCTATATATAATGGGTTATCGTCGAAAAATAGATCACCTGTGCGCGCTGCACCGCCACCATGAGCGTGACCAGCTGGGTCACCTTCGAGGATGACTGATCCAGATATGGATAGATGCTTGTTCAATTTATAATCGCCAGACAAGTGCGAGTGTGTAAAGACATCAGCAATTTCTTCGCTTGCTTCATCGGCGTTAACAATGCTCGTCGCGTATGTGCGTGTATCAAGATGAAAAGAATATGGTTTGTCATTATGGTTATGATGATCGTGATCATGGTGGTGATCTTGTGCAATTGCAGGGATTGTCATCGCAATTGTGGATGTTGTGATAATTAGAAATTTTTTAAACATTGTTTGACTTGTCCTTTTTGTTACGTTATAACATTTTATAATTTAACGAAGTGTTATATTGTAACAATAGTGAAGTCAAGGGACGAAAATGGAAAAAATCAATAAAGGATTATTTTGGACAGTTGTAGCAAGCGAAAGTATTCATATTTTTTGCTGCGTATTGCCAACGATTTTTAGTATTTTAAGTCTTATGGCTGGATTTGGCATGATCGCAACTATGCCTGGATTTATAGAAGAAGGACACGAATTGATCCATGAATATGAAATTCCAATGATTATTGTATCTGGGATTATTCTGGCGATAGGTTGGGGGGTATATGCCTATTCGCGTCGTATGAATTGTAGTTCGGAAGGGTCAACATGTTGTCACGAACCATGCGCACCGAAAAAAGATCGCACACGTTTATTTATGATTCTTGCGACATGTTTATTTGTTATTAATGTGTCTGTCTATTTTATTTTTCATGCATCTATGGATGAACATTCTTCCCATGATCGGGGAACATCTGCTATAGTTCATGAACATGCAGAACACGACCACAATCATTAAAAAAGCCGAAACCTATTGCGAACGTGAAGGCGCACGCATGACGGATCCACGGCGTTATGTTTTGGATATCGTGTCCAAGACAAAACGCGCGATGACGGCATATGATATTTTGGAATCTTTAGGGGAATATTTGGATAAACCAAAACCACCAACGGCCTATCGCGCGATTGAATTTTGGGTTGATGCGGGGTTTTTGCACCGTATCGAAAGCTTAAATGCGTATATCTTGTGTACGGCGGGACATACCCATGATGGATCACAGTTTATGATTTGTGATGATTGTGGTGACGTTACCGAAGCGCATCTATGTCATTTACCAGATAGTTTAGATAGTAAAGCCAAAAAAGACAATTTTAATGTGAAGCGTTGGTCTGTCGAATTGCACGGGCAATGCGCGCGTTGTACCGATAACGGTTAAGTGTATAATCAAATCCCATTTTACCATCTAAAAAACCAAGTCTCATAATATAGCTGGATATAAAATATATGAATGGTCGCAGACGTGATGTGCGCAAAAGATCCTTTATAAATTCGCGAATAAAAACAGGATCACATGGCCATGCTTGTCGGTGTGTCATTTCTACTTCCCAAGTGACATAATTATCATGACGATTATGCCATTGCTCTTTGCGATCATGATGAATGATTGGTGATTTTATTTGTCTAATGTTGGGTGTATGTGATGTTGTTGCAATGGGTTGGTAATGTCCTTCAACTTCCCATCCTCCAGGGACATTCAAATCATCGATAATGGGATAGGAAAATGATGACTTTTTAAACAAACAGAGTTTATTATTTTTCTGGCCGTGGTGTAGATGTTGTTCTTTCCAAACCATGTCCGAACGAATAAAATATCCATCGGCGCTTGTATCAAAATTTTGTAATTCTCTAATAAAGGTCTCTGTGATTATTTCATCGGCATCAATCATGAAAACCCAATCATGTTGTGTAGGAATATTGTTCAAACACCATTGTTTCTTTTTCGGATATTGGCCGTTCCACCTAAAATTGGTTACGGTTGCTCCATGATTTTGAGCGATGGTGATTGTGTCATCTGTGCTACCACTATCGACGACATGGACATCATTAAAACTTTTGATAAGTGACGGAAGGCAGTGAGGCAAGTTTAATGCCTCATTCTTTGTCATGATAATAATGGAGATTGGGATCATTTTTTAATGGCTTGTTTTAACCCGCCAAGCACTAACCCTAACATTCCACCCGCGAATATAAATGCAGGAAATAATATTTCCCCATTGGGCGCGATGGGGTTTGCCGACGCATATGTGGGTGTAATAATTTCAGCCGCAAATTCGTTGTCGATGGATACCATCATGGCTATTTGTTCTTGCTCTTTTAATAAGGCAACAATCGCATCGCGATGATCGGGGTTACGTATGGTTTTGAGTTGTTGATTAAGATAGGAAATACGCCGTACAGTTTTTAATTTTTTATCCGCGCGAATGGATTGATCTGTTGTTTCATAAAGCGCATTTAAAATATCTACCGCGCGGTTTTTATCATGGCTGTCGAGTGTAATTTTGCGAAATGGAGTCATGCCACTTGATCGAATTTTTAAGTGGTTTCGTGCCCATTTTTGCGTGTCATTTGGAATGTTGAATGATTCATTTTTTGCAATGGATTTGATTATTTCAGGGCTGTTTATCTTTGTTTCAAAGATGGTAAAATCAGTTGCGCGTGATGCATCAATGCGTTCAACAAAATATTGTAGTGCGGGTGCATCTGCTGCGGCCTTTGGTAGAAATGAATTGAGTGAGGGAACCCCGGTTTTTTCTGTGGGACCAACGATCATGGTTGCCTGATAAACGGGTTTTTGAAAAATAATAACCAATACGACGCATATGCATCCAACTACCATACCAATTAAAATTGATCGTCCGTGATTGCGTAATGCATTTAATGCGATGTCCCATTCATTCATGCAGTATAGTGTGACTTATATATGATTTTCAATCAAGCCCGTCCACTGATCAAGCGGGTTATGACGGCCCATCATTTTTTTTGCATTGGCACAATGTGTGAACCACATGTCACCATCATTATAATATTTTAGTATGCCTTGGGTTAATGATTTGGCATCACCATTTTTAACGGATATACCAATATCATTATCAGTGATTTTGTTATGGAGATCGCATGTGTTTGGTCCGATAAATAGAGATGGTCGCGCGGACGCAATCGCGGAATAAAATTTAGACGGGAATAGTTTTCCAATAGCGTCACTTTTCATAGTGATAAGGTGTAAGTCGCCAGAGGTCATAAGCGCAGATAATTTTTTTGATGGTTGCGGTGAAATAAGTTGAATATTACGAAGCCCGTGTTTTTTTATTTTTATGGCGAATATATCTTTTCCACCACCACGGTTGGTAAATATGAATTCAATATTGGGGGCATGTTTTTGCAAATATTTGGCGGATTTTAAAACCGTATCAAAGTCGTGTGCGAGGCCAATTGTTCCCGCATAAAGTATTCTAAATTTTTCATCATCTAATAATGATTGTACGGGTTTATCATTACCTTCGCGTAAATATTTATCAGGCCAATTTTCAATGATATGCATGCTGGTTCGGGCAACGCCGTGATGCGTTAAATATCGCGCCATGCATTTGCTGATCGCGACAACGGCATCTGTTTTTTTATAGGTGCCGTATATTTTTGATTTTATAATATTGAATATGAAGGAGTGAATATCTGTCCCTAAAACGGGTAACAAGTCAGGATACAAATCCATTACCCAATGAATATGTTTTGCGTTCATCGCCCGTGCAATTTTTCCGCCTATGATGGCTTGTAATGGTGGGTCGGTCATTGAGATGACAATATCGTGATCAGATATTTTTTTTGACGCTTGGTACATCTTCCATAAAATTTTCAGATAATCAAAAATGCCGCGTGGTTTTTGATTGGCGGCGATACGAATAACATCTAAATTTTTGGCACGATCTGTTTTTTCATGCTGAGCAGTAGTTAGTATTGTGACTTTATGTCCCTGATGGCGTAAGTGTAGAGCCAAATCACATGCCATACGTCCCGTTGCACCAAATGATGGTGGGAATGTTCGATTTATGATGAGGATTGAACGCGTGTTCGCCATGTCCCACATAACGCCAAAAGGCACGCAAAATCAAGCGTTTTAAAACCAGTATAAAGGGTTACATGAATGATAAATGGTGTTGCGATTGCAAGGCCTAGTGCGGGGTTTGCACGAATGACACGTATAATCTCGCGCCCCCATAAAATGATAAAAAACAGTGATAATACCGCGCCTATGATGCCGGCCTTTAACCAATAATAGCTGATCGTATTATGCGTAAAACGCACCCATATATCGGCGACCGCAGGTGATTGCCACAACGCACCCCATCCCTCACCAAAGAAAGATGATTGCGCGATAACGGATTGAAATTCTTCTATGCGGTTATTAAAACCAACAGACAATGTCTTATGAATCATGGATTGTGAAAGGTCGATAATGATCGGAAGCATGGGAAGAAAGCATGCCATGATAATGGCGCCAATAACCATCGAATGAATGGGACGGTGGAGTGATCGTAATCCTAATAATATAAGGCATGAAAGTGTTGTTAGAATGAGGGGGGCACGTTGCAGCATGGTTATCATTGCAATGAAGGTGATAGCCATGATGGCCAATCCCAATATTCGTTTGCTCCATAAAATGCGTTGAGGATCGCTAACCCACGAAAACCCCATAATCGCGGCAAAGGGAACAAGGGGAGAGTTGGCCAAGTAGAGTAAGCCATCATGTGTTCCCATAAACGACAATTGTGAAATAAAGGGAGCGCAGTAACGTAAGGCGAATAGACCGCCAGAAATTATTAAAACAATTGATAAATAGTTAGGTTGATTACTATAAAAAATAATTGGAATTATTAAAAAAACAACGGGAATTAGATCGCGTAAAATATCGCGTGGCATGCTTGTGTTTGCCAGTCCGATAACAAGAGGAACACTCATCATATAAATTAAAAACACACGATGATATTGTAAAAATGGTGGTAGTGATTTTGTGGTTAAGTTATTCCAACTACCGATAATTCCCGCTGATAGAATGAGTAAACCACCAACGCAATATTCGACCCATGACAATGTGTCAGGGGTTGGATTGGACAGGCAGGCGTATAGAATAAGCGCAATATAAAACGCATAATGTTTCATATGACTAGGTTAGCATGGTTTTTTAGCGAAGAAAAATAGGGCGAGGGCCAGTTGGTTTTATGGCCTCAGCAGGATCAAGCGTTTTATTTTCTGCATCATCGTATCCTCCATGAAGGCGTTGCGGTACGGATGTTGTTTGTGTTTTAACTTTATATGCAGGCTGTTTGTAGGTTGTTGTAGCGTAGGGTGATTGGATACCCCCTGTTGTTGAAGGTTGTTGGGAACCAAAGGCTTGTGGTTGTGTTGCGCTGGTTATAGCCGCTTGAACCTTTGTAGGATCATAAACGCCATTTTTTTGTAAATATTGTTGTACTTGTTGCAGTTTTGCAGTGTCACCGCGCTTTGCTAAAATTCCCATGTACTCATATTGGTTGTAATGTCTCTTATCTTGTTTATCGTAATAATTTTTTTCGGCACGGATGCGTCCAAACCCCGTGTTTGCAAATGGATTTTTTTCCTGGGCATATAATAGATTGAATGATTTTCGTCCCGGTTGGGTGTATGTACGAACGTTACCACGAATAGGATTAGTGTGTGTGGTGGCCTGAACAATTGTTGGTGTGCGTTTTACCTTTTGTGTGGCGTAAGGTTTGATGAATATCGGGGATATGCCCGTTGCCTCTTGCGCTTTTAAGGTTGTTGTTGAACCGCTAAAAATGGCTAATGCACTGATACTTAACAATAATAATTTCATAATATAAGTATAGATTATAACCTCTTAAGACACACTTAAAAAAATCATTTCAATTGCGATTTATTTTTAAGGTTTCATTAAAGTTTTTTGCATAAAGTAGGTATATAGAGTTAATAAACCAACAAATAGAGGTTATAAAATGAGCGCAATAACAGCCCAAGATTTCTTGAAAAAAACAGGAATGGAAGAGCCAATGGCACCTGGTATGGTCAAATATCGTTATGTCACTGGGGATAAAGAAGGTGGGTCATATACAATTGTTTATGATTGGCGTTCAAATCCAGAAAAAATTCGTGTTGAGGTTCGCCCAGGCCTAAGTGGTAAAGTGCCAGCCAAGGATGAACTGAAAAATTATGCAGTTTGGCTGCAAACACAAAATTTTTTAGAGTTAGATTTAGCCGAAACACAAGGTAATGCCTAAAGATTAACACGGCAGTTGAACAGGAATTTTATTAAGGAGAAAATCTATGACAACCACAACAATGAGATCATTTGCAAAAAGTACAGGACAATCAGACAATAAGAAATCGGGATCGTTTTCTGGGTCTTTGTTAGGGAAAATGGCAGAAGGTTTGGAAGCATTAGAAGCGATTGCTAATTTAGCGGAAGCAAAAGTAAATAGATTTATGGAACTAGCTGCACAAGCGGCCCATGTTGCAAAACAAACATTGGACGCCGCGATGACAAAACCATTTGCAACACCAGATTTGGAATTTAACGCAAGCCTTACACCACAAGTACCAAGTCTAGGCTCATCAACACGATCACGTGTTAAAAAAGAACCAGATAAGGAAGAATAAGCTCACATATTGGATTTTATAAAAAAGCCCTGCGTTACCGTGGGGCTTTTACGTTATATCTGATAACGGAATGGATTTGGATCAGGTAATTTTTCGATATGGGGGATTGATTGTGTTCTTTTTATGCTGTCCATAATTCCTCGGATAAAGTTTTCGCGTTCATCAAGGTTTGGTGAGGCTAGAGTCATAATGCAAGCTAAGGGAAGCGAAATTGTAATCACCTCAAAACCGATATCGGCAACATCAGCAAATAAATTTTTCATAATTTTATATAGGGATAATGTAAAATTATTGCAAGATTTTTCTTACCCACCTATTTGTAAAAATGCAGGGCCAAGGATGGCGACAAATAATGGTGGTAGGAAGAATAAAATCATAGGAACAGTTAATTTTGGTGGTAAGGATGCAGCCTTTTCTTCGGCATTTGACATACGGATTTCGCGCAATTCATCGGCCATAACACGAATGGCCTGTGATATGGATGTACCATATTTTTCAGCCTGAACCATCGCCGTTCCAAATGATTTGGCCGCACCACCACCAACGCGTTCTGCAAAATCGGTAAAGGCTTGTTTACGGTCGCTAAGCAGTCCTAATTCCGCGCTCAACAACCCTAACTCTTCAGCTAAAATAGATGATTGTTCTGAAATTTCATCACTAATTCGGCTAATGGCTTGTTCAATACTAATTCCACCCTGCACACAAATGAGGATCATATCGAGGGCATCAGGGAAAGATAAATTGATTTCTTCTTGGCGTTTATCAACTTGATTTTTGACCATCACACCCGGTAAAAACCATCCTGCACCGGCCAGTGATAAAAGAATGAGAAGTTTCATCCCGCTTTCTAATTCCTCGACCTTACTCATGAACAACATACCTAATAGAACGAAAAGGATAGGCAGTCCCATTTTGCACATCATATAGGTTAATGGTGCTTTGGGTGATCTATACCCTGCATTAGATAATTTTTTACGGATGTTTGTTGCGGTTGAACCAATCATTTGTTCAACCCTAAAAAAGGTAGCGATGTTATTACTTGTATTTGTTTCCGTCGGTGATTTTTTTGATTTTGTTTCAGCAATTGTTTCTTGATACAAGGATTGACGACGATCTTGAATCAATGTTTTGTGGCGGTCTTTTTTTTCGGCACGGGATAGGAGTGGAATAACAATCCCAACGAATGATAGGAATGCAAAAAGTCCGCTGATAACAATGATGGCAGTTTCATTTGACATTATTTATACCTTGAAATTAATCATCCCTTTCATCATTAAAACACCTAGGGACATCCAACCGATGGACCCGTACATTAACATTTTTCCTGTGCTGGTTGTCCAAAGAAGGGCAATGTAATCATAGTTAAGAAGATACATTGATCCAATAACAACCAAAGGTAAGCTGCCGATGATACCCGCAGAAATTTTTGCCTCCGCCGATAGGGAAATCACCTTACGTTTTAGGCGAAAACGTTGTCTGATAACGTTAGATAAATTTTGCAAAATATCGGACAGGCTGGCCCCTGTTTGGGTTTGAATTGTGATGGCGGTGGAAAACATTTTAACCTCGGCCATTGGCACACGGAATGCCATTTTTGCAACGGCCTCGGGCAACGTATCACCGACGCGTTGTGCCTCGTACACTTTTGTCATTTCCTGACCAATTGGACCCGTATATTCACGTGATGTCATGGCGATGGCTTCGGATATAGGCATACCGGATTTTAAAAGACGGATCATGCCCTCCAAACAATCGGCGAATTCTTCTAAAAATTTACCCTGCCTATTTCTGACCTTGCGTTTCAATATGTAACGCGGAAAACCGAAAAAACCAGTGATCAGCCACAATATCGTAACAAGTGGTGAGAGTGAGAACATTTTCGCGATCGCAAAAAACAAAGCACATGAGGCACAAGACCATAGCCAGAAACGCATGTGGGATGTTTCTAATCCTGCCTGAATCCATAAATATTTAATAGAGGTAAGTGATAGTTCTTCATTTTGTGCGTCACCGTTTGAATTTTTCAATTTCTTTTTAAGTGAACCTTTATCAGTCTTTTTATTTGTTTTGGTATCGGATGCCTCATCGTCTTGATTGTTACCATAAACGGTTTGATTGCGATCTTTAATCAGGCTGTGCAGGGCTTGCTTTTTTTGCTTACTTTTTGAATTGGAAATTAAAATTGCGATCCCCATAAACAATAAACCAAACACACCTGCAATGATGAGGATTGTTGTATTCATTATTCAAAGGCCTCGCCCATGGCTTCTAAAACAAGGTCATGAACACTGAATTGGCGGCACTGGTCAAAGAAACGAGGACGTAAACCAGTTGGTTCCTGTTTTGTTATTAATTTACCATGTTCGTCTTCACCATCAAATTTTAAAACATATAAATCTTGTAATGTAACAACGTCACCTTCCATACCTGTGACTTCGGAAATATGTGTTAATTTACGTGATCCATCGCGAAGGCGTTGTACCTGAATGATAACTTGCACGGCGGATGCGATTTGTTCACGAACGGCCTTTGCCCCAAGGTTTAATCCGGCCATGGCAATCATGTTTTCCATACGGGATACGGCCTCACGTGGGTTGTTGGCGTGAACCGTTCCCATTGAACCATCATGCCCTGTGTTCATGGCTTGTAATAAATCAAAGGCTTCTGGCCCACGAACCTCACCCACGATAATACGTTCTGGTCGCATACGAAGACAGTTTTTAACCAAATCACGCATGGTGACCTCACCAATACCTTCAAGGTTAGGAGGGCGTGTTTCAAGGCGGACAACGTGAGGTTGTTGTAATTGTAATTCACACGCATCTTCACATGTAATGATACGTTCACCCTTATCAATATAACGAGTGAGACAGTTCAGCATTGTTGTTTTACCAGAGCCTGTACCACCAGAAATAAGACAGTTTAGACGGGAGCGTCCGATCGCCATCAGGAGTTTTGCACACTCAGGTGTGATCGCTTTAAAATCGACAAGATTATCCAGCGTCAATTTATCCTTTTTAAATTTACGGATGGTCATGGACGCACCATCAACGGACAGTGGTGGAATAATAGCGTTCACACGGGAACCATCGGGTAAACGCGCATCACAAATGGGGGAACTCTCATCCACGCGACGACCAATGGCCCCTACGATACGTTGTGCGATTGTCACAAGATGCGCATTGTCACGAAATTCGATTTCGGCTTTTTCAATTTTACCGTCGACCTCAATGAATGTTGTGTCAGGACCATTAATCATGATATCGGCAATATCATCACGCTCTAACAATGGTTCAAGTGGACCAAAGCCCAACATGTCATCACCACATTCGCGTGCGATTTGAATTTGCTCTGTTTCACTTAAATCCAATTCACGGAATTTTGTAATTTCACCAACGGCGGTTGTTATTTCGCCACGCGCTGTTTCCAAATCCATCGCGGCTAGATTTTTAATATCTAAACTCTCACGTAAATCTTTCCAAATACGTGCGCGGGCTTGTTCAATACGTGGGTTTTTAACATCAGGTTTTACTGTATCTCCGTCAGGATTATTAACATCACCCAATTCAAATCGATCGTTTAATGCATTCATTGTTGATGCATCAGTGTTAGTCGTTTTTTTCGGTGGGGCCTTTTTTTCTTTTATTTTTTCGTTATCTGTATCGTTGGAATCGTTAATGTTCTCTTCAGCAACGTCGTCTTCGAAATCAATTTTTTCAGGCTTTGTTTCTTTGATAACTTTGGGAGTATCACCAGTGCGTTTTCCAAACATGATTTATTGCCCTCCCATTAATTTAGATAGGATGGCGGGTAAACCACGTTTAATTTGTTTTTCCATTGCCGCGTCAAAATTATTGAGACCAATCGCTCGCGCTAAATCGGCCTTCAATTTAGATTTTAGGGTGTTAAAGTCAGTGTTGTCAGACAGAGACTCTGTACCATTTTCAGCCTTTGTGAATGTATTACCGTCATAAGGCATAGAGATAATATCTTTGATACCTAAGGCTTCCTTGACATCATTAATGTTAATCTCGGCGCCTTTTGTTTGTCCGACATTGTTAAGAATAATTGTTGGTTTACGTGTTTCCATACCAGGCATATCAGAAATTTCTTTCATCAATAATTTGGTCATGGATAGGTCAGGGACGTTGGGTGTTGTCACGATAAAAATCGTATTTGCGCGCCCTAAAATCATACGTTTTATTTGTGTCGGCGCACCTGAAGTATCGGCCAGAACATATGGGTATAGTGATAGACAGTGATCTAACAACATTTCGTAGGCTTGACCAGCAACGGGATTATCCAAAATATTTTCGGCACCACTATTTAAAATATGTAGGTTATCTGAATTTTTAATGATGAGACGTTTTAACGCATCTTCATCCTTGTCAACAATCGCGCGCGCGGCCTCGATTAATGTTCCTGATGGTGAAAATGCAAAATGATTCCATAGTGTTGATGCCCCACCACATGCATCCATCAATAATGTTTTTGAATCTAAATGATTGCTCAATGTATCCGCGATTAATGATGATACGGATGTTGTACCAACACCACCTTTAACACCTATCGTAGCGATCAAGTGTGAATCCACGGCGCCAACAAGATTTTGTAGTGATGAAGCAATGGCGTCGACGAGACCTTCCGTTTCGATAGGTGCAACCAAATAATCGCTAATCCCGATGGAAATAAGGTGACGATATAATTGAACATCATTAACCGGACCAATGATAATTGCGGCCGTTCCTTCATCACAATGCGCGGCAAGATCAGCAAGTTTGTCTTGGAAGGCCTGATCTGTTGTTTCGGTTTGAATGATAATCAGTGTTGGTGATTTTCGACGTTCGTAATGGGCGATGGCTTCGTCTAAATTATCACCACGAATTCCCATACTTACACGGCCAAAACGCCAATCTTCACCAAGAGTGTGAAATAGGTTTAATGTTTCAAGATCGTCACTGAACAGATGTATTTTTGCAGGTGGTAACAAGCTATCAACCTTTGGTGGTCGATTGCTCACACTTTCATTTGCTGCCCCTTGATCGTCTGTCATTTTTTACTCTGTTGTATTACCTGCGAGTTCTGAAAGGACATAGCTTGGTACAAATGTACTGGTTTCACCGGATCTGACGTCACGATTAACAATGTTTGCAGCACGCCCAGCCTCGAAAGGTTGATCCATATCTGATTGCCCTTTGAGGTCAGCTGGATATGCAATTTGTTTCGCGATCATGTCTTTGACACTACATCCCAACCCATATTTATTGTACGCACCAGCTTCATCTTCGTATCCGGGCATTTTACCACAATTTTGTGGCCCTTTTGCCGTTACACGATCATAACCAATAACAGTTTCACCTGTGGAACCAACAACAGGCATTGTTTTGACAATAGCGTTTGTGATATCGAGTTTTGCCAATTGCCCTTTAAGGATACTTGCCTTGTTAAAAGTCGTTAGTTTTCCATTTTTGATTTCTGGATCATATGCCAACACAACATATAACGGCGAATTTCCGTGGTGATCATAATCATTAACTAGCCCCATCAGGTAATCGTGATTGATTTCTTTTGTTGGTTTTTTATCGACATAGCGTTCTTCATGAATTTCGATTGGACGTTGTGTTACAACCGTTTCATCATAAAGGCTTGGTCTGAATAGAGCGCTACCGTTGCAGGCGCTGGTGAATAGAGACAAAGCAATAAGGGGAAGGAAATATTTTTTCATGTTTAATCCAATAAGTAACCGATCGTTTGACCGCGTGTTGCATTGTTAATTCTACGTTTCCCGTGCTTGCGTTGCAAGTTTGATATTAAAGCTTGTTGCAAAGGCGCAATTTGTGGTTTTGGTGCTTCTTTTGCAGCCTGTTTTTCATCGGAGTATGGTTTAACCAAATATGAGCTAATCATCACTACCAACTCAGTTTCATTGCGTTGAAAACTTTCTGATCCTGTGAGGTCGCCAATAACAGGTACATCGCGAATGCCAGGGATGCGGTTTAGTGAATTAATTGTGTTTGATTCAATTAACCCCGCCAACATCAGTGTTCCACCACTTGGCATTTCAACACTTGTTTCTGCGCGTCGAACATCAAATCCAGGAATAGAAAGGTTATTAAAGTTAAATGCAAAATCATTAGAGATATTTGATACCTCGGTTGAAACATTCAAATTAATACGATTTTTTGACATGACCACAGGTTTAAATGCCAATGACACACCAAATGGACGATATTCATATGCAATGTTTCCGTCACTGTCGATTTCTGATGGAATAGGAAATTCTCCACCGGCAAGGAAACGAGCATTTTCACCTGAAATGGCTGTTAAGTTTGGTTCAGCTAGTGTTGAGATATAACCATCACGTTCTAACGCATCAAACATTGTTGATATTGTCGCGGCACCAGCGTCAAATAATAACTGTCCAGATGCGATTTGTGATGGTGCGGTTAGGCCAATTCCACCAAGTGTGCTTAAAACACCGGTTGTTGCACCACGGTTATAGTTAACGTCAGTTTGTAAGCCCAATTCGTTTAAGATATTGCGTGAAATTTCTAATACTTTCACTTTCAACATCACTTGTTGTTCACCTTTAACGCCCATCATGTTCACGACGGCTTCTTCATTACCTGCAAAACGTGCAGCGACTTCTTGAACGCGCGCGGCCATTGCAGGGTTTGAAACGGTTCCCGTTAACATGATGTCATCGTTTACTGTTTTGGCGATGATGCGTTCTTTTGGAAATAAATTATCAAGTGTGTGTTGCAATGTATCCTCATCAACACGGACATGGATATCTAAATGTTCAATGGCATTTCCCTCACCATCAAAAATCATGACGTTGGTATCACCTAATGCTGCGCCAATAAGGTAAAGACGGTTTGACTTCATTGCACCAACTTCGATGATGGAAGGATCGGCAACCAAAACGTCGGCAATATTATCGTTTACGGATATGACTTGAGATTTGCCACGCGTAATTGTGATATGACGTCCCAACATTTGATCGCCAGATTTTTCACGTGCAACGGGTGGAAGAATGTCTGCATTTTTATTTTCAACGGCATGCGCGGGAATGGCAAGCAATGACAATAACGTCAGTGTTAAAATATGAATTGTATTTTTCATTGTTTATTGTCCTCCCTTGTAGGGTTTGACGAGAATATCTTCGACCTCTGATCCATTATAAATTCTGACCATACGGCTTTGTGATCCTGATGAATTTTCATTCCCTAGTAGCTCTTGAACAACATTACTAACGCGAACATCTGTTGTTGCTTCAGGAATTGTGTCATTTGTTTGACGTGTAATTTCATCACCCAATTTTCTTAGTGTTAGTGATAATGTTCCCATCGCATTTGCAAGGGCAAGTTTCTCACTTTGTATTGGGTTAACCTCTAGCGTGATTGTACGTGCAACGGAGGTTTCTTCGATTTCTTTTGCTTCTTGGTCAACGGCAACAACGCGAATATTTTCTAAAACAGTTTGTGCTGCTTTTTTACTTACAACGCTCATTGCGGCATCACGCACGCGTTCATCCGATGGTAAACGAATATCATATGTCATGATGACATCCACACGATCGCCTGGTGTTACGAAACCACCAACCGAACTTTCGGCTTTTACTTTAATCGCCATTGCGCGCATTCCTGCGCCCAATGTTGCAGCAACAAAATTACCTTTTTCTTCTTTCACTAACGCGGCCTTCAACAAAGGTTCACCTTTTTCAACATTACGACGCAAGCGGCCAGATAAAGGTAATTCAGCCTCAGGATCGTCTAGTGATTTTTTTGTGATTGCTCCGGAAAAAAGTGAACTTTCAGGCCATTCTTGCCATTGCATATCACCTACGGCTAATGTGTCACCGATTTTTAATGTTTTTGCGGCAACTAAAACTTGTGATTTTGGTTCTTCATTTAAGATTTCAGGTTTCGCTGATCCACCAAGTAGAGATTGCATTAATACTGCAACAAGGAGCGCAGCAAAAAAACCACCACCAAGGATAATCAAAGTCTGTCTATTCATAACTCTCTTACTCCACTCCATGAGGCGGTAATATGCCTCTATTTTTTATTCTTTTTGATACTTGAACTGAACCGTCCAAAGATTTTTTCTTGTCCCTACTTTAAATCAAAGGGTTTAATAAAATCTTATGATCTTATGGCAAGTATCCAACTGTTCTAAATGCGACTATTCCACCTATTGCAATGGCTATGCCATATGGGATTGTATTATGTCCTTTAACCATTTCTCCAATCCACCCATTTTGTAAATATGGCTTGTTGATGAGTCTTGTTAGTATTTTTTGACCGAATGATGTTTTTCTTAGCGCTATGCTCATTAAGGCTAAAATACCACCTGTAAGGCTTGTGACCATTAAAAAGGCGGGTAATCCTTGTACACCAATCCATAATGTAATTACGGGGATAATCTTAGCATCGCCACCACCAAAAACGCCCGCAAAAAATAAAATCATCATAATCACCAACATGATTCCTGCGGCAGCAAAATGTGATGTAGCAGATTGAAATACATTTAACCCAAGTATCATTTTGAAAATCCATGCAACCACAAACCCTGAAATGATAAGTGCAGGTAATATATTAGGAATCTTCATGCGCAATATATCTGTGACAGATGCTGCAATGATTAATCCGCTTGTAAATAATATGAGTGTTAAAATAATGATCATGATAATTACATTTTTTGTTGAAAATTAAGAATGCAAAAAACCCGCCCCAAACGTGCATGGGCACAAATAAACGGGCGGGTTAATGCAATTATTTTAAGTTGTAACGCTAACGATTAGTTAGGGTTAGCAAGTGATCCACTTAGACCTTCAAAAACAGCAACAAGTTCGTCACCGAATGTAAATACTGATGCAGCAATCGCAACAGAAATAGCAACCGCAATCAGACCATATTCAATGGCTGTTGCACCGTTTTCGTCTTGCATAAATCGTGATTGTGCTTTTGCAATAAGTTTTAACATGATTATTTTCTCCTCTTGGTTTTTAAACTAATCTGGTCAATTGGCTCTTGGTTTGACTCTGAAACAACCCCCAACCTGATATGTTTAGAATACATGTTCGTTGGTAAATGAAAAGTTAAAATCAGGATGTTTGTCATAACTATCGTTTTGATATTAAAGGATTTTTGATTTGAAGTTATCTAAAATTCGAAATAAAAGGGTGCTGGAGTAATGGAGGATTATATCTAATTTTTTGTAAATCTTTGTTCTAACTCTATTAATTTTTGTTTTCGCCACAGGCCTCCTGCATATCCTGTGAGTGATCCATCGGCACCAATAACACGATGACATGGAATAATTATGGCTAATTGGTTGGCGCCATTTGCACGTGCGACCGCTCGAACAGCATTGGGATTATTAATTGATTGTGCTAAATCGCTATAACTTCGCACTTCTCCCGCGGGAATTTGTTGTAATGCACGCCATACATTACATGTAAATGGTGTTCCATGCATGGTAATTGGGGTTTTGAATGTTGAAATTTGGGTATCAAAAAACAACTTTAATTCTTTTTCGATTTGATCGGTTGGTGGGTAACGACCGATACCTATATTGCCTTTTGCATGCTTTTTTAAGCACTTTAATTCTGCGGGAAGGCCTTTACGATCAATGAATTCAAGTAAATGAAGGGATGACTGACAGCTAACAGCAACCATTGATCCTAGGGGGGTTTCTATCCAATCAGCCTTGAGTAAACCATCAGCAGTGAATGTGGATGGTTTTTCACCTAGAAGCTTTGCAAAGGCCTCTCTGAATGCGCTGGATGATGAAAAACCTGCGTCTATCTGTGCCTCAATGACTTTTCCGCCAGATGATAATGTCGTAAATCCAGCCTGAATACGTCTGTGACGTGCCATTTCAAGAAATGTAATGCCAAAGTGACGTTTAAAAATACGTCTGACTGTTGATGGATCAAATCCCATTTTTGTAATGTCACTTTCGTACCAACGGCGTGTTGGATCTGCTTCTAGCGCACTTACTAATGTTTGTATAGTGGAATCGCTATCTGCAGCAGGGATAAGCGGGGAACAACGTTTACAGGGACGAAAACCATGTTCCAAACATTGAGAAATAGTTTCATAAAAAGTACAATTTTCACGATTGGGTTTCCGCGCAGGGCATGTTAATCGACAAAATATACCTGTTGTCTTAACACCGACATAGGCGCGTCCTTCGTATGATCCATCACGATCAATGAGGGCCTTATAGAGAATATCTTGATTAGGTAAGCCAAATAACATGACGGTTACTATATCGTATTTTTAATAACTGTCCGTCGTAAATCGGGCAGTTATTTCGAAATGTAAAGGTTAGATAGTTCGCGGCTGATTGATTGAAAGGCATCAACCAAATCAGATTGGCCAGGCGCGTCGTAGTACTTTGTTTCATCGGAGGCGCATTCGCGATAATAATCCTTAGTCGTGCTGTTGATTGAACTCGTAAATGTGATGGTATAGATAATAATGCCATCTTCCTTCATACGTTCACACACTTCTTCGAATTTTTCGTTTTCCTGTGTCGTGCGGATCGAATGATCTTTTGTCATACCATAGGCCGAATAATAAGGGTGCATGGTGTTTTGACCGTCTGTCATCATGATAACCGATTTACGCCAATCTTGATCATTCCATGCCGATCCCTCTTGGAATGGGAACGCAGGTGAAATTAAACGCCATCCCCATACCATACCGTAATTCCCAAGCGTGTGACCACGCGCATTCATTGTATCAATACGGTTAAGAAGATCCGTTTGATCGCTACTTAATGGCGTAACATATGATGTTGGGCAGACATAATTAGGTCGGTAATATCGATTTCTAGAACAGGAATAATCGTAATTATCATCTTCATCACGGCAAAAACGATACATTTCCCATGGGCCTTCGTGATCTGTTGTATCTTCGGGTTCATCCTCGGTGACACATCCCAACCATCCGTTAGATGAATTATAGTTGGTGGTATAACTCAATCCATGTGGGTTATTTACAAAGGGTGTTCCATCACCATATTGTGATCCATTAGGGTATTGCCCCAAACCGTATCGACCAACATTGACCGATGTTGAATAGGGAACAAGACCAATTTTAATAACACTGGGATCTGGCGCACGATCAAACATAATATTCACAAAATCTGTTGCGGCTTGACGCAATGCCGCAATGTTATTGTTGCTGCTCATTGATCCCGTGTTGTCCATAACGAGAACGGTTTCAATACCGCGTAATTCTTTTTGCACTGTGGCTTCGACATAAACATCAATGTGATCATGTCCAAAAATTGTCATGAAATAATTGATACTGCGCGCTTCGGCTTCGATCTTTAACGTGTCGTCAGTTGGAAATAATTCGGTTCTTATCAATGTCGCAAAACGATTACCATCAAAATTTGCATCGATATAGGCATCCATTTTATCTTCTAATTCGGCTGTGCTTCCGCTTGATTCTGCAACGGCTAGTGTTGCGGAATCAACGGCTTGTCCAAGGCGTTTTTTAACCATGTATGCACGTGACATGTCAATGGCCATCCCCGTTGCGGCCATTAACATGGGGACAACTAATGCAAAGGCGGCAATAGTGACCCCACGGTAATCTTTTAGGTAATGATTGAATTTTTGTATAATCATTTCATTATTCCTCCGTCCATCGAACATAAGAATTCTTACGTCCACGCAGATATGAAATTTCTTGCATGTCGAATGATCCAATAACCCCACCACTAAAATATGGTGTGTATGGATAAACAACACTAACTGCCACAACACCTTCACCACTTACACCTAAACCATCTGCAGATGCAGGTAGAGATGGTGTTTGTGCCATGTTGTTTGTGTATCGCCATTTTTCTTCTGGGTCATCATCTTCATCAAATTGAATGCCAACAATATCCATGCTCAATGGTGCACGATCATACGGATCAATCACCAAACGTGCAGCGCCATAGGCGTCCAGCATATCACCATTATCAACGGTTAATTTTCGTGTAACCAAATCTGCGGCCATATGAGCGGCGGATGTAACCTTTTGATTAATAATAATCGCCTGACCAATATCATACAGACCAAATAACAACGTCAAAAGCATCGGCAGGATGAGGGCACCCTCGATAAAGGCCAAACCATCATTGTTTTTGATATACGTGTTTATTTTTTTAAAATGCATAAGGTTCATTCTGTATAATTGCGGTGGCCATTAAAAGTTTTGTATTGTTTGTGTTATCTGACAAAAAAGGTCCAACAAAAGGTGTCATAAGGGGGTAGTTATAGGCAACACGTATAATGACGAGGGAATTATGAGACCCTGAATCAAATCCAGATGGATCCAAATTTCCATCACCGTCAAACGTGGGATCGACAAGTGACATATCATCGGCGATACCACCAAAACCGTTTGCCGAACTATCAATGGCAAT
Organism: uncultured Alphaproteobacteria bacterium; assembly: GCA_943789475.1. Lineage (GTDB taxonomy): Bacteria > Pseudomonadota > Alphaproteobacteria > Micavibrionales > UBA1664 > UBA1664. Next base: position 331,852 of record CALSUG010000008.1, read on the forward strand.
GGCTTCAAAAACGAGATCATCACAATTGATAAGGAGCTCTATTTTTTCGCATAGTAAGTCTTCGAATGCGGCCTGGGGGTCTCCTGAACTTTGCGCCTGTCCTGTACGAATTAATCGGGCGGCTTCATCCGTTCCACCTTGCAATAATGTTCCTGCGGTCGATAACATGCCAACCTCGACCATACCAATTAACAGGAATACAAAAGGAATTGCAAAAAAGCCGAATTCAACGGCTGTTGCTCCTTCATCGTCATTGCGAAAGGCTTTTGTAAACCTTTTTGATAAAATCATGTAAATCCCACTCTCCTATTTCATAGTATATATGATGACACATAAATTTATATTTAAGAATAGACGTGAGTTAAAACAAAGTTGGATAAAATTTAGTCTTATTTTGAAATACTATTATTATCAGGCATGACTAATTTTTGAATTGTTTTCGCCATAACACGCATTAAGGCTTGAACAAAAGGGGATGATCCAGAAATCATAGTATTTAATTTTTCAGGTGCAACAGGATAGGTTTCTGTATCTTCGCATGCGGTTGCATTGATTAATCGGACACCGCCGGCAAGCAATCCCATTTCACCAAAAATTGCGTTCTCACCAATAGTATCGACAATAATTTCGTTACCGTCTTTTTCAACACTTAATTGAACTCTGCCTTTCGTGATAATAAAAATCTCGGATCCTTTTTCACCAATTGAAAAAATTCGTGTTCCCGCTTTAAAACATAATTTTTGATCTGAATGTTGCATTTAAAAAGGGTGATGTGTTTACAAGGGGTTGTCCAGATAAATAATTCTCGTATGATCAATCCTGATGAAACGGGCTGTTGTTGCAATTGGAAATTTTGATGGTGTTCATATCGGACATCAAACGCTGTTGTCGCATGCCCGTGCGTTGGCAGAGAAACATGGTTTAGATTTTACAGTTTTGACATTTTCTCCGCATCCTCGGCAAATTTTTCAACCGAATGTTGCCCCATTCCGTATTTCATGCGGGCATGTTAAGCGGAAATTATTTGATAACCTGATTAAACCTGACCACCTTGTTACGCTTGACTTTAATGAGGAGTTCCGCTCGAAAACGGCAAGTGAATTCATCGACGATATACTTATTAAACAATGCAATGCGGCATTTGTGATTGTTGGACAAAATTTTCATTTTGGGTATGAACGCTCAGGTAACATAGAAACATTACAAAATAGAAATGAATTTAAAACCATTGCCGCTGACTTGTTTGATGTTGATGGTGCCGTTGTATCGTCCAGCCGTATTCGCGAACATTTAAAAAACGCAGAGATGAATCAAGCCAATGCATTGCTTGGTTGGGATTGGGTTATTCAATCCGAGGTTGTTCATGGCGATAAACGTGGTCGTGAGATTGGTTACCCAACGGCAAACATGCATTTCGGTGATACACTGGTGCCAAGTCACGGTGTTTACGCTGTTCGGGTTCAAATTGATGGAAAGGGTGAATGGTTAAATGGTGCGGCCAATATCGGCATTCGTCCTATGTTTGAAACGGCGATGCCCATGCTGGAAACATATATTTTTGATTTTGATGGTGATTTGTACGGGAAACAATTAAAAATTAAACCAGTTCAAAAATTACGCGATGAAATGAAATTTGATGATTTAGACGCGCTGGTCATACAAATCAAAGAAGATTGTAAAATCGCAAAAAATATATTGCATAACACCTAATATTTTTGCATATTTTTTAAATGGTGCGAAAACCCCTTGATCCATTACCATTTTATACTGTTATTCGAGTAGAACCCGATCGTACTCTCGTTCAATTATTTGATTTTATGGGGCGCGATACTGCTAAAGTTGATAATGCTTTGATGAAATTTAGTGATTTTGATGCGGCATTTATCCACTTTGGATTTGACACTAATCCATTGGCAAAACGTTGGTTTAACCCTCGTGTTCTTCATCCTGAAGAGCCGTTTGCTGGAGAGCGCAAAAATGGCTTTTTGTGTTGGGGAGTAAAAGCAGAAAGTAATAATCATCACTATCTTGAAATCGGTGATTGGGGGCGAATTATTCGTTTTGATTTTCGTCGCAACAAGGATGAAAATTATCCTAACTCTTTCATACAATTGGATGAATTAAGAATTTGGGATGCGCGTAATTGTTTTTCGATCAATTGTTCAGAAAGAAAAAGCGAAGCATTTATTAATAATTTGCGAGGTGTTGTATCGCAAACAATTGTGCACTTGAATGAAAATGATCCTGTATCTGCAAATCAGGAGTTTGAGCGTGTTGGATCTTTTCTACACCAGTTATACAGGGCAGGGCATCCAATGCGCCCAAGCAGGCATGTAGCGTAATGTCATTACTTAGAATTTTTTTTGACGAATTTTCTGAGAATAGCGGGAATGACTTTTCTCAAGAGTGGAAATCCAAAACAGGTGTGATGATTAATGATCAACCATTGTCCAGTTTTTTTGCATGTCAGGTTTATCCATCTATTTCATTTGATGATGGTGAAGATGAAGATAATATTCCAGATGATAGTTTAAGGGGACGAAATTTTGCTGACATATTTTTTGAATTAGGCCTTCCTGAACTTGATTTCCAAAAACTAAACTATAAAAAAGAGATCATCTCAGATGAATATCCCATCGGATGGGCATTATGGCATCGTGATATCAAGGTTGCTCGCCATGCCATTTTTGAAATTGGTGATGATGAACACCATGTTAGAATTGATATTAAAGATTGCTTTAATGGTGATCCATTAGATGCACAGATTGATCAGATTGTTATATGGGATAAAAAACATCGTTACACGTTACCTCTTAATGCTTACGGAGATTCTATACGCCCTTATACTGAGGAAGATGTTATTGGAACGGTTGATATCGCGACGCAGGCATTGAGTAATGGTGATGATCGTCAGGCGTATGAGGCATTCAAAGATTTGCACCGCATAATAGATGAATGGCGATTGATCATGCCCAATAATGATAAAGATAAATTGAGTGTAACGCATAAGACCCCTTGATTTCGGCGCTCATGCCGTGCATTAATAATCCTTCAAAATATTAAAGGATGAAATGCAATTATGACCGAATATAACGCCGATTTTTACAAAGAAACTGTGTTCTTGCCAACAACGGATTTCCCCATGCGTGGTGGATTGCCGCAAAAAGAACCAGAAATTTTGGCGAAATGGAATGAGATTGGTTTGTTCGATCGTTTGCGTGCACAATCATCTGACTTGCCACGTTGGACGTTGCATGATGGCCCTCCATACGCGAATGGAAACATCCATATCGGGCATGCGGTTAATAAAATTTTGAAAGATGTCATTAACAAATCAAAACAAATGCAGGGGTTCAATGCGCATTATGTTCCTGGTTGGGACTGTCATGGATTGCCAATTGAATGGAAAATTGAAGAGCAATATCGCAATGCGGGTAAAGATAAAGATGATGTTGATGTTATTGAATTTCGTAAGGAATGTCGCGAATTTGCGCAGGGTTGGGTTGATGTTCAGGCAGAAGAATTTCAACGTTTGGGTGTTATTGGTGATTGGAAAAAACCTTACCTGACGATGCGTTTGGAATCCGAGGCGATTATTTCATCTGAAATTCACAAATTTGCTATGAATGGTGGATTATACCGTGGTGTTAAAACGGTGATGTGGTCACCTGTCGAAGAAACGGCATTGGCCGAGGCAGAAATTGAATACCAAGAACATAAATCAGTCACAATCTGGGTTCGTTTCCCTGTCGTTACAACGAATGTTCCTGAATTGGAAGGCGCAGATTGTGTGATTTGGACAACGACGCCATGGACAATTCCATCAAACCGCGCGATGGCATTTGGTGCAGATATCGAATATGCCGTTTTTGAAGTTGAAGAAGTAGCCGAGGGCGCAACCGCCAAGGTTGGTGATAAATTATCATTCGCGGTTAATTTAATCGACAGCGTGATGGAAAAGGCCAAAATTACAAAATGGTCACAATCACGTGTGTTTAAGGGGTCAGAAGTTGCAGGCACAGTTTGTACCCACCCATTATCAGATCAAGGGTATGAACACCGTGTGCCGATTTTGGATGCGCCATATGTAACCGATGATGCGGGTACAGGTTTTGTCCATATCGCCGCGGCACATGGTGAGGAAGATTATAACCTTGTCATGGAATATAATGCGGATAAGGATGATGCGGACAAGGTTGAAATTACCGACAATGTCACCGATGACGGAACGTTCCGCGACCATGTACCGTTGTTTGGCGGCATGACGATTATTGATAAGGATGGAAAGTTTTCGGACGGTAACTTTGCTCCGTTAAAGGCCATGGTAGAGGCAGGTAAGTTATTGGCCAAAGGTTCACAACGTCACGAATATCCGCATTCATGGCGATCAAAGGCACCGATTATTTATCGTGCTGTGCCACAATGGTTTATTTCGATGAAGGAAAATAACCTGCGTGATGTTGCATTACAGGCAATTAAAGATACGAATTGGTATCCGGCAAAAGGTGAAAACCGTATTCGTTCAATGGTTGAAAATCGTCCTGATTGGAATATTTCACGTCAACGTGCGTGGGGTGTGCCGATTGCGATTTTTGTGAAGAGAGAAACAGACGAAATTTTGCGTGATGATGCAGTTAACCAACGTATCTTTGATATTTTCAAAGATGAAGGTTCCGACGCATGGTGGTCACGCCCTGCATCCGATTTCTTGGGTGGCGATTATAACGCCGATGACTACGATCAAATTTTTGACATTGTTGATGTGTGGTTTGAAAGTGGATCAACACATTCATTCGTTTTAGAAAACGGCACATGGGATATTCCATCCCCTGCGGATTTATACCTTGAGGGATCAGATCAACATCGTGGATGGTTCCATTCTTCATTGTTGGAATCATGTGGAACGCGCGGTCGAGCGCCATATAAAAATGTTTTAACCCATGGTTTTACATTGGATAAACACGGTATGAAAATGTCCAAATCCGTTGGTAACGTGATTGCACCACAGGAAATGATGGATAAATTTGGTGCGGATATTTTGCGCCTATGGATGGTGACCGCCGACTATGAAAATGATCACCGTATTGGTGATGAAATTATGAAGGGTGCGTCCGACCTTTATCGTCGTATTCGTAATACGTTCCGTTTCTTACTTGGGGCATTGGATGGATTTAATGCGGGCGAAGCCATTGATTTGGATGGATCATATAGTGATTTACCTGAATTGGAAAAAATTGCGCTAAACGATCTTTATAAAATGGGTGAAGAATTCCAATCCGCGATTAATGAATATCGCTATGGTGATTTGGCTAAGATTTTACATGACTATTGTAATCAAAAATTATCGGCGTTTTATTTTGATATTCGTAAGGACAGCTTATATTGTGATCGTCCAGATAGCTTTAACCGTCGTGCCACACGTTCGGTTATGGCGAAAATATTTGAATGTTTAACCGCGTGGTTTGCACCAATTTTGTCATTCACGTGCGAGGAAGCATGGTCACATCGTCCGCAAGGCGTATTTGAAAATACGGATTCCGTTCACTTGCGTCAATTCCCTGAATTGCCAACGCAATGGGCAAATGCCGAATTGGAAACAAAATGGGAAACGATTCATCAAATCCGTGATGCGGTTTTATTGGCGATTGAACCAAAACGTGCGGACAAGGTTATTCGCTCTTCATTAGAGGCTCACCCCGTTGTGACTTTACCATCAAATATGATGGCGTTGGTTGATGGCATGAATATGGATGATATTTGTATCGTATCGCAAATTACATTTAATGATGGTGATGCGTTGACCGTTGAGGTGAATATTGCCGAAGGAAATAAATGTGAACGTTGTTGGAAAATTTTACCAGAGGTTGGCACAGACCCTGAATTTCCAAATCTGACACTCCGCGATGCGGATGCCGTTCGTTGGTACGTCCAACAGAGCAAGGTTGCGTAATAAAATATTTATTTATTATGGTAATTGTGTTATTGTGACAACATGAGCTTGTTGAAAAAAATCCCTCGTATTGCAAAAACTTTTTGTTCTACTGTTGGAGCGGGAGCGTGTGTTGCTGGTTTATTAGAAGTATTTGGTGATTATATTCCGCCTATGAACAGGGTATCGTTTGATTACTCTGACGAATTTAATAATGTTAAACTTGCAAACGTAAAATCGCACCACCCTCTTTCTATTCAAAAAATTGGAATATGGGATGATCGCAGTGCTGTTTTTAACTTTGAAAATGAATACAATTCTGTTGGTTTTTTAGCCACAAATGGAGGCGAATGTACTGCAACGTTAGCTCAAAGTGAACACATACCATTAAGTGTCCCCGTTATTGTAACTGCAAAACACTGTGAAAATCCAATATACTTTGAGGCCTCTTTTAATAATGGAAAAAATACATACCGAGGGTATATTAATCAATTAATCAGTGACAGTGAGAATGATATTGCTTTTTATACATTGCATCAAACCTTACCTGAGGGATTAATTCCAATGGAAATACTATTTGATTCCCATTTATCACAATATTCCAAAATTGATGTTTTGGGTCTTTCGGCGGACTTAGATGGTCTCTCTATTCACCGTAATGCAAGAACATTTATACAAAAAAATAATGAAATCACTGCATTTGCCGATGTTTTCAATAGGGCAAGTGGTGGCCCAGTTGTTAAGGGTGGAAAATTAATCGCTGTAAATGGAAGGGGGGGTGCAATTTCAACATTATCTCTCTCAACCCATGTCACACCATCTTTAAAAGATTTAAAGTTATAAGGGGCTTTTTTATTGTGCGTTTAAAATAAGAAAAATCCGGCTCTGACATAGGGTTAGGGGTAGGGAGTCAGAACCGGATTTCTATGGAGATGAAACACGAATACCTTCATGAAGGATTTAATGTTCCATTTTTAAGCAACGAGACAATCTTAGGGATTGAGGGTTAGGGGATTGTCCCGTCGCTAAACTGTTGAATTCTTATTTGCTTTCTTTGCGTTCCTTTTTTGCGTTGTACATACGGTTGTCCGCACGTTGAAAGACACCTTCGATACTGTTGCCTTTTTCGTATGATTGGATACCAAGGCTGGCGCGTACTGGTATGCGGTGACCTTCGTATTTCAAGGTTAAGCTATTCAATTTTCGTGCCAATTTTTGTGCACGATCAACCGCGCCAATGCGATCGGCATTTGAAAATAGAATGACAAATTCGTCTCCACCTAATCTTGCGGCTACGTCCATCTTACGAATGTGAGCTTGTAATGTTTGGGCCGTTAATTTTAATGCTTCGTCACCGGCGCCGTGTCCGTATGTGTCGTTAATTGTTTTGAAATTATCCATGTCGATCATGATCAACAATCCGCCTTGTGTTTGACCACGGTTTGTACGATCCATTTCTTTTTCAAAGGCATCCATAAAACCACGACGATTTGTAATTTTTGTTAACTCATCTGTTGTGGCAATGGCTTCTAAATCTTTTATACGTTTTTGTTTTGCAACGATATCAGCGCGCGTTGAGTTTAAATCACGTTGTAGATTCCGAACCGCGGATAGAGCCGCTTTGGTTAGCTTCCACAAGTTACGTGTATCGCTCATATCTTCTTCAGTCATATCTTGAAGTGTGTTAAGGACAAGTGTTTGATCCATAGGGTACAAACGATTAATCATATGTTTAATGTCACTCTCACTTGTTTGTACGTTGTGGGCTTGCATGGCTAAATCTGTTGTCATTACATTGTCCTTTTTTCTTGTCTCGAATAGGGTATTGCACACCCCGTGCCAAAACACGAAAGACCTTGTGAAATAGGGGTGAGATTGATACCCTACTGTGTATGAAACAAAAAATTATGATTGTTGAAGACAACGAATTGAATATGAAACTATTCAATGACTTGTTAGAGGCACATGGGTACGAAACCGCGACCACGCGTGATGGAACAAACGCTCTGGCTCTTGCTAGAGATGAAAAGCCAAATTTGATTTTAATGGATATTCAGTTACCGGAGGTATCGGGACTGGACATTACCCGTCAGATGAAGGCCGAGGATGATTTGAAAGATATTCCTGTGATTGCGGTCACGGCCTTTGCCATGAAAGGTGATGAAGATAAAATTCGTGAATGTGGATGTGAGGGATATGTATCAAAACCAATATCAATCGCAAGTTTTATTGAAACGATTCAACATCATTTGCCACAGGCTGATAATAAGGAATAATAAAAAATGTCTGCTAGAATTCTTGTCGTTGATGACATCCTACCAAATGTAAAATTGCTCGAAGCAAAGTTAAAAAATGAATATTACGATGTTATTTGTGCCTATAGCGGTGCCGAAGCATTAGAAAAAATTAAAAATGAAAAACCTGATATGGTGTTATTGGATGTCATGATGCCTGAAATGGATGGGTTTGAGGTTTGTCGTCGTATTAAAGAGAATCCAGAAACAGAACATATCCCCGTTGTTATGGTGACCGCGTTAACGGATACTGCGGATCGTGTGAATGGATTAGAGGCCGGCGCCGATGATTTTTTAACAAAACCTGTGAATGATACGGCGCTATTTTCACGTGTACGATCATTGGTGCGTTTGAAAATGACAATGGATGAATGGCGGGCACGTGAAAACACGGCTACGGCATTAGGGGTTATTGAAGATAACGTTTGTGAACTTTCGCAGGAGGCGGCAAATATCTTGGTCATCGAAGATCAGGATTTTGAATCAAACAAATTCCGTGATGGCATTGAAGAGGCTGGCCATATGGTGTCCATTGCCAAAGACCCGATGGAGGCAATGACACTCATTAATCAATATTTATATGACGTGATCATGGTGTCGTTAGATTTAGAAGGTGAAGGGAATGATGACGGATTACGTTTTATTTCACATCTTCGTTCAAACGAAAAAACACGTTCCGTTCCTATCGTCATGATTGCACAAGATGATAAGGACCGTATTGCACGTGGGTTAGAAATCGGTGCGCATGACTATGTTGTTCGTCCCGTTGATCGGAACGAGTTAAAGGCACGTTTGAAAACGCAGATTAAACGCAAACGTTTCCAAGAAAAATTAAAATCAAATTATGAGGTCAGCCTGTCCATGGCATTGACTGATACTTTGACAGGGTTATTTAACCGTCGTTACCTTAATGTCCATCTAGAAAAGCTGTTAAAGGGTGATGAGAAGAAACCAATCGCAATTTTGTTATTTGATATCGATCATTTCAAGGCCGTGAACGATACACATGGTCATGGTGTTGGTGACGAAATTTTAAAAGGATTCTCGGACCGTATTCGCGGACGTTTGCGGACATTCGATATCTTATCACGTACAGGTGGTGAAGAATTTGTCGCCGTGTTGGTTGATGTGCCAATGGAAAAGGCATGTTATATCGCGGAACGTTTGCGTCGTTCCGTTGCGGAAGATCCATTCCCCGCATCAACCGATGAAGGTGAATTATCCATTACAACATCCATTGGTGCAATTTATGTTTCGGAAGATGTTTTGACAGTGGACGAAGCCGTGGATCGTGCGGATAAATTATTGTACGAGGCAAAAGAAACAGGCCGTAACCGTGTGGTGTTTGAAGGTAAAGGCACGTTACAAGCCGAAGATTATCGCGAACCGCCACGGGCGATGATGGATGATAAATAGAACATAATAAAAAAGCCCCTTTTTATAGGGGCTTTTGTTATTCGTATGTGGTTAAAAATTAACCTGCGATTTCTGTACCTGCGAAAAAGTATGATACTTCACGTGCTGCAGATTCTTCTGAATCTGAACCGTGAACAGAGTTCTCACCAATTGATAGGGCGAAATCTTTACGGATTGTACCTTCCCCTGCGTTCGCTGGGTTTGTTTCACCCATGATTTCACGGTTTTTCAAAACTGCGTTTTCACCTTCCAAAACCTGTAAAACAACTGGCTCTGAAATCATGAAATCAACCAATTCACCAAAGAATGGACGCTCTGCGTGTTCTGCGTAAAAACCTTCTGCCGCTGTGCGTGAAAGGTTAACACGTTTTTGTGCAACGATGCGTAGGCCCGCTTCTTCAAAACGTTGGTTGATCGCACCTGTTAGGTTACGACGTGTTGCATCTGGTTTGATGATTGATAATGTACGTTGTGTTGTCATTTTATATCCTTGTTATAATTGTTCGTCTTCGTGGGTCGTTATAACAGATTAAAAGCCATAGGCAACAATAATTTTTATGGGTATTTAAGTCGGTTAAGTTTAAATGACCGTGCCTAACATATTGATTTTATAGGGAACGACTTAAACGACTTATATATTCTCGTCATTACAGGTTTTTGCATCACAAAATACCTGTAATCCATTTTTGACGTTCATGTTATCACGTGGATTGCAGGGATAAACCCTGCAATGATGACAATTTATCATTTTGATTTTAAACAATAAAGTTGCGATTTCTTAGTTCGTTTGACGATTTTTATTTCCGTGTATCGGGATGGGGCATAAAAACACCAACATTACGTCCGTTGGACGTAATTACCGCCGCGTCAAATTCTCCACGGTCCATATCGCGTAATAATTTGGCAAAATGCGTTTTGAAATGTTGAGTCGAAAATGATTGATAAACGGTTTTGTGGCATTACAATATAGGATTATATTCCTTAATTGTCAATCGAATTAGAAGTGTAATAAACTTCTAAAGCGGATATGATTTCATTTGTATTTTTGTATTTTTTTTCAAAAAGGTCGATTAAATAGGTATCTGGTTGTGTGTCATCATCATATATTGGGAAACAGTTCCAGAAGGCAAGTAGAACATCAATAATTTGTTGAAAGTCACGTAAGCAATTTTCTAAATCATTAGTCGTCAGTTGAATCTTCTTATTAAAAAAATAATCTAAATTACGTGCCAAGCGAGGATCAGTAAGTTGATGTTCTCCGTTCTCGCCTCTCCATGGTGTCCAATGGACAATTTTGTTTCTTTTGGAATTTAAAGATTTTATTTCTTCATGAAGTGTTTTGTAAGCCTTACTAAAATGTGGGTGCTTATTATCAATTAGCTCTTTAACAACATCATAACGCCTATAATCCATACTGAAAAATATTAGATCTCCAGCATCATCATTACAACCACTCAAGTGCTGAAAGATTTCGCACATTAGACCTTCGAAATGAGAGTGTTTTTTTATTAGCTTTAATCTCAGTTCGTCTATTTTTTCTAATTGTACGACATCTCTATTCATTTATGATTAACTCGCCAACTGACCCTCAATACTCGCCACCGCATCATTGGCGGCTGATCCATCTGGGCCACCGGCCTGTGCCATATCGGGGCGTCCACCGCCGCCTTTACCACCCAATGCGGCCGAACCCGTGCGTACCAAATCAACGGCATTGATTTTATCGGTTAGGTCATTTGTTACCCCAACAACGATTGATGCCTTGCCATCATTCACCGCGACCAAGGCCACGACGCCTGATCCAATTTGAGCCTTTAACGTGTCGGCCATTGGTTTTAAATCTTGTGGTGCGAAACCATCCAAAATTTTACCAATATATTTTATACCTGCGATATCCTTTACATCATCATCGGATGTTTGTGTTCCTTGCTCGCGGCGCAAGTCGGATATTTGTTTATCCATTTTTTTGTTTGCCGCGCGTAATGCCTCAACATCATCTTGTGCAACGGCATCAACATCACCGCCCAATGATTTTAAATCGGCGGATAATGACGCGTAATCGGCAACAAGTTTGTTTAAGATTTCTTGTGCATTTGCCTCTTGTTCTGCAACATAGGCATCAACGCGTTCACCCGTGATGGCCTCGATACGGCGAACCCCTGCGGAAACGGCACTTTCAGATATGATTTTGAATTTGGCGATATCACCCGTGTTGTTCACGTGTGTACCACCACATAATTCAACGGAATAGGCGTGATCCGCACCCATTTGTCCCATGGATACAACGCGGACTTCGCTATCATATTTTTCACCAAATAATGCACGTGCGCCAGATTCCTTTGCATCATCTAAATCCATGATGCGTGTCACGACAGGTGTATTTGCCGCGATTTCGGCGTTTACATCCGCCTCAACCTTTGCCAATTCTTCCGCCGTGATGCCCTTTGGATGGGCGATGTCAAAACGTGTGCGTGTGTCGTCTTGTAACGATCCTTTTTGTGCCACGTGGTCACCTAACGCTTGGCGTAATGCCTCGTGTAACAAGTGAGTGACCGAATGATTGCTCTCAACCGCCGCGCGACGATCTGTATCAATTTTCATTTCCACGGCGTCGCCTGTGTTCAATGATCCATTCGTCACGGTGATTTGATGTGCCCAAACCTTACCCAATTTTTTCAATGTGTTTGTTACATTTGCATTTCGGTTTTCGGCGGTGAATGTTCCCGTGTCACCGACCTGTCCACCGCTTTCGGCATAAAATGGTGATTGGTTTGTTACGATGAAACCTGTTTCATCATTGGCAAGTGCATCAACGATTTTACCGTCTTTGACGATGCATAAAATTTCGGCTTCGCACGTCTCACGCTCGTATCCTAAAAATTCAGTTGCACCAAACTTTTCTTCAACTTCGAACCATACTGTTTCGTCCGCTTCGCCACCTGCACCAGACCATGATGCACGCGCCTTTGCTTTTGCCTCTTCCATTGATGCATTAAACCCATCCATATCAACCTCGATATTTTTGGCCTTTAACGCATCCGCCGTTAGGTCAACAGGAAAACCAAATGTGTCGTATAATTTGAATGCTTTTTCGCCTTCTAATGTTCCACCCTCGCCCAAACGGATGGCTTCGTCATCTAACATCGACAGGCCACGTTCCAATGTTTTCTTGAATCGTGTTTCTTCTAATTTCAATGTTTCGGTCATCAGGCTTTCGGCTGATTTTAATTCTGGATAGGCCTCGCCCATTTGATTGATTAATTCAGGGACAAGTTGATGCATCAATGGATCTTGCGCGCCTAAAATATGGGCATGGCGCATCGCGCGGCGCATAATACGACGTAAAACATAACCGCGACCTTCGTTCGATGGCATTACGCCGTCCGCCATAAGGAAACACGTTGAACGCAAGTGGTCGGCGATCACTTGATGTGATGCCTTTTGTTTTTCATGATTTGGATCGGTTGATAATTTGTTGGCCACATCATGGATGAGCCCTTGCATCAAATCGATTTCGTAATTGGAATGCACGCCTTGTAAAATTGCGGCAATACGTTCCAACCCCATACCCGTATCAATTGATTGTTGGGGCAGGTCGATGCGGTCGTTTTCGCGTTGTTCATATTGCATGAAAACATTGTTCCAAATTTCGATAAAACGATCACCGTCTTCTTCGGCTGATCCTGGTACACCGCCCCAAATGTGATCGCCGTGGTCATAGAAAATTTCGGTACAAGGACCACAAGGACCCGTATCGCCCATACGCCAGAAATTATCATCGGTTGGAATGCGGATGATTTTATCATCGCCAAATCCAGTAACCTTTTTCCAAATATCCGGCGCTTCGGTATCTGTTGTATGAACCGTCACCAATAATTTATCGGCGGGCAGGTCGAAATGTTTGGTCAATAATTCCCATGCGAAAAAGATTGCGTCTTCTTTAAAATAATCACCGAATGAAAAATTACCCATCATTTCAAAAAATGTGTGGTGGCGCGCCGTGTATCCTACATTTTCAAGGTCATTATGCTTACCACCCGCACGAACACATTTTTGTGAAGTTGTCGCACGTGTGTAATCACGCTTATCCAACCCCGTGAATACGTTTTTGAATTGCACCATGCCTGAATTCACGAACATTAATGTTGGATCATTTTCTGGTATCAATGGGCTCGACGCTACCTCGGTATGTCCTTGTGATACAAAATAATCCAAAAATGTAGCGCGAATGTCTTTTACAGCGGTCATGGTTTTTCCTTAAATGTTTAAGGTAATATTTTTACCATGTAATCCGCTAATGTCACGGGGAAATTACAGATTTTGTTATTGACATATTTGATAATCAATGGTATATATCAGCTTGAAATTAAATAACAAGGACAAGTGAAAATGAATAAAATCTCTGAAACTCTTAATTTTACTGGTGATCTAATAGATAGTTTAGTTAATGGTGATGGTATTGCAAATTCAAAAGAGGAGGCTGAGAAATTTAGAGAAGATATACGGGTAATTGTTCGTGGAGGTGTTGCACTTACATCAGGTGTCGTTGCATATTTTTCAATGCCTGAGGGGGGCTCATTTATGCAGGATGCTATGGGTGCTATTGCTGTTGGTGGTACTTCATATCTTTCTGCTGTTTTTGCTGCCGTTGCAACAGCTGCAGTGACTGCTCCGTCAAGTGTCATTGCAAAACATTGTGGATTGTTAGATAAAAAATGGGTTAAACCGTTAGTATTAGCGGGGAACATTTTTGGGGCCGTTGCGGGGGGGATTTATGGGCATGGAAAAGCTATGCCAATTGCGCAAGATTTTTTAGAAAATGCTTCACCTATTTCTGAGTTGAGAACCAGTGAAGTTAGTGTCAAACCTACTTCATATAGATTTGGCTAATCAATCTAATTCAGGCCACGCACCTGATGCGACGGCGGTGAGGGTTTTTGGTTCGATTCCCATTTGCATTTGATAGACCCAATAATTTGTGGCAACGCGTTCAACAAATGCACGTGTTTCGGATGATGGTATTAATTCAATAAATAATAAGGGGTCATCGACCTTTAATTCATTTTTCCAGCGGCGGAATTTTCCAGGGCCCGCGTTATAGGCAATGGCAAGGCCGAATAAATCATGATTAACGGATTGTAATCCCGTTAGATGTTTAAGGTAATCTGACCCAATCGTAACATTTGTTTTGGGATTGGATAATAACGCGCGCCCATCTGATGATTTATAAACGCTTTTTCCTGATACAAATGCTGCGGTTTCGGGCATGATTTGCATGAGGCCTGTTGCGCCTGTTTTATTATGCGCCTGTGCAATAAATTTGGATTCTTGTCGAATGAATGCATTTAATAATGCTGTATCCGATTGTTTGACATGCTTTGTCCATGATGAGATCGGAAATAACCCTGCGTCATAATATCCACCAGCGGGATTTTCAATCACGGATGAAAAGCGTAATGCATATCCAGCTAAATTATAATGATGTGCCATGGCGATGGCGGCATTGGCCAATTTTGGATTTGTTTTAACGGGTAGGTTGAATAATTCAGCCTCAGCCAATTTTAATTGGTTGATATCGGCAAGGGCAATTGCGCGTGCTCCAGATGGATATTGATATAGGATATCTTTATCTTTTGCTGACAATTGGGGCATCGTCCAATTGAAATCATATCCATATCCCAATGCCTTTGTCGCGATGATACCGTAAAATGTGCGTTGGTTTTTAACGGCCTTGGCCAATAATGTGCTGACATCTTTATATAATCCCGCGCGTGTTGATGCGCGTGCGCCCCAATATGATGCGGCGGATGTCATCCACGGTGATGCGTATGGGGCATTTGCCGCGATTGTGAAATATCGTGCGGATGCGACCATGTCATCATCCATCCATGCGATGAGGCCTGCGACCCAACCAGCCAATGGCGCTTGGTTTGATACTTTTAAGGCTTTTAGTGCCGTGCTTCGCGCTTTATCAATATGTTTGAGGTACAGATATTGTGATGCCATGCCGGCCAAAATTTGCGCTTTATCAATCGGATCAATATAGTTTTGTACACGGTGATTGTTAAAATAACCAAGTGCC
Source organism: uncultured Alphaproteobacteria bacterium (assembly GCA_943789475.1). Lineage (GTDB taxonomy): Bacteria > Pseudomonadota > Alphaproteobacteria > Micavibrionales > UBA1664 > UBA1664. Next base: position 347,573 of record CALSUG010000008.1, read on the forward strand.
GCACTAACCTTACCATTATCAAGATTTTTTGATATGGCGCGTTTTACGGATCTTAATTCATAACGTTGGGCGTTATTATATTTTTCCGAAATATATTTTGATCCGTTGGCGAAATAGCGAAGATCCGCCAGTGTCCCCATTACGTTATTACGCGTTGTGGATGATTTTTTGTCAAAATTTTTCGATTGTGGATGGTCAGCATAATGTGCCATCCATTGATTTTTTTCGCTGTCCGTTGGTTCGTATGATGGGTGCGTATAGCGCGCGGCCAATACATGTCCCACAAGGATATTGTTTTTTATTTTTTGTAATAATGCGTCGGCTTGTCCCCATTGCCCCTTTGATTGAAAATCGAAAATATCTTTATAAAGATTGATCTCGCGTTTTGTTAAAGGTGCGGCGTTTGAAATTTTTTGAGGAACGATTGTCGCGGGTTGTTTGATCGTTTCTTGTTTTACTACTTCCTGTGCAACGGAAGATGTCGGTTTTTGAATGGGGGCAGGTGTCGCCCATGCGGTTGTGCCAAGCAAACAAAATGATAAAAGCGAAAGCGTGCTAACCTTACTAACCATCAATTAATCCTTTAAGTGCGATCATGTCATCCCACACTTTTTTCTTTTGTAATGGTGTGTTGAGAAGGGATGACGGGTGGTAGGTTACGATGGCCTTTGTCGTGTCATTATAATCATGAATGCGATTGCGTAGGCGGGATACAGATTCTTTTGAATTTAATAATGCCTGTGCGGGCATACCGCCACAAAATACAATGATGTCTGGATTGATTAATTCAACATGACGTTTGATAAATGGGCGTGCGATGTCAACTTCTTCGTCTGTTGGTGTGCGATTTCCCGGTGGTCGCCAATTGAGAATATTGGATAGGTAAATGGATTGCTTTGCATCATCTGTTGTACGGGATAACCCGATACAGTCAAAAATTTTATCCAATAATTGCCCGTGGGGGCCAACAAAAGGTGTTCCTTGGCGGTCTTCATCGGCCGCGGGTGCATCACCAATCACCATGATTTTTGCCTGTGGGTTACCATCACCAAACACAATATTTGTCGCAGTTTTTTTAAGGGATAGTCCGTCAAAATCGGCGATGGCTTGTTTTAATTCTTCTAACGTCGAGGCTTTGCTTGCCGCGTCTTCGACTTGTGTAATGATTTCTTTGTGTGCCTTTACCTCAACAACAGGTTGAGATTTTTTAGGTGCGCTTTGTATAGATGGTGCTGATGTTGGCTCAGGTGTCGCCAATTCGGGCATTTCAAAACGATTGTTAGGCGCATCCATTGATGCGATTGTGACACCGGCATCAACTAAAAATTCTAAGGCTTGTGCATAGGGGTTATTCATCAACTCTTTTTAAACCAAATAAATACTATATACTTATTCTTAAACAGATATTTATTCGAGATAAAGGGTGAAGACAATGATACGCACAGATAGAGAATCAATGGAATATGATGTTGTGATTGTGGGGGCGGGGCCATCGGGTTTGTCATGCGCGATCAGGTTAAAACAATTGAATCCTGAAATGTCCGTTTGTGTTCTTGAAAAAGGATCAGAAGTTGGCGCACATTTGTTATCAGGCGCGGTATTTGAGCCACGTGCGTTAAACGAATTGATCCCTGATTGGGCAGAAAAAGGTGCACCATTAAAGATTAAGGCCGGTAAAGACAAGTTTCGTTATTTGACCGAAACAAAATCCAAATGGATGCCAACGCCACCGCAGATGAAGAACCACGGCAATTATATTATTTCCCTATCACAGCTGGGCCGTTGGTTGGGCGAACAAGCCGAAGGTTTAGGTGTTGAAATTTATCCTGGATTTGCCGCGGCTGAAATATTGTTTGATGATAATGGCGCGGTGAAAGGTGTTGCCACGGGGGATATGGGGATAGGCAAAGACGGTGAAAAAACGGATATGTTTGAACCGGGTATGGAATTACATGCCAAACAAACCGTATTTGCCGAAGGGTGCCACGGGTCATTAACAAAACAGTTGATCGAAAAATTTGACTTACGCGCCGACAGCGACCCACAAACATATGCATTGGGCGTTAAGGAAATTTGGGAAATTGATCCCGCAAAACATAGTGAGGGATCAATCACACATACAAGTGGATGGCCGATGGATAGCAACACCTATGGTGGATCATGGATTTACCATTTGGATCAAAACCGTGTTTCGATTGGGTTTGTGACGGGGTTGGATTATCAAAATCCATACTTGTCACCATTTGAAGAGATGCAACGTTTTAAAACGCACCCATCGATCAAACCATTATTGGAAGGTGGAAAACGCATTGCCTACGGTGCACGTGCGCTGGTCGAAGGTGGATTGCAATCGTTACCAAAATTAACATTCGCAGGCGGTGTGTTGGTTGGTGATACGGCTGGGTTTTTGAATGTTGCTAAAATTAAGGGCAATCACAGTGCGATGAAAACAGGAATGATCGCGGCCGAGGCCTTGGTCGAGGCGCATGGCGCGGGGGATATGAGTGGTGCAGAGGTCACATCCTATACTGACTTGTTTAAAAAGAGCTGGGTTCATAAAGAATTATATAAAGTGCGTAATATTCGCCCTGGATTTCATAAAGGATTTAAACGTGGTTTCATGAATGCCGTGTTCCAAACATTAGGTGGATGGATGTTGCCATACACATTGAAAAATCATGCGGATCATTCGCAAATGAAACCAGCAAGTGAATGCGCGGAAATTAATTATCCAAAGCCAGACAATGTGATTACGTTTGACCGTTTGTCATCGGTGTTTATATCGGATACGGCACATGATGAGGATCAGCCAAGCCATTTGAAATTAAAAGACAGCGCGGTGCCCATGTCGGTGAACATGCCGCAATTTTCCGAACCTGCACAACGTTATTGTCCTGCAGGTGTTTACGAAGTTGTAGATGATCAATTTGTCATTAACGCGCAAAATTGTGTGCATTGTAAAACATGTGATATCAAAGACCCTAGCCAAAACATTAATTGGACAACACCCCAAGGTGGTGGTGGCCCTAACTATTCATTAATGTAAATAAAATAGTATTTAAAAATGATGTCTAATGAGCGCGGAAATGTTCTTTTTCTTATTTTAATTGCAGTCGCGTTGTTTGCCGCACTAACGTATGCCGTTTCACATAATGGTCGTAATCAAAACCCGATGAATCGTGAATCAACAAAATTGCAAGCGACACAAATTATGACATTTGGAAATCGTGTAAAAACAGCAATAGATCGATTGAGAATTAGTGGATGTGCAGAAAATCAATTGGATTTTGGTAATACAATTTGGACACGTGTTAATGGAGCCACGTATAATGTGCCCGTGGGGCACAATTCGAATGCACCGGTAGGGGGGGAGTGTAATATATTTCATTTTAATGGTTTGTCTGAACCGGTTGTAACATTTCCAAAAGCATCAGTGCATCCATCCAGATTGCCAGACAGTGCTTATATGCCTGGATCAGGAACAATTCTAACGGGAGCTATTGCAGGTGTTGGCGTTGAAGATCGTCCTGAATTACTTTTGTTTATGAATGTGTTGACAGAGGATACTTGTAAGGCACTTAGTCGTATGATTGGAGATAAGACGGAAACGATAGTTGAGGATAATATATCTAATACCCCCCTGTTCACAGGTAATTTTTCAACATCGATACCAGTAGCCTTTGGAACAGGACCGACAGCATCCGTTTATGGTAAACGTGAATTTTGTTATAAGCAAACTCCATCAGGATGGTTGTCAGAAGGTGTTTATTATTTTGTAAAGGTTCTATTGGAGAGATGATCTTTCCCTATAGTGATTTTTATACTTCGTGTTAGAATCGTGATTACATGTTTTATTTTTTCCGCACTGTTGTTTTGTTTTTTGTCTTGTTCGTTGGGGTTTCCCTTGGAATTCATTGGGGGGCGAGTCATTATTTGCACCGTAATATAGCGAATGGTAAAGGTGATATGTTGCCACCATTATTGCCTAAATCCTATTTTCAAGTGCGTGATACGCAATCAGGATTGATCCTTGCGGGCATGCATGCACAAAATAATCGTGACTGGTCTCATGCATGGCAAAATTTTGCGACTTTAAACGATAAATTTGAAACGAATCCACAAACCGCATTGCGTGCCATGACATTGGCCATGGGCAATGGTGATTTTGCAGAAGTTGAAAAAATTGCAAATGAATTACAAGAAACATATTTTGTGAAAGATGACCAAAAAGAAACAGCGCAGGATGCGTTTGATTTGGCGCGATTGTTTTTGGTGGTTCAGGCAATACATAAAAATGATATGACAACGGCGAGATCGTTGAGCGAGAATATGAAAGGCTCTATTTTGGCACAATTTTCGGGGCCAATTATTGGGGCATGGTTAGATGCGGAAATTCCGCCAAATAAAGTTAACGATAGTGTAAGAGGGTTAAGTGACACACAGCTCGTATATAAGGCATTAGCCGCCAAATACGCAGGACAGGAAAAAACATACAAATTTCTTCAATCTAAAATCCGTAATCCAAAATTAATGGAGGCAGTTGATAAAAATGCGCCAAAAACAATTCAATCTGCATTGGCAATGGCGTTTCATGATTTGGCAAAAGCGATGCTGGGGGAGCGTGCGATTGACAGCGCATTGTTATTTGCGCAAATGGCAACGTATTTGTCACCTGATTTAACATTTTTATACGCAACAATCGGGGATATCTTGTCTTATCAAAAACAAGATAGTGTTGCTTTAAATTTTTATGCGAAGGTTTTACCCAGCGATGATAATTACCAACGATCATTAACGAAACGTGTTGATATATTGCTAAATCAGAAGCGTTTTGATGAATCTTTGAATATTGTTGAAAAAGCGAAAGAGTTGCCAGGGGCTAATAAGGCTGAATTGTATTACCTGCTAGGGAACATTTATCGTGCGGATAAGAAATTTGAAAAGGCATTGTCAGCCTATGATCAAGCGGAAGTATTATCAAAAGAGGTGAATAATGGTGAGTTACCACGAGAGTTGCTGCCTCTTTATTATTCACGTGCAATTGTTTTGGATTTGATGGATCGTTGGAATGAGGCGGAAAAAGATTTGTTTATTGCAATGGACAAGCTTCCCAATAGCCCAATTATATTGAATTATATTGGTTATGCTTATGCGGATCGTGGAATAGAATTAGAAAAGGCTCGTGAGATGATTGCGCAGGCTGTCACACTTGCCCCAAATGATTCATTTATTGTGGATTCAATGGGGTGGATATTATATCGCATGGGGGAACATGATGAAGCAGTTAAATATTTAGAACGCGCGGCGTCCCTTCGCCCGTATCACATGGTCATTAATGATCATTTGGGGGATGTGTATTGGAAATTAGGACGTCAACGTGAGGCGCATTATATGTGGCAACGTGCATCTGATTATTACGATGATAGTGATGAAGAGCAAGTGCGTATGATTGAAGAAACTCGTCGTAAGCTTAAAGAGGGGCTTTAAAATAATTTAAGCGTAATAATCCAAACCCAGTGATGAAGCCGCCTAGGTGTGCGGCCCATGCGATTTGACTACCAATCACGCTTCCACCGATTAAACCAAAGACAAGGGATAATCCGATCCAAAATGCCGCGAATGGCCAAATACCATATTTACCAGTTGGCAGACGGCCTTGGGATTGAAGAAGAATGAGAATTGCCGCAAACAATCCGCTTTCTGCGCCAGATGCCCCAACAACGGGATATTGTGCAAATGGATGAATGAGTGTTTCGACAATTACTGACCCAATTCCGCATAAGATAAAGAATATAAGAAAACGTTTTGCGCCTAACCATTTTTCTATACCTGCACCAAACGCCATCAACATTGTTCCATTCATAATGATGTGCATCATGTTACCGTGAAGGAGCATATATGTGATAGGTGATACAAGTGCATTTAAATCAATTGAGTAATCTGTTTGTCCTGTCCAAATGGCAGGAACATATCCAAAATTAAGAAATAGTGATGCGCGTGTGGTCTCATCCAGCAATAAAAATGCAACAGCATGCACAGCAATCATAATGAGTAAAAGAGCCTTTGTAATCGGAGGTAAATTGATTAAAGGCGGATGCTTGGGCTTTTGATCTTTTTGTTTTTTGGGTTTTTTGAAGTCGACGATGTTATTCATGGTACACTTATATAAGGAATGGGAGGTTTTTTCTATGGTTCAATTTGTTTCAGTTGAAAATATGGTCGCGTTTATACATGAGCGTGGTCTTGAAAATATATTAATGGGGATTGCGGGTGAAATCGAAAATGATTTCAAACGGTGGGAACAATTTGAAAAACAACCGCGCATTCCATCGCATTCGGAAAAAGGTGTTATTGAATTAATGCCAACATCTGATGGTGAAACATATGGATTTAAGTATGTGAACGGTCACCCATTAAATCGTGATCTTGGTAAGCAAACGGTAACGGGGTTTGGGGTTTTGGCAGATGTTGAAACGGGTTACCCTCAATTTTTATCGGAAATGACAATATTGACGGCAATGCGTACCGCGGCAATGTCGGCGGTGGCGGCAAAACATCTGGCGCGAAAAGATTCGAAAACAATGGCTATGATTGGAACGGGGTGTCAGGCTGAATTTCAGGCGCATGCGTTTAAAGCTATGTTGGGGGTAACGGATTTACGAATCTATGATATTGACGGCCATGCCATGGATAAATTTGAAAAAAATATGAGTGGTCGTGGCTTTACGATTTATAGGGGAGTAAGCACACAAGATGCCGTTATTGGCGCGGATGTGATTACAACATGTACGGCGGATAAGGCGCGGGCAAAAATATTAACTGATAATATGGCGGGGCAGGGAATGCACATTAATGCCATTGGTGGTGATTGCCCAGGAAAGACAGAGTTGGATAAAGCTATATTGATGAAATCCGATATTTTTGTCGAATATCCTGAACAAACATGGATAGAGGGTGAAATACAACAATTGGATAAGGATCATCCTATAACAGAATTGTGGCAGGTGATAACAGGTGATGTACAGGGACGTAAAGGTGATAGCCAGATCACCGTGTTTGATTCGGTTGGGTTTGCGATTGAGGATTTCTCTGCGCTCAATTATATCATGCGTGAAACGCAAGACACACAATTTGCCGAAGATATCGATCTTCTTGCGCTTCCCACCGATCCTAAAAACCTGTTTGGAATGTTGTCTTAATCTTCCAAAACATCATACACTACGGATGTGACATAGGTGTTAATACGGCGAAGGTCGCGTATAACATCCATATGGATACCAGATGTGGCCATCGTTTCTGGCAATCGATCTTGTAATCGTTTCATGTGATTGGCAGATGTTTTGCTTTCTGCAATCTTTAGTCCTTTTTTGTAATCTAACAATTGTTGGGCCAAATCGGGGTTGCTGGATAAAAAGATATTTTGCGCCAGCTGCAGGTTCTTTTTAACATTTTTATGGAATGATTTGATTTCGGCAAGGCCTTCTTCGGAAAATTGATCTTTACGTTTTGTTTTCTTTGTGGCCATTTCCATCAAGCTTTTTTCAATCACATCACCGGCATGTTCGATATTTGTAGCAAAATTCATGATTCGCATGGATTGGTCTGCTTCATGATCGCTTAACTCTTCACGGTTTAATCGAATGATGTAATCCTTTGTCGCGCGAAAAATATTATCCAATACATCGTCTTTTGCACGAATGTCATCAATGTTTTCTTGCGAATTATTGGCAAGGGCTGGATATGTCTTGGTTAACATGTCTTCTAATATCTCTGCCATATGCAATGTTTCGCGTGTTGCGCATGATAGTGCGATAGAAGGCGTCGATAGTGCTTTTTTGTCTAAATAGCGTGGTTTTAATTCTAATTCTTTTTCACTTTCTTTGGCTGGGCTTAACTTTTTGCATACATTTGCAAGTGTGCCTACGAAAGGAAGAAAGATAATGCCAAGCAAAACATTATATCCGATGTGCGTGAATATGATCTTTTGTTGAATGCTCCAATCAATTGTTTTGAAGGCTTCTAATAGGTAAGGAATCGCAATCAATGCAATAACGCCAACAACCATTCGCATAATGATGTTGCCCAACGGTATTTGAACCGCTTGTGGCACATCACGCATAACCGCGATCATTGGGATAACGGCAACACCAACATTCGCGCCGACAAGGAATGTAAGAGATAGCTCTAATGACAATACACCACTGCTTGCTAATGCCGCGAACAATAATATGGCAGATAATCCCGAATGCATCATATATGTGAGGAGTGCCGCAATAATAAGGGCAAGAATCGGTTCGGCTTCTAATGGTTGTAATATAAGGGGGAGTGTTTCGGATGCGGAAAGGGGGCTTGCAGCCTCACGAATAACGCCCAATCCCATTAACATGAAACCTAAGCCCATGATAATACGCGCCATGAATCGTTTGTGTGATCCGTCGTCATATATAAGGTGCATGATAATACCACCTGATAATAAGAGAGGGGCAAGCCATTCCATCTTGAATGATAATATTTGTGCGACAAGGGACGTCCCTATATCCGCACCAATCATAATGGCTAGTCCTGCACTAACGGTCATAAGGCCACGACCCACAAATGAAGAGGCGAGTAATGCCGCGGCGGTAGAGCTTTGTAACAGTAGTGTGGCAACTATGCCTGAGAATAGTGCGACGAAACGATTTTTTGTGCCAATCGCTATTCCTGCCTGCACTTGTGTGCCGTATCCGCGTAATACTGCGCGTTTAATTGTGCGAAGCCCCCATAGAAGGAGGCAAATACCAGAAAGAATAGTCAGTAATATAATAGATAAGCTCATACCTATATATATGCCATGTTCGAATCGGATGAGCCAGAGAGATAAAATATTGACATATTTATTATTTGGAGTATTAATGCCCTGTAGTTGAAATAATGAGGGCGTTGAAATGGGTGCTGTGGGGCAGGTGAAAAGTTTGGATGGAGAAATCATTCTGGATAGTCATAGGGATGAACTCTATAAAAAATACAGATCGAAATTCAATAAACGTGCTGCTTTGTTTCAACATGCGGAAGTGACATCAAAGGCTTGTATGGTCTTTAATGTGATGGCGGGGCTTGCGCTTGTCGCTGGCGCTGGCTTTGTTTTACATGAAACGCAGGCTGCTATACCTTTGATGAATATGATGATGGGGTGTGGTGTGGTCGCTGGTTTAGCTAAGGTTGGGTTTGCTGTTAAGCCTGTATTGGATCAGCGCTCTTATAGGCGTGCGAAGACTGAGATGGATGACCTTAGGGCGCAAATAAATACAGCTTTTCCTGATACTATTTGGAAAGAGGCATTAGATACGGTAGATGTATCTAATGAATCACCGCGGGTGCAGATGTCATTTATTGGTGATCTTCCCTTTGCACCAGAGGTTAAAAGTTCACCTGCGGAACCTTCAAAAAATAAATTTAGGTGTTTGGTGGGTGTGTGCCCAGTTTAAAACCTACCTTTTCCGCCATTCTTGAAAAAAAACGAACTTTTTTTTAATAAAAGTGAAATTAGGTGTTTACAGGTACCCCATAACCATACTATAACCCCTCTCACGACAGCAGCGCAGGCAACTGGTTAAACAAGAAGAAGCGCTGTTTTATTTTTAAATTTGAATGGTTTAGCGGTTTTTTAGAAAAACAAAATAAATCAAAAAAAATAAAAATAAGGGTTGACGAACGAGAGGCTCCAAAGTATAGTGCGCTTCGACTTCAGAGATTAAGTCGCAAATAACATGTTGAATTTTGAGTGATCATTTGAAGATATGTCGTTTCTTGAACATCGTGATATTGAAAATAGAAAAGATATGCAGGCAGCAGTTTTTGGATAAGATGTTTTGTTATGGTCATTTAGTTGATCTATATGAGGCACCTTTTATAGGCAAAACGGAAATTGTTGTTTTTAATGTATATCTTAATTGTACGCAAATAAGACAAAATGTTATAAAACGCTATAACAGTTTTCGTTAATTTTTTATGGTTTGTATGTTTTCCTAAAAACATAACTTTGATGTGAGAGTGTTCGAATTTATTCGGGCGCTTGAAACAGAATCTTAAACTTGAGAGTTTGATTCTGGCTCAGAACGAACGCTGGCGGCAGGCCTAACACATGCAAGTTGAACGAGAAACCACTTCGGTGGTGGAAAGTAGCGCACGGGTGAGTAACGCGTGGGAATTTACACTTCAGTACGGAACAACAGTTGGAAACGGCTGCTAATACCGTATAATGACTCCGGTCCAAAGATTTATCGCTGAAGGATAAGCCCGCGTCTGATTAGCTAGTTGGTAAGGTAATGGCTTACCAAGGCGACGATCAGTAGCTGGTTTGAGAGGATGACCAGCCACACTGGAACTGAGACACGGTCCAGACTCCTACGGGAGGCAGCAGTGAGGAATATTGGACAATGGGGGAAACCCTGATCCAGCCATGCCGCGTGAGTGAAGAAGGCCTTCGGGTTGTAAAGCTCTTTCAATCGTGAAGATAATGACGGTAGCGATAGAAGAAGCTCCGGCTAACTCAGTGCCAGCAGCCGCGGTAATACTGGGGGAGCGAGCGTTGTTCGGAATCACTGGGCGTAAAGCGTGCGCAGGCGGATTGGAAAGTCAGAAGTGAAAGCCCAGGGCTCAACCCTGGAACTGCTTTTGAAACTTCCTTTCTAGAGTATGGTAGAGGTTGGGAGAATTCCTAGTGTAGAGGTGAAATTCGTAGATATTAGGAGGAATACCAGTGGCGTAGGCGCCCAACTGGACCATTACTGACGCTCAGGCACGAAAGCGTGGGGAGCAAACAGGATTAGATACCCTGGTAGTCCACGCCCTAAACGATGTGTGCTAGTTGTTAGTCCTTCAGGGATTAGTGACGCAGCTAACGCGTTAAGCACACCGCCTGGGGAGTACGGCCGCAAGGTTAAAACTCAAAGAAATTGACGGGGACCCGCACAAGCGGTGGAGCATGTGGTTTAATTCGAAGCAACGCGAAGAACCTTACCAACTCTTGACATACTCGTCGCGGATCGTAGAGATACTTTCCTTCAGTTCGGCTGGACGATGTACAGGTGCTGCACGGCTGTCGTCAGCTCGTGTCGTGAGATGTTCGGTTAAGTCCGGCAACGAGCGCAACCCCTATTTCTAGTTACCAGCATTCAGTTGGGTACTCTAGCAAAACTGCCCGTGACAAGCGGGAGGAAGGTGGGGACGACGTCAAGTCATCATGGCCCTTACGGGTTGGGCTACACACGTGCTACAATGGCAATGACAATGGGCAGCGACCTCGCGAGAGTGAGCTAATCCCCAAAAATTGTCTCAGTTCGGATTGGACTCTGCAACTCGAGTCCATGAAGCTGGAATCGCTAGTAATCGTGGATCAGCATGCCGCGGTGAATACGTTCCCGGGTCTTGTACACACCGCCCGTCAAGCAATGGGAGTTGGTTCTACCCGAAGATGGTGCGCTAACCTTTTAGGAGGCAGCCAGCCACGGTAGGATCAGCGACTGGTGCTAAGTCGTAACAAGGTAGCCGTAGGGGAACCTGCGGCTGGATCACCTCCTTTCTAAGGATGTGTCTTGTATGAAGCATTTTTGAAAGAATCTGCTGTCTTCATATCTTTTCTGTTTTGTATATGGTTTCAAGGAACATATGAGTTCCAAGTAGGGCTCGTAGCTCAGCTGGTTAGAGCGCACCCCTGATAAGGGTGAGGTCGGTAGTTCAAGTCTACTCGGGCCCACCATCTTTAAGAAAATTAGAGGGTCCTTAGCTCAGCTGGGAGAGCGCCTGATTTGCATTCAGGAGGTCAGCGGTTCGATCCCGCTAGGATCCACCATTTTTTCTTTAAGTGTTTTTAAAATACTTAAACGAGAAATGTTTTTCTCGGTTCTTAAATCAACATCGTAAATAGGTAATAAAGAGTAAAGACGAATATAATTGTCTTCTATCTCCAGATGGAAGACGTGAAGATTATATTCACAAAATGATTGTTGTTTTTTCAAGATGACAACAATCATTCTGACCAAAATTCCGCTGAGTAATTCAATATCATATGAACTTCGTGTTTATATGTTTGAACTATTCTCAAGTATAAAAAGGGCGTTTAGTGGATGCCTTGGCGATCAGAGGCGATGAAGGACGTGGCAGGCTGCGATAAGCCTCGGGTAGGTGTCAACAACCTTTGATCCGAGGATTTCCGAATGGGGAAACCCACATGTGTCTTATTATTAACTGAATACATAGGTTAATGAAGCGAACCCGGTGAACTGAAACATCTAAGTAACCGGAGGAAAAGAAATCAACCGAGATTCCGTTAGTAGTGGCGAGCGAACGCGGACCAGGCCAGTGGCTTATTTAATAACTAGAAACTCTGGAAAGTTGACCATAGTGGGTGATAGTCCCGTATAGGTAAAAATTGATAAGTCCTCGAGTAGGGCGGGACACGTGAAATCCTGTTTGAATATGGGGGGACCATCCTCCAAGCCTAAATACTCCTGATCGACCGATAGTGAACAAGTACCGTGAGGGAAAGGTGAAAAGAACCCCGATAAGGGGAGTGAAATAGACCTGAAACTGAATGCCTACAAGCAGTCGGAGCATCTATACGGTGTGACGGCGTACCTTTTGTATAATGGGTCAGCGAGTTAGTCTTATCATGCAAGCTTAAGCCGAGAGGTGTAGGCGCAGCGAAAGCGAGTCTTAATAGGGCGATTTAGTATGATGGATTAGACCCGAAACCGGGTGATCTAGCCATGGCCAGGTTGAAGGTGCAGTAACATGCACTGGAGGACCGAACCCACTAATGTTGAAAATTGAGGGGATGAGCTGTGGCTAGGGGTGAAAGGCCAATCAAACCCGGAGATAGCTGGTTCTCCGCGAAATCTATTTAGGTAGAGCGTGCGATGATTACCTTCGGGGGTAGAGCACTGGATAGGGCTAGGGGGGCCCGAGCCTTACCAAACCTTACCAAACTCCGAATACCGAAGAGTATAGCTGGCAGACAGACCATGGGTGCTAAGGTCCATGGTCGAAAGGGAAACAGCCCAGACCGTCAGCTAAGGTCCCCAAGTTATGGCTAAGTGGAAAGGATGTGAGAAGACCAAAACAACCAGGAGGTTGGCTTAGAAGCAGCCATCCTTTAAAGAAAGCGTAACAGCTCACTGGTCTAAATAAGTCTTCTTGCGCCGAAGATGTACGGGGCTAAAGCCATACACCGAAGCTGCGGATTGCATACTTTTAGTATGAGTGGTAGCGGAGCGTTCTGTAAGCCTGTGAAGGTCAACCGCGAGGTTTGCTGGAGGTATCAGAAGTGAGAATGCTGACATGAGTAGCGATAAAGAGTGTGAGAAACACTCCTCGCCGAAAGTCCAAGGGTTCCTGCGTAAAGCTAATCTGCGCAGGGTTAGTCGGCCCCTAAGGCGAGGCCGAAAGGCGTAGTCGATGGGAATCAGGTTAATATTCCTGAACCTGCGGGAAGTGACGATGGGTAAATTGTATATCCTTATTGGATTGTGTATGCAGAATAAGCTTCCAGGAAATAGCCCCTGCATATAGACCGTACCCCAAACCGACACAGGTGGACTGGTAGAGTATACCAAGGCGCTTGAGAGAACTATACTTGAAGGAACTCGGCAAATTGACATCCGTAACTTCGGGAGAAGGGTGCCCCATTGTGAAGGCAACTTACAGTGGGGGGCACAGAAAGGGGGGTGGCGACTGTTTATCAAAAACACAGGGCTCTGCGAAGTCGATAAGACGACGTATAGGGTCTGACGCCTGCCCGGTGCCGGAAGGTTAAGAGGAGGTGTGCAAGCTCTGAATTGAAGCCCCGGTAAACGGCGGCCGTAACTATAACGGTCCTAAGGTAGCGAAATTCCTTGTCGGGTAAGTTCCGACCTGCACGAATGGCGTAACGACTTCCCCACTGTCTCCAATGTAGACTCAGCGAAATTGAATTCTCCGTGAAGATGCGGAGTACCCGCGGTCAGACGGAAAGACCCCGTGCACCTTTACTACAGCTTTACAGTGGTATTAGGATTTAATGTGTAGGATAGGTGGGAGACTTTGAAGCGTGACGCCAGTTGTCGTGGAGTCACCCTTGAAATACCACCCTTTGAACTTCTGATGTCTAACCGCGTCCTTAACCTGGATCTGGGACCCTGTATGGTGGGTAGTTTGACTGGGGCGGTCGCCTCCTAAATGTAACGGAGGCGTGCGAAGGTAGCTCAGGTTGGTCGGAAATCAACTGTTGAGTGCAATGGCATAAGCTTGCCTGACTGCGAGACTGACAAGTCGAGCAGAGACGAAAGTCGGTCATAGTGATCCGGTGGTTCTGCGTGGAAGGGCCATCGCTCAACGGATAAAAGGTACGCCGGGGATAACAGGCTGATACGCCCAAGAGTCCATATCGACGGCGTGTTTGGCACCTCGATGTCGGCTCATCACATCCTGGGGCTGGAGCAGGTCCCAAGGGTTCGGCTGTTCGCCGATTAAAGTGGTACGTGAGCTGGGTTTAGAACGTCGTGAGACAGTTCGGTCCCTATCTGCCGTGGGTGTAGGAATTTGAGAGGAGCTGCCCTTAGTACGAGAGGACCGGGTGGACGTACCACTGGTGTACCAGTTGTCACGCCAGTGGCATCGCTGGGTAGCTAAGTACGGAACGGATAACCGCTGAAAGCATCTAAGCGGGAAGCCTCCCTCAAAACTAGATTTCCCATTAGAGCCGTGGAAGACCACCACGTTGATAGGATGGGTGTGGAAGCGTGGTAACACGTGAAGCTAACCATTACTAATTGCTCGATTGGCTTGAGAAAGTTCAAATATATATGCATGTTGTAAATATGTTTGATATCTTTAGCGGAATTGAAGTACATCTTTACTCTTTATCAGACTGTTTTATGATCTGGTGGCTATTGCGGTGGTGAACCACCCCATCCCATTTCGAACTGGAACGTGAAACCCACCTGCGCCGATGGTACTTTGGCTTAAGCCACGGGAGAGTAGGTCACCGCCAGATCATAAAGCGGTTTGATATTTGTTATTACCTATTTACAATGATGATATAAGAATTTTAAAAACGCCTTTGGTTCATTCCAAGGGCGTTTTTTATATTAAATGTAAAAAATAAATGTTATATTAGCTTATGTTTTTAAAAATGAATATGCGACATGATGAACTGAATAATACTCGAATGGGTAGGTTTTGCATGTGCGTTTAATATTGAAAGCATAAAATCGAAAATCGATCCGCCCTATTATTGGCGGGTTTTTTATCATATGGATTAAGAAAATGATTACTGGAAAAGATTTAATTGAAAAAGATTATGAGCCTGGGAAATGGTTTCAAAAAGCGATAGATGCGGCCAACAATGCCCCTGATGGTACAAATATTTGGGATATGGTTGAGGACATGAAACCAAAGGATATTCCCCAAATACCGTTACGAAGTAAGGGGAGTGTGCCATTTCATATTAACATTCGTGCAGAAAATGAATATGAACGGGCGAATATTGATAAATGTATTGAAACGATGGAGGAGTTAATGCGAACCCCGACGATAAAATCGGGTGCAATTATGCCAGATACTTGTCCTGCTGGATCGATAGGAACAATTCCCGTTGGTGGCATTGTTGCATCAACCGATATTCACCCAGGGATGCATTCGGCGGATATTTGTTGTTCTATGTTTTATACAAATTATGGGAATGTCGATCCGAAGTTATTGTTGGACGCGGTGCATGATGTTACGCATTTTGGCCCTGGAGGGCGAAATGATTGTGTTTCAATGTCACAATGTTTAATTGAGAAAATTAGAGACAATAAAATTCTTAAAAAATATATGAATAGCGCAGAGCAACATTTCGCAACACAAGGAGATGGTAACCATTTTGCGTATGTCGGAAAGTTAAAATCGACAGGCGACACCGTGTTAGTGACACATCATGGTTCGCGCGCTCCCGGAGCAAAACTTTATAAGGAGGGTATGAAAATTGCGGAAAGTTATAGAGTAAAAATATCGCCCGAAACGTTAAAACAAAATGCGTGGATACCTGCGGACACAGAAGATGGGAAAGAATATTGGAATGCATTACAAATTATTCGTGAATGGACAAAGGCAAATCATACGGTGATACATGATATGGCGGCGTCGAAAATTGACGCGAAGCCTATTGATCGATTTTGGAATGAGCATAATTTTGTTTTTAAAAAATCGGATGGATTATTTTATCATGCAAAGGGGGCGACACCAGCCTTTGATAAATGGGCGGATGACGCGACTGATTTAACCATCATTCCATTAAACATGGCGGAACCAATTTTTGATTGTAAAAGGTAAGAATGCTGATAATGGTTTGGGGTTTTCACCTCATGGCACAGGGCGTAATTATTCGCGAACGGCACATAAACGTATGTTGGGTGACAAGACCGAACAGGATGCATTTTTAGAAGAAACGAACGGCATTGATGCGCGTTTTTATATGGGGATTCCTGATGCGTCAGAACTTCCTTCTGCGTATAAAAATGCTACGGCAGTGAAGTCGCAAATATCTGAATATGGTTTGGCTGATATTGTGGATGAGGTTTTACCTTATGGTTGTATCATGGCGGGTGATTGGGAAAAAGAAGCCCCGTGGCGTAAAAGAAATAAAAAACACTCTCTTCATCTGTGAGGAAACGAAGAGAGTGTAGAGGCTTCTTATGTTTCAACGATGTATGCCCAATGCAAATCGTTGTTTTGTTTCTGATTTATGCACGAAGGTAAGGGGGAAACCTTGTTTTTTAAATCAGAAGCATTCTGTTTAGTTCATATTATTTCAATGATGTATTTGCGGCCTTATAACCAAGGTAAAGTCCAAGCGCAGCAACCGCTGCTTGTTTTTTATTGATATATTTTTGATCATATTTTTCCTGTTTTGTTATATCTATTGATGGTTTTTATTTCTGGCATGGGGTATGTGAAGAGTCGATCATTCACTGTGCCGTGTGTTATCGACGCGTTTGATTGATTATGTGGCGGTATAATAACCGCAATGAACAGGCATATTGCCATGCTGATGCTTTTGTATTTTTTCATTTTCTTTCTACCCAACTCTAAATTTATTATGCTCAATCATTCTTATGATGATTTTTAATTAACATAACTATAGTTTAGGTCGAAATGGCAGAAAAATCAAAAACTATCGATTCCGATTTAAACCAATTTCAATTTGATTTTGTGCTTAATTTGAAATAATGGAGAAAATTAATCCTCTAATATGACATTCAATCGCATGGCGATACCCATGGAGCCTTTTATTTTCAACTTGCGCATCATAAATGCCATGTTGGGATCTTTTGTTCCGTCCATTAATCCTTTGAACAGATCAGATCGGCAATTAATGTGACATCGGCCTCGTCATCACCTTCATTTACAAACCGCGGGGCGTTCGGCACAATCAACGACAATACGGTGATCATCATGGTCTTTGACCACAAATGCGACTGTCTTTTTAAAGTCTGGTGCGAATTTTAATTTACCTTGAAATTGTGAAATGAGTTCATCAAACATATCTGTACTTCCCCTTTATATTATTAGGATATCATATTGTTTCTTAATAAAAAACGAAGGAAGACAAAATAGTTTGTTGCTATTTTGTTCCCTTTTTGTTATCTGTTAAAAATGATTGCAAAATCAATACTGTGGCCTTTCAAGGGATGGATGTTTTACCCATTGAGGTGGAGGTGCATATTGCATCTGGCCTGCCCGCATTTACGATTGTTGGTTTGCCGGATAAGGCGGTGGGGGAATCGCGAGAGCGTGTTCGTGCGGCATTGCATGCGATGGGATTATCCCTTCCTCCCAAACGCATCACGGTGAATTTGGCACCCGCGGATGTAAATAAAGAGGGCGCACATTATGATTTACCCATCGCATTAGGATTGCTAACGGCGATGGGAGTTATTCCATCGGATGCTTTAACCGATTATGTGGCACTTGGCGAAATGAGTTTGGATGGCGGGGTGAGGTCAGTATCGGGAATATTGCCCAGTGCATGTTATGCCGTTGAAAAAAACTATGGTGTTATTTGTCCGCGCGATTGCCATGCCGAGGCATCATGGTCGGGCGTTGATAATATTTTGGCACCTGCAAATTTATTGCAATTGATTAATCATTTGAAGGGAACCCAAGTCATGACGGGTGAGGTTTCTCCTCCAACGTTAGGTATTGTGGATGATAGATCATCTAAAAATTTATCAGATATAAAAGGGCAAGAAAGCGCAAAACGCGCATTAGAGATTGCCGCGGCGGGGCGTCATAACATAATGATGTCTGGTGAACCAGGATCTGGAAAATCGATGTTAGCGGAACGTTTGCCAACAATTATGCCAGCATTGAGTGCGCGTGAGGCGTTGGATGTGTCGATGGTTCATTCGCTGGCCGGGACGTTACCTGAGCAAGGTTTAATAAAGGATCGTCCATATCGCAATCCACACCATTCGGCCTCATTACCTGCGCTTGCTGGGAGGAGGAACGCGCGCCAAACCAGGGGAAATATCATTGGCGCATAACGGTGTTTTGTTTTTGGATGAGTTGCCAGAATTTAATCGTGCAACTTTGGAATCCTTAAGGCAACCAATGGAAACGAGGCAGGCCGTAATTGCGCGTGTACAATCGCACGTGACATACCCCGCCGATTTTCAATTAATCGCGGCGATGAACCCTTGCCGATGCGGCTTTCATGGATCATCAACGCATGAATGCAGGTGTAATCCAAAATCAGTTTTACAATATCAGGGAAAAATTTCAGGTCCATTTATGGATCGCATGGATATTTTTGTGAATGTCATGCCCGTACAAGTATCTGAATTACGTGATGTGTCTAAAGGAGAAGACAGCGAGACAGTGCGCGCCCGTGTTGAACGTGCCCATGCCATTCAATATGCTCGAAATGGTGATGGTAAATTGAACGTTGCATTGACGACAGATGACATTGATCGTTTTTGCCAGATGGACAATGATGCCAGTTCGTTTTTTGATAAAGCGATTGAAAAACTCAACTTGTCTGCGCGTGGGTATTATCGTGTTTTGAAGGTCGCACGAACGATTGCGGATTTGGATGGTGGTGCGGAAAAATTGTCCAAGGCACATGTGGCGGAGGCTATTGCTCTAAGACATCAATCTATTTAAAATCGTAATATGCCATGCGAATACGGAGTGCGGTTGTCATGAGGCATAGTGCTCCAAATACAAAGCAAGCCTCTACAAAATAAATCGGGAAAATGCACAAAAGACATAGGAAGATTATTGTTTCTGTTCCTTCCATTAGCCCGTTAGAAAAGAAGAATGATTTTTTACCCTGTTGTGTCGTTTCTAAATTTTTCTTTGCGGCAATAATTGCATAAGCCAAAAAGGACACTCCTGTTGTCACTATCGCAAATAAAACGAATGCTACAGCTTGATAGGATTCTAGTGTATTGATTGAAAGTGCCATGGATAATGGAAAGCCAGCATAAATAATAAAATCGAGCATAATGTCGAGATAACCACCAAAATCAGAAGATTCATTACGCGCCCGTGCAACCGCACCGTCCAAACCATCACATAGGCGATTGAGAATAAGAAGGATAAGCGTATAAACGTAGAAGGATTGGACGGCACAAATACAAGCGCAAACACCAAATAAAAATCCAGTGATGGTGATCATGTTTCCCGTTAGTGGAGACCGTTTTGTGAACGAGGCAATCGTATTTAATGGTGGATCAATAATTGGACGGATAATACCATCCAGCATTATTTAACAACCTTTAATGCGCGTTTTTCACGTGATTTGTAAACACGGTATGATACGGGGATCATCACGGTATAAATTAACCCACTCACCGTTAATGTAATCCACGGGGCGTTAATCAAAACAGCAAGGAATAATCCAACAACGGCCAATGTTGGGATAAGTCCGATTGATGGTAGGCGAATTTGTTTGGATGAAAATGTGGGTAGGCGTGAAACCATTAATCCGGCAACAATCATCACCCACACCGCGATTAAAGGTGTTCCAATATTGTAATCGGATAAATCTGTATCCAATTGCAGGTAAATGATAATGGGCAATAACGCGATTCCTGATCCAGCTGGTGCAGGAACACCACTGAAAAAGTACTTACCCCATTCTGGTTTTTCTTCTTGTTCTTCTGCGCTTGCGTTAAATCGTGCAAGGCGTAAGGCGGATGCCATAACGAAAACGAGTGTTGCAATCCACCCAAGTTTACCAGCATCATTAAGAAGCCATAGATACATAACAGTCGCAGGGGCAACGCCAAATGAAAGGAAGTCAGCAAGGCTGTCTAATTCTGCGCCAAATTTACTTGTCGCATTCAAAAGGCGTGCAATGGCACCATCTAACGTGTCTAAGACTGTTGCAACCAAGATTAACAGAACGGCATTGCTCCATTGTTCGCCAATTGCCATTTGAATGGCGGTTAATCCACATACCATTGATCCGAGGGTGATCAGGTTTGGTATAAGTTTGCGAAGTTGATTATCTTTTTTTGAGGTCTGATTTTTATCAGGATCCGTAATGAAAAATTTGTTTAACATGGCGGGAATTAAAGCATGTCAGTGTGATGAAAGCAAGGAGATGGTTTTGTTAAATAGAGCTTGCCAATTTTATAAACGAAGATATTCTCACAAGAGTGATGATAAGAAGAATAGTTTTAACATTATTGTTGACCGTTATGGTTTTCCCAGTGTTGGTGTCGGTGATGCCACACGATGTGAATGAAGCTATTCATCAATCAAAAGTTCATGTTTCACCCACTCACCATGCAGAACACGATAACCATCTTGTTTCTACCGATATTGTAATGATTTATGGTGAATATTTGCATGTCGATTTAAAGCAGGTTGACGATGAAAATGCTGGTGCTGATTATGATCTCATCAAGCATGAATATGATTTTGATTTAACATCATTTGTATCCTTTAATGATTATCTTCTTTCCTCAATCAGGACACGTGCGCCACCATTGATGGTGAGTGCGGCTGATAGAGTGGAAAATGTCTCTATTTATCTCTCAACACAACGTTTGCGAATATAAGTTAAAGAATTTTTTTAACTTTGAGGTGGTGTACACCTCTATTTCTACTTTTTATTTTAACGCTCTATCAAGAAATGGAGATAAACAATGATGCAATTATTGCAATTAAATACAGATAAAACACGACCATATATTATTGTTGGAATGGTGTTTGTTCTGTTTGGATTATTGGGCTTTATGCCTGATGCTGTGGCGCATGGTGTGACCACAGGAGATAAAGGATATATTCAGGAAACAACGGGGGTGCATTCAATTCCCTTTATTTACCTTGGCGCAAAACACATGATGACGGGATATGATCATCTTTTGTTTTTGTTTGGGGTTATTTTCTTTTTATATCGATTAAAGGATGTCACAATTTATGTGACATTGTTTGCCGTTGGGCATGTGATCACCTTGTTATCAGGGGTGTTGATGGAGGTTAGTATAAACGCCTATATCATTGACGCCATTATTGGTTTTTCGGTGGTTTACAAAGCATTGGATAATATGGGGGCATATCAGCGATGGTTTGGGGTTCAACCAAACACTAAAATCGCGACCTTTTTATTCGGTCTTATGCATGGTTTTGGTCTTGCTACAAAAATCTTAGATTATGAACTCTCTCCTGATGGTTTGCTTGCAAATCTTATTTTTTTTAATATCGGCGTAGAGTTGGGACAAATTCTTGCCCTTGTGATTATTTTGATCGTCATCGGTTATTGGCGAAAATCAAAATTGTTTATGAAACAGGCATATCACGCAAATGCGTTCATGATGATGTTGGGCTTTTTGCTCATGTTTTATCAAATCACAGGCTACATCACACAATAAATAAAAATTTAAAGGAAATATAAAATGTATAATATAAATGTACCACAAAAACAGGAATTGCCTTCAACAGGGCAACTGATTAAATCGACAATTATTGCGGCAGTCGTTGCAATGGTTTTGCTTGTAACTGTTGTTATGCCGGCAGAATACGGCATTGATCCAACGGGTGTTGGAAGCACAATTGGCCTTAAGCGGATGGGTGAGATTAAGTCATCTTTGGCAGAGGATGCAAAAATTGATGCAACGAAAGAAGAGCAATCAGTGTTAATCGTTGAGGGGAAAGTGGAGGAAATAGTTTTTCAAACAGAAACAGTCATGCCATCTATGCAACATAAGATGAGTGTAACACTTGCACCTGATGAAGGAGCAGAAATTAAAGTTTCTATGAAGAAGGGAAGTGCGGTTTATTATGAGTGGTGGACCGATGGTGGAAAGGCGAATTTTGACGTTCATGGTGATTCAAAAGAGTTGAAAATTAACTATCATAACTATAGCAGAGGATCCGCAGTGCGCAGCAATGGTGATCTTGTGGCTGATTTTGATGGATATCATGGTTGGTTTTGGCGTAATAGAACGAAAACGCCACTAACTGTTACGATTAAAACAAATGGTGAGTACACAAGTATAAATCGCTACTAAACGAAGTGTTTTAAATAAATTGAGTTATGATAGGAGGGAGTATCTCTCCTATCATAATGTATAGTATGCATTTCGTCCTTTTCCTAAAATGAAAATGGACTATAATCTTGCCCATGACTGATACTTCGATACAAAAAGAGCGCCCTTTATCTCCTCATTTACAGGTTTATAAACCGCAAATAACATCAATTTCATCAATTTTACACCGTATGGCAGGTGTGTTTTTAACGTTTGGATTATTCCTTGTGACATGGGGAATGGTTGCATTGGCCGACGGACGTGAAAGCTTTGAATATTTTATTGAATTTTGCCAATCCACATTTGGACAAATATTGTTGATCGGCTGGAGTGCCGCATTTTACTATCATATGAGCACAGGTATTCGCCATTTTGTCCTGGATTCAGGATTTTTATTTGAGAAAAAAGCGGCGTCAGTGTCAGGATTTGTTGTTATTGCGATTGCTGCAATCTTAACGGCTCTAACGTGGGCGTATGTTTATAAGGATATGTTGATCGGAGGTGCGGTATGAGTTCATTACTAAAATGGAATAAAGGTGGTTTAAAATCGCCAATGTCACGCGCGAATGGTTTGGGATCTGCTAAAACAGGTTTGGATCACTGGCTTATGCAACGTATGACGGCAGTGGTTAATCTCGTTCTTGGTTTGTGGTTGATATACTCGTTGGTGTTTAATGTTGGTGCCACATATACAGAGGTGTTGGCCTTTGTTGGTGAACCTCTCCACGCGATTTTCTTGATATTGTTTGTAATGTCTACATTTTACCATTCTGTTTTAGGAATGCAGGTTATTGTCGAAGATTACGTTCACGATGAAGGATTTAAAATTTTTAAATTATTAGGGCAACGCATTTTATTTTTCGGAATGGCAATTGCATGTATTTTTAGCATCCTTCAAGTGGCACTATAAGTGAAAAATATGAGGCTTTCCCTTTTAACCATATTTTCGGTGATATTTTTTGCTTCTGTAAGCATGACGGCGGCTTTGCCAGTTTCTCCGATATGTGAGGTATCTGGTATGATTGTGAACTATGATGAAGATGCGATGACGATAAAGGTGAATGTGAAATCGTCGAAGATGACTAAAGAGCAACCTTTACATGTTGAAGGGGGCAGAGAAGATTGCCCCTCTGAAAATGTTGTGGTGAACTTGAAGACTCAAGAGGAAATGAAATTTTTTAATGGAGATGTTTTTTACGGAACTGTTCAAAATCAATGTGCAGGGGGAGATGTTGGGTTGCTAGGAGAAAGTGTTAAGCCTTTTTTGTGTGAAAATAAAATTTTGAAAGAGATGTGAGATAAAAATGATTACAGAATATAACGGACAAAAAATTATCGACCATGAATACGACGTTGTCGTTGTTGGAGCGGGTGGAGCCGGTCTTCGTGCCACGTTCGGTATGGCCGAGGTTGGTTTGAAAACGGCTTGTTTGACAAAAGTTTTCCCAACACGTTCGCATACTGTTGCTGCGCAGGGTGGAATTTCTGCTGCATTGGGGAATATGGGTGATGATGATTGGCGTTATCACATGTATGACACTGTTAAAGGGTCAGATTGGCTTGGTGATCAAGACGCCATTGAATATATGTGTCGTGAGGCAATCCCAGCGATTATAGAATTAGAACATTATGGTGTACCATTTTCACGAACAAAGGATGGTAAAATTTACCAACGTCCATTTGGTGGAATGACGACAAACTATGGTGAAGGAACGGCGCAACGCACATGTGCTGCGGCTGATCGTACAGGTCATGCAATTTTGCACACGCTTTACCAGCAAGCCTTAAAGCATCAAGCAGAATTTTTTATCGAATATTTTGCGCTGGATCTTATTATGGGTGATAATGGCGAGTGTTTAGGTGTAATGGCATGGAACTTGGATGATGGAACATTGCATCGTTTCCGTGGACATCAGGTTGTTTTGGCAACGGGTGGCTATGGGCGTGCTTATTTTTCGTGTACGTCGGCTCACACATGTACAGGTGACGGTAATGCGATGGTATTGCGCGCTGGTCTTCCTTTGCAAGATATGGAGTTTACACAGTTTCATCCAACAGGAATTTATGGTGCAGGATGTCTAATTACCGAAGGTGTTCGTGGTGAAGGTGGATATTTAACAAACAGTGAAGGTGAGCGTTTCATGGAACGTTATGCACCGAGTGCGAAGGACTTGGCATCACGTGATGTTGTGTCGCGATCTATGACTGTTGAAATTAATGAAGGTCGCGGCGTTGGTGCCAATGGCGACCATATTCATTTGAATTTGATGCATTTGGGTGCGGATGTGATTAATGAACGCCTGCCAGGTATTGCGGAATCTGCACGTATTTTTGCAAATGCAGATGTAACGAAAGAGCCGATTCCAGTTATTCCAACAGTTCACTATAACATGGGTGGTATTCCAACCAATTATCATGGTGAAGTCATTAATCCAACGAAAAAAGATACGGACGCGATTGTTCCGGGTCTTATGGCGATTGGTGAGGCGGCATGTGTGTCCGTTCACGGTGCAAATCGTTTGGGGTCAAATTCATTGCTTGATTTGGTTGTGTTTGGACGTGCGGCGGCGAAACGTGCGGCAGAAACTGTTAAGTCGGGCGCAAGGCATAAGCCATTGGGTGCGGATGATGGATCACGTGCAATTGAACGTTTGGATAATATCCGTAACAAAACATCCGAAATTCCAACGGCTGAATTACGTGGTGAAATGCAAGCGACAATGCAACAACATGCGGCGGTGTTTAGAACAGGCGATAGTTTAAAAGAAGGTGTTGTTAAAATTGATGCTGCCTATGCCAAAAAGGGCGGCCTTGGTGTTTCTGATAAATCAATGGTGTTTAATACCGATTTGGTTGAAACATTGGAATTGGATAATTTGTTGTCACAAGCGGTTGTATCAATGCATTGCGCAGCGGATCGTACAGAATCTCGTGGTGCACATGCCCGTGATGATTTCCCAGATCGTGATGATAAAAATTGGATGAAGCATTCAACATCATATATTACGGCGGATGGTAACGTGACATTAGGCGATCGCCCTGTCCATTTATACACATTGACGAAAGATGTTAATCCAATTCCACCAAAGGAACGTGTGTATTAATGCCACATATTATTGTTGAGCATACTCGTGATGTTGATGGTATTCCTGATTTATTGCACGCTCTTCATAATAACTTAGGCGATCAAGACACAGTTCAAATAACTTCTTTAAAGACGCGTGCAATACCTCTTGATCATGTTGTGATCGGTGATGATGGCGCGCAATCAATGATACATGTTACATTACGTTTATTGCCAGGGCGTGGTGATGAATTGCTGAAAAAAATGACAATGGATTTAGAGGAAATAGCGAAAAATTTCTGCCCATTGCCATGTACGCGTATAACTGTCGAAGCCGTTGAATTACATCGAGCCAGTTACCGTAATTAATGTTTTGTATTCTAACGTTATATATTTAGCGATACTAACTCGGTTGTATGGAGGCACTTTTTTTTGCAGGTGATTTTTGTGTGCAAAAACTTGATGGTGTTTGATGTTCCTTTGGAGATTTGATGTCTACATCATTTAATTCTTCAAGGTCGTAGTCATTGTCTATTGTACTTTGTTTTGTTAAGGCTGCTAAAGCGGAGTTGGTTTCCCATACTGCGGCATCATAGTGAGCTGTTTCTTCATTTTTGATTGCGATTTGCGATTCGACATAAAGACGTGCTGTTTCTTCTGTTAATTCGACGAAACCGTGTTTTAATATTGCATCGGCAAGCTCTCGGCCGCCCTTTGTTTCTGTTAATATTGCTCCCCATGATTTTATGGTTGAATTGGCATTAATGCCGTGAGTTTCACAGTCGAAAAATTGTCTAAATGTTGTATCAATAAGGTAGTGTCGGTCTTGTGTTTTACCTGTTTTACTATCTTGTACAGGCAGTGTTACAACATTAAAGGCGTGTCTGTTTCTAGAGAAATTGGATAATGATGCGACCTGATGGTATTTCACATGGATACCTATATTTTCACATTGATGACCAACAATGCCTTGGCCATATCCGCAAGCTCCAGAGTATTCTAGAGGAGATGAGTTTTTTTGTTTATATGGATCGTCGTTAGAATGCATTAAAGCATTTCGTGTTTTTTGTATTACCCAATCTAGCAATGTTTTTGCTTCGTGTTTTGAAACACTACCTTGTTGTAAAGAGTTTTGCGCTTTTATTGCGTCATTGATATTAGACGTAAGTAAAATGGGTTCAGGGCCAAATCCATATTTTCCAACACCGACACGGTAGGTGTCATCATTATTTTTCTTTAATTGATTAAGAGCTATTTGATGTTTTGGAATGTTCAAGTCTAACTTTACTAATAACGTGCCATTATGGCGAATTTGCTGACCATAAAGTCCATGATAGGAAAGGGCTTCGCAAAATTTATTATTAGGCCAACCGTCGACTGAAAAACCAATGATATTTTTACCTATAGTCGTGGGAGATAGTTTTTTTAGTTCTCCGACTGAAATAGTTGGAAAAGATGATGGCAGTGCTCTTGATGTTATAGTGTTGTCCATTACTTGCAATTGTAAATTAAAAATATGTATATATTGTTAATTTTGACTCTGCACTGAGTGAAGTCGTATAATGCCTCTGACCTTTTGGAAAGGAGGATATGATTATGACACATATATTTTCAGAAAAAGGGGAGGGCCATTCAAAAGAAAGCCTGTCAGCGGCGATTGCACAAGCATTCGGCACTGCGTTAAGGGCTCATAAATTTGAAGGCGATCATCATTGTAATGTATCCATGATTGTGACGGGTTCATATTTTGATGGAAAGCGATATCACGTCAAATTACGCGTTGTAATTTTTGATTATGAATTAGCACATGAAGATCTGTACCATCAGTTAGAGGATCAGCGAAAGCACAACCAAGAGTTGGAACAAAATCATGTGAATCAGTTTTTTGCGGCGGTGTATTACACGCATTTGTATCATGCGGGTATGGATAATATGTTGGACATGCTCAAGGGATCGCTTGAATTACATCAAGGTGACTTAAATTTAAAAAGCGTGACGTTTATATCAACGGAAAACTTTCATAACTATCTGGCACAAGAATTTGGTGTGCAACCAACATTAATTCCTGTGAATGAGCCGGCACTAGATAAAGCAGGGTAAGCTATATTTAACCCTTCACAGTTTGGTAAAAACACAATATCTTAATAGTATATATGTTAGGATATAAGTATGGCTGAATTTACACTACCAAGAAGTTCCAAAGTGCAAGAAGGACAACATTACCCTTCAACATCGGATAATAAAAAAACGTTTAAGGTTTATCGTTGGACACCTGATGATGAAAAAAATCCTGCAATGGATACGTTTGAGGTCGATATGAATGAGTGTGGGCCAATGGTTTTGGATGCATTGATTAAGATTAAAGATGCGACAGACCCGTCTCTAACATTTCGTCGTTCATGTCGTGAGGGGATTTGTGGTTCGTGCGCGATGAATATTGATGGTACGAATACATTGGCGTGTATTAAGCCAATTGATGAGGTGAAGGGTGATGTGAAAATTACACCGTTACCACATATGCCTGTGGTGAAAGATTTGGTACCTGATTTGAATCATGTTTATGCGCAATTAACATCGATTAAGCCGTGGATGCAAACGCAAACACAGGCACCAAGTCGTGAACGCCTACAATCACCAGAAGAGCAAAAATTAATTGATGAAGTCAGTGCATGTATTTTGTGTTTTTGTTGTTCAACATCATGTCCATCATATTGGTGGAATGGTGATCGTTTCCTTGGGCCGGCAATTTTGTTACAAGCCTATCGATGGATCGCGGATAGTCGTGATGAGGCGACAGGCGATCGTTTAGATGCGCTGGAAGATCCGTTCCGTTTGTATCGTTGTCATACAATTATGAATTGTACAAAAACATGTCCAAAGGGGTTGAACCCAGCCTTGGCCATCGCAGAAATTAAAAAATTAATGGTTGCCCGCGCGGTTTAATTACTCAACTTCTGCAATACGCAAAACATTTGTTGACCCCACGGTTCCAAATGGAACACCTGCGGTTATAACAAGACTATCACCTTTTTCGGCAAAATCCTTTGTGCGGGCAATACGGCTTGCACGTGAAACCATATCATCAAAATTATCAACATCAATGGTGACAACAGGGCGAACACCGTATGACAATGCCAATTGACGAGCCGTCGTATGAGATTCAGTCAGGCATAAAATAGGAACAGTTGGACGGTGGCGTGCCGTACGTAATGCTGTGGATCCGGATGTTGTGTAATTCACGATTGCGGATGCTGCGATATCTTGTGCGACATAATATGCGGCGGCGGTGATTGAATCGCCTGTATTATGTGTCTCTGTGTCAGGATGATCCGCGTCCATAATCGTGCGGTACAATTCGTCACCTTCAACGGATTCCGCGATACGGTTCATCATTGATACTGCTTCAATTGGATAATCACCCGCGGCTGTTTCCGCGGATAACATAATACAATCAGTACCATCGTAAATGGCAGTAGCAACGTCGGAGGCTTCTGCACGAGTTGGTTGTGGGCTTTCAATCATACTTTCTAACATTTGTGTGGCAACGATAACGGGTTTTCCAAGCGCGCGACATGCACGCACAATACGCTTTTGCGCGGCAGGAACATTTTCAGGTGGAATTTCAACACCCAAATCACCACGTGCAACCATGATTGCATCGGTTAATTCTAATATCTCATCCAACTCGTTCAATGCAGATGGTTTCTCTAACTTCACAATATGTTTTGCTCGCCCATTGATGAGTTCTTGGCATTCACGAACATCTTCGGCTGTTTGGACAAAACTATGTGCGATCCAATCTGCACCCAAATCAAGTGCGACCTCCAAATCAACACGATCTTTCTCTGTGAGGGCAGGGATAGGCAATTTAACGTTTGGTACATTTACCCCTTTGTTGTTGGATAATTTTACGCCGGCTTCTATTGTAACGATAAGGTAATCGTCACCTTTTTCAGCGATGATAGCACGCACCTTTCCATCATCCATTAATAAGCGATCACCAACATTAACGGCATTAATAATTTCAGGGTGAGGCAATTGGACACGGGTTTCATCGCCTAATTCGTCTGAAAGGTCAAAACGAAGTGATTGCCCGACGATGAGCTCAATTTTATCATTTTTGAATATACCAACGCGTAGTTTTGGGCCTTGCATATCCGCAACGATACCAATGGGTTTTCCTGTTTCCGTTTCTATTTCCCGGATCATATCAAACCTGCGTTTGTGATCCTCGGCCGTTCCATGTGAAAAATTCATGCGGACATTATCGGCACCTGCCTGAATTAATTTCATTAAAATATCTTTTGTATCGGACGCTGGCCCAAGGGTTGCAAGGATTTTGGTGTGACGATCGCGTTTCATAAATAACAGGATATCAGAAATGTAAAAAACGGCTATCCTTTTATCCACATCTCCTGTTATGTTGTGCGCATGACACCTGCAGCAAGATACCAAGCCTCAATTGAATTATGGGACAAAATATGCGCCCAACATCGTGTTCCTATGGATGCCGTATGCGGAGATTATTTCCGTGGCCGTCGTTATATCGGTTCAAAAGATCGTGCTAATATCGCGGAACGTGTATACACAATGATGCGTGCCTATGCGAAGTTAGGATGGTGGTGTGACCATTTGGAATTGCCACAATCACCACGTTCGCGTGGATTATTATGTGCGCTGCTCATTGATGGTATCGCTGTTGATGATTTACCGAATTATTTTAACGGTAATAAATATCATCCAGAAGAATTATCTGAAGTTGAAAATATTGCGTTGAGCAAGATTGGAAAAAATAAATTTAATCACAAGGATATGCCGGTGGCGGTACAAGTTGAATGTCCGACATGGGCGGAAGACAAATTGCGTCATGTTTTCAAAGATAATTTTGAAAATGAAATGAATGCAATGATTGAACCCGCAACATTGGATATTCGTGTGAATACGATCAAGATATCGGTTGATGAGGCACAAGCGTTGTTGCAAAAGGATGATGTTGAAAGTGAAAAATGCGCCTATTCATCTGTTGGCCTGCGCCTCAAATCAAAATCATACTTGTCTAAGACTAAAGCTTTCCGTAAAGGTCTGATTGAAATTCAAGATGAAGGTTCTCAACTCTTAGGCCTTATTTGTAATGCTAAGCCTGGCATGCAGGTGTTGGATTATTGCGCTGGTGGTGGTGGTAAAACATTGGCGTTGGCCGCCGCAATGGGGGGCAAAGGACGCATTGTTGCCATGGATATCGAGGAACGCCGTCTGGCAAATGCAAAGCCACGCCTGACAAAGGCTGATGTGCATAATGTTGAATTGCGTCCATTGTCGGATGATAAGCATCGTAAATGGTTGCGTCGTCAAAAGGATAAATTTGATATTGTTTTGGTTGATGCACCATGTTCATCATCAGGGACATGGCGTCGTAATCCTGATCTGCGTTGGCATCATTATGGGCCAAAACACGAAGAGATTGAAAATATTCAACGCGATATTTTATCCCGTGTTTGGCAAAATGTTAAAATTGGTGGACGTTTGGTTTATGCGACATGTTCATTGTTCGCCGAAGAAAATGAAAATCAAGTCGAACAATTTTTAAAAGACAATCCAAATTTCAAAATTGTCCCTGCTCCACAAGCGTGGGCAGATATGGGAACAGAAAAGGAATGCCCAGTGACAGGTGATTACTTACGTCTAAGTCCTTTGCGTCAACAAACGGATGGGTTCTTTGCCGCTATATTGGAACGCCAATCATAATGCGTGTTGTCGGTCTGTTGACTGTTCTATTGATTGCGGGATGTGTAACCATTCCTGCGCAATGGCGACAGGCACTGAATCGATTGTCACCAGAATTAAAAACACATGAAGTCTATGTTGGTGATCCCGTCTTTGTTCGTATTTTCAAGGAAGAACACATTCTTGAATTATGGATGAAAGGTGAGAATAGTCATCAGTATACATTGGTAAAAACGTATCCAATTTGTAAATTCTCTGGTGCTTTAGGCCCAAAAATGAAAGAAGGTGATTTTCAATCACCTGAGGGCTTTTATTCAACAGATCTTCAAAATTTAAATCCGAACAGTCAATATCACCTTTCATTTAATGTGCAATTTCCCAATGCATATGACCGCGCGCATGGACGAACGGGAACATTTTTGATGGTGCATGGTGATTGTGTTAGCGAGGGATGTTACGCGATGACAGACCCAATGATCGAGGAGATATATGTTTTGGTCGAACGCGCATTGGGCGCAGGACAAGTTGACGTTCCTGTTCATATTTTCCCATTTAAAATGACGCCAGAACGCATGGTAGCTGAAATATCTTCACCTCATTTTGATTTTTGGATAAATCTTAAAACAGGACATGATTACTTTGAACGGTATGGTTTTCCACCGCGATGGGAAATTAAAAACAAGCGTTATGATTTCTATTAAAAAATTATCCTGCTGTTTCTGCTAACCATATAGCCTCGGATGTTTCTAATTCAGTGCTTGTTTTTGT
>CALSUG010000009.1 GCA_943789475.1 uncultured Alphaproteobacteria bacterium
CACTCATTCAAAATTGGTGTCACGGCTGTACGCAAACTTGCCAAATCAGGTGTATTAAAATTAGGTAATGCATTAGCCACAATTATTTCTAAATTAGAATTTAGGCTCATCGCAGCACGTAAACTTGGTAGTGTTCCATGTCCTTTAGAGTGTTTATCTGTTGAGGACAGTACACCGTTATCATTTAGAATTTTTTCTGATTGATTCGCTGTATTATAACCAACCATACTATCAAGGCTCTCTCCCGAAATATAATATTGATATATTCCACTTTCATCAGGATTCCATGGAGAATTCGTCCCATAAACATTGTTTATAACATCTGCCGATGCAAAATTTTCAATGGAAATAACAGTATATCCAGAAGGTGGCGTATATCCCGATATTTCATCAGGCATGATAGAGACATAAAACGTATCTCCTGTATAATCAGCAAGTGTGACTATTTGTTTTGCCGTATCATTCATGGCAGTAACAAAACTCATACTGTCATAAACGTTAGCATCTTTAGCATACAATCCAGCCACATATCCAGCGAGTCCACCACCAAGTGAATGTCCAGTTGTACTAATCGTATTTGTAGTTTCATCATCAACAGCGTTATAAAATTGAACTGCCATTCGACCTTGATCACTACTCTCTATTCCAGCACCAAGAGACCAACCATTTTCAACATCTAAACTAGAAAACACATCCGTTATATCGTCATAATCATCTGTTCCCCGATAAGAAATAATCGTTTCACCGTTATATTGATAAGCCAGAGCATAAAAACCGATATTTTGTGCACTCACACTTCCTAAATTTTTAAATATCGTGGCATTACCAAGGCCTGTACTCTCCGCATCTAACGAATAATTATTCTCACTAGGATTACCTCCAAAAACAATCCTTGCATCATACCCTCGATTATATGAATCCATTGAAAATATTGCATTCATTAATTGCGATGATGTCATAAGTTATTCTCCTTTTTTAAAGTTGCCGCTATGCAAAATGTTAGATAATTCAGGCCCTCCGCCTATGAATTTTCCATCTAAATAACCGCCACCAACATTTGATAACCAATTTAAATAATTATCAACAATTCCCGCTGTCACTTTGTCATCCGTAATCTCAACCGTGACAGACTTGATAGAGACGCCTTTACCAAAAGTGCTTTCTAAATTGTTCTCAACTTCATACGGACCTTCATTCACAGGACATTTTTTATCGCGATAACTTGGCCAGTCACAATAACCGGTCTGTAATACACGCGTCACTGTCTTTGCATCATTAATATCTGTAAATGTCACCATTTGCGGCCAATGTTTTTTGGGGATATCGCGTTTATCACCCACATCTAATGAATTAAAATATTGCAAACCTTTATACGTCGATGCCCCGATAGTCGGAAAACCGCTATATAAGTCATTACTCATCAAACCAAAAAAAACACCACGTTCACCTAAATCAACAACAACGGCTTCGCCACGAATATTCGCTGGATTTCCTTGTCCTGGCAACACTTCAATTTTTTTCTTTAATGCTGTGTTTTTTACCTCACGCACGGTAGTTCCCGACACAATGCCCTCTGGTGTTTGGACATTAATTGTAAGTTTGTAATGGATATCCATGGACACTGTGTTCCAAAAATAAAATCCAACACACCCCAAAACAATTAATCCAAAAATCGTACGTTTTATTTGTTTTTTATTCATCCTGTTCTCTATTCATATCAATTTGTTACATTCAACCTAAGTCGTTAACCAACAGAGTCAACGCACTAAAGTTGTATGTCTGATAGACAAAATCACAAGACCTTAGTTTATCTTGTGATTAATAATCATTTGAATATGTGGATTATTTTAATTGGAATACAGATGTATTCATTTATGTTTTACATCTACTTTTAAAAAGATATCTATCACATTGCGCGACACATAAACGATAAGGAAATCACGATATGACTATTTATATTATAGCTATTCTAAATGAAATAATGGATTTTTTAGGTAATCACTACCAAGGCATAATAGCTTTATGCGCTCTATTTATCACCCTTTGGCAGTTAAAAGTAAGTCGCAGGCATAATCGACTATCCGTTCGTCCATTCTTAACCGATCATGTGGAAACACATAATCAAAATGATAAAGATAGGATTTATAAAATTAGGAATCTCACCCTCTTAAACAATGGTTCTGGTATAGCGATTATAAATACCTTTGAAGTTTACTACAAAGGTACAAAAATAGAATTTAATGAAACTTCTGATCTATCAAACAGACTTCAAAATGAAATAAAAAAAGAACTTGGTGATACCAAATATAAATTTGAAATTCCTCACATACGCATATTAAGAAAAGGATACGCCATTGCCGAAAAAGAAAAATTATTACTATTACAAATTAAAAAAACATCGATACGAACAGAAGAAAACGTTTTTAAATCCATGGACAAAGTTTTAGATAAATTTGAAATTAGAATTAATTATAAATCTATCTATGATGAATATTTTAGATATCAAAGCCATTAAAAATACCACACTACAATTAATGAATTACATCAGGAAATATAAGTGGTAAGGCTTTGTACAT
This sequence comes from uncultured Alphaproteobacteria bacterium, assembly GCA_943789475.1. GTDB lineage: Bacteria > Pseudomonadota > Alphaproteobacteria > Micavibrionales > UBA1664 > UBA1664. The sequence continues at coordinate 2,577 of CALSUG010000009.1, forward strand.
TCTCCTAGCTAAAGGTTCGTTAAAAATATTTTGTCGAGAAATAGTTAAATAACCTATCTTATCGCCTTCCGGTACAGGAATTGATTGAGAGTCCATTTTTGGTAAGACATCAGAATATGGTTTGAGCAGATTCATAACCTTTTTTGTTTCTAATGGATGTACAAAAAAACGATCTCCAAACATAGCTGTTCTTTGATTAATCGCTTTTACCAAGCGCGGTGTTGCCTTCATTGTAGAGGGGATATCATTCCAAGATGCAATAAGACAGTAATTTTTACCAATTGGTAAGCTAATTTCAATATTCTTATTAGCTAAACCGACCCCATAACTATGTTTATCAAAATCAGGATCAATCATAGAACAAGGGTTATCGGATAAAATAAAGTAATTTTCAGCACTGGATTCCAATAGACACCAATTCATATTTTGAATAAAATTTGCAGCATCAGGCAATGCAACTAATGACATCATTGTAACTTGAGGAAGCGATATGGTAACATCCAATGCGCCATTATCTAAAAGTTCAGAAAAACTGTTACCAAATGGCTTTAAAATTTCTGGTATTTCATCAAATTGGCCTTGTTGATCCAATACACGAGAAGTTGCCCGAACAGTTTCCTTTAAGGATTCTTCGACACCACCACGAATAAAAGGTGTTCTTAAAATTTGCAAAGCCCAAAAATATGCTATCCACGATTTGTCTTCATCAGATATTTTTTCACCATTTATAATATGATTAATTGCCTTGCAACCATTTGTTTCAAAATGCATCATTTCATCTTCCATCACATTATGATCAATACTCCCATCATCTTTAACGATGGAGTGTAGATCCTTAATGCGAAACACATCCTTTGGTGACGCCTGTGAAATTCTTTCTCCTTTTGTATCATAAAGATAAAATTGTTTCGGTTCTAAACAGAAATTACTGCTTAAACCGCTAGGAACATAGTGATGTCGTCTTTTGTTTTTTGATACCATTGCACATTAATGATTGGCACAACCTCACAAAAAGACAAGACAAAATTGATTTACACCTTGCAATGAAAGTATCATTAAGCCAATCTGACAGTGATTGTTCTGCATTGGAATGATTGGGGCTTTATATCCCCATACGTTAGCGGTTTAATGACACTGCCGGAAGAGTGTCGCTACTCAATCTTTGGATTGGGTGGCGATGTCATGTCCAAGCGCAAGCCAAAAGCATCGCGCCGTTTCTAACGTAACGGATATAAACACCCAGTCACCAGTTGAGAGCAATCTTACTGGTGATTTTTTATATTTAAAAGGAGAGAAGACATGAAAAAAATTATACTAATATTATCAATGGCGCTGGTTTCAGCATGTGGAAGTAAAGGTGTTACAAATCTATCTTTGTTGAAAGAACCCATACCATCGAATGACTCTCGTTTAATATTCACACGAGACAACAGCTTACTTTATATGGCCGCCGCCGCTGACGTTTCCGTGAATGGTCGTGAGATAGCTAGTCTAGTACGTGGGGGCGGTATTGTTTATGATATCAAAAGTGGCGACATCAATGTCACATTGCGTACAATTGGGTCATCAACAAAATACGCAAGTAGTTTTACCGTAGAGCCACGTAAGACATATAGCTTTGAGGTAACTCCAAGAAGTGATGCAATGTGGACTGCGTCTAAATATAGCGCTTTATTTGGTATCTTTGGTGATGCCGTTAATGCAAGTGTGAATGAAAATGCAGGATATTTCCAAGCTGTTTTGAAAGAAGTTGAGTGATGAATAAACACAATATCTTTCTCATTGCTGGCATCTCCATCTTGATAACATTGTTATTTCCTCCATTTGAAATATTTGGAAAGCATGGAACTAAAATCAATAAAGAATATAGCTTTATTTTAATGCCCCCAAGTCATGGTGATTTTGGTCCAATGGCATCCGTGAATATTAATCTTCTCCTGACACAATGGGTGGGAATTATTTTGATAACATTATCAGCATATTTATTTTTGATGCGAAGGGCTTAGAAAGCGATCCCTCGCGCACGCGCGTATGTCTGGTTGCATAAGTCTAAATATAAGGACGATACGGTATAGGATACGGTATCAAGTAATTGATATTAATCGATTTTTACGGATCTTCTTTTCTTGCTTCTTCCAAAGCCCTAATAAAAATATCAGAAACATCAACATTATTTTCATTTTTCGGAGGATCTTGAGGAAGAGTACTTCGATTTAGTTTAGGTAAAGTGTATTCCATTAGACTAGAGAGACATTGTAAGGCTGCTTTGGGATCTTCTTTCGCTATACGATTTAGCCAAATTTCTATTTTATCAATATTATTATCAACCAGAGAAGAGAGAGTTTCTCTTAGTTCTGTTGTAGATCTATTTAAAGAACCTTTTGGCCTACCTGATGGATTTCCCGATTGTCCTTTTTCAAAAGGCATTGTTTTCTCCTGTTGTTTACAATGAAATGTTCATTTATTTAGCTGTTTCCAAAATCCACGTCTCTGAACCGTCTCTCTTTTTTTTCTTTGTCATGACTAAATGTGCATACCTCTTCACCATTTGAAGTGTTTTGTGACCTAAAATTTCTGCAAGTTCGGCAAGAGATGCGCCATTCATTGCTAAATAAGACGCAGCGCTATGACGCAGGTCATGAAATCTAAAATCTTTTATGTCTGCCTTTTTAATAGCACTCAACCAAGGCTTCTTAATTTCGTATGGTTTGTCGCCTTTGATAGATGGAAATATAAAATCCGTATCAATACGTTGAATTTTCTTATATTTTAACATTAGATCATAAGCATGACCTTGCAATGGAATGACACGACGATCTCCATTTTTAGTGACATGTAATACAAGTTGTTGGCGGCCAAAATCAATATCTTGCCATTTTAACTTCATGATCTCTCCTTTACGACACCCTGTACTTAAAGCAAGAACCACAATTGTGTATAAAGGCTGATATAAGGACCGCTGACACGCATCTAGTAATTTTTCCCGTTCATCATCTGATAAAAATCTAACTCGCCCCCTACTCTCTTTAAATTTCTTTATTTTATAAAACGGGTTTTCATCCATCCATTCCCATTCGTTTACGGCAATTGTACAAGCCTTACTAAGAGCAAACATATATCGGTTCGCTCGAGCTGGTGAAATAGTATCTTCATATTTCTCTCCAGTCTCTTTGTCTCGGCGCATCATTTTTTTATGAGATAATTTTTCAATAACAACAGATAGTTTGGCGCGAGTTAAATCAGCAAGAACATAATCACCTAATTCATTCCCCCACCATCTAAGCATCGGTTCAACATCAATAAGGCGAGCAGGATTTTCTTTTTGTACTTTTTTGATATAACGCTCAATCAAATCATTCAAGGTATGTCGCTTAGCTTCACTCGTTTTAAAATAACGTCCTTCAGAAATAGCGGTTTCGGTATTTCGTCCCCACGCTTTTGCATCAGTTAATCGCCTAAAGGTTGCCCTTTGTGCGGGGTACCCTTTCATTCGAACTTGAACGCGGTAACTTGTATCACCATTTTGTGTTTTACGCATTTGTATAGAAGCCATACTTCAATCCTTTCAAATTATTACAACTAACAAGTTAAAAAACGCAATTTCGGTCAATTAAACCGCAGGCCTATTCAAAATAATTATTCAGTATCAGTAATTTAGTTCATCACAACATTCAAAAGGCACACTCAAGGCACAAATGATATTTAAAATAAACTTACGTCTTAATAACTTGCGTAAGTTGTTGTGGGTATTTGTGGTTTAATGTGCCACCAGTGTGCCATACAAAACCTAAAAGGCTAGAAATGGCGCGAGTGACGGGACTTGAACCCGCGGCCTCCGGCGTGACAGGCCGGCGCTCTAACCAGCTGAGCTACACCCGCGCATTCGTTTCAAACGAATTAAAAAGGGTTATAATTGATCTCTAACGCTTCTGCAACAGCTTTATTTGTAATTTTACCATTTTTTACATTTAAACCATTCGCAAAATTCTCATTTTCCGCTAAAGCTTGTGCCCACCCTTTGTTTGCAATATCTAATATATAAGGAAGCGTTGCATTATTTAATGCGGCTGTTGACGTTAATGGATACGCCCCTGGCATATTTGCTACGCAATAATGCATGATACCATCAACTTCATATATAGGATCTTCATGTGTCGTTGGACGTGATGTTTCAAAACAGCCCCCCTGATCGATGGCGATATCAACCATCATCGCACCTGGTTTCATGGTCGCAAGCATATCACGCGTGACGAGTTTTGGCGCCGATGCACCAGGTATCAAAACCGCACCAATAACCATATCAGCATCACGAATCAATTTCTCAAGGTTTTCTTTATTGGATTTTATAGCCGTCGCCATGCCATCGAAGTGATCGTTCAACCATGCAATACGATCATCATCAACATCCAGTATTGTTACATTTCCACGTAGTCCTACGGCGATTTCGGCGGCACTAAATCCTGCTACTCCTCCACCAATAACGATCACATTTGCGGAATCTGTTCCTGAAACACCCGATGTTAAATGTCCACGTCCGCCAAAATGTTTTGCGCCATATACCGTCCCCATAATAGGTGACATACGCCCCGCAACTTCGCTCATCGGTTGAAGAAGTGGCAATCCACGACCGTTTTCCCCCGTGACGGTTTCATATGCGATGGCAATACATCCACTATCCATTAATCCTTTTGCTTGTTCAGGGTCAGGTGCAAGATGAAGGTACGTGAATAAAATTTGATTTTCACGAAGTTTGGCACACTCCTCAAGTTGTGGTTCCTTTACTTTGACAATCATATTCGCCTTGGCAAACACACTATTCGCATCAGGCATAATTTTGGCCCCCACGGCGATATAATCAGCATCAGATGCGAATATCCCCTGCCCTGCGTTAGTCTCAACGATAATTTCATGTCCTGCGTCAACTAACGATTGAACAGAATAAGGATTTAACCCCACACGATTTTCTTGTTTTTTAATTTCTTTTGGAATACCTATAATCATAATATTGAGTATTCATGAATCGGATATCAGCGTCACTAAAAATCACGCACCATACGATCCCACAACGCATCTATGCGTGACATGTCGGGATTTTGTCTATATTGCGTCACAGGATCATTACTCACGATGAATTGAAATGTGTATTGATCTGGCTCCATCCCCATACGCAGGTCAGACATAATAGTTTTACCATCTACCTGCCGAACACCATAAAAACCTTTAGTAAACCATTTTAAACGATTAACAGCCCATGTGTCTGGCAATTGGCTTATATCATTTTCAAACACTTCAAAAACAATATCTGCCCTATCATCAAATAATGAATAATATCCGATCTTATACTGATCCTCTTGTACGACCAATACACGCCATAAAATGGTATTTAACGCCGTTGGCTGTATTAATATTTTTCCATCCGTTGTACCGCTATTACCAACAAGCTTATACACATGATTTTGCACCACCACAGACCAACCGAGATACAAAGTGCTGATTATTAGGCCTGTATAAATTGCCCTTTGGGACTTATTAACCAAAAACCAAATTAGGAATCCTAAGAATGGAATTGTATAAAGAGGATCTATAATGAATATTGATCCTAATCCAGCTGGTTCATACGGTAACGGCCAAAATAATTGCGTTCCATATATCGTCATCGCATCCAACAAAACATGTGTTAAAAAAATGAGAAAGACAGATACATGAACACGTTTATCGTTCATAGAAATAGCAAACCATCTTACTTTAAAAAACAACCAAACAAATAGCGGCGTTGCAAAAATACAAAACAGAAAAGAGTGACTAAAACCTCTGTGATAAGTCATATTTGAAACTGGATCGCCCATAGGGATAAAAGAATCTAGATCTGGAATAGTTCCGCATATTGCACCAAAAAGTACAGCCTTGCGTCCATGCACTTTCCCCATGATTGCAGCACCAACGGACGCGCCTAAAACAATTTGAGTTAAAGAGTCCATCTATAAAGCACTTAAAATATCACGAGCCATCGCGCGTAAAGAATCATCACGTGCACCCATGATACAAATTGTATCGCCAGATAGTGTTTGTTTTAGAATTTCATTTTTAACATCATCTTTGCTTGGCAGGTAATACGCCTGCAGACCTTTTTCCTGTAACGGTTTAATGATGTCAGCCGATGATATATCCTTTTCAACAGTTCCACCAAAATACAAAATTTCAGGCATATAAAACAGATCATCTGCACTCAAATGTTTCGCAAAAACATCGATAAATTCATCCTTATGTTGTCGTGTTGGTGCAAAACCATGTGGTTGGTACATCAAAATCAAACGTCCTTTAGATTCTTTTAGTGTTTTTAAACCCGCTTCAATTTTGTCTGGATTATGACCAAAATCATCCACCACCGTAATACTATTTTCTTTACCAACGATCTCAAGGCGACTTGTAATTCCTTTAAATTCAGACAAGGCCTCTAATGCATCATCTCGATCTATGTGACAAAATTCAGCAACCTTTAGCATAGCCATAGCATTTGATAAATTATGCTTTCCTGGCACCATCAAATTCATTTCATCAGGAACATCAGCCATTGAATATGTCATGGCATCAGGGAATTTTTTAGCTAGTTTTGCCACATTTGGGCAATCAATATTCAAAACCTGGAACTGTGATTGTTGTAAATATTGTTCAAATATCGTCAATAATTCACCCATATCTTTATGATCTTCTGAAATATTGGTCAAAACGGCGACATTTGGATGAAATTGCGTGATTGTGCCATCACTTTCGTCCGTTTCAACTACAATACGCGCTGGATCACCAATAACAGCGTTATCACGGTCAAAATTCAACATTCCACCACCATTAATAACCGTTGGATTATAACCACAATTATGAAGAACCCAGCCAATCATTCCTGTAATTGTTGATTTACCGTTCGTTCCACCAACAGTAATAGATGACGCACCATTACAAATTTCGGCTAATAATTCTGCCCTCTTAATAATTTGAACTCCAAGTTTTTGCGCTTTTGCAACGTCTGGAATTGAACTCTCAACGGCACTTGATACAATTAATGCATCAATATCTAAAGCTACACCAGATCCATCTTGTGCGACCATAACGACACCGGCATCTTTTAATGCCTTAAAATGATCAGGAAAACGCCCCTGATCATAATTACGATCAGACCCGTAGACACTATGTCCTTGCGACAATATAACTTTGGCAAGGGAAGACATGCCACTGCCTCCAACGCCACAAAATAAATAGGTTTTATTTTTTTTCACCATTATTGAATTGATGGGTCAATATTCGATGGCATTGGTGGTGTTAAAGGCCCCGATTCCTGAAACTTTGCTTTATCTGTCAATAGAATTGGGTACGAGCGCCTTCCCATTGTGTATTTTTTTTCAACCATCGTGTCATTTTTTAATTGCACTGGTTCACTGTAAGAATCTTCCGTCAAAACGTTATTCAATGTTTGATTAAACGGTGTAGTTTGCACTGGATTTTCAATCATCTGTTGTTTTTCAACTACAAGAGCACGATAACCATTATGACGGCTTCCATTATCCAATGATGAAAAATCAACAATTACATTGTCAGGATAGCTATAGAAAAATTGATTCCATTTTGGCAAAACTGTTATCGTACGACGACGTTGGATCGCGTTATCACGACAATCAACCTTTAAATCATCCGCAGATCGTTCAATAATAGTGCGGCCTGGTGCATTTACAGCATAACGATGATGCGGAGATGAAACAATACAATACGCTTCATCGGTACCAATAACATCGATAAAGAATTCTTGTGATGTGTTCAATGTGCGCGTTTCACACGCGGCCAAAAACAAAAACGCAGACAGTAATAAAAATTTCATGAATCAAAATTATCATGATTCTATATTTAAGCCGCCTGTTTTTTCAACTTTTCCCCTTTAAATACCAAGGTATCATTATCACAGCTGACCTTCACATTCATGTGATCCGATATATCCCCTTTCAACAGAGCCTCGGCCAATGGATTTTGCAATAACTGTTGGATCGTTCGTTTTAATGGCCGCGCACCATAGGCAGGGTCATATCCTCGATCCGCAATAAGCGCGAGCGCATCATCATCCAATTCAACTGTAATATGACGATCGGTTAGTAATTTTTGTAAACGCCCTAATTGAATCGTTACGATTTGCGCCATCATTGATTTTTCCAAACGGCGGAATAATAAGATTTCATCCAGGCGGTTTAAGAATTCAGGGCGGAAATGTGACTTAACAGCGTCCATGACACCATCACGCACATCTTCTATGTCTGCACTCTCGGCCTGATTAACAAGCAATTCAGCGCCAATATTCGATGTCATAATCAATAATGTGTTTGAAAAATCAACTGTACGCCCCTGCCCATCGGTTAATCGACCATCGTCAAGCACCTGTAAAAGGACATTGAACACATCAACATGCGCTTTTTCCACCTCATCAAACAAAATAACCTGGTACGGGCGACGGCGCACGGCTTCGGTTAACACACCACCTTCTTCATATCCGACATATCCAGGAGGCGCCCCAATAAGGCGAGCAACAGAATGTTTCTCCATAAATTCAGACATATCAATTCGTACCATGGCACTGTCGTCATCAAACAAAAATTCTGCCAAAGCCTTTGTGAGTTCAGTTTTACCAACACCAGTTGGTCCCAAAAACATGAATGATCCAATTGGACGGTTAGTGTCTTGCAACCCTGCACGCGCACGACGAACGGCATTGGCAACACTTGTTATGGCCTCGTCTTGACCAACAACACGTTTGGCTAAAGACTCTTCTAATTTCAAAAGTTTTTCTTTTTCGCCCGAAAGCATTTTTGACACAGGAATTCCTGTCCATTTTGCAATAACCTCGGCAATATCATCTTCGCTGACTTCTTCGTTAATCATCGCAGAATTCGATAGATGTGATGCTTCCTCAACCTTTGCTTCAAGCTCAGGAATTTTACCGTATGACAGCTCACCGGCCTTTGCCCAATCACCATCACGTTCGGCCTTTTCCAACTCAGCTCGTGCCTTATCCAACGATTCAGCGTACGATTGTGCCATGTTCAGCTTTTCTTTTTCTGCCTGCCACTGTGAGGTTAGATCAGCTGATTCAGATTCAATTGTGTCTAATTCTTTTTCAAGATCATCCAAACGTGACTTTGACCCTGCATCCGATTCACGCTTTAACGCTTCACGTTCAATCTTCATTTGAACAATTTGACGATCAAGTGCGTCTAAATTTTCCGGCTTACTGTCCACCTGCATACGTAACCTTGCGGATGCTTCATCAATCAAATCAATGGCCTTATCAGGCAGAAAACGATCCGTTATATAGCGATGTGATAACGTTGCTGCCGACACAATTGCCGTATCTGTGACACGTACACCGTGGTGAAGTTCGTATTTTTCCTTTAATCCACGCAAAATAGAAATCGTATCCTCAACCGTTGGTTCAGCGATAAAAACCTGCTGAAAACGACGTGCAAGCGCAGCATCTTTTTCAATATATTTACGATATTCTTCCAATGTTGTGGCCCCAACCATATGCAATTCACCACGCGCCAAGGCGGGTTTCAACATATTTCCTGCATCCATTGCACCATCGGTTTTCCCCGCACCGACAAGCGTATGTAATTCGTCTAAGAACAAAACAATTTCACCTGCGGCTTCTTTCACCTCATCCAAAACACCTTTTAGGCGTTCTTCGAATTCACCACGAAATTTTGCCCCTGCAATCAGCGACCCCAAATCAAGCGACATTAATCGCTTATTCTTTAATGATTCGGGAACATCGCCATTTACAATACGAAGGGCAAGACCTTCTGCAATGGCGGTTTTACCAACACCGGGTTCACCAATCAAAACGGGATTATTTTTTGTCCGACGTGACAAAACCTGAATCGTACGGCGGATTTCTTCATCACGCCCAATAACGGGATCAAGCTTTCCTGAACGTGCAATTTCTGTCAAATCTTGCGCATATTTTTTCAATGCATCAAATTGATCTTCTGCATTCGCACTGTCGGCCGTGCGTCCCTTACGACGGCTATTAATCGCATTATTCAACGCCTTGGCATCAATTCCACAATCTAATAATACGGCAGATACTTCGGTCTTTTTCGCCATAACCATCGCTTGTAACAAACGTTCTGTCGTTATGAATTTATCGCCCGATTTTTCGGCTAAAATGCGTGCATCTTCGGCAATACGTGCCAAATCATTTGCCATACGGAGGCCTGATGATCCTGCACCCGTGACTTGGGGTAATTTTACCAATGTTTGATCCAAATTTTGGCGTAATGTGGTTATGTTCCCACCCGCGGATGTAATCAACGAATCCGTTACATTTTGGTCATCATCCAACATCACCCGTAAAAGATGTTCTGGTTCCAATGATTGATTGTTTTTACGCATTGCGAGGCTTTGTGCAGCCTGATAAAAAGCACGAAGCTTTTCTGTCATTTTATCGAAGTCCATAGTGGCACTCCTCCTTTTCTTATAATCAGAATATCATGAACCCTTTAAGGCATCCATAAAATCATCATATAGGAATTTATTCCAAGATGTCAAAGTAAAAACGCCCCTAAAAAGGGACGTCTTGATATTTTAAATGCCTTAAAAAACGCTAAACTGTCGCAGGTTCTGCATCGACTGGCGCCTCTGCGATCATTGATGCTGGCAAACCAAGATCTTCCGCAGGTTGTTCTTTTTTTGCCTCAGTTTTTTGTTCAACTGGTTTTTTATCATTTGATTTTGGTGCTTCGTCTTCAAAGCTATTAATAATGCGTTGGTAATGTTCCGCATGTTGACGATAATTTTCGGCCAACATTATATTGCCTGAACGTTCAGCGTCTTTTGCCAAAATTTCATATTTTTCTGTGACTTGAAATGCCGTACCGCGAATGCGCGTATCCGGACCATTACTGTCATAAACCTTCATACGGCCATTTTTCTTGTTATTATTGCCCTGTGGGCCACGGTTTCTATTCGATGGTCTTTTTGCGTTATGTCTCATAACTTCCCTTCCTTATCATAAAGTATCCACATTTTTATCCACTAACTTATCCACACGTACATTTAAGCGTACAATATTCGTAACGACATGCAAACTTAATCACATATCTTGTGTCGTCCTTGGATCTTGGGACACATCATCTTGATGAATTCTGATTTGTTTCCACACATGATCAATTCATCAATGTCGTTTACCGATAGGTTGAAAATTGAACATTCGTGGGGGACGTACAACCCCTATTTTCATTTTTTTCAATATTTTATTTGTGGATAGCCGATATAACACGATCATGCCCACCAAGGTCTTGATGGTCACGAATCTCGCTAAGCCCTGTGTTTTCAATGAGTCGTTTGATTCGTCCACATTGGTCATACCCATGTTCCAACGCCATAATGCCGCCATGTTTCATGTATGTGCGAATCTGTGGAAGAATCACTTTGTACGGATTTAAACCATCCGCACCGCCATCCAAGGCTAGAATCGGATCAAATTCACGCACATCTGCTGCCAATTCATCGATAACATCACTGTTTATATAGGGAGGATTCGTAATAATTATATCGAATTGCCCCTGCACATTATCAAACCAGTTTGATTCGACGAATGAAATACGATCGCCAAGACCTAATGATTGCGCATTGCGTCGTGCCACACCTAATGCCTGTGACGATATATCCGCAGCAACCGCCGTTGAAGCGTTCAATTCAGATAGTAGAGTAAGCACAAGACACCCTGACCCGACCCCCAGTTCGAGAATCGACAAACCACGCCTCCCTTTTGCCCGCTCAAGAATAACATCAATGAGAATTTCAGAGTCAGGACGCGGATCAAGAACATCGTCACTCACAATAAAATCACGACCGTAAAATTCTTTATATCCGATGATTTTAGCCACAGGTCGTCCATCAAGACGTTGTTTTATAAAATCTTGTAACTGTACGTGTTGGGATTCGGTAAGAGAGAGGTCATCAATACCAATCAAATCAGCATCACTTAATCTCGTGACATGCTTAACCAAGATTCTCGCATCGAGTGATGAATTGAGCTGTTTTGATATATCGCGTAGGCGCATTACTCAAATTCAGCAAGACGTGATGCGTTATCCTCGGCAATCAGGCTATCCGTTATCTCCCCCAATTCTTCACCAGATAAAACAGCGTCCAAACGGTGAAGCGTTAACCCAATACGGTGATCGGTCACACGGCCTTGCGGATAATTATATGTACGAATGCGTTCTGATCTGTCACCGCTACCAACTTGTAATTTACGATCACCGGCACGTTCGGCCGCAGCCTTTTCCATTTGAGCCTCTAAAATACGAGATTTCAGCATAATTAATGCCTTGGCCTTATTTTTATGTTGTGAGCGCGCATCCTGACATTCGGCAACAGTTCCCGTTGGAACGTGAACCACACGTACTGCGGAGTCAGTTGTATTAACATGTTGCCCCCCCGCGCCTTGGGCACGGAATGTATCAATACGAAGGTCTTCTGGACGAATATCAACATCAACGTCCTCTGCCTCAGGCAAAACGGCCACGGTCGCCGCAGATGTATGAATACGTCCACCTGATTCTGTTTCTGGTACACGTTGTACACGGTGACCACCGCTTTCATATTTCATCTTCGAAAACACGTTATTACCGCTGATCGTGGCTACAATCTCTTTATAACCGCCGATGTCATTTTCCGACACGCTATCGACCTCAACACGCCACCCATTGGCGGATGCGAAACCTTTATACATTCCAAATAGGTTTGCCGCGAATAATGCAGCCTCATCACCACCTGTACCTGCGCGAATTTCCAAAATCGCGTTACGGCTATCCGTTTTTTCCTTTGGAATAAGCGCAATTTTAACCGCTTGTTCCAAATCAGGCAGTTTAGGCTCTAACTCTTTTAATTCTTCTTTTGCAATATCTGCCATTTCAGGATCGACAAGCATTTCTTTTAAATCCGCGATTTCATCACGCGTTGATGTAAATGTGTTGATTGCTTCAACAACAGGTTCTAATTCCGAGTACTCTTTGGATACCTCAACAAATTTGTCCCCCTCCAGTTCACCTGATGACATCATGGATGTTAATTCCGCATGGCGGTCTGTTATTTGTTGTAATCGTGATTCAATGGACATTTACGTATCTTTAATTGTTATTCTTTATTATTTTTATATGAAAGCCATAATTAACACAGCAAATTCGTTGGGTCTATAACATGATTGACTTATTACCCCATGCGATCGGTGTGATCGCCATGATTATCAGCATATTCGCGTGGCAAGCAAAGACATCAAAGAATATTCTCTTGTACTATATTCCCGCTAATCTTTTATGGGCGTTACAATATTTTATGTTGTCTGTTCCAGTTGGCGCTTTAATCAGTTTGTCTACCTCTGGTAAGGATAGCATTGTTTTGTTTGCAAATAATCGTATTAGAAAAATTGCGATTACAACCTTTATCATAACAATATGGGGCGTTGCATTTACACAAAATAGCCAATGGTATGATTTTGTCCCTGTGATTGGAAACACCATATTCAATATTGTTTTATTAATGTCCCCTCAAAACAGACAAGCTCTATCACGTGCTTGTTTATTATCCAGCGGCTCATGGATTGTATATGGAATGTATACCGATGCGTGGGTAAGCGTACTATCATTCTCGCTTGTTTTTATCTCATGCTTAATTGGTATTGTTAGACATGAAGGCTTTAAGAAACCTGCTTTTTATCTTCCTCAATTTGTGCTGCTTTTTCTTCGACCATCTCAACAATGTGATCGACGATAGAGGCATCACCGTTATTAAACCGATGCGCCTTTTCACCACCTATGTACATTTGATGATTGTCTGATCCTCCACCTGTAAGACCTATATCCGTCATCAAGGCCTCACCAGGACCATTCACAACACATCCAATGATGGAAACAGTCAGCGATGTTGTAATATGCTCTAAACGATCTTCTAATTCCGCCACAGTATCAATCACATTAAATTGTTGGCGCGCGCATGATGGGCAAGAAATAATATTGACGCCACGATGACGAAGACCAAGAGATTTCAACATATCAAAACCAACTTTGACTTCTTCGACAGGGTCGGCCGACAATGAGACACGGATTGTGTCCCCTATTCCACCCCATAATAAAGATCCCATCCCAATTGACGATTTAACCGTACCTGAACGTAACCCACCAGCCTCGGTAATTCCCAAATGTAGAGGATAATCACACACATCCGCCAATTGTTGATATGCAGCACAAGCCATGAACACATCAGATGCTTTGCATGAAATTTTAAAATTGAAAAAATCATTATCTTCTAAAATTTGAATATGGCGTTGCGCACTCTCCACCATTGCCTCGGGACATGGCTCTCCATATTTTTCTAACAAATCACGCTCTAACGACCCTGCATTCACGCCAATACGCATAGAACAGTTATTATCTTTTGCCGCCTTGATAACCTCGCGCACACGTTCTTCCGACCCAATATTACCTGGATTAATACGCAAACACGCCGCGCCATTCATTGCCGCCTCAACACCACGTTTATAATGAAAATGGATATCTGCAACGATCGGCACAGTAACCTCAGGTACGATTTTTTTAAGAGCTTCAGAACTTTCCTCATCAGGACATGACACACGTACGATATCTGCACCCGCGACTTCTAATCCACGAATTTGTGCAATTGTCGCCTCGACATCATGGGTTAATGTATTGGTCATTGATTGCACCGTTATTGGTGCATCACCACCAACGGGCACATCCCCAACCATAATTTGTCTAGATTTACGGCGATCAATCATTCGCCAAGGCCTATGCATCATATGCGCGTCAATACTCATATATTATGAAATAATATGAAGCCCTATCAAATGCAAGGAATTAGATGATGATTGTACCGTCTGTCACCAGATCATTAAAGTTATCTTGGTTAACAACTGTGTAATCCAAACGGACTGTCGTTTGCAACGTACTATCTGTTCCTGTTCCATCTTCATCAATAAAGATATATGAACGTTTTGCATCCGATGCGAAGCTAACAAAATCAAAAATATCATCGCTTAATGCATCATAACCACTCAACAGATCAGAAATATCCAGTGTGTCATCAGCTACATTAAAATCATGAATACGATCATAACCGGAACTGTCGTATTGTGACATATCCGTAAAAATGAATGTATCCGACCCCGCACCACCATATAATCGGTCATACCCCGCGCCACCATTCAATGTATCATCACCACCATATCCCATCATAAAGTCGTTACCCGCGCCACCATTAAGCGTATCGTTACCTTCATGGGCGTACAAGATATCCGCGCCAACGCCACCATTAAGCGTATCGTTACCATCACGACCATATAATGTGTCATCGCCTTCACCACCATTGATAGTGTCATTACCAATACCGCCATCAAGGATATCACGGGCACCATCTCCATTTAAGATATCATCGCCACCTTCACCATACAAAACATCAACGCCTGCACCGCCATATAATTCATCATTATCAGCATTACCATTTAAGTAATCATCACCATCTTCACCATAAATAATATCTGCACCATTACCACCATAAACACGGTCTGAACCTATTCCGCCAGCGATAGTGTCATTACCATTATCACCAAATAATGCATCATCACCGTTATCACCAAAAATTAGATCATCCCCATCATCACCACCGACAGTATCATCCCCATCATCACCATGTAATGTATCTGCGCCTGCACCACCGTGAAGCACGTCTGTCATAGCACCACCATACAAGCGATCGTCACCATCATCACCATTTAAACGATCATTACCATCATCACCAAAAATAATGTCATTTTCAACACCGCCATAGGCAACATCATCACCATCACCACCATAGATAGTATCTTCGCCATCACCACCATTCAGCAAATCATCACCCTCTTCACCGAACAATGTATCTCCGCCTATTTCACCGTAAAGACTGTCATTTTCTGTACCACCATAAATAACATCTTCACCACCACGACCAAAGATCCTATCATCCCCAGCATAACCATATAGAATATCATCACCAGTAAACGGATTACCATTTCCTCTTAAATCGTCGTTTCCTGCATTTCCAAGAACATATGTTTCAATTGTTGAAAGGTTGAAGGTTGAACCATCTGCAAATTCAATGGTTTCAATTTCACCACCTTCACCAGAGAATTGATTCATAATAGTGATTCCATCGGTATAATTCGTTGTGATTACAAGATTCTGATTATTATTTGTACGATAAAAAACAAGATCATCAACCGTTAATGCACCACCCATCAATATACGATCTGCGCCGCTTGTATCAGTCACAAAATCCATACCTGTGCCAAACACATAAGTGTCATCACCTGCACCACCCATCATAACGTTATTGTTAGCATTACCAGACAATGTATCCGCATTATCTGCTCCTATTGCCAAGCCACCATTTGAAAAATCAAGCTGAAATCCATTAACATCTATTGTCTCAACAACATCATAATTTCCTTGATATGCCTTAATAGATACACGCTCAATTCCAACATGCATACGTAATTGAGAACTACCCGCATGCAATTCAAATTGAATTTCATCAACTGAAAACGCACCCATCATATGAAGAGTGTCCGTTCCTGTTGTTTCCTTGACAACATCACGCCCATCACCAACATTCCAATAAAAATGATCATTGCCACCATTTCCATTTACAACGTCGTTACCGGCCTCACCATAAATGTGATCTGCACCATTACCACCATTAATGATATCTTTTTCTGTACCACCATAGAGCGTATCATTACCACTACCACCGATTAGCTTATCTTTACCAGCCCCACCTGTTAACGTATCATTACCACTGGCCCCCTTAATTGTGTCATTGCCATTACCACCGTTGATAGTATCATTGCCACCTTTACCATTAATCGTATCATTACCATCAAGACCATTGATGACATTAGCCTGTCCGTTTCCGTTGTATGTATCGTCGTTGTTTGTTAAATCGGTCATGATCCCATTTTCTTTTAAAAAGTATCCTTATACCCTTATTACTATAATACTATTTCAGTAAACAAACCCTTAACGAGGGTTCTAGTTTTTAGAATATTTTATTTTAAACTCATCTAAAGGTTGTGTAATAATCACAGCTCCATGCCTCCAAACGTCAAAGCGATCAATAATTTTGACATTTGGGCACTGTTTGGTGTCATGAACAGGTGTTCTGGAAATAACTAAATCTGCATATTCACACGCTTTGGATAATGCAATGGGCGCATGAATAATAATAAGATGTTGTTTATTAAAATCAATATTACACATCAAATCATCACAATAACCATTTGAAAAATTAATATTATCCCCAACGTTATATTTTTTTATATCAACATCCATATCAATTCCTAGAGAGCCAATCCATTGCTTCTTTGTATAACTGTTTATACGACCGATAAGAAACACACTATTAACAGATTTATCCACAATCATGATTGATTTCATATCATCACTTACAATGATGTATTTTTTTTGATCAAATTGTGAGAATAGTAAAATAGCAACCATAATTGGTACAAAAATCCACCTTAAAACCCCACACCACACAATTAACCATACAAAACCAAAACATATCAGAACCGTTTCAATGACACTTAAGGATGGCATTGACAAGTTCGCCCCCTCATAACCAGATACCGATTGAGCAATGATCGTTATATTTTGAATACCCCACTCTACCAACGGCCATATATAGGCATCAAACCCCACAGGCATCATCATAAGCGATAGCAAACCAAATGGCATAACAACAAAGGCCATAAGGGGCATCGCAAATATATTAGATAAAACCGAATACACGGCAAATTGGTTAAAAAACATAATCGAAAATGGCGCCGTTGAAACCGTTGCCACAAGCGTGGTCATTATAACGCCTACAACGTAATAGATTGGTCGCCATAACGGTTTATAGGCATTTGCGTTCACAATCCATTGCCGTCCCACCCCTTGATAAAATACAATTAATGCAGACACCGCGGCAAATGACAAAACAAAACTGGGTCCCATAACCGCCTCTGGCGTTGTCACCATGACAATCATTGCCGCCAAGGCAACCAGTCTCATATTCAATGTCGATCGATCCAATATCACGGCCAACAACACCAATGATGTCATGATAAATGCACGCATTGTTGGCACGGTTGCCCCCGCCAACACCATATAAAAGAACGCGACCGCGATAGCCACACCTGCAGCCCATTTTTTAACTGGATAACGTAATGCAACATAAGGCACGACAACCAATAACAATCTGATAAAGAAAAACACACATCCAGCAACTAAACCCACGTGCAATCCCGATATGGCCAATAAATGCGCCAAACCAGATGTACGCAAATTTTGCGTATCTTTTTTTGTTATGCCGTCACGTTCCCCCGTTAATAACGCTTGCGCAATGGCCGCATAACGTGGATCCATTATCGCATATAAAACACCGCGTACGCGATCCCGAAATGATTGCACATGATCCGTTTTTGACGCCCCCTCACCAATAAGGACCGCATCCGCCGTTGTGAAACCGACAGCGCCAATACCATCATAATAAGCCTTAACACGAAAATCAAAACCACCTGGAATAACAGGTGCGCTTGGTGCCATCAATTTTGCCTTCACCTGCACCACATCTCCAATACGCCAATCATCACCTTTAAAATGATATGTTTTTAACCTCACCCGTGTAACCTGTAATGACATATCACGATCATCAATTGGTTGAATACCTCTTAAAACAACCCGTTTGGCTTTACCGCCCTCTAACGCGACCAACTTCTCAACTGTTGCCTCAATTGTTACAAAACTATCTTTTTCCAATATAGATGTGCCCAAACTATCCGTTCGGTATTGAATAGATGCGTATCCAAAAACAAAAAATAATAGCCCTACGCTCAAAATTAAAAATGACGCACCCCAAACAGTGCCATAAGCACGATAGTGATGCCAAGACTTCCAAATTGCTATCCCTAACGTCAGAATCGCTATAGCTATACCGCTCCACGCAATCGTAACATCCGACGTAAAATAAGTTACAATCCCTGCCCCCATGGCAATCGGCAACCACAAAAACAACGATTTACGCTGTTTCGCGATTTCTTGCATTAAGAACGCAGCAATGAATTGCAGTTTATTTTGCACTTGGTTATGATCTCCCAGAATTTAAAGTTTTATAAGGAAATATCATCAATGTCTATCGTTACTCGCTTCCCTCCATCTCCTACTGGATACCTTCATATTGGCGGCGCACGTACAGCTCTATTCAATTGGGCATTTGCACGTGCAAATGGTGGCCTGTTTAAACTACGCGTTGAAGATACTGACAAAGAAAGATCAACTGAGGAATCTATCCAGGCGATCTTTGATGGAATGGAATGGTTAAACCTTGATTATGATGGTGAAGTAACCTTTCAAACAAAAAACGAACAACGCCATATTGAGGTGGCACATCAATTACTAGA
This sequence comes from uncultured Alphaproteobacteria bacterium, assembly GCA_943789475.1. Lineage (GTDB taxonomy): Bacteria > Pseudomonadota > Alphaproteobacteria > Micavibrionales > UBA1664 > UBA1664. The sequence continues at coordinate 22,111 of CALSUG010000009.1, forward strand.
AAAAGGACAAGCCTACAAATGTTACTGCACGCCAGAGGAACTAGCCAAAATGCGCGAAAAAGGTCACGGATATGACCGCACGTGGCGCGATAATGACGCAACACCACCAGAGGGTGTGAAACCCGTTATCCGTATAAAATCTCCTATTGATGGAGACATAACTATATCAGATGCGGTTCAAGGTGACGTCACAATTAATGCTAAACAATTGGATGATTTTATTATCCTGCGGTCTGATGAAACACCAACATATATGTTGGCCGTTGTTGTTGATGACCACGATATGGATGTTACGCATGTTATTCGTGGTGATGACCATCTTAACAATGCATTTCGTCAAAAGGTTATCATTGACGCGATGGGATGGGATTTACCAACATATGCGCATATTCCACTTATCCATGGTGATGATGGGAAAAAACTATCTAAACGTCATGGTGCATTATCCGTAACGGAATATGATGATATGGGATATTTACCCGATGCGATGATTAATTACCTCATGCGTCTTGGTTGGTCTCACGGTGATGATGAAATATTTTCACGCGAGAAAATAAAAGAATGGTTTACATTGGATGCCATTAACAAAGCACCATCACGACTAGATTTTAAAAAATTATCCGATGTTAACGCTCATTATATTAAGGAAAACGATAATAAAACACTTACTGATATTGTTTTGACCCGATTTAATGGTTCAGTATCCGACACACAGAAATCATGGCTCGAAAATGGTATGAATGACCTTAAAACGCGTACATCAACATTGAACGAACTCGTACATGAATCCCTTATTTATATCGCGCCACTGGCTTATGAAGAAAAGGCAAGCAACGCCATTTCAAACGGACAAGACGCATTAAAGGCTTTGCACGAGGCATTTTCAACATTAGACAGTTTCACACCCGAAAATGTGGAAAACTCTGTGAAAGAAATTGTGAATACATCTTTCGATGGCAAGTACGGTAAAGTTGGCATGCCACTACGCGCAGCCCTCACCGGTCGTGGGCAAAGTCCATCTGTACCCAACATTGCATCCATTATTGGAAAAGATGAAACATGTCTACGTATTCAGGCGGTTATTGATTAAATTTGCGATTCCCTTAAACTTTTTGTTAAGACTTAAAGCGCATGATCATGCGTGAAACATATTCTTATGAAAGAGTTAAGGGAAGAGCATTATGAAAACAGACAAAACATTTACATTAAAAAACGATCAAACTGGCGAAGAATTTACCCTTCCCGTTCTTGATGGTGTCGAAGGGCCCAGTGTTATTGACGTACGTAAACTCTATGCGGAAACAGGTCACTTCACATTTGACCCGTCATATACATCAACGGCATCGTGTAAATCACGCCTTACATTTATTGATGGTGATAAAGGTATTTTGAGACATCGCGGTTATACGATTGAAGAATTAACAGACAACAGTACATTCCTTGAGGTTGCGTATCTCCTTCTCGAAGGTGATCTACCAAACAAAGATCAAATGAAAGAATTTGATCACAATATTACGTATCACACACTTGTCCATGAACAATTACATACATTCTTCCGTGGTTTCCGTCGTGATGCGCACCCTATGGCGATTATGTGTGGTGTCGTTGGTGGCTTGGCCGCATTCTATCATGACTCACTTGATATTTGGGATCCAAAGCAACGTGAAATTTCGGCACATCGCCTGATTGCAAAAATACCAACAATTGCGGCAATGACCATGAAATATGCAATGGGACAACCATTTGTATATCCACGTAACGACCTAACATACGCTGAAAATTTCCTACATATGTGTTTCGCCCTTCCGGCCGAACCATACAAGGTTAGCAAGACATTGTCGGACGCCATGGACAAAATTTTAATCCTTCATGCAGACCACGAACAAAATGCATCAACATCAACCGTTCGTTTGGCAGGATCGTCACAAGCCAACCCATTTGCATGTATTTCATCAGGGATTACATCCCTATGGGGACCTGCACATGGTGGTGCAAACCAGGCTGTTTTGGCGATGCTTCGTGAAATTGGATCAGTTGATCGTATTCCGGAATATATTGAAAAGGCAAAAGACAAGGACGATCCATTCCGCCTTATGGGTTTTGGACACCGTGTTTATAAAAACATGGATCCACGCGCAGGTGTGTTAAAAGCATCATGTGACGCAGTTTTGGATGAATTAGGTGTCACTGACCCATTATTGGCTGTTGCCCGCGAATTGGAAAAAATAGCACTACAAGATGAATATTTTGTTCAACGCAAACTATTCCCTAATGTTGATTTCTATTCAGGTATTATTTTGAAAGCTATGGGCTTCCCCGAAGAAATGTTTACGGTTTTATTTGCCGTTGGTCGTACCGTTGGTTGGGTATCACAATGGAAAGAAATGATGGAAGAACAGTCATTACGTATTGGTCGCCCACGTCAATTATACACTGGCCCTGCCAAACGTGACTATGTCGACATTGACAAACGATAAAAACATCACAATTTTAGATGGTGGAATGGGGCGTGAATTAAAAAGGATTGGTGCCCCTTTTGCTCAACCCGAATGGTCGGCATTATCTTTAATCGAAGCCCCCACTTACGTCGCGCAAGCACATCAAAACTTTATTGATGCAGGTGCACAAATCATCACGACAAATGCATATGCGCTTGTCCCCTTTCATATCGGTGAGCAACGGTTTTTTGAACATGCTTATGATTTGGCGCAAACAGCAGCAAAAATTGCCCGTGATTGTGCGACAACAGATAAGGTAAAGGTTGCTGGCTGTCTTCCCCCCGCATTTGGATCATATTTACCCGATGCGTTTATTAGAGATAAGGCAGAAGAAATTCTTGCACCACTTATTCAGGCACAAGAACCCTTTATCGATTTTTGGCTCATTGAAACTGCATCATCCATTATCGAGGCCGAAACGGCCATCAACATCATCCAAAAACATTCTTCAAAACCTATATGGTTATCCTTCACCCTAAATAATCGTGATGATATGGCGCAATCACCGTCACTACGTTCTAGTGAAACACTGGGCAGTATTTCGCCTTTTCTATTCGATGTTGATGCCATTTTGTTTAATTGCTCTCAACCTGAAGAAATGGAAGACGCCATTAAGTCCATTCGTGCGCTTTCTCCTACAATTCAGATCGGTGCATATGCCAATAATTTTGCGGAGATAAAACGCAAGCATAAGGCCAATGAAGGCATATCTGACACACGCAATGACATTACATCTAAGGCTTATTTAGAATTCACAAAATCATGGGTGAACGCGGGTGCAAACATCATTGGTGGATGTTGTGGGATTACCCCTGAACACATAAAAATGTTAAGTGATCATTACAAAAACTGAGAAATAAATTGCGCCGCCTGCATTGACGGTGGCATTTTTTCATCAGCCCCAGATAATTTCGTACGTATCGCAGATAAATCAGAATTACTGTACCCCTTCACTGCATTCATAATCTCATCTGCGGTGCATTTTTCCTGAATGCATTCGGGTATAACTTCTGCGCCTTCCATAATGTTCACCAAATGTGCATGTTTTACATACGCCATACGATTTAACACCCACCATGTTAATGCATTCATTTTATACGCAATTACGTGTGGGCATTGGGCCACGGCCAATTCCAACCCGACAGTTCCTGATGTTGCCAACGCAAATGGTGCTGTTTTAAACGCATCATAACGCATGTTTGGGTCAATATAGGTCACATCCATGCCAAAAAAATGTTCTGCAATATCATCCTTTAAATGCGGAAGTGCAACAATGCGTCCCTCCAAATCAGGATTCATAATTTTCATTTGTTTAAACGTATCCGCAAACACAGGCGCCATACGTTTTATCTCTCCACGGCGAGATCCTGGAAGGATAAGAACATGATCGTTTGGACGTTTCACCACGCTCAAATCAATTTTTTCAACAATTGGATGACCGCAAAATTGTGCTTTAAGGCCATGCTTTTCAAAATATTGTGGTTCAAATGGTAATAAACAAATCAATCCATCAAACAATTCAGCCATTGTTTTTGCACGTCCCGAACGCCATGCCCAAACGGTTGGTGCGACATAATGAACAAATTTAGTATTAGGGCATTTCTTGCGCACCTTTTTTACAACTCGTTTACAAAAATCAGGTGCATCAATTGTAATGACAACATCTGGCTGTTTGTCCACGATATCCGCAACAGTTTGATTAATGCGTTTTATCAGTGTTGGTAATTTTGGTAAAATTTCAAAAATTCCCATTAATGACAAATCAGACATTGGGAATAGATTTTTAAGCCCCTGTGAGGTCATTAGATCACCACCAACACCATTAAACGAAAAGTTTCCTTGTGATTGCATAGCGGCCATTAAACGCCCACCAAGCACATCTCCTGAAGTTTCCCCCGCAATCATATAAATCGATTTAGGCATTATTCACCTCCACCACATCTATAAACAAATCATTTTTATCTGCATATGCGACCATTTCATCTCTATCAATCATTAATACACCGTTCGCCTGTATCACCATTCCTATGCAGCCAAATTTCTGTAACGCAACCAATGTTTGTACACCAACCGTTGGACGGTCTAAATCAGGGTCTTGGTTGGGCTTTACCATTTTGACCAAAATTGACCCTTTTTTGCCATCATCTGTAATCAATGATGTTGTTCCATCACGTGTTTCATACCCATAGGTACCATCCGCGTGTAACAAAATTGATTGCCCTTTATCTTCTGTGCCAAAACGTAAAGCCTCGCTTATCGCATATTTCACATCAACATCACATGCTTGTTTAGTTAAACATTGTGGTTTAGAAATAAGATCACGCAGATAGTAATCAATGCCTTTAACATCAAAATTTTCATTTTCTATTTCAATACGTAATGATCTTAATAAATTATCATCACCTTTCATGAATGCACCTGCAATGCGACCAAGAGTTTTTATCCCTTTGAAATCAGGACGCATGGATGTAATTGACGGACGTTGTAAATTACCAATCATCACAACATTTTGAACATTATGCTTTTTGAAGAATGAAAATATTTCACCAACACGTTCCATTTTGGTCGTAATTGATGGAACAGATGGAAAATTATTATAGGTACAGCTATCAAACTGCACTACACAAACGGAAATATCATTATCAATGCAATATTGGGTCAATTGAACCGGTAATGCCCCCTCACCGGCAAGAATACCCAATGGTGATTTATCTATTTCGGCTGACATAACGGTCTTGCGTTATCTGCCTGTGCAAAATCCAACATAAACATAACAACGTCATTATCTTTATAATCAACACTAACCTGTGCCAAACGATCCTTGAATGTTCCCTCACTGCCCATAAACAAAGTTTTGAAGGCCTTCATAAGAATTTTCATATCTGTCTTTTCAAAACCACGGCGCTCTAACCCAACAAGGTTTAATCCGGCCAATCGTGCGCGCTCTCCCATGACCAGACCATATGGAATAACATCATTTTCAACACCTGACATTCCACCAATCATCGCATGATCACCAATACGGCAGAATTGATGTACCGCAGATAATCCGCCGATGACAACATCATTACCGACATGAACATGTCCCGCTAATGTCGCATTATTGGCAAACACATTACCGTTTCCGATAACACAATCATGCGCCACATGCGCCCCCACCATAAACAAATTATCATCGCCGATTTGAGTAAGTGAATTATCACCAACGGTGCCCAGATGAATTGTCACATTTTCACGAATTTTGTTACGCACACCGATACGTAATTTTGTATCTTCGCCATCATATTTTAAATCTTGTGGAATAACACCAATCGATGCAAAAGGAAATATTTGGCACCCTTCACCTATATGTGTATCCCCATCGATGACAACATGGGAGTGCAGATTACAATTATTACCCAATTTAACCTTTGCACCAATAACACAAAATGGACCAATACTACATCCTTCACCAATTTTAGCAGATGGATCGATAACAGCAGTCGGATGGATAGAATTCTTCATGATAGTTTTATCGGATATTCGTGTGACAAAATAAAGACACCACCCGTTTCAAAAAGTTACACCTAAGAAATCAAGATTATAAATCTGGTTTAGAACCGTCTTCATTCATGATCATTGCGGTAAAGACCGCCTCAGCATGAACTTTATCATCGACTTTGGCTACACCTTTAAATTTCCAGATTGCACCACGGCCTTTGATGATTTCAATATGAATATAAAGTGCATCACCAGGCACGACTGGCTTACGGAATTTTGCTTCTTCAACAGACATAAAGAAAACAATTTTTCCTTCTGCTTTTTCACCTAGAGTTTTTACAACCAATGAACCAGCGGTTTGTGCCATTGCCTCGACAATTAGCACACCTGGCATAATAGGAAAGCTTGGAAAATGTCCTTGAAAATGCGGTTCATTAATTGTCACATTTTTAAGACCTACTGCTGATTTACCCTCAACCAATTCTACTATCCTATCTACAAGTAGAAATGGATAGCGATGAGGAATTAATCCCTGAATTTGTTGTACATCAATAATATTATTTGAATCTGTCATAGGGGCAAATATGCGGTTATCTTATGATTTTGACAAGAGTTTTTTTAACCTTGCCATTTCACGCCAATATTCACGAATTGGACGTGCAGGAAAACCCATTAATTTTTGGCCTGCGTCAACATCCTTTGTAACACCCGATTGTGCACCGACTTGTGTTCCCATGCCTATTGTTAAATGGCCTGCAACACCTGACTGTCCACCAAACACGCAATAATCACCAACTTCTGTTGAACCCGAGATCCCTACCTGTGCCGTAATAACACACCCTTTACCAATTTTCACATTATGAGCAATTTGAACAAGGTTATCAATAATACTTCCCTGTCCAATGATTGTATCGGGGCCTGCACCTCGATCTATGCATGTATTTGATCCGATACTGACGTGATCTCCAATCAAAACACGGCCTAATTGTGGAACAGCTACATATCCCGAAGGGTCAAGCGCAAAACCAAATCCGTCTTGTCCGATTTGCGCACCACTATGAATACGGACATTATCACCAATGATACTATGAGTGATTGTCACATTTGATCCAATGTGACAGTTATTACCAATAACGACACCATCACCAATTACACTATTGGCTTCAATCATAACACTGTCACCTATTGTGGCACTATCACTTACGAAACTTGTGTGATGAACATTACTTTGCCGATCCTCCGCAAATGGATAAAACATCTGCGCTGCTAAAGCATATGATTTATACGGCTTATCCGATACTAAACACACCATACCATCCGGTGCATCATCAACCATATCAGGATGCATTACACATACTCCCGCTTTAGATATAGGAAGTTGTGCTTTATATTTTATATTATCTAAAAAAGTTAACTGATTAGATTCAGCCTCCGATAAAGATGCCACGTCCAGTATATTCAAATCACCATCACCGACAACTTCACACAACGCTGTTTTCGCAATATCTGCAACTGTGAATGGTCCTTTATTTTTATGAAACGTATTATCGACCAATGCGTTAATTCCTTACCGATATAGATGACACCTCATCGTTTAACTTTTTCATGACATTGTCTGTGATATCAATCTTATCTGAAACAACAAGGACATTCGTATTTGATAAAACTATATCATACTGATTGTCATCTGCTATACCTTCAACAATTTCAATAATTTCATCTTTCAATTTTTTCAATGCGCTACCAACAGCTTTATCCATTTTCTGGTTTAGTTCAGCAACCGTTTTCTTACTTTCAAGAACGTTATCTTGAAAAGCTTTCTGTTTCTTCAAAAAATCATCTTTGCTTTTACCTTTACTGGCTTTAACGAGTGCTCCTTCTAATTTCTTCAAATCTTTTTCAATACTCTCAATTTTACCCTGATATTTCTCGCGAAGAGCCACCCCTTGTTTTTGAATCGATCTTGCCGCTTTGGATTTACTCATAAGTTCTTGTGTATCAACAATGACAATTGAGATCGGCTCATTGACTTTTTTATCGCTTGCAATGGTGTTCACAGGCATGCATAGCACACCTATTAGTATTAAAATTTTATACATTTTTTGTCCTTTTAAAATCTTGTTCCAAAGTCAAATTTGAAGATTTCATCTTTGTCAAAATCTTCGTCCAAAATTGGTTGTGCAATATCCACACGCACAGGTCCCAATGGTGACAGCCAAGATAATCCAACTCCAATGGATGCACGTAGAGAGCTTTCATCAGCAATATCCGCCCCCTTGTCATCAATCCCCCAGATTGTTCCATAATCTGTAAAGGCATGAAGTTTAATATTCATTTCCTCTGGCAAGCCTGACGGGAAAGTCAACTCACTTGATCCACGATAGAAATAATTACCACCAAGAGAATCATCTGTTGATGTATCACGTGGTCCTAAACCACCATATTCAAATCCACGCAAAGTGCGACTACCTATAAAAAAACGTTCATTAATTTGAACATTTTCATCCGAATAACCTTCAATTGCACCAACCTCAGCCAATGTATTAAATACAACATTTTTCGTTACAGGGTGAAAATATGATCCTCCAGTTTTAGCCGACACGTATTTTGCATCTCCACCAAGGCCAGCAAGTTCTGTATTTAACCATAAACGATAGCCGTTCGTTGGATTAATCGTACTATTCAAATTATCATAATTGAGCATTTGAGAAATCGCCGATGTCGTACGCTCTCCTTCTTGATCACGAATAAATCGAGACGCGCTTGAATCAACCTTATCAATTTCATTAACTTGAAAACGATACTTTAGTTGCTGTCTTAATTTCTGTGACAATGGGTATGACATGCGCAATGCTGCCCCCGTTGTTTTTTGATCATAAGAACTCTCGTCCTGCAAATCTTTTGTCACATGGAATAAATCGACACCCGCTGCTAAATCACGGTTAAAGAAATATGGTTCCGTAAATGACAAATCAAATTCTGTACGTTCTCCCGCCAATGTGGTTCCTAGTAAAACATCTTGCCCTTTACCGAGGAAGTTGCGCTCACGAATTTTTAAATCAGCCAAAGGACCATCTGAAGTCGAGAAACCTGCCCCAATTGACACTTCACCTGTTGATTTTTCCTCAACCTCGACATCAATAATTGTTTGATCCGGTGCGGAACCTGGGCGCGGCTTTACAACAACTTTATTAAAGAAGTCCAAGCTTTGTAAATCCTTCTCAGCTTTTGCAACCTTTGTAGATGAAAATGGATCACCCTCAACAACATCAAATTCACGGCGCAACACCTTATCCAATGTTCTAGAGTTTCCCTTTATATTAATTTCCTCTACGAAAACACGTTGCGTTTCTTGAGCACGGAATGTCACATCAACCATCGTGTTTGATGACACACGATCAATGTCAGGACGAATGCGCGCGAACGCATATTGCAAATCGCCTAACTTTTTAGTCAATGCATCAACGCTATCTTCCATATCTTCCGATGAATAATAGTTACCCTCTGATAACGTTATGACTTGCGCTAATTCGTCATTATTAACATTACGCAATGCGTTTGCATCAACAGCCACATTACGCACCTTATAACGTTTCCCCTCTTCTACAGTAAACGTTATAAAAAATGATTCATTGTCTTGCGATAACTCTGCATTTGATGTCACAACATTAAAATCAACATATCCATTTTTTAGATAATGACGACGTAACAATTCCTGATCAAATGACACACGGTCAGGATCATAACGATCATCCGATGATAAGAATCTATACCAACGATCTTCTTTTGAAGAAATAACAGAACGTAAATCCGCATCTGAAAATTCAGTATTTCCGACAAATTTAATTCCTTTAATCGTACTTTTGGGACCTTCATTAACTTCAAAAACAATATCAATACGATTTTGATCTAGTTTTATAATTTGTGGTGTAATCTCCGCCGAATACTGACCTGAACGACGATAAAGTTCTTGAATACGGTTAACATCATTACGCACATCGTTACGGATATAAACAGCACGAGGACGTGTTGAAATTTCTGCGGCCAATGCACCATCTTCCAATTGTTCGTTTCCGTCAAAAACCACACGATTAATTACCGGATTTTCAAGAACAGTAACAATCAGATCACGACCATTTTGACGAATATTGACATCTGCAAAAAGCCCCGTTGCATACAAATTTTTCAACGCCTTACTTAGGTCAGCCTGAGTGTATTCATCACCTGGCTTAATATCCATGTATGATATGATTGTCGATGGGGCAACACGCTCAGAACCTTCAACTGAAATTTGAGTTGCTTGCACTTCTGTTTCACTTTTACGTTTAAAAGAGAAAAAACTATCCTCCGCATAAATAAAAGACGGAGATAAAGTTAAAATAAGTGCCATTAAAATAATTTTTTTCATGTCATAAACCTTACAGGATCATTTGTACGATGTCATTTAAATTTGAAAACGCCATTAAACAAATCAAAAAGGCCATACCAAACTTAAAAGCATAATCCATAACTCTTTCTGGCATTGGTTTTCTAAACACCGCTTCATAAGCATAAAACACCAAATGACCACCATCTAATAATGGAATCGGGAACAAATTAATTAGTCCCAAATTAATCGACAACATAGCAGTGAATGTAATAAGCGCTAAAATTCCATTTTGCGCGGCATCACCTGCAATTGCACCAATACGTACAATTCCACCAAGCTCTGTTGCAGGACGTGTACCCGTCACAATTTGACCAATCGCCTCCAACGTTCCTGTAACAATAAACCATGTTTCTTGCATGGCCGCCCCTACAGATTGAATTACGCCATATGCAACTATTTCTTTTTCAGAACTCTCACTTAAAAATATCTGTCCATCAGTTACATTGATGACATTGACGCGAACATCTTGAATATCATCAACACCAGACGGTAATCCAATAACGGCATCACGCCCCACGATCTTATTCAAACGTTTTTCAACCTTGCTCGCCGACCATGAGGTAACATCTGTACCATTAATTGTTTTAACACTGGCCAGATCCATACCTTTTTCCGTGCCCATAATTCCGATCAATCCACGAGAATGAGAAAATCCAAAACGATCTTCAAGGCTTTCCTTTTTCGGTGTAACACTAATCTGCAACTCTTTGCCATCACGCAAAACGGTTAAATCAAGTGCGCGATCCAGTGAAATAACAACTTGGCGCTGAATATCTGTAAAGCTTTCAATTTTTTTACCATCAATAGCAATAACACGATCATTCGGTTTCATGCCGGCAACATCCGCTGCACCATCAACAATAATTGCCGACGCAATTGGTGGATTAACAGGTTTACCAACGCTCATATACAAACCGGCAAGTAACAAAATCGCAAAAATAAAATTAATCGCAGGTCCTGCAAAAACAATCGCCGCACGCTTCCATACTGGCTTAGAGAAAAACGCGACTTTACGCTCCTCATCACTCATTACACGTTTGGCATCACCGTCTTTAACCTCATCCGTGTTTTTTGCACTTGCTGGATCTTGGTCACCAAACATTTGTACATAACCACCAAGGGGAATTAACGATATTTTCCAACGCGTTCCAGCCTTATCAGTAAAACCAAATAATTCTTTACCAAAACCAATCGAAAATTTTTCAACACGAACACCACACATACGCGCAACGATGTAATGCCCCCATTCGTGCACAAAAACAAGAACGGATAAAACAATAATAAACGGAATAACAAAACCGATCAGCCCGTCCCATCCAAATGTTAAATATTCCGATATAAATTCCATTATTATAATTCCTTAATATATTTGTTGGCTATTTTACGCGCTTGCCCATCTAATGCAACAACATCATCGACATTATTAACGGTCATTCGTTGTGTTTTATCTAACGTAAAATCAATCACATCATAAATTTGTGTCAAACCAATGTTACCATCCAAAAATGTTGCATTTGCGATTTCATTTGAGGCATTAAAGGTAATAGATGCCCCCTGTCCTTCGTCCAATACATCACGAACTATCGCCAATGATTTAAATTTATCCGCATCTGGTTCTTCAAATGTTAATTGAGATACTTTGTTAAAATTTAACAAATCACCCGATGTCGCAATACGTTCAGGCCACCCCAAACAATAAGCAATAGGTGTACGCATGTCGCTTGGTCCCATTTGTGATAGAATCGATCCATCACAATATTCAACCATAGAATGAATAAGCGATTGCGGATGCATAATCACATCAATCTTATCCGATGGCATATCAAACAAATAATGCGCTTCAATCACTTCTAACGCTTTATTCATTAACGTCGCACTGTCGACAGATATTTTTGCCCCCATTGACCATGTTGGATGCGCCACGGCTTGCTCAACTGTTGCATTAACCATTGTGTTCCAAGGTTTATTAAGGAAGGGTCCACCTGATGCAGTAATGATCAATCGATTAATGTGATCGCGTTGTGACTTGTCAAAAACTTGATAAATTGCGTTATGTTCACTGTCGACTGGCAACAATTTTGCACCTGATGCACGCACAGCATTCATCATTAAATCACCTGCAGCCACCAAGCATTCCTTGGATGCAAATGCGACTTGGTTTCCATTTTTAATGGCATTTAATGTTGGGACAAGCCCTACAACACCAACAATAGCGGCCACACAAACATCAACAGATATCGATCCAGCCTCGGCAACACTCACAATTTCAACATTGGGGCATGCTTGTGCAAATTGGTCATGTTTATCCTCATTTGCAATAGCCACATATTGAGGATTAAATTCCTGCGTAAGTGTAATTAATTTTTCAACATTTGATCCCGCGGTTAAATACACAACATCAAATTTATCTTTGTGATGACGAATCAAATCTAACGTACTGTCTCCAATTGATCCTGTTGCACCCAATATGCCAATCGTTTTTACGGCCATAAGACAACCTTAAATTCGCTCAGCACCCAAAACACAACAATCACCAACATCAATGCATCGACCCGATCCAAAACACCACCATGTCCTGGGATAATATTGCCTGTATCCTTCACACCAACACGACGTTTTAGGTACGAAATAGATACATCTCCGATTTGACCAATTAAACCAATCATGACGCCAACAATCATCGCTGTATCATAATGAGGCGCCAAATAAAGTCCCATAACAACCGATGGCACAAGACACGCACCGACCAAACCCGCAATTGTTTTATTTGGACTAATCTTAGGCGCAAGTTTTGGCCCACCGATTATTTTACCAAATATATATCCTCCAATATCACTACCCCATACAGATAACATCAAAAACAGCAAAACACTGAGCGGTAATGATATCAACGCAATAAACGCGATGGCGCAATATACAGCGGCAAATGCTGTCAAACCGTATTTAACACCTAATTGACGTTCTAACTTTGCAATCATAACAAATTCATAAAACGCGATAAGCATAACCAAGGCGGCAAAAGCCTTTAATAAAAATCCACCAATCCAAAATACCAACAAAACCAATGGTGCCAAAAACAAAATCGACAATGTCCGTTGCATAAAACTGCTCATGTTAATTACTTTCTACGCGACCATAACGACGGTCACGGTTTTGATATTCTGAAATAGCCTTATTCAATTCATCCGTTGAAAAATCAGGCCACAACACGTCACTAAAGACAAATTCAGTATAGGCACATTGCCACAATAGAAAATTACTAATGCGCATTTCGCCCGATGTTCGTATTAAAACATCTGGATCAGGAATATCTGTAGTAAACAACATATTCGAAAATGTTTCTTCATCTATTAGATTACCGAGCTTAACCGCGTCATTAACAGCCTTTAATATCTCCTGACGGCCACCATAATCCAACGCAACATTCAAATTTAATCCTGTATTGTCGGCGGTCATGCCCTCTACATTTTCAATCATTTTGACAATATCATCTGACAAACGATCTCGTGCGCCGATAACACGCAAACGAACGTTGTTTTTATGAAGGTCGGCCGCTTCTGATTTTAAAAACACACGCAACAACCCCATAAGATCGTTAATTTCATCTTCTGGGCGTGACCAATTTTCCGTTGAAAATGCATAAAGAGTTAAATATTCAATACCAATTTTACCGGCATGACGAACAATGGCCTTGGTCGTATCCACACCCTTTTTATGCCCCATAGTACGAGGAAGACGACGAGCCTTCGCCCATCGTCCATTTCCATCCATAATAATGGCAACGTGTTTTGGTAGCAAATCGGTCATTAAACCGCCATGATGTCCGCTTCTTTATCAGACAGTAGACTATCAATCTGTTTGATATGATCATCAGTCAATTTTTGAACATCATCTGATTGGCGTTTTGCATCGTCTTCTGGTAAATCATCATTCGCCTTGATTTGATCCATACCATCTTTACGAACATTACGAATGGCAATACGTGCAGTTTCCGAATATTTACCTGCCACTTTTGTAAGTTCTTTACGGCGTTCTTCGTTTAGTTCTGGCATTGGAATACGAATTAACGTTCCTTCCGCCATTGGATTCAAACCCAAACCTGAATTACGAATGGCCTTTTCAACCGCAGGTGTATTCCCACCATCCCAAACTTGAACAGTCAACAAACGTGGTTCAGGAACCGACACAGAACCAACCTGATTCAACGGCATTTTTGATCCATAAACATCAACGACAACTGTATCTAATAATGATGTTGATGCACGCCCCGCACGCAATCCACCAAATTCTGCCTTAAGTGCGTCCACGGCACCTGTCATTCTTTTTTCAATATCTGCTTTATTTAACGCCATTATATTTTCTCCTCATTATCCTTCAACAACCGTGCATTTCGCATTACCAGTCATTACATTTTTAAAATTACCGTCTTCTAAAATTGAGAATACAACAATCGGCACATTATTTTCACGCGCCAATGAAATTGCCGTTGCATCCATAACTTTCAAATCTTTTGTCAAGACATCCATATACGAAATATGATCGAAATGTGTCGCGTTTTCATCCTTTTTCGGATCTGCGGAATACACACCGTCAACCTTCGTTGCCTTAAACAAAGCATCACAATCCATTTCGGATGCACGCAATGCAGCGGTCGTATCGGATGTAAAATATGGATTACCAGTTCCTGCAGAGAAAATTACAACACGCCCCTTTTCCATGTGACGCATGGCTTTACGACGAATATATGGTTCGCAAATCGCATCCATACGCAGTGCCGATTGAACCCGTGTTGGTACGCCTAGTTGTTCTAATGCATTTTGAAGTGCAAGCGCGTTAATCGCAATTCCCAACATCCCCATATAATCCGCCGTTGTACGATCCATTCCTTGTGATGCACCAGACACCCCACGGAAAATGTTCCCTGCCCCAACGACAACACAAACCTCTATTCCCGTATCACGTACATCCTTAATATCTGCGGCAACGCGTTGCACCGTGTTTGGATCAAGGCCAAATTCTTGATCACCCATCAAGACTTCACCAGACATTTTAAGAAGAACACGTTTATACGGAAGCGGATTTGCCATTATTTTTCTTTCCTATGATTTAAACTCCCCATGTAATAACAGCCACCAAACATTTACGCAAGGTGGCTGTCAAAATTGATAAACAGATAATATTAATCAGAAAGTAAAATCACTCCCGTTATTCTTTTTTTTATTTTCAAAGTGTTGCAATTTTTCTAATGCCTCAGGTTCCGTAAGTGTATAGTCAGCATGGCTATTCCATACATCCTTTACTTTTGCAAAAAATCCAAATGGATTGCCTGAACCACCAGGGCCATGAGGATTTGTATCCGCAAACTCAGAACGAACGGCATATAACCCATTTCTTCCTCTCCGAGTTATAAGCCTTTCATTAGATTCAACACCTGAAAAAACACGATAGAACTCTGTTGATGCCTCGATTGTTACTGCCATAAAAAAAACTCCCTATTATTTCTAATAGAGAGTTTTAAATAATATTTATGTAATTTTCAAATTATATGACTATTAACCTGCCATTGCAGCAACTTCAGCGGCAAAGTCAGTTTCTTCAACTTCAACACCTTCACCAAGAACCATGCGTGCAAAACCAGTTAGTTTAATGTCATCACCCAACAATTTTGAAATTTTAGTTTCACCATCCATAACGAATGTTTGTTCAACCAAAACATGCTCTTCATAATATTTACGAATACGGCCAGTCACCATTTTTTCAGCGATTTCCGCAGGTTTTCCCTGCTCTTTGGCTTGTTCAATTAACACTGTACGCTCGCGCTCTAACATTTCTGGATCAACAGAATCAATATCCAAAAACAATGGATTTGCCGCCGCAACATGCATTGCAACTTGTTTACCCAATGTTTCCAATTCTGCACGGTCTTTTGTTGATTCCAAACCAACCAAAACACCAATTTTACCTTTACCATCCGCAACCGCGTTATGAACGTAAGATGCAACATAACCTTGTGACACAGAAACGCTTTCGTAACGACGAAGGTTCATGTTTTCACCAATTGTCGCAACAGCCGCCGTAATTGTGTCGGCAACTGATTTACCATTCATGTCAGCCGCATTTAATGCGTCAACATCCGCGAATGTACCGCTTGTCGCGATTGATGTAACCTCAGAAACCAAAGATTGAAATCCTTCGTTACGTGATACGAAATCTGTTTCCGCGTTAATTTCAACAGCCACACCATGCGTACCTGCATCATTTGTCGCGACAGAAACAAGACCTTCAGCCGCAGCACGACCAGCCTTTTTCGCAGCCTTTGCAAGACCTTTTGTACGAAGCCAGTCAACCGCCGCCTCGATGTTACCATCGTTTTCAACCAACGCCTTTTTCGCGTCCATCATTCCTGCGCCTGTCATTTCGCGCAATTCTTTTACCATTGATGCTGTAATTGCAGTCATTTGTAATATCCTTTTAATCTATATGTTTAAATTAAGCGCTTGCAGCTTTTTTAGGAGCTTCTTCTGCAACAGGAGCGGCAGGAACTTCTTCCTTCACTTCCAACGCAGCACCAGCATCGATACCAGCCTTCGCCATTTGTGTTTGAAGACCATCCAAAACAGCACCAGAAACAAGGTTACAGTACAATTCAATTGCACGTAGCGCATCATCGTTACCTGGAATTACAAAATCAACACCATCTGGGTTTGCATTTGTATCCGCAACCGCAACAACAGGAATGCCTAGGCAATTTGCTTCTTGGATTGCGATCTTTTCTTTTGTGATGTCCATAACAAAGATCAAGTCCGGTGCACCGGCCATATCCTTGATACCGCCCAATGTCATTTCAAGCTTGTCCAATTCACGTTGTGAATTCAACAATTCCTTCTTTGTCAAACCAGTGTCAGCCTGTCCCAAAAGTTTTTCAAGATCACGAAGACGTTGAATAGATTTTGAAATTGTTTTCCAATTTGTCATCATACCACCCAACCAACGGTGATTAACGTAATATTGACCACATGCGCGTGCAGTTTCCGCAATTTTGTCAGATGCTTGTGCCTTTGTACCAACGAACAAAACACGTCCGCCGTTTGCCGCCACATCACGAACCGCTTTCAACGCTTGATCCAACATTGGAACAGTTTGTTGTAGGTCGATAATGTGTACATTGTTTCTTACGCCAAAGATATATGGCTTCATTTTAGGGTTCCAACGTTGTGTGTTGTGACCAAAGTGGATTCCAGCTTCTAGCAGCTGACGCATATTAAATTCAGGCATCGCCATGATGTCTTACTCCTTTTTCCTATTGTTTTTCAGTTACTACGTCGGCTTTCTTATACTTATTTCTAAGCACTGAAAGGCTTGAAAGCCTGTGTATTGATGATGTTATACGGGTTTAAAGTATGAATTGCAACAAAAAACACTAAACAAAGTTTAAGTTTTTCAACATTTTCAATTTAGGATTACCATGTTTATAGCAGACGATTAAACATCTGGAGAGTTCTTTTGATAAATTCGTTTTATTCGCAGCTGTAACGAATGGACCATTTAAAGTGATTTCTAAAAAACACTCCTCCGAACTGTTTGCTTTTATTATAATTGATTTTCCCAGCTCAAAATCATCTTTACAACTTAGATTCAACTTAACTGGTTGCAAATATTGCTTTCGTCGAAACATCACAGTCTTTACACTCATCCACCATTTTTTAAGCCCTTTAGGGAGCTCGTCTTCAACGAAATAACCTATACTGCGCCCATCCTCTTTAAAATTAAGTTCTAATTTTTCGTATTTATTGAGTATCGAAGGATCAAGATAAATTCCTCCAATCACGTAAGATGCATGAGAGTTGTTTGAAATTGCAAAATTTATAGTTTCTCCAAAAAATTTATACAATACAAAATCTAACTCCCGTTCCTCCATCTCAAGTCTTTTAATTCTCAACGTATCATATGCTAAAACAAGACCCGCTAAAGCAATAGCCATTGTCTGCATTTCCGCGTATGAGGAAATATTTTTAAAAACCTGAAACTGAAACGGAAGAAACATATCCAGAAATAATTGTATAATCGCCAATACAGCAGGCGCCCCCACAAAAAAATATAAAATAAATCTCAAGTTAAACATCTTTCAACTGGGTAACATTATCTAACTGTTGAATTGCATGGATAGTGTCCGGCGTGAGGGCATAATCCCCCTTGATTTCCATTTCCACCATTTCGGTGTCGCTATACGGTAATATAATATGGACGTTTGATTGCCCTGCCCCATCGGCGGCCAGTAATTCTTTTAATTGTGGCAAAGTATCCGTTGATGAGAATGTAATTTTGGTTAGGCGGGTTTTACCCTTTAATGCCTCATCCAACAGGCGAATTGATTGACCACTCATCCGTATTGAATCTTCTTGTGATTTCACCTCAAGATCAATCAGGATGTTTGATCCCGTTTCAAGGATGTTTTGATGAAGCGCAAGAAGTTCACCAAAAATCATAATTTCTTGCACACCCGTGGGATCGGATATTTGCAAGAACGCAAATTTGTTACCCGATTTGGCCACGCGCACTTGTTTTTTAATCAACACGCCCGCGACCTTTTCCTTCAGGTAATCTTGATCTTCCATTCGGCCTTCGATTTGACCAAGGGGCATCACGCCAAGGCGTTGCAACATATCCATTTTTTGATCCAATGGATGGGCGGACAGGTAAAAACCAACGGCCTTGAACTCATACGCCAACTTGTCCAATTTTTGCCATTCGGGCAATGCATCCATAGGTGGGCGCGGTTGGGATGCAACATCATCACCGCCAAACAAACCACCCTGCCCTGAATCTTTATCCGCAAATACATTTTGTGAATAACGAAGAAGGCTTTCGGCATTATCAAACATTGTCGCGCGGTTCATATTCAGGCTTTCAAATCCACCTGCGGCGGCAAGCCCTTGTATTTGACGTTTATTCAATGCCTTTGGGTTTACACGTTCAGCAAAATCAAAAATATCTTTGAACGCTCCACTTTCATCACGCTCGGCAACAACCGTTTCCATTGCGCTTTCCCCAACACCCTTGAGTGCAGAAAGCGCATAACGAACAGATTCCCCCTCAACCTTAAAATCGGCATTCGACAAATTGATATCGGGTGACAACACCTCGATCTTATTCGCATCACAATCTTGTTTAAAAATAGCAAGTTTGTCTGTGTTCCCTTTATCCAACGTCATGGATGCAGCCATAAATTCAACAGGATAATTGGCCTTTAACCACGCGGTTTGATACGCGATCAACGCATACGCCGCGGCATGTGATTTATTAAATCCATAACCCGCAAATTTCGCAATTTGGTCAAAAATTTGATTTGATTGACTTTCAGGAATATCATTATGTTCCGTCGCACCATCGACAAACATCTTACGTTGCTTGTCCATTTCTTCCTTAATCTTTTTACCCATCGCACGACGCAACAAATCCGCACCACCAAGGGAATATCCTGACAATAATTGCGCGGCCTGCATCACTTGTTCCTGATAAATCATAATACCGAATGTTTCGGTCAATATGGGTTCAAGGTTGGGATGCATATAATCGGGCTCTTCTAACCCAGCCTTAATTTTATTATACAGTGGAATGTTTTCCATTGGCCCCGGGCGATACAATGACACCAACGCGATGATATCTTCAAATCGGTCAGGTTTCATCCCCGCAAGGGTTGATCGCATACCAGACGATTCTAATTGAAACACGCCAACCGTATTACCCGTGGCAATCATGTCATATGTTTTTTTATCATCAAACGGTAACATCAACGGGTCGATATCAACGCCGTGTTCTTCCTTGATATGTTGAACCGCCTTTTGAATAACCGTTAATGTTTTCAAACCCAAGAAGTCAAATTTCACCAAACCAGCTTGTTCAACATATTTCATGTTAAATTGTGTCACAGGCATCGGGGAACGAGGATCACGATAGAGTGGCACTAATTCATGTAATGGACGATCACCAATCACCAATCCCGCGGCGTGAGTACCCGCATGACGGTAAAGCCCTTCTAATTCCAACGCAATATCAATCAACCGTTGTGACGTTTCATCCTTGCGTATTTCATTGCGTAAATCGGCATCTTCATTTAACGCCTGTTGCAGTGTCACGGGGTTTGCCGGATTGGATGGAATCATTTTAGCCAAACGATCGACCTGCCCGTATGACATTTGCAAAACACGCCCAACATCACGCACAACCGCGCGCGCTTGCAATTTACCAAATGTAATGATTTGCGCCACTTTATCTCGGCCGTACTTCTCCTGTACGTATGTGATAACCTCCTCGCGTCTATCTTGACAAAAATCAACATCAAAATCGGGCATCGACACACGTTCGGGATTCAAAAACCGTTCAAAAAGAAGGTTAAATTCTAACGGATCAAGGTCAGTAATTTTCAACGCCCATGCAACAATCGACCCCGCACCCGAACCACGCCCCGGACCAACAGGAATTCCTTGATCCTTTGCCCACCTGATAAAATCGGAACAAATAAGAAAATATCCAGGGAAACCCATTTGAATAATCGTATTTAATTCAAAATCCAACCGATCCCAATATGGTTTTGACACGTCCTCATTTCCAAAATCAGGAACAAAATTTTCTAACCGCCATTTTAAGCCTTCTTTAGACAGGTATTCCAACTCTGCCACCTCATCACGCCCCTCACCACAATCAAACGGTGGTAAAATCGGGTCGATCACTTGAAGCAAATATGAACAACGTTTGGCAACCTGCACAGTGTTTGTAATCGCCTCGGGTAAATCAGCGAATAATTTCACCATTTCATCTGTGGATTTTAAATAATGATCGGGCGTGACCTTACGACGATCATCTTCGGACACATAACGTCCCTCGGCAATACACAATAACGCGTCATGCGCCTGATGCATTTTACGATTGAGGAAATAACTATCATTCGTCGCGACCAAGGGCACATCATGTTTATAAGCAAGATCGAGAAGTTGCTCCTCTATCTGTGCCTCCTCACGCATGCCATGGCGTTGGATCTCCATATACAAACGATCAGGGAATAATTTTTTAAGTTTGTGCAGTGCCTTTTCCGCGTCCTTGGCCTGATTATGCAACAAATATTGCGATACAGGACCATTGAGTCCTCCACTCAAACATATCAAACCACCATTAAATTCTTCTAATTCTGCCCATGATACAAACGGCTTGTGCATGTCTTCGGTATGCATATACGCATCGGACACAAGGCGCGAAAGGTTCAGATACCCCTCTTCATTTTGAACTAGCAAGACAAGCTCCTGTCCCTCGTGCCCCAAACGAATTTGACATCCAATAATGGGTTGAATACCCACCTTTTGTGCCGCCAATGAAAACTCCAACGCACCAAACATATTATTCGTGTCCGTCACGGCCACGGCGGCGTGCCCCAAATGATCAATATTTTTGATCAAATCAGGTAGCTTTATCGCACCCTCGGCCAAACTATAGGCCGAATGCAGGTGTAAATGGATAAATTGCTGTTCAGGCATAGATTAGTTGTAAAATAGTGCGCTCGATGAATAAAGAGTTATGTTTGGGTTATTCCAAGATTAATATTCCCATTCCCTATGTTTAAGCCTATGTTTTCCGACATAATGTGGACGATTAATCAATTTTAAAATTATTGCGACAGAGGATGTTGAAACCGCCTGCACCCCGACACTATCTGGAACGTTGAAAATTAATTTTTCAATGTAATGTTTAACTTTATCATCCCCAAAAGTAGCTTGAAAATCATGGGCAAAATAATTTCTAATTTTTTTCAGTATTTCCAACTCTTCTTTTTCTGCCTTCGATATAACTCCCAAAAGATAAGCTAAGGTAATCCTTGAAGAGAAAGTTGCTATTGGCGCGTTATAACCTTCTAACAACCTATCTTTTTCTTTTTTATCACAAATCAAGTATCCCTCTATAATTTCTAGCAGCTGTTTTTCAAGAAAAGAGCAAACTATCAAAATTTTACCTCTGTCACTTTCATTGTTATGAACATCTAATAAGGGCAAAAAATTGATTAAATTAGGGTGAGTATCCAGAATAGGAGAAAAATCTTTCAAAAATTTTTTAGCATATTCTTTTTTCATTTTACTCGCTCCGTCTGTACATTTCGATAGCAATTTCCGAAAACAATGCATCTTCGCGTTTTGCGTTTTCTTTTGCGATGTCCGCCAATCGCCTATCACGTGTGATTTCTATCTTTTTCAATTCACCAAAGGCCTCACGCATTTCATCAACGGCGCGCGTAATTTTAATCTCTATCGAACTGATTTGATCATTAATCAAATTAATCTCAACTTTCGTACGTTGGATATATCCCATAAAGGCCTGCATCATGGTGATATCTTGCATGTTATCAATGGCGTCTTTTTCACTTTCCACACCATCCATAATTGCGGATTTTTGAATCTCTAACGTATTGACGTCATCATAGAGTTTTGACAACACACGTTGTTTTTCCTCCAATTGGAATTTGTTCAAGCGAATGAGAGGATCAAGATTAGCCATTTATCAAGCTCCACCGGTAAGGTGTAAAATTTCGGATAACTTACTAAACCCTGCATCAATAGATGTAGAATCATTTTTTTGTTGAGTTAAGAATTCTTCTATTTGATCATAATATTGGATTGCCTCATCAACCTTTGGGTCACTACCCTTACGGTATGCGCCCAATCTGATCAATTCCGCCATATCTTCATACGTTGCAATTAATGCGCGTGCGCGTTTAACAATGCGTTGTTGGTTACCATCCAAACATTCGGGCATAGACCGCGATACAGATTTCAAAATATCAATGGCGGGATAACGTCCACGATCGGCAATCGCACGATCCATCACAATGTGACCATCCAAAATACCACGCGCGGCATCCGCCACAGGTTCGTTCATGTCATCGCCTTCCACCAAGACCGAAAACAACCCCGTTATCGCGCCCTGCCCCTTTACACCAGGCCCTGCGCGTTCTAACAACCGTGCCAATTCACCATACATGGATGGCGGATACCCTTTTGTTGTTGGTGGTTCACCTGCGCTCAATCCAATTTCACGCAAGGCCATGGCAAAACGTGTTACGGAATCAATCATGCATAACACTTGCCTGTCCTTTGCACGAAAATATTCGGCAATCGCCATGGTCAAATAGGCCGCCTGCCGACGCATCAATGGCGGCTCATCACCTGTTGCCACAACAACAACGGATTTTTTCAAACCTTCTTCGCCCAGATCATCTTCGATAAATTCCTGAACCTCACGACCACGTTCACCAACCAAGCCAATCACAGAAATTTCGGCGGATGTATATTTTGCCATCATCGAAAATGTAACCGATTTACCAACACCTGATCCTGAAAAGATACCCATACGTTGCCCCTGACATGTTGAAAGGAACGTATTAATGGCACGTACACCCAAATCAAGTTTTTCACCAATACGTGTGCGATCTTTCGCAGGTGGCGGTGAATTACGATATGGCACGGGTACATCACCCTGCCCCAATGGTCCTTTACCATCCAATGGTTCACCAAGAGCGTTTACGACACGCCCAAGCCAACTTTCATTTGGAGATACAAATGGTGCATAACCAACAATTTCGGCACGGCAACCAAGGCCGACACCTTCCAATGTGCCAAACGGCATAATAAGGGCAATGCCATCACGAAACCCAACAACTTCACATGGGATTCGGCGGCCATCCTTTGGACACAACATCACCATCGCACCAATGGATAGGCGATCGGCGATGCCCGTAATTTCAACAACCAATCCCAATATTTTGGTTACACGACCGTATATCACCTCAGGTTTGAGGAGATCAATATCGTGAAGGATGTGGTCAATAACGGACATAAATTCTCTATAAAATTAAGATTTGTTAATAAAGGTTAATTTCTGATACACTATGTTCATAATAACATAAATTTTGACGAATAACGATAAAAAGGGACTATAAAATATGCGTTTATTATTAATCGAAGACGACAGTTCAATGGCACGCAGCATCGAAATGATGTTGAAATCAGACGGACATGTTGTCGACGTTGCCGACATGGGCGAAGACGGCCTTGATATGGGTAAGGTGTACGAATATGACATTATCATTCTTGACCTCATGCTCCCTGATATGGACGGATATGATGTTTTAAAAGACTTACGTAATGCAAAGGTTGAAACACCAATTCTTATTCTTTCTGGTCTAACAGAACTGGATAATAAAATTAAAGGTCTTGGTTTTGGTGCAGATGATTATCTTACAAAACCATTCGATAAACGCGAATTACAAGCACGTTTACAAGCAATTTTGCGTCGTTCAAAAGGCCACGCACAAAACGTCATTAACATGGGACGTTTGGACATTAACCTTGATTCACGCACTGTTGAAATTGATGGTAAAATGGTTCACCTCACAGGGAAAGAATACGGAATCATCGAACTTCTTGCCCTTCGTAAAGGCATGACATTGGCGAAAGAAGCATTCTTGAACCATCTTTACAACGGTATGGATGAACCAGAAATCAAAATTATTGATGTTTTCATCTGTAAACTTCGTAAAAAATTGGAAGATGCATCAGGTGGTGTAAACTATATCGAAACAGTATGGGGACGCGGATATGTTCTTCGTAATCCAGAAGATGAAGGTAGCGAAGCCGTTAGCGCCTAAGCCCTTTTCAATTGAGATATTTTATGAATAGCAGCGCCAATGGCGCTGTTTTTCTTTACGTGAGGCACGAAATCCCTGAGCGTTTCCGCATTCGCGATAACATCCATTTTATGCGGTATTCCTACATGTCTTTTTTCAGTGGCGTTATCCAACAAAACTTGAGCCTGTTCATGTCTTTCAAAATGATGTGCGCTTATCTCATCTCGCACACAATCATAAAACGTTGCTACAAATTTTGCATTCACATTAAATGATGCCTGAGGCCAAGCCCATCGCATCTCATTCCAACGACTCACACTACGTCGAGCCATTTCTCCTAATGGAGATGACATAGATTTAGAATCCAAATGATCATAACCTGCCTCCGTATAATATTCTCGATGCATTGGCGTATAACCACAAATATCAGGAACATAATTTACAATGACCAAATCCACATTCGGAAATTCTATAGATTGCCCCTCCAACGGATTTGCGCTTTGTAAAAAATCTGACGCTATTGGTGGTAACAAGTTATAAACATCAAATTCAACATTGGGTGATGTTGGAATTCCCGCACCCGAAAATGATTTCAACGTTTGATGAACCATCGCCTTGTCATCATTCAACAATTCATCCGGCATAGGAAAACCAGTCCCTTTAAATTGTGGTTGGGTTGGAAACAACATACCTACAACGGCAACACGTTTAAATGCATGTTTAGCATCTTTAAAATCAACATCACCTCGCTCTTTAATGTCCTTGGCTAGCAAGCGATCAAATAGAATGTGACTAAATGGTTGGTTAGTGTGAAGTGTCATGTCTGTTTCCTAAAAATTTAAGGAACAATAACAAATGATTTTTATTTATGCAAATTACTTGATCAGATCAACAATCAAACGCGCAGGTTTTGTTTTTGTCTTCGCAATGGCGCTTGTTTTTACCGATGATGTGTCTTTAACGGCGAGTGCAATCACACTGCCCTGCCCTTGTTTATTCACGTCATAACCTGACACCTGTGACAATTTATACATCTTTTGTGTTTTTGTTGCCCATGATGTTTTTGGTAGAGAGATTGTCAATAATCCCGCTTCCTTATCAAAATCATGTGTACGCGCTGTTGAACCATTCACATCAAATACCAAACGCGTTTTATCCTTGTGCACACCAATACGAACACCAACAACCCCCTTGGTCTTTGACATGGTGGTTTTTACAGCTGGTTTAGATTTAACCTTTTTAACAGTCTTCTTAACAACAGATTTTGGTGGTGTTTGCACTTTTTCTTTTGGACGTTCGGCAACAGGTAAAATTGTTTTGGGTTGTTCCGATGCAACGATTTTCACATCGGCTTGTTCGACAATCGTTGTATCAAAACCAGAAATCGTTTGCTTTAATTTTTTCAAACGATCCGACAACGCCATCATTTGTTTTTCAATGTCCGTGGCTTCGTTCAACAGCACACTTAATTCCTTATCAAGAATTTCTGTGTTTACACCGCGTGCACCGGCCATACGCATATCTTGTTTCGCAATAACACGGTTATTATGGGTCAATTGATCATCCCCATTGTTCATTGAACAGGAAATAAGTGGAAGCGATAAAGTGACAAGCCAGAACAGCCGATAGATCATAATATTATTACTTCATATGAGTCACAAATAACACACAAGTCAAATATGGATAAGCCTGTGGATAATTAAGGTGATGTTTTTTTACGTTTATTCTTACGATCGGGTAATGCTTTACCCCAATGAAATTTAGGGACAAAATATGTCGGTAAAACACCATGATTAACACCCAACATTTTCAACACCTTGTGGATATCATTTGTATTCGCTACCTTACCAAATGATCCCATATGCATTCCACTAGCGATAAACGCACTATCCATATCCAAATATTTTGCACCACGGATATCATTCGCAAACCCATCACCAATCATACAAATTTGCGATGGGTATATTCCTTTAAACAGAGATAGCGCATATTGAAAAATCGATGGAAACGGTTTTCCTATGTATGTAACAACTCCGCCAAATTCTTCGTATTGATTTGCAATTTTTCCGCTACCCATATAATGGACACCATCAATCGTGATTGTTGTCTCTGGATTCGCACAAATCATTTTCAAATGTCGCTGTGATGCCCTTTTAAGAATTGGATTATAATAATCCTCTAATGTTTTTTCAGGGGCATCCGATCCTGTTAACAAAACAAAATCAGCGTCATCAATATCATCGACAATTGTTAGGTCATCAACACCATCAACAACTGATTGATTACCGTGTCGTGACAACAAGAAACATTTGTTACCCGTGTTTTTAAATACGCCAACACTTCTATTATTGAGGTTTTGCCAGGTCATTTCGGCTGATGTCACAATATGATCATAACAATCTGTGGATATACCAATTTTAGCAAGACGGTCACCATCAACATCCGCGCGGTGCCCTGAATTTGAAATAAGGATAATTTGTTTTCCGCGTTGACGAAGATTTTGAAGAGCCTCAACCACATCATCATATGGTTGAGATCCATTGTGAAGTGTCCCCCACTGGTCGATTAAAAAACCATTATAACTATCCGATATATCAGATATACCTTCGCAAATTTTGACCTGTTCCAACATTTATAGATAAAGTCTAACACAGACTTTTTATGTCGTCACGATCTGATTATCTAAGCCACTTTTTTGCTATTACGTCCTGTAACATTACAAAGGTAGCGATAAATTTTACCAACATCTGAGGCGGCAAATGTTGTGCCCAATACAGCACCATGATCAACCGTGTTTGTTTGATTCAACACATCTTCGAATTGACGCATGAATTTTTGAACATAATTCCTAAACTCGGTATCATCCGCGTATTTATCACGAATTTTATCCGCTGGCATATCGTCTAAACGTTCGACCATTTTCGATGTAAAGATTGCAACATCACCTTTTTGATATGACTTCCATTCTTTTTCATCAATTTCACCATCAATCATACGAACAAAATCAATTGATAAAGAATGCAAACTTTCCAATACAAAACGTGCCGAAGATAGGAAGGTTTCACGTCCAACACGCAATTCATTATCTTGCAGATTTTTTGTTTTTTCAACGGCCACACGTGATGCTTTCAACATATTATCTGTTTGAGATGAGAATAACTCTGTTGCATGTTCCACCGCTTGCGCAGACTTTGAAACTGCCGTGATAAAGCGTCCTGACTGATCGTACAAGGACTGGTTAGTCTCGTTAATAAACGATACAACAGACTTTGTTTTACCATTCACATTATCCATGGTGCCTAACAATTGGTCAATCGATTGACCAATTTTATGAGCCGACACATCTGACTGCTCTGCAACGCCACTTACCTGTTCTTTCATATCAACCGCGTATGATTTCACTTGTGACATAACCGATTGCATCATGGCATCAATCTCACGTGATTTGATGGATAACGTGTCAGATGTTTTACGCAAGTTCGATAACGATCCGTCGCTCTTTTCTTCTAACACATCCATTTGCGCCGATATTTGCGCCACAGATTGACCCGAAATCTCCGCAACATTCTTAGATGCTTGTTTCAACTCATACGCTTTAGCCGCTGCCTCATCCCCTGCCGTTACAAAACGATCTGTGATCAATTGTGCGCTTTCAGCAATCTTATCGCTTCGCATATCGAATGCATCTCCTGCCTCTTCAATTTGTCCGACAGCTTGCCCTACGGATTCCGATAATTCACGGAATTGCTCTCCTATCAATTTTTGTATCGTATCAATTTTCAATGATACTTGATCTGTTAAAATATGAATATCAGACGACTGCCCTTCCATTGATGATGACAAGCTACGCATTTTTTCGCTAGAACTTGTCGCAGCCATATCAATATCATCTAAACGCTGACGTAATACTTCGCTTACGTTTTTCAACAGTGTTGATGCATCCTCTGATCCTGATTGTAGTTTTAACAGGCGATCATCAAATTGTAATGACGCATTATCAATTTTTGTCATCGTCGCATCGGCAACATCTTCGTACACTTCTTTAAATTCGCTCAACGCAACATGTGCTTTGTTAGAACCAGATTCAACACGGTCATACAAAGGAGTTATTTTTTCAGACGCGTACACCAACTTATCTGTTGATTCATCAATCAAATGACCTGCCTTTTCAACCGCGTTATCAATGGTTGAGGATTGCGTCACAAAGGCTTCACCAGATTGTGATAATGCCTGCAATGTAAATGAAGACGTGTCTTGCAAACGATTTGCACTTGTTTCCAACGTTTCCGTTGCTTGTGAAACATCATGTACCATCGCGGCAGATGTATTGTGTATCGCCGTATTAGTTGTTCTAAATCCATCAATCAAACGGTTCATATCGATTAACGTTGTATCAATTGTATCACCCAATTGCGTTTTGTTTTCCGCCAGTTCTTGGTTTAACGTTTTTGATTGCGATACAACACGTCCAGATAATGATGAAATATCTTGTGTTTGTTCACGCAATGATTGACGAATACCCTCAACCGTTTCACTTGCCTTTGTGCTTGCCTCGCGTAGGTCACTCACACGACGTTCTAAGGTTTCTTGAATTTGAACATGACGCCCATCTGCATCTGCAATCGCCACCCCAACCATTCTCATAGGTTCTTCCAACGCGTGGGCAACATTTCTCACCTGATCGGCCAATGATAGTGCGGACGCTTCCAATTTATCCCCATGACCATCAACTGATTTATTAAGCATTTCTACATGTGCTTGAGCCGATGATGATGCACGTTCAATTTGCAAACGACTTTGTTCTAATAACGCTGTCATTGTCTCAACTGAACTCACATTACCTTGTCCGACTTCTTTTAATTGCTGAACATGGCTCACTGTTGTTTCAATCAATGAATCAGCTTCGCCAATTGCATCTTTTGATGTACGTGACAATGTTTCCACACCGCGACGTACGGCTTCGCTCACTTGTGATGCGCCATTAACGGCCGCTTCAATGCCCTCATTCAAACGATGGCTTGCGACATCACTTAATTCATCGATACGATCAATTTGCCCTGTAAATCCATCTAATGTAGCCGAGATTTCAGATGCTTTTTCACTTAAACGTACTTCCGTATCAGCTGCCTTTTCAATGATTGTTTCCGTAGATTGTGTTAAATTTTCAATTGTTGCGCCCATTGAAGTCATCACACCATTAACTTGTGATGTCAAAATATTAGAACTCTCTTCTAACAACGATTTTTGATCTGACATTTCGACTAATGATTGTGAAATCATTTCAACGGACTGTCCCGCCGTATCCTTCAATTGATCCACCTGATCTTCGATCATTGCACCCAAACGAGATGTTTCTTTTGATAGTTCCTCTGTCGAAACCTGAAGTGTACGTGTGTATGATCCAAAATTGTCATTCATACCGCCCAAACGATCTACGACCGCATCAACCGTTAACCCCAGTGATGTGATAGTGCCATCAAACATTTCAGATACAGCCTGTGATTTTTCTTCCGCTGCTTCCGCCATTGAAAGGATAGAGCTTGCGCCTTTGTCCATTGATGCCTCAATATCACTCGCACGTTCAACCATGCGTACGGACGCTTCGTCCCAAGACGTAATTGATTTTTGTGATTTTTGATCAATAACCTTGATACGATTTTCAACCGTTTCAACTAAATCGCCAACGGATCCTGTTCGTTCAACCAAATTATCAGACAATGACAATAGATGCGTTTCAGCCTTGCGTGCCAGCGTCGCAAATTCTGATATTTCATGACGTAGTCCCTGACGTGTACGTTGAATCGCCTTTAACGCCGCCTTTGACGATGTCGCAAATTCCGCGGCTTGTAATGTCATGCGTTCAATATCTTTATTCACATGTTTACTATCTTCTTCGGATGGAAAAAACAATGTGTGCAATTCTGCGCGCATGCTTTCTGCATAATATTGAACATCATTATTGCGTTGTAAATATGAAAGCAACATCCAATAAAACGCAATTGGTGCAAGGATACCCGCGACAAAAATTCCTAATTCATATGGTGTTTGTGTTCCTAAACCACCTTCGACAACCAAATAAACGGTACAAAGTGCTGCCCATACAATCGATCCAAATATTCCAAATGTTTGTGCCATACGAAACATGAAAGATCGTTGTGCCTTAATCGGAGTATGCGAGGATGGCGATAACATAACCGTATCTTGTTCGTCTTGAAATTGAGGAGCCTGCGATGGTTTAAAATGAACCCGTGATGTCGCATCACCGCCTTTTACAAAAACCTTGCGATCATCATTATCACCACGGAACATAACGCCTTTGGGTGGTCGTACGTCTGATGTACTTGTTTGATTGTCGTTTTCTTGAACCTTATTTACGCTGGCCTTTGTGGTCATGCGGTTTCTCCTCTACCATAAAAATTGGGGTATAAACCACACTTAAACGATAAGAATCAGTACCACAAGATACGAATCACTTTATCCCCATCTTGTTTTTACAGCTGTGGAAAGCCTGTGTATAAAAAATAATAACTTTTAAATAAGTTTTATTTTTCAATATGTTGTAAATATTTACTCAAAGACACCTTAATTTTCGGCGCTAATATATAAAGTCCAATAATATTAGGGACTGCCATAGCAAAATACATTGCATCGGACAAACCAATAACAATATCTAACGACGATGAGGCACCAATAATAACACCAAAACAGAATAATAATTTGTATCCTAAATCCACGATAAATTTATCACCCAAAAGAAATTCTACACCTTTTGCGCCAATATACGCCCACGTTAACATTGTTGAATACGCAAACAAGAAAACGATAAAAGCCAACAGGTAAGGATACCACGGCATCACCGTTTCAAATGCACGTGACGTTAATAACACACCTTCAACCCCTGCATTAGGATCAAGTGGAACACCACTCACGATAATCACCAATGCCGTCATTAGGCAAATCACAACCGTATCTGCAAACGCGCCTAACATCGCCACCATTCCTTGTGCAGGTGCAAATGCCGTTCTTGCAACCGAATGTGTGATCGCCGCGCTCCCTATTCCCGCCTCATTCGAAAATGCGGCGCGGCGTACACCTTGTATGATGGCACCAACCAATCCACCAAAACCTGCCTCTATTGAAAAGGCTGAGGATAAGATTGTTGATAACGCTGTGGGTATACTGTTGATATTAACAATTAAGACGATTAATCCAGACACCAGATAAACGAACGCCATTGCCGGAACGATACGTGACGCAACGGCCGCGATCGATTTGATACCACCAATAATTACCGCACCAACAAGAACCGCCATACCAAGGCCAAACAGCCACCCTTTATCTGCCCAATAACTGGCCTCCACACCACCACTCACGTTGACGACTTGTTGGTACACTTGATTAACCTGAAACATATTTCCTGCGCCAAATGCACCACCAATGGAACAAATTGCAAACAATACAGCCAACATCATGCCCAATTTTGGCCAACCGATGTCTTTCAACCCATCGCGTAAATAATACATTGGTCCACCAGAGATAGCCTCATGATGATTTTTTGTCCTGTACGTCACCCCAAGTGAGGCTTCAAGAAACTTCGTCGACATTGAAAAAAGCCCCATAAGAACCATCCAAAAGACAGCCCCCGCACCGCCAATTGAAATAGCAATTGCCACCCCTGCGATGTTCCCTAATCCAACTGTTCCTGATAATGTCGTGGCCAACGCCTGAAACGGTGTAATGTCACCTTCTGCCTTTGCATCTTCTTTATGCTTAATTGTACCAAGCGCTATACCCACGCCACGTTTAAAATAACGAACATTGATAAATCCAAAATAGAATGTCGTGAAAAATGCAATGGATGCCAACCATATTAAAATGATGGGGACGGATAATCCCTCACCGATGGAAACAGAATAAAAAATTACGGATGAGAACGCCTCTGAAACGGGTGTTAATGCTTGGTTTATATATGTATCAATACTCATACATACGACGTTATGAAGTTCGTATAATGATCACAAGGAAAACGGGGGAGTTATCCACCTACCCCATTTTTTATGAGCGACACATTGGGCGTGATACTGGATGCCCAGAAAATGGTGTTGCTGCCCAACGACGTAATTTTTCCTGTGACATACCCAACGCTTGTGCAATACGGTTGCTATAGGCCTTACAAAAAACGTTGGGACGCATACGCGCCGCATCATTTGAGATTTTGTTTGCTAGTTTGGTACGCAAGCTATTAATCGCTGTTTCACCACTTCCTGAACCATTACGTGAATAATAGCTTTTAAGTGTTTGTTCATATCCAGATATTAACCCCTGATTACGACGTGTAAAATCTTTGTATTGGATATAAAGATTTCCATTACGATGACTTACATGTTGGCAATTTAATGAAATAACCATCAATTCACTATGAATGCGTAATCCTTGTTCTGCTTCAAATTCAGATTTTGAATAGCATGATGCCTGCACAGATGCAGAAAACATTAAAACAGCAGAAAAAATTAAGAAACGCATTATGAAATATTACCTTGTTTAAATTTGAACCGGAGTTTTGACAGCATTACCATCAAAATGCAACCCTAGATTTTCAATTATTAAATCACCCATTTTTTCTAGTGTTTCGTGGGTCGCCGCGCCAACATGAGGAAGCAACACAACATTATCCATTGTCTTTAATTCACTAGGTACATTTGGTTCATTTAAATACACATCTAAACCAGCGCCCGCAATCGTTCCATTTTGTAATGCAGACACCAAAGCAGGCTCATCAACAACAGAACCACGTGCAACATTAATGAAAAATCCATTTTCACCAAGCGCATTGAATATATTTGCATTCATCATTTTTTCTGTTTCAGAACCGCCCGGAACAGACGCAATTAAGTAATCGACATCCCTCGCCATGGTTTCAAGGTCATTATAATATTGGTATGCGCAATCTGCCTTTTTATTTCGACCAAAATATGACACATCCATATCAAATGCTTCACATCGTTTCGCAATTGCCGCACCAATACGACCAAGACCAATTATTCCAACCTTTTTATTCGTAAGCGATACACTTAATGGCTTTGGGGATGATGATGTCCAGCGCCCTACCCGCGTATAAGCATCTAATTCAACATAACGGCGCGACACGTTAATCAATAATCCCATTGCCGTATCCGCAGTATCCGCAGACACCAAATCAGGACAATTGGTAACAACTATTCCTTTTTCATTTGCCAACGCTACATCAACATTATCAACCCCTACGGATTTACAACATATAATCTCTAAATTCGGACACGCGTTAATAAGGTTTTCACGAACAGGATTATGCATCGTACATAATATAACCTTCACATCATCCCTTATGGCATTCAATGCTGCTTCTGGATTTTGCTCTTGGTATAAATGGACAACATTAAATTGTTCATCCAATGTTTCCATTTGATTTTTAAAAAGGCCACATAAAGCAAGTAAGGTCGTTTTTTTCATGCCATGATAATGGTCACAGACTTGGTGAAAAATCAATATTGTTTATTTTTTCCTTGGCGCGGTTATATTTTTTGTATGATTTAATGCCGCCTGACACATTTCTTAATATCGATGCACCAAGTCCAGTAAAAAATAGAGCTACACCAAATATCAACAAGGTACTATCAACACTATCAGAAACTGCATTAAATAAAGAAGATATAGCCAATAATCCAGCAGTCCCAATTGCGTTAAATGTCAGATTAACCGCTGTTTCAACAGTAGGAACAATATTCTTAGTACTATCAGAAATCTGTCTCATTACATCATATCTCTTTTTATACTCTCTATACCTTTTCAAGGATATATCATTGACTTTACCTGGTACACTATATTCAACATACGTAGCTACCCCTTTGTGAGAAGGAGACAAGACTTGTGCTAATGACCCTCCATTTTCAGAAACATTAAGCCCTTCAACATCCCTTGCCACCTCACACGCACCAACTTCAACTTCAAATACCTTACGTGACAACCGTCCTGAATAAAGGTTATCTACAGTATCAAGCCATTTTTGTCTTTTATCTGTTGTATTCATAGTAATTCAATACACAATAAATTACGTAAAATCAAGTATATTAGTATTGATTTAGCGTATAAATTTGTGCTTTAACCTGAACCCATGACAAATACAAACGCAAAAAAGCTATATATTAAAACTTGGGGTTGCCAAATGAACGCCTATGACAGCCGTAAAATGGCCGATGTCTTAGCACCAATGGGATATAACGAAGTGGACGAGCCAGAAGGCGCCGACATGATTATCCTCAATACATGTCACATTCGTGAAAAGGCAACCGAAAAAGTATTTAGCGAACTTGGCCGTTTGAAAAAACATAAACAAGACGCCGAAAAAGAAGACCGCAAGGTTTTAATGGCCGTTGCCGGTTGTGTTGCACAAGCCGAGGGCGATTTTATTGCTGAACGTGCCCCTTATGTCGATATGGTATTTGGCCCTCAATCATTTGGAACATTACCCGAAATGGTGGCCGAGGCCACAGGCGCGTATGGTAAAAAGCGTATTATCAATACCGATTTCGAAGAAGAAGATAAATTCGACAAATTACCAGAAGAAACAATTGCAACAGGCCCAACGGCATTTTTGGCCGTCCAAGAAGGATGTGACAAATTTTGTACATTTTGTGTTGTTCCCTATACACGTGGTGGAGAATATTCTCGTCGACCCGAGGCCATTTTAGACGAGGTCAAGGCTCTACGTGATCAAGGTGTCCGTGAAGTATCCTTCCTTGGACAAAACGTAAATGCCTATCACGGCCTTAATGCAGATGGTGAAACAAAATCATTGGCTGAACTCATGTTAATGACTGCTGAAATCGACGGTATCGAACGTATTCGTTATACGACATCTCATCCACGCGATATGCAAGACGATTTAATTGAATCCCACGCACATCCAAAGGTTATGCCGTACCTGCATTTACCTGTACAAAGCGGATCAAACAAAATTTTAAAGGCAATGAACCGTAAACACGAACGCGATCTTTATTTTGAAATTATTGAAAAATTCCGCAAGGTTCGCCCCGATATCGCGATTAGTGGTGATTTCATCATTGGTTTCCCAGGGGAAACGGATCAAGATTTTGAGGACACAATGGATTTGGTGCGTCAAATTAAATATTCATCCGCCTATTCATTCAAATACTCCCCTCGCCCTGGTACGACCGCGGCAAAAATGGGTGGTATCATTCGTGAAGATATAAAAGATGCACGTTTACAAGAGCTACAGGCATTATTAAATCAACAAATGCGTGATTTTAATGAACAAACAATTGGTAAAGAATTACCGACTTTGTTCGATGGAACACCACGCGAAGGTCAACTTTATGGGCGCAGCCCCTATAACCAAGCCATCTATGTCACGGGTCATCCACGCCTTGATGGTCAGATGGACACCGTCCGCATTACGGGCACAAATGGTAAATCCTTGATGGGTGAGCTGGTTCTGTTATAGTCAAAATAACAACAAGGAGACACCATGGCAAAAAATGATGAACGTACAGAAGAAACTTTAACAGTTTATTTTGAAGAACAAGCAAACTTACGCCTTGGAATTATTGGAGATATACTTTCAGAAGTAATGCAAGAAGACGGACCAATAACCGCAGAAGATCAAGAAAAAATCGATTCTTTTGAAGGCGCACGCCCACAAATAGCTCATGAAGCAGCAAAAGAACTAACTCAAAAAGTTTTAACTGCAAAATAAGATCACAAAAACAAGCGGATTTACGCTATAATCACTTTATCGACGTCACAATTACGTGATTACGCTAAAAAATAAAAAACCTAAGTCGTTTAAGTCGGAATCAATAAAATCAACAAGTTACATACGATCATTTAAACTTAACAGACTTAATTAAATCACTATTTAATAGATTTATTAACTTTTGATGGTAAACTGGTCTTACATGAAAAAACAAAACACACTGTTTGACCTTTCCTCACTACTAGATTCAAAAGATGACCCCGTTGCGATTAAACGGACAATATGTGGCATTAATAACGAGAATTTATCTTTTATTGAAAAAGAATTCACCATCACGATTCAAAATGATTCCGTTGGCTTTCTTCTCCTTGGTGATACAGGACAATTATACCACGCACGAGGTTTTCTCGAGGCTTTGATCCCTTTAGCAAAAAAGGGCGATATCTCAATTGATGATTTAAAGACAGAGCTGGAACATATTGACCTGAAAAAGGCAGCGACGATTTCAACGCAAATGTCGACGGTAACTGCACGTACATTCATGCAATCGGCATTCATTGAATCCATGGGTAAAAACGACCTTATATTTGGTGTTGGCCCCGCGGGTACAGGTAAAACATATTTGGCCGTGGCCTATGCCGCAATGTTATTAGAACGTGGTGAAACAAAACGCATTGTCCTTTCCCGCCCTGCGGTTGAGGCAGGTGAAAATCTTGGTTTTCTTCCTGGTGATTTGAAAGACAAGGTCGACCCATATCTTCGCCCACTTTACGACGCATTGTATGAAATGTTGCCGGCGGAAAAGGTTGATGATTTCATTGAAAAAAATATCATTGAAATCGCACCTCTTGCATTCCTTCGTGGTCGTACATTAAAAGACGCCGTTGTCATCTTGGACGAGGCACAAAACACCACAACCGCGCAAATGAAAATGATTTTAACGCGTATTGGTGAAAACAGTAAAATGATTGTCACAGGTGACCCGACGCAAATTGACCTCCCTCCCCGTGTAAAAAGTGGGTTAAAGGATGCGCTTGATACATTACGTCGTATCGAAGGCATGGGCATCGTCAAATTTGGAAATCGTGATGTGATAAGACACAAGCTTGTCAGCCAGATTGTTCAAGCCTATGATATGGCCCATGCACTCAAAAAATATGACTAACACTGACGAAGATCTTTCTTATTTCGAAATTGGACAAGCGGAAATCTCTATAGATGATCCCGCGTGGAATGATATTACCGAATTACAAGACATTGTTGCATCTACATTAACCGATGAACATTTATCAATACTATTAACTAACGATAGAAGTATTCAACAACTTAACAAAGATTTCAGAGACAAAGACAAACCAACAAATGTTCTCTCCTTTCCAGCCGATGATGAAGGTGATTATATGGGCGACATTGCCGTAGCGTTTGAAACAATACAACGCGAAGCGATTGAACAGGACAAATCATTTACTCACCATTTTATACACATGCTTATCCACGGAATTTTACACTTGGACGGTTATGATCACGAAACAGATGAGGACGCGGAAGAAATGGAAACATTAGAAATCAAAATTTTAGCAGACATGGGCATCAAAAACCCATATATATAGTTTTAGAAAAGCTCATGAATACACTTATCAAAAAAATATTTAGCCCCCGCGACAACCAATCCCTTAAACAAGCGATTGAAGAAATCATCGAAGATCACGATGATGCAAAACAAAATGGTGATGTTATTGACGACAACACCCATGAGCGAACACTGATCACCAATATCCTCAAGTTAAATGATGAAACAGTTGAAGACGTCATGGTACCGCGCGCGGACATTACTGGTATTGATGTTAATGCATCTCATGACGAATTAATGGCATTATTGTCCGAATATCAATATAGCCGATTCCCCGTTTTTAATGATCAATTAGACGACATTGTCGGGACAATTCATATTAAAGATATTATTGCACAAATGGCATCCAAGAATGATGTTGTTATTAAAGATCTCGTGCGCCCTATCCCAATTATTTCTCCGTCCATGTCGGTTTCTGACCTTATCTTGTTTATGAAAGAAAACCGAAAACACATGGTCTTGGTTATTGATGAATATGGAGGTATTGACGGCCTAATAACCCTTGGTGATATCATCGAATCTATTGTTGGTGAAATTGAGGACGAATACGACACTTCAAATCAC
The DNA here is from genome assembly GCA_943789475.1 of uncultured Alphaproteobacteria bacterium. GTDB lineage: Bacteria > Pseudomonadota > Alphaproteobacteria > Micavibrionales > UBA1664 > UBA1664. The sequence goes on from CALSUG010000009.1 coordinate 61,132, forward strand.
GCCATTCTTCTTGAGAGACCTGACGGATCCATTTTGGCCGAAGGTCGCGTCGAATTGGATGATTTCGAAGAAAAATTTGAAAAAATATTTAGTGAAAATGACCACGAAGAAGCCGATACTTTGGCTGGCCTCGTATTCTACCTCGCTGGACGCGTTCCCGCTCGTGGTGAAATTATCACACATGATAACGGCCTTGAATTTGAAATATTGGATGCGGATCCGCGTCGTATTAACCGATTAAAAATTCGCAATTTGGATGTTGCACGTGAAAACGCTTCTGACACAACGTCCTAAAACGATTTTATTCTTCCTTGGGTGTTTGTCCGCCTTGGCCATGGCTCCCGTTTACGCATGGCCATTAATGGTTATTGGATATTCCACCCTCCTCTACTACCTTGTTAAAACCGTACATTGGAAAACGACATCTATATATGGGTTTGTTTTCTTTTTCGGATATTTCTTAACGAGCCTGTATTGGATATCAAATTCGTTATTTGTTGAGATCGATCGGTGGTGGTGGGCGCTCCCATTTTCGTTCATGGGGTTACCATTTGTATTATCGTTATTTCCTACATTTTTCATTGGAATAGCGTCCTATATCCCTCAGTTTAAACCCATTGTCTACATTATTGCACTTATTACTGCCGACCTTGCACGATCTCACCTATTCACAGGCTTTCCATGGAATTTACCGATCCACACATGGGTAAATACAGATTTAATAATGATGATGGCATTGCCCCACTTAGGTTTTTATACAATTAACAGCCTTACAATAGTAATCTTTACACTTCCTTATTTTGCATTCACTACATTCCGATACAAAAAGGCCATCAGCGCTATTTCAATCCTGCTGTACACAACTTTATTGTTTTACAATGTCTCAAGTGAGGTCACTGAAAAAAGTAATAGTGATCACACTATTGTGATGATACAGGGAAATATCGCACAAAAAGACAAATGGGATCCTGACAAAATTTGGGATAATTTTAATCGCTACATCACCATGTCACAAAATGCGATAGAAACGAACAAACCCCACATTATAATTTGGCCAGAAACTGCGATATCACAGCGTCTTATAGAAACACACCGCGGGCATAAAATATTTACATCTTTTCTATCCAGATTACCTGAGGATAGTGTTTTGATCACTGGTATCTTGACACACGATGACAATAGTCACTTTAATTCTATCCATGTTTATGACACTCAGGGCACCATTTTAAGCTCATACAACAAACATCATCTGGTTCCTTTTGGCGAATATATGCCCCTTGGTTTAGATACCATTACAGGGTTTTCTGGTTTTACGTCTGGTAGCCTTCCGAATCATATTAATATTAAACATCTTAATTTTTCATTTTTACCTATCATTTGCTACGAGTCCCTATTCTCTCATTACATTTCATCTACGGACAATAGTAGTACCATACTGAATCTTACAAATGACGCGTGGTTTGGAAAAACTGCGGGGCCTTACCAACACTTTGACCATATGATTTTCCGGGCAGCAGAAAGCAAAAAAAATGCTATTCGCTTATCTGGCAATGGAGTAAGCGGATATATTAACCGAGAGGGACAAGTACAAAACATTTCATCTTTGAACAAACAAAAAACGATATATATAGAAAAAAAATAAACGTAATTTTTTACAAAATATAGACAAAAGTATGCATTTAAAAATTACAGCTTGATATCAGTCCCTTATTTATTGCATATAATAGCATTCAAATGCATACATATGTATCCATTTGCATATTTATTTTATTTTTGATAAAGATACGAGAACATGAAAACAAAAATTGGACCAGATGATAGAGATCGCGTTATTGGAGAACGTTTGCGAGCATACCGTGACATAAACGGTTTAAGCCAAACTGAACTCGGTGAAGCTATAGGTGTAACGTTTCAACAGGTCCAAAAATATGAACGAGGCAAAAATAAAGTCAGTGTTTCAAGACTTATTGACATTTGTAAAATTTTAAACACACCCCTCATGAATTTCTTGACAGGGTTAGACAATACCGCCAATGCACAAATTATCGCGATATCAGATGTAAAGCAAGATCGCCTTATTCAAGATCCAGATCGCAATAAAGAAATTGCGGAATTATTAAAAATTTATAATTCCGTTGACACTTCAGAAGATCGCAAAGAAATTTTGAATGTTTTACGCGCTCTTGCCTCTGCAAAACGCAAACGCGCTTAACTCTATAGCCACAAAACAGCTTGCGAGCTTTTTATAATTCACGCAAGCTATACCCTATGAGTAATATACCAACGAGTGAGTCCGTCTCTGAAGGACACCCTGATAAATTATGCGATCGTATCTCGGACGCTGTTCTAGATTTCTTTTTACAAGACGACCCCACCGCGCGCGTTGCATGTGAGACTGCTGCAATGAATGACAAATTAATTATTGGCGGTGAAATTACAGCTGACAAAGATTATACATCTGCAGATATTGAAAAGATCGCACGTGATGCCGTCAAAGATATAGGATATGTCGAAGGACCATTTAGTCACGAAAACCTGCAGTTCCATAATTTTTTAAACATACAATCTCCTGACATCGCTCAAGGTGTTGATGCAGGAACAGGTATGGATAAAGAAGAAGGCGCGGGTGATCAGGGCATTATGTTTGGATATGCATGCCGTGAAACCGACGTTTTAATGCCTGCACCTATTTATTATTCTCACCTTCTGGTACGCGAATTAACCCGTCTACGCAAAGATGGTACGTACGACATGTTATTACCTGACATGAAATCACAGCTTACCTTACGTTACGAAGATGGTATACCAACAGGCATAGACGAAGTTGTTTTATCTACACAACACAAAGATGGTCTATCACAACAAGACATCAAGAATATCGTCGAACCCTTTATTATTAATACATTGCCCGATGGGTGGATTAACCAAGACACAAAATTCCACATCAACCCAACAGGAAAATTCGTTATTGGTGGACCTGTTGGTGATGCAGGCCTCACAGGTCGTAAAATTATCGTCGACACATATGGCGGTGCCGCACCACATGGTGGCGGTGCATTCTCAGGAAAAGACCCAACAAAGGTTGATCGTTCTGCCGCATATGCCGCACGTTATTTGGCCAAAAATGTTGTAGCATCTGGATTGGCCGATCGTTGTACAATTCAACTTTCATACGCAATTGGTGTTTCACGCCCTATTTCCGTCCATGTCAATACACACGGAACTGGAAAGGTTGAATGGCAAGATTTATCCCGCGCAATACAAAAATCATTTGATTTATCACCAAAAGGTATTCGCACACATCTGAAATTGAACAAACCAATTTACACCCCCACATCGGCCTATGGTCATTTTGGTCGGGCACCGACGGATGATGGACATTTCAGCTGGGAAAAAACTGATCTGATTGAAACCTTGAAAAATAATCTTTAGTTGTCTATAAGCCTTCCTTGAGATGGCAGATAATTATTTAAAACACAGATTCCATGGACGTCGCAAGGGAAAAGCCCTTACTACACATCGCAAATCGTTGTTAGAGGTTGATTTTGTTAAAAATTACAAAATCAAGGAACCACACATGCCCTTCAATAACGGCAACCCTATTTGGTTTGAAATCGGTTTTGGAAATGGTGAATTTTTATCGCATATGTCACAGAACCACGCCGATATTAATTTTATTGGATGCGAACCATTTATGAATGGTGTGGCTGCGCTCCTCTCAACAATCGAAAAACCCGTTGATAATCTAAAGATATGGAGCGATAACGCACGCATCCTTATTGATGAAATCCCAGACAATTCTATCGAACGTGTTTACCTCCTCAATCCTGACCCTTGGCCAAAAAAACGTCACGAAAAACGTCGCTTTGTTCAACCAGATGCACTGGACGATCTTGCACGGATACTTAAACCAGGTGGTGATTTTATCATGTCCACGGACGTTGCCACACTTGCTGAATGGATGCATTGGCACACATGGGCACATGAAAATTTTGAATGGACAGCCAATTCACAAGATGATTGGCTTAACCCACCTGTCGATTGGCCACTAGATAAAACGCGTTATATGAAGAAAGCCTTGGGCGGAGAAACCATTTATTGGTTGAAGTTTAAACGAAAATAAATCTTGCACTTTATAAAGAATAACCCTATATTCCACACATAACTTGAATATTTTTATTTAGGTGGGCAGGAAACTGACCCGCCTTTTTTGATACTTAAACGGATAATAATGAGCGACACAACAAACACAGCCCTAGATCATTTGATCGACCCTGACGGTCGCTTTTTGAACGTTATTGCGCCAGTCATTGACGATCTTGGTTATCGCCTTATCCGTGTTGCATTTGGCGGAACAGATCCAAAACGTGGTGCAATTCTTGTTGTTGCCGTTGAACCAAAAGATGGATCAAAATTAAAAGTTGATGATTGTAAAATCATTAGCCAAACAATATCCGCAAGTATGGATGTTGCCGACCCTATTACAGATTCGTATGTTTTAGAGGTCGGTTCAGCAGGATTAAATCGTCACTTGAGCGATAAACGTGATTTTGAACGTTTCAAAAATTTTGAAGGTAAATTTGAGTGTAAGCGCCCTGACAATAATGGGCAAAGAAAATTTCGTGGTTTTATCGAGGAAACAAACGCCGATGGCGTAACGATAAAAACACAAGAAAGAGGTTTGGTACTATTGGAATGGCAAAATTTGTCTGTTGCACGATTAGTCGGCAGTGATGAATTATTGAAAGCCTTGCAAGATGGTACCGTTTAGGAATATAAAAGCGTAGTTCATCGATAAAAGGAGATATAAAGATGGAATTGATACATGTTGCAGATGCGGTAGCCCGTGAAAAGCACATCGATAAAGAAATTGTTTTGGAAGCGTTGGAAGAAGCTATCCAAAAGGCCGCACGTTCAAAATATGGTTACGACCAAGATATTCGTGCAACAATTGACCGTCAAAGCGGTGTTGTTAGCCTAAAGCGTTACCAAACAGTCGTTGAAGTTATGCCTGAGCTTAGCGAAGAAGATATTGAAAGCGGTATGGAAGAGCCAATTGGTCTTGTCGCACTAGCGCATGCAAAACGTATTAAACCTGATGTTGTTGTTGGTGACGAACTTGTGGATGATCTCCCTCCATTCGATTTTGGTCGTATTGCCGCGCAAACTGCGAAACAAGTTATTATTCAAAAAGTTCGCGGCGCGGAACGTGATCGTCAATTTGAAGAATATAAAGATCGCGTTGGCGAAATTGTAAACGGTATCGTTAAACGTACTGACTACGGTAACGTTACGGTTGATCTTGGCCGTGCAGATGCATATATGCGTCGTGATGAAACAATCCAACGTGAAAATTTCAAAATTGGTGACCGTGTTCGTGGCTATATCTATGATGTTCGTGAAGAACAACGTGGGCCACAAATTTTTATGTCACGTTCACACCCTGGCTTCTTGGCTGGATTATTCACACAAGAAGTTCCTGAAATTTACGAAGGTGTTATTGAGATTAAAGCGGTTGCCCGTGACCCTGGTTCACGTGCAAAATTCGCTGTAACTTCAAACGACCCTGGTCTTGACCCTGTTGGTGCGTGTGTTGGTATGCGCGGAAGTCGTGTTCAAGCCGTTGTAAACGAATTACAAGGTGAAAAAATCGATATCGTGCCTTGGTCACCAGATATCGCAACATTCATCGTTAATGCACTATCTCCTGCGGAGGTGTCGAAAGTTGTTTTAGACGAAGAAAACAACCGTATTGAGGTTTGTGTTCCAGATGAACAATTATCATTGGCGATTGGTCGTCGCGGACAAAATGTTCGCTTGGCATCAATCCTGACACAACTTGATATTGATGTTTTGACCGAAGCAGAAGAAGCAGAACGCCGTATAGAAGAAACACGTGTACGCTCGGCTCTATTCATCGAAGCATTGGACGTTGATGACATGATTGCAACACTTTTATGCACCGAAGGTTTCCGTAATGTAGAAGAATTAGGTGATTGCCCTGTAGAAGAACTAGCATCTATCGAAGGTTTTGATGAAGATGTTGCCGCAGAATTGATTAACCGTGCAAACACATTCTTAAAAGCAAAAGAAGATGAATTCAATAAGCAGAAAAAAGAATTGGGTATTAACGATGACATTTTGGATGTTGATGGTGTATCCGCCTCAATGGCATTAACACTTGCCAATGGTGGTATCAAATCACGTGATGATTTGGCTGATCTTGCCGGTGATGAACTTGTTGAAATTCTTGGCGTTGACGTCATGAATGAAAAAGATGCAAACGCATTGATTATGAAGGCACGCCAACATTGGTTCACAAAAGACGAAGATAAAACAGAGGAAGCGGCAGCGTAATGTTGCCGTTTTTGAAAAGAAATGTCAGATCCATTAAGGTGATGACCATGTAATAAAACGACCACAAAGAAAGATGAGCAATTAAACGATATGAGCGACGATAAAAAAGACGATACAAAAAAATCAACCCTTAGCCTTGGATCAAAGGGAACTCTTAGTTTAAAAGGTAAGACTGGAGGCAATCCAGGCCTTGTTCAGCAAAGTTTTTCTGGTGGTCGTAGTAAGACTGTTGCTGTAGAAGTTCGTCGCCGTCGTGGTGGTGTTGAGCAAAAAGCAGAAGAGCCGGCAACAGAAACACAAGATGCAAATGATCCATTTGCAGGCTTAAGCCCTCAAGAACGTGAAGCGCGCATGCGTGCACTTGAGGCCATTAAAAATGCCAACAACGCTCAACCAACATCGTCTCTTCCTCCTCGTGTTAAAAAATCAGACAAGGTTGCAGAAGAAGAAATTGCACAAGATGTTGAAACAGCCGAAGTTGAAGCACCAACAGCCGAAGTTGAAGCACCGGCAGAAGTAGAAAAACCGAAAAAAACACTTCGCCAACGTGAGATGGAAATTCTTCATCGTCAACAAGCGGAACAACAGGCAAAGGCCGAAGAACTTCGCATTCAACAAGAGGCAGAAAACGAAAAACGCCGTAAAGATTTAAGTGGCAAGGCCGCCGCCTTCAAACCGCGTAATGATGACAACAACAATAATAATATGTCTGTTCGTGATCGTTTGAAAAACCAAGCCGCAAATCAGAAAAAATCTCGTGCAACACCAAACCAATGGTCAAGTGGTAAGATTACGGTTTCCCAAGCACTCGCTGGCGAATCAGAATTTGAACGTATGCCATCTCTTGCATCTCAAAAACGTGCACGTAACAAAATGAATCAAAAGGAAAGTAATTTCCAAGCGCCAACTGAGAAAAAAGCACGTGATGTAATTGTCCCAGAAACAATTACGGTTCAAGAATTGGCCAACCGTATGGCGGAAAAAGCCGGTGATGTTGTAAAATCACTCATGAAAATGGGCGTGATGGCAACAATGAACCAAGCCATTGATGCGGATACAGCTGAATTATTAGTCGAAGAATTTGGTCACAAAATTCAACGTGTGACCGAGGCTGATGTTGAAATCGATATGACAGGCGCACAAGATGATCCAAAGGATATGAAACCACGTCCGCCGGTTGTCACGATTATGGGTCACGTTGACCACGGAAAAACATCCCTTCTCGATGCAATGCGTTCTGCAAATGTTGTAGCTGGAGAGGCTGGTGGAATTACACAGCATATTGGTGCGTATCAGGTCACAATGGAAGATGATCAAAAAATTACATTCCTTGATACACCTGGTCACGCGGCATTTACCGAAATGCGTGCCCGTGGTGCGAATGTAACCGATATTGTTATTATCGTGGTTTCCGCCGCGGATTCAATCATGCCACAAACGATCGAGGCGATTGCTCACTCAAAGGCAGCTGGCGTTCCGATGATTATTGCGGTTAATAAAATTGATTTACCCGAAGCAAACGCAATGAAGGTAAAACAAGATCTTCTTCAACATGAGGTTATGGTTGAGGAAATGGGTGGTGAAACATTATGTGTTGAAGTGTCCGCAAAAAAGAAAATGAACCTTGATAAATTGCTTGAGGCGATCAATCTTCAGGCTGAATTAATGGATACCATCGTTGCCAACCCTGACCGCAAGGCCGAAGGTCGCGTGGTTGAAGCCAAAATGGAAAAAGGCCGCGGTTCGGTTGCAACCGTCCTTATCCAACGCGGTACATTACAAAAAGGTGAAATTTTTGTATCTGGTTCTGAATGGGGACGTGTTCGTGCAATCCTTAATGACCAAGGAAAACAAATTAAAACGGCCATCCCTGGTCAACCTGTAGAGGTTTTAGGGCTAAACGGTACACCAATGGCGGGTGATGATTTCGCCGTTGTTGACAGTGAGGCAAAAGCTCGTGAAATTGTTGAATATCGTGAACGTAAAAAATTAGAAGCAAAATCAACTGCATCTGCGGCTGGTGGTTTCGAAGCTTTATTTGCAAAAGCAAAAGAAAGCGGCGGAAAAACTGTTCTTCCTGTTCTTATTAAATCCGATGTTCAAGGTTCAACTGAAGCGATCATTGGTTCTTTAGCCAAAATCACAGAAGAAAATGAAGAAGTTGATGTGCAAATTTTACACAGCGGTGTTGGTGGTATCACAGAATCCGATGTTACATTGGCATCGGCGTCTGGCGCCCTAATCGTTGGATTCAACGTCCGTGCAAATGCACAAGCACGTGATTTGGCACAAAAGAACGGCGTTAACATGCAATATTATTCAATCATTTATAATGTGATTGATGATGTTAAGGCGATGTTGTCTGGTATGCTATCACCGAACTTGCGTGAAGAATTAATCGGTTACGCACAGATCCGTGAAGTCTTCAACATTACCAAAGTTGGTAAAGTTGCTGGCTGTATGATTACCTCTGGTTTCGTGAAACGCGGGGCGAAGGTCCGTCTTCTACGTGATGATGTTGTTATCCATGAAGGAAAACTGAAAACTCTGAAACGTCACAAAGATGAAGTGAAAGACGTTAAAGAAGGCATGGAATGCGGTATGGCGTTTGAAAAATATGACGATCTCAAACAAGGCGATATGATTGAATGTTTCGATGTCATTGAAGAAGCAAGAAGCGTTGCGTAACTAAATTCTATGAAAAAGCCATCACAACGACAATTACGTGTAGCAGAACAAATCCGAGGCGTTATTTCGGATTCTCTGCGCCGTGGACATTTCAAAGAAACGATATTAATTAATCATGCCGCGGACGTCACCGTTGGTGGTGTGGATGCGTCTCCAGATCTTAAAAATGCAAAAATATACGTGATGAGTCTTAATGAAGTTGAATTGGACGACATTCTCCCTGCTTTGAATGCAAATGCACATTATTTTCAAAAAGAAATTAATCATCAATTGAATATCAAATTCACGCCGAAGGTTCGTTTCTTTGAAGATGAGAGCTTTGCCGAAGCACAACGCATTGAAAAATTGCTTAGAACAATTAAATAATTCGATAAAACTTGCAATTTTACAAACCATTCACTATATAAGGCTTCATGAAACCTGCACGTAATAAAATTAATGGTTGGGTCAATTTAGATAAACCCCTTAACATGACTTCAACACAAGCCGTTGGAAAGATCAAAAAAATCTTAGGCATGAAAAAGGTTGGCCACGCAGGGACATTGGATCCCTTAGCCACAGGTATATTACCCATCGCAGTTGGTGAGGCCACAAAAACGGTTCAATATCTACAAAATCGTGATAAGGGATATGATTTTACAATCACATGGGGCAAGGCAACCGACACAGACGATGCTGAAGGCGAAGCCATCGCAACATCCGATGTTATCCCAACCCAAGATGAAATTGAAAGAGCCCTGCCCAACTTCATCGGGAATATAGAACAAGTTCCACCAAAATATTCCGCCATTAAAATTAATGGTGATCGTGCATACGATCTTGCACGTGAAGGCGTTGAATTTGAAATGCAATCACGTAAGGTGCACGTTTACGACCTACGCCTTATTTCATGTGATAAAACATCCGCAACATTATCCATGACATGTGGGAAAGGAACCTATGTACGTTCACTCTCACGTGATTTGGCCCTTAAATTAGGCACCGTTGGCTATGTTACCATGTTAAAACGTACATTTGTTGGCGGTTTTACGCTTGATAATGCGATTACATTTGACAAACTCGCTGAAATTGTAGATAACAACGAGGCTCACGAAGACCTTTTAGGCGTGGAAAGAGCGCTGGACGATATCCCGGCACTTCCCTTGTCAAGTACGGAGGCTTCAAGGTTAAGGAATGGTCAGAAGATTATATTTTCTGCTAAACCTGATTTGGAACGGTTAAATGCACATGGCATAAACCCGTTAACAGCAAAAGACGAAATCGTCCTCGCCGTTAATGATAATGGGAAACCATTGGGTTTGGTTCGCATGAATGGTGTTTCAGCAAAGCCCGAGCGATTATTTAATTTGTAAAAAGAAAAGGATATACGAATGTCAATTACAGCAGAAAAAAAGCAAGAATTAATTGCAGATAACAAACAAGGCGCAAATGACACTGGTTCACCAGAGGTTCAAATCGCCGTTTTAACAGAACGCATTACAAACATGACTGAACACATGAAAGTTCATAAAAAAGATTTAGGTTCACGCCGTGGTCTTTTAAGAATGGTTGCAAATCGTCGTAAATTGTTAGATTACCTTCGCGGAAATAGCGAAGAGCGTTACCAAGCGATCATCAAAAAACACGGTATCCGTCGTTAATATTGATCAACGATATAAGAATTCAAAAAACCGCCATAATAGGCGGTTTTTTATTGGTTATACTTATTAAGAAAGATATGTTTATTTAAACAACACTTTCTGCCCATTCTTGTAATTGGCCTTTTGACATTCCACCAACCTTGGTCTCTGTCACTTCACCGCCTTTAAACACCATTAATGTTGGAATGCCACGCACACCATATTTTGTTGGTGTTTCTGGGTTTTCATCAATGTTCATTTTCAAGATTTTAACCTTACCATCCATTTCAGATGCCAACTCATCAACAAGCGGACTTAACGCTTTACATGGTCCACACCATTCCGCCCAAAAATCAACAATAACGGTCTCCCCCGATTGTAATACATCTGATTCAAAACTGTTGTCTGATACTTGTTCTGCCATTTTAATCTCCTTTTATTTTTAATTATCACCCTACCATCATGCGTATTTCTTATGGCGATATCAAGGCGATGATTACAGATTTTTTAACTCGCTCATAAATGGACCATCCGTCCATAACAACGCGCAACGAATATCATGGTTAGGATAAATACCCTGCACCAATATTTTGTAAGATTTTAATTGATTACAATATTCCACTGGCACTTTATTTGGATCTGTCGGTGGTGGGCGATTTGATTTAAAATCAACGACCCACACCGTATCATCCGTGACCAATAATCGATCGATAATCCCTGATATGATATCAACACGTCCATCATCATGCTTTACCGTTCCCGTCACGGGAACTTCGGCCATTGAACCATTTGCAAAAAAACATTTCAAATTCAGGATGCGACAAAATAGCGCATGTTTCGCTCACAATTGATTCTTGAACATCTGTTGTCACATCGGACGCTTGACGCTTTAAAAAATCGCACCCCGCGCGCTCCCTATTTTTCGCATCAATATCAGGCAAGTATTGCAGCAAATTATGCGTTAATAATCCCCGTTTAAATCGATAGCTATCATCAATTTGATAAAGAGGTGAACGAACGGCAAGCGGTGTCCCCTTCCATTTTTGATGGCGATAAAATACGCGGTGGATGTTGATCCGCCGTAATGGTCTTTGTAATCCAATCAGGCATATTTGTGACATGGTTCGTAAAGTCATTATTCTTATCTTTACTATCCTTTTGCACATCATTTGCTGTTTCATAAACCAAGCAACCTTGGTAATCCGTTTGGGGTAACATAAGCATCTTCGGCATCAAAATCACAAACCTGTCCCATGTTCTCCATCGCATTGTGAATAGAGGCATACCAGCATTTTTCATTCACATTTTTTTGAATTTTGTTGAGCGTTCCACATACAATCAACCGATCCTCGGCACGGGTTAATGCAACATAGAGCAATCGATTATATTCATGATACGCATGGGCATTTTTTTGGTCTTTCAAATCCTTCATCGCATTATTTTGTTCGGCCGATGATAACGCCCATAATGGTCGCCCATCCTCACCCCACAAAAAACCATCATCCGCATTACCCACCAATCGTGGCATAGATGTCGTATCAGGTAAAATAACGATGGGTGATTGCAACCCCTTTGATGCATGTACGGTCATGATACGCACCAATCCATCAGCATCATCCAATTCACGTTTAATTTCGCTTATACTTGTCCGCATAACATGGACAAATTGTTGAATACCTGCCCCTGCATTTTTACCGTCAAAATCTTGTGCCTGTGATAACAATTCATCTAATGGATCAAAACAATCTTCGCCCAAACGTGCCATCATTGCGTTCCACCCATTCATATTTTTACACGGTGTTTGACGGGTTAAAATATCACTGATCGCATTAAATGCATTTTGGCTTGGGATGGATTGGATCAACAATGATAACCATTCCACAATTGAACTATAGTTCGATTGTTTTAACGCGTTCCACAACGACCCTGAACGCCCAAATGCAATGTCTTCAATCGCGTTATCATTCAACCCAACCAAAGGTGATTTTAAAATACAAGCCAATGACAAATCATCATCAGGCATAGATGCAAAATCAATCACCGCCAATATATCCAACACCGCGATATGATTGCTTATTTTTAAACGATCCGCGCCCGACACAGGAATATTTTTTGACTTTAACGCGCGGATCAAATGATCGACAAGCGCATTACGGCTCCGCATTAAAATCATAACATCACCCGCTGTAATTATCTTACCCGTTGATTTTAAAACCTCACCATCATCCAGCCATGTTTTAATTTGTGATGCAATCTTATCCGCCAAGGCCGATTGTGCGTTAAACGCAGGAACGGGTGCCAAAGGTAACGTCCATGGTGCGCGTTTTTCCTGTGCAGGTGCTTTGTATAACGGCCACAATTCAATACGACCTGATTGTCCCTGACGGTAGGCCGTGTGATCATTATATACCTCACCACCCAATGTTAACGCATGTTGCATATCATCATTTTTAAACGCCTGATCCACCAATGATAATACGGCTTGTGTTGAACGGAATGATGTGTTCATGGGAATATCCGCCCATGATTTTTCGGCTTGCGAAACCTGTGCTTCTATTTCCTTTTTCACACGTGCAAACATATCGGGATTTGCGCCCTGGAAACTGAAAATAGATTGTTTGATATCACCAACGACAAATAATGTTCTGTTTACTGCGTCTTCCTCGTGCGCGTTATAACCGCTGTAAAATTCACTAATCAATTGCCTGAATAATTGACCACTGATCGGGGGAGGTATCTTGTGCCTCGTCCACCAAAATATGGTCAATGCGATTATCAATTTTGTACAAGACCCACTGGTTCATATCACTGGTCAAAAGACCATGCGTTTTTGAAATCAAATCATCATAATCTAATTTTCGGGATAACGCCTTACCTCGTTCATAACGCGACAAAATATCATGTCCAATATGAAGCAAGCATGACGTGGCAAAGGCCGTTTGAATATTTTTAAGGTGATCGATGTAACGCATCAATCTGTCCGCCTCATTTTGAAAAATTTCCAAGGCCTGAGGATCTTGTTTTTGCGCACCAACACTGACCACCTTATCCGACCGTACACCACCTGTCGTTGTGAAAAACACGGACAGATAATCATCTTTTAATGTTTTTCTCTCTGCCCCAGAACGGGAACAAAAATCATGTAAAAATGCCGCCGATTGCTGGTTCCCCTTTGCGCCAAATTCAAAGGCTTTGGCCAATTGCATTATCTTATCACGTGGAAAATTTCTTTCATCAAAATACAAATCAAATGCACTGTCCGCCGTATCATCTACATCAATATTTAGATGCGTGTAAATTGATTGGGATGCCCCATTCACATCCTTGTGTTCATTAATAAAATTACGAATATTATGTCGCTGATTAATGATGGATTTAACAAGACTATCAAATTGTTGTGCATTTTTATGAAGTGTTAATATTGATAATGCATTTCCAAGATCTGGATCACATTGCCCACTTAAAAAATCATTGAGCAACCCATCTTTTGCCGCAACCATTAATTGTTGCGCCTCCGCTTCATCCATCACTGCGAAATTGGGTGGCAAATCCGCTTCTAATGTAAAACGCCCCAACAATGATTGGCAAAATGCATGAATTGTTGTGATGTTTAAGCCGTTGGGCAAATCAATCACGGTTGCAAATAAATGCCGTGCCTTTTGCCGTTGATTGTTAGTCGGTGCATGTCCTAATAATTTTTCTAATTCTTCGTCCAGCTTGCTTTCACCGCACACCGCCCAATGGGACAACACCTCCATCACACGCGCGATCATTTCACTGGCTCCTGCCTTGGTGAATGTGATGCATAAAATACTTTCGGAGTTTACGCCCTCCCCCTCACCTTCCTTGGGAAGCAATAGCCGTAAAACACGATCGGTTAAAACCTTCGTCTTACCCGTCCCTGCCGATGCGCCCCACCCATACATTATGGGATGGATCAGACGCCGTATTTTGTAACGCCGTTGCATCCGTACCAATTTGCGAGGCCAGTTGTTTTGGATCAAGCGTCATTATTGCCATCCTCCATCACCGACCATTCCGCAATGCGTTCCAAATGGGCGTAATCGTTGATATTCTTCCTTAATCATATAATCAGGATCGGGCGATCCCAAATACGGCATGTGCCCATTATGAAATGCGGTGAATAATGCATAAACACCGTCTTGTGCCTGATCAATAATTGCTTGTGTGTCCTTCACTGTCTTTCCTTGAGCGGGTGTGACCTCACCACCCTCACCTGCACCACTGAGGTTCCAATAAAGTAAGTCATAAACCGTATCTTGATCACCGATCACATTATCAAATCCACCTTTGGAAATAATCAAGGCCTCCAACGGTAATTGTGATGACAATCCGGCATTTACGGCCTGTGATTTTGGTGGAGAACCCGTTTTATAATCAATCACGGCAATATGATTACCCAATCGTTTTTCAATACGGTCGGCCTTTGCATTGAGGGTGAATTCAACGCCATCAACATCGATGGTCATTGTCCCCTTACTCTCGCTATACATCGCGCCCATATCACGACGCCAATCCCCCTCGTACCCAACGAACCAATTGGCCATTTTTTCAAATCGAGGCCACCATAAACCGTGTACTTCGGCATTATGCGGTAATGTCGCAAATTCATCACGACCCATTTGGATTAATTTATCCAATGCATCATGTGGCAAGGTTAATGTGGGGTACGTACATGTAAATTTTTCAATCACACCATGAATGATTGTCCCACGATCGGCCACATTCAACGCACGATCGACCTGATCCATCGGTTTTAATCGTAATATCTTTTTCGCATATATTGTATATGGATCACGCATCCATTTTTCAATTTCTGTCACCGAAAATTGCGTTGGGCGACGGCTTATGTCTGGTGACGGTTGCCGGTCTATCAAACGGATTAACATGCGTTGATTTACGAACCTCACGCGCCCAATGTTCATATTGTTGCCCACGCGCATCAGGCCATTGATCCTGTGTAACATTTGCCGCAATCAAAATCGTTTTTAACCGTTGCAACCACCGTGACATTTGCGTTGGTTGTCCACCTGATTTACATGAACGCGTTATAAACACCTCCGGCGCGCAAAAACCACTGGCAAAATCATGCGCCGATAATGTTGTTTTTTGTTCTAATGACGGCAATCCAAAATTGGATCGCATGCCGCGTGACATCCAAACATCAAATCCAGAATCCGGTGGCCATACACCTTCGTTCAAACCCGATAAAATCACACGATCCGCCATCACCATCCGTGCTTCAATTTGTCCTAGAATGGATAATCGTGGATGTTTGCCGTATTTTGCAACAACACTTTCACCGCTCAACATCATTGATATAAATTCGATGTAATCACCCAATGACATCGATGGCGTTACGTCATCTTGTGCAATTAAATTTTGGAAAAATAATGACAGGGCCTCCCCCGCATCACCACGCCATAAACGTTCGGCACCGCTTTGCGTTTTTGTCGCGGCAATATTTTCCATTGTCTGCACGTGCGCGACCACCAATGATTTAATATCATGGAACCCATCTTGCATATTCAATAATGGATCAAACATGCCCTCTATCGTATTTAAGAAATCCTTATGATCGGCGCTCCATTCATTGGGCAATCCATCTGGACGATTACCGCGTAAGACATCTTTTTCAACGGCGCGAATATGCGTCCTAAATTCCCCTTCATATGTCCCCCCGCCAACATATGTGTTTTTAAGCGCCGATAGAAACGCAATTGGGTCAACGGACATGCCCTTAAATGACGACACAACATGCCTGCAAAATTGCCCTAATGACGTATTAGGAAGGCTTGTCCCGCCACTATCATCAATATCAATGCCCCATTGTTGTAATATGGATTGCACACGCATGGCCCAATAAACGGTTGGGCGTGATTAGTGTCGCCGTTTTTTAACTGGTCAGGATCATGGGCGATTTCAGCCATCGCCAGCGCAATAACACTTGCCTCGTGATGATCATTATCAGCATGACATACAACAACCCCATTCACACCCTGCTCAATTTTTATACGACAACCACCATCATACAATTCTTGCCACTGATGCGTTGTTGTTGCGGGGCGCATCATTTCGGATATCACAAATGACCGTGCTGAATTATCATCCGTGCCGATATTTACAACATCTTCACGATTCACATGACAAACCGATAATAAATTTTTCAAAAGTGATTGTGGATGCCCATTTCCAACCTCGAACCATGATTTATCATCCATCACCTTGTCTAAACCCGGCAAAATGATATGTCCGTTTTCGCTCTCATTCAAAATTTTTATGAAATCTCGCACCACGGGTATCGACCCCGTTGAACCCGCCATAATCACAGGTGTTTTGGGTGGATTATTTTTGTAATGCCCAGACAATGCCTTAATACGCATTCGTCGCTGCATACCAGGGTCAACCATCCCTATTTCATTAAGGTAAGCAGGCCATAATTCACCCAAAATTGTTTGTAAAAAAAGACACTGTAATCTGCCAATAGGACGCAAATTCTTTGTCCCCTAACACGTTTTCCAAATTATTGATCGATATATCCTCGGTATGAATTTGATCAATTAAACTACCTAGGTCTTTTGCTACTGCAATGGCTTGTAAATAATTATAATTATCGGGAAAGGCGCGTTCGATCATTTGCGCCAAAATCATCTGACGACGCAATGATGATATCGCAGGTGGAATATCAACCAGCGCAGGATCATAAAAACCCACCTCGTCCAAATCGACATCACCAATTGATTGCATGATTGGCAAAATACGCGGCTTTCCCCCAGACAACCGTAAAAAAGCCTCTTGCAGCGTACGCACCCCACGGCGCGTGGGAAGGAATATCTTAATCGCTGATAATGGGATGTTTTTCGATACCGCCAAATCATCGCAATATTGCGCCAAACTATGCGCAAATGGCAATGTCGGGGCAATGGTATACACGCTCATGCATGATCCTTTTTAAGATGATCAAACATTGCATTAACTTCATCCAAATCCGCAGGCGTGCTTAGGTGATACCAATCACCTTCATGCGCTATCGCGTGTAAGGTGTTGTTGTTTTCACACCCATCCATAAATTCAAGAAATGAAAATTTTTCAACCGTACGATCATTCATGATTTTAGGATCAATGATACGGATCCCCGTAAACATATATTGTCCTGTTTTATCATCTGATCGTTTGGCGATATTATTATCGCCAATATCATAATCACCCCACCGCCTCGGTCATATCCATCGATTGTGTTGATTGAAGGAGGAGCAAGCATCCCATTTCATCATTCCACGCATTGTGTAATTGATCCAATGTTTGCCCCCCCGATGAATGCACCCAATATGCATCACCATTAATCATATAGAGCGGTGTATTCATATCGATATGAGGTAAAGCCTTAACCGCACCACCACCCGTTTCCAACAAATCGGTTTCTTCGGACAAAATAAATTCAACATCTGGGTATTGTATGCGAATATCATTCATATAATCATGCAGATGATTAATCGCGTGAAAGCCATTAATGATGATTTTGGTAACACCTTCAACAATCAAATGATCAATAATATGAGTTAAAAGCGGTTGCCCATTCACCTGTAACAACGGTTTGGGCAAATTATCGGTCAATGGACGCATACGCGTGGCATGGCCCGCGGCAAATATCATAGCTTGGGTAATTTTACTCATGCATCTAACGTAATGCGGCGCGCCCCATCTTGCAAAGTCTCAATTGTGATATCAACGGTTTTTTGCGGTTTTAATCCGCCCATGCGATCGGGCCATTCGATCAAACATAATTTTGCGTTCAATGCCTCTTCCCATCCAACATCATATAATTGTTCCGGGTCATCCAAACGATATAAATCAAAATGCCATAACGCATCATCGTCATATGTTTGCACAATTGTATAGGTCGGGCTGGGCACCACCATATCCGCATCACCCAATATGTGACGGATCATTGCGCGTGAAAATGATGTTTTCCCCGCTCCCAAATCACCATGCAGGCAAATAACGCATGGATATTGCACCATATCGGCAATTGCACGAGCGGCCTTGCCCGTTTCATCTTCATTATTACAAATCCATTCTTGCGTCATGGCCCTATCATAATTATGGTTCATCATCATGGAAAGTGTAAAAACAGATATTGTTGTGGTTGGCGCAGGCCCCGTTGGATTATTCACCGTATTTCAATGCGGAATGTTGAATATAAAATGCCACGTCGTGGATTCGTTACCCGACATTGGCGGGCAATGTACCGCGCTTTACCCCGAAAAACCAATTTATGATATTCCCGCGCAACCTGTTATTACGGGCGGCGACCTGATTACATCACTACAAGCACAAGCCGCACCATTTAACCCTACATACCATTTAGGACAACAAGTCATATCACTGGATAAAGATGGTGATGTATGGCATGTCACGACATCCAAAGACACAAAAATTGAATGTAAAGCCATCATCATTGCCGCGGGTGCAGGTGCATTTGGCCCCAACCGTCCGCCGCTTGAAAATTTAGTCCAATACGAGGAAACATCCGTGTTTTACATGGTGCGTGATCGCGCACAATTTAGTGATAAGAACATTATGATTGCCGGTGGTGGTGATTCCGCCATTGATTGGGCGATTTCATTATTTGATGTGGCAAAAAAAATAACGGTTATTCACCGCCGTGATAAATTCCGCGCCATGCCTGAATCCGTTGCAAAAATGAATGAATTGGCCGCGCAACATCCAGATAAATTAGAAATCTTAACACCCTATCAATTATCTGAACTACACGGCAATAATGGTGTATTGGATAATGTAACACTCACATCCATGAATGGCGATAAACGCGATGTAGCGACAGATGCCCTTCTCGCCTTTTACGGTCTTGTGCCACAACTGGGCCCTATTGCAAATTGGAATTTAAACCTTGATGGTCAAACAATTACCGTTGATCCATCAACATGCGAAACATCGGTATCATCCATCTATGCCGTGGGTGACATCGCATCCTATGATAAGAAATTAAAATTAATTTTAACGGGCTTTGCCGAGGTCGCCAGCGCCGCCCACGACGCGCATCGTTATATTTATCCTGACACCGCCCTGCATTTTGAGTATTCAACGAGTAAGGGTGTGGGGGTAGTGATAGAATTCTAGTAAAAAAGCCCAAGAGAAACTTTATTAGGGTACTCTTTCTCTAAAAATTCTTCCAATGCTTCATATTTTGTTTCATCCAAAATCGCTACAGCCGTTGGTCTTGCCTCAGAGGCAAATATACCTGTGATATCAAATTCTTCTTCAAGGCAAGAAAGAACATCTTCAGGAAAAACCCTTTCATCCTGATCTGTAGCCTTACTTGAATCTAACCAAACAAGAGTGATGGGAACAGCATTATCATCCATACAATATTCATATCACACTATTTTACAGAGGTGTATTGTTTTTATCACACAAGCAAAAACATCTATTTCGGTAATGTAATTGTGACCGTTGTTCCCTCACCAAGGACGCTATCGATATTTAATTGTCCGCCATGCTAGGTCAATAATATTCTTGGCCAACGTCAGCCCAAGCCCTGTTGATTGTTTCGCCGTACCGTCTTCACCTTTGGTCGTTGATTGGAACGGTTCGAATATTTTTTCTTTTTCTTCGTCTGGAATGCCAATACCGTTGTCTTTGATAACAATCGCAATATTGTCTTTATCATCAGTTAGGGAGAGTTCTATTTTCCCTCCACCAGGGGTGTAGTTAATCGCGTTACGAATGATATTGACCAAGGCTTGTTTCAACCGCGTTTCATCAACAATGAATGTGCCCAAGGGGGTTAATGGTTTCTTATACTTAATTTTGAGCGTTTCCATCCCCGCCCAATCACGCGTTAATTCATACACATTATCCAACAAATCACCAATATCAACGGCATCTTTATCAAGACGCAGGTATCCCGCCTCAATCGATGATAAATCCAAAATATCATTGATGAGTGAGGCCAAACGATCCGTAGCATCATTAATTCCTTGCGTATATTCACGTTGTTTATCATTAATTTCACCAAAATATTCATTATTCAATATTTCTGCAAACCCTGAGATCGCGTTCAATGGTGTTCGCAATTGATAGGATACATTGGCCAAAAAATCTGTTTTTAATTTTTCAGCATCAACCAACGCCTTATTTTTTTCCTCTAGCGCATCTTGTACACGGCTACTGTCTGTAATATCACGATAGGTCACCATCACACCGCCATCGGGAAGTGATACCGCGCTACAATCCAAAATAACATCATCACTGCGGATTATTTTTTCGTGCAAATCATTACGATCAATCGCATGGGCAACAAGACGATCTTTAATATCATCCCATTTTGCCTTTTTCCCTTTAAAGAATTTCTTCTTCTTTTCTACCAACTCAGTAATATGTGGTTTGGCATCTGTATCTTCTGGATGCATGCCCCACAATTTAAGGTAAGACGGATTATATAATTGTAAACGTCCGTCCGGTCCAAACACAGCAACCCCTTCGCCCAAATTATCCAATGTCTCGCGTTGTACCGCGATAAGAGTGTTATAGGATGATTCTAATTCTAATCGGCTGGTCACATTTTCGAATGTCATCATCAATCCCCCCATGGGATGTGGAACGACCATTAAACGTACAGCCTCACCACCGGGTAAATACATCATGTCCTGATGTTGATCCATCAACCCCGTAAACATATCCAACCATTCTTTTTTATAATCTTTGAAATTCGCCTGCTCAGGCAGTTTACGATTTTCACGCAGCTTTTCTAGTATATCGCCAAGGGTTGGTTGAGCATTGAGCCATTGGTCTTCTAACCCCCACAATCCTGAGAATGCCTGATTATAAAATTCCAACCCATGATCTGCACCAAAAATCGCAATCGCGGTTGTTAATTGCTCTAACAACTCAGCATTTGCTGTGACATAGCGTTTTAATTGCGCACGCAAGTCTTCTTGTTCCGTAATGTCATGTGCACTATGCGCTACAAATTCATTATCTTGATTTGGTGATACATAAATATCCATCAAATGGCGTTTACCATTCAAAATAACCCGCCCTGTCGACGAATCACTATCTCCACTATCCAACGCACTTTTTGACATTTCCTGAACAGATACTTTATACGCATCACTTAAAATGGGTTGAAAACCATCGCTCTGATCTAGAATTTCTTTACGTTCCTTACCAACAAGATCTTCATAAACTTTATTACAGCACTGAACCTGTTGTTTCTCATTTGTAACCCATATTGCCTGTGGTAAATGGTCAAATATCGAACGATACCTTGTAATGTTTTTTTCTAATTCCTGTAAAATATCATCTTTATCATCTAATGCATTGCGCTCCAATGTTGTATCTTCTGCCCATAAAACATCATATTGCTCAACACCGTCTAAATCCTGCCCTTTCATCCCGTGCAAAGTAATCGTTTTTTGAGAATTAGACACACGCACACTTAATGAAAATGGCTCATTATCTTTTTGTAAGGCAAATATCATCCCCTCAAGCGCAGCAGCGTCCGATGGCAAAATAGTTGTTTGTATGTCACGAATTGATTGAATTGAATTCATTCCAAATAAATCGGGAAAACCACGTGACCAAATTGCAGGACCATGAGCGTTCCATCCACAATATTCGAATGGTAAGGCGTCCATGAACGCTTCCATCCGTCTTTTATCTTTATAATCTCGTGTTTTAAATCCAAATATCGCCATGGGCGCAATGGTATCATGGCTTTCCACACGAAAAAAGACATGAAAAAACACTTGACATGTACGGGACATATTTATAATGTGCGCTCATCTTTAAGGATAAACGCGGAATCTCCGTGTGCGTTTCTTATTGGTTTACGAACTGGTATTACGGTTCGGCTTGAAATTGAAACATAGAAATGAAGGAGTAGCTAAATTGGCTCGTATTGCAGGTGTAAACCTACCCACAAATAAACGTGTGCACATTGCCTTGACTTATATTCACGGTATTGGTCGCACATCAGCAAAAGATATAATGACGAAAATCGGACATGTCGCAAAACATGCAGACGATTACCCTCGTCTAAACGAAATGTCAGAAGAAGATTTGACAAAGGTTCGTGAAATCATCGACACAGATTATGAAGTTGAAGGTGACAAACGTCGTAATGTATCAATGGCGATTAAACGTCTCCTTGATATGGCATGTTACCGTGGTCTTCGCCACAGAAAAGGCCTTCCTGTTCGTGGTCAAAATTGTAAAAACAACGCACGCACTCGCAAAGGCCCTGCAAAGGCTATTGCTGGTAAAAAGAAATAAGGAGGGCATAACAGATGGCTAAACCACAAAGAAAAATGTCCAAAAAGACAAAAAAGAATATCACAACAGGCGTTGCCGTTGTTTATTCAACCTTTAACAACACACACATCAACATTTCAGATGTTCAGGGAAATACTATTTCTTGGTCAACTTGTGGTGCTATGGGTTTTAAAGGATCACGTAAATCAACACCTTTCGCAGCACAAGTGGCGGCAGAAGATGCAGGACGCAAAGCACAAGAACACGGAATGAAAGAATTAGCAGTTCGTGTAAAAGGACCAGGTTCAGGACGTGAATCAGCTCTTCGCGCTTTGCAAAACATCGGATTTACCATTACATCTATTAAAGATGTTACTGGCGTTCCGCATAACGGATGTCGTCCAAAGAAACGTCGTCGTGTATAACGATAACAATCACAAGAAATTTCAAGCGAGAGGATAGAGCTTTGATACAGAAAAATTGGCAAGAATTAAAAAAACCAAATAGTGTTGACGTTAAACATGGTGACAACCCAAGAACAACGGGAACAGTTATTGTCGAACCACTAGAACGTGGTTTTGGTTTGACACTTGGTAACGCGCTACGTCGTATTTTATTATCATCACTTCAAGGGGCTGCAGTTTCTGCAATCCAAATTGATGGTGTTGTTCATGAGTTTTCATCAATTGATGGTGTTCGTGAAGATGTTACCAATATCATTTTGAATGTTAAGGCGATTGCAGTTGCAATGCATTCAGAAGGACCAAAGAAAATGCGCTTAAGCGTTGAAGGTCCTTGTGAAGTAACGGCGGGAATGATCGAAGCTGGTGCAGACATCGAGATCATGAATCCTGATTTGGTTTTGTGTACTTTGGATAAAGGCGCAACATTGAACATGGAATTCACAGTTTCAACAGGTAAAGGTTACCGTCCTGCAGCGCAAAATCGTCCTGAAGATGCACCTGTTGGTCTTATCCCAGTGGACAGTGTTTATTCACCTGTTCGTAAGGTATCTTACGACATTGAAAATGCACGTGTTGGCCAAATTACCGACTATGACAAGCTGACTTTAAAAGTTGAAACAAACGGAACGATCACACCAGAAGACGCAGTGGCATTTGCCGCACGTATTATGCAAGATCAGTTGCAAGTGTTCATTACATTTGAAGAGCCTGAGCAAACAGCAACAGAAGAAAAAGAAGATGAATTACCATTCAACCCTGCTCTATTGAAAAAGGTTGATGAACTTGAACTTTCTGTTCGTTCTGCAAATTGCTTGAAAAACGATAACATCGTTTATATTGGTGATTTGGTTCAGAAAACTGAAAATGACATGTTACGCACTCCAAACTTTGGACGTAAGTCATTAAATGAAATCAAAGAAGTATTGACACAAATGGGTCTATATCTTGGTATGCAGGTTGACCAATGGCCACCTGAAAATATCGATGAACTACTTCGTAAAATGGACAACCCGTACTAAAACTACGTGTATTAAAGGAATAATAAAATGAGACACGGAATTAAAGGGCGCAAGCTCAACAGAACATCATCACACCGTAAGGCTATGTTTGCAAACATGGCGGCGGCATTGGTGAAACATGAACAAATTGTTACAACATTGCCAAAAGCAAAAGAATTGAAGCCATTTGTTGATAAATTGATCACATTGGGTAAGAAGGGAACTCTTTCTTCTCGTCGTCAAGCAATTGCGACAATGCGTGATGAAACACAAACGAAAAAGATTTTCGATACATTGGCTGAACGTTATAAAGATCGTCAAGGTGGATACACTCGCGTTCTTAAGGCTGGTTTCCGCTATGGTGATAATGCACCTATGGCTGTTATCGAGTTTGTTGATCGTGATGAAAGCGCAAAAGGCCAAGATTCAGGACCAACAATGTTTGATCAAAATGCTGAAATGGAAAATCCAATGGCTGATTTTGCTGGCGAAAGCACAGCAGTTGATGAAACAACCGTTGAGCCAAAGAAAAAGGCACCTGCTGAAAAATCAGAGGAAAAAGCAGAAAAGAAGCCTGCCGCTAAAAAGAAAGCTCCTGCAAAGAAAAAAACAGAAGCTAAAAAAGACGATAAATAATATTAAAGTCTTAAATTACATTTTTTTAAAATGCCCTTGTTTTTACAGGGGCATTTTTATTTGCGTGACAATCAAAAACTCAACGCTATGATATTGTCATGACAACACGCATGACACTTCCAAAATGGTTTGATGCACATACACATTTGCGTCAAGATGCCCTTCTATCCCCCATCATAAAATCACAAATCGACATGGGGTGTTATGCCATCCTTGCCATGCCCAACACAAAACCACCTGTGGCAAAGGTTTGCAAAAATGATTTAGGTGAATATTGGAGCACTGAAGAATACAGAGAAAAAATTCAAAACGCAGGCGGAGACAAAATCGATCATGTCTTCACGCCTCTATACCTTACAAAAGACACCACAACAAACATGATTAAAGATGGTGCAAAATCAGGAATTCTAACCAACATCAAATATTACCCCCCGCATGGCACAACAAATGCTGATCACGGCATGGCCATGGATGATGTTTTGAAAACTGATGTGTTTAAGGCCATGGCCGACAACAATGTCATGCTCAATATTCACGGCGAAGAACACGGGTTAAAATCTACTGATTATTTTGATAAGGACAGCACCGCCGAAGATATTTTTTATCGTGAAAAAATGACTCGCCTGCGCGATGCACACCCAAACCTAAAGATCGCATGTGAACATGTGACAACAAAAACAGCCGTTGATTTTGTACAAACATCTGGCGAGAACATCGGCGCAACAATCACACCACAACATTTACTCTATACCGTTGGTGATTTAATTATGGGGTTGAAATATCATTTATTTTGCCTTCCTGTTTTAAAATTTGAACAAGACCGTGCGGCGTTACGTGATGCCATCACAACGGCATCAAATACCCAATTTTTCGCAGGAACAGACAGCGCCGCCCACACAACAAAATGTACGGAATGCGGATGTGCCGCGGGATGTTTCACAGGTGGTATCGCGCCACAATTATACGCCCAAGCCTTTGAAGATTCGGGCATGGATTTATCACGTGTTGACCACGAATTAATGTTTAAAAATTTCCTATGTTTTAATGGCCCTGATTTTTATGGGATTGAACGATCCAGCGAAACATTCACCCTCACTAAATCACCACAAAACGTCACAACAATACCAACCGATGAAGGCGACATAACGCCCCTCCCCCTTGGTTTAGGGCAAGACACAATTTCGTGGTCAATAAAGTTGTGATAACGCTCGATACTATTTTGAATGAACCGTTATATATCTTTATCGGTGTTTTCATCCTGTTCGTTTTATTTATCATTATCAAACGCGTGGGAAAAATGCCCTATGTCGCGTGTGATGCCCTACTCACGCAATCAGAACTCCATTTTTATCGTGCATTAAAACAGGCCGTCCCGACCAACACGCATATATGTATGAAGGTGCGCATGGGTGACATCATCACCTGTTCTGATTCTCAGTGGAAGGCCGGATGGGGCCCACGGGTCAGTGCGAAACATATTGATTTTGTTTTGATTGATCCGAAAATAACCGAAATTATACTGGCGATTGAATTAGACGATTCTACCCACCGTACAAATCGTGACCGTATCGAACGTGATAAATTCGTCAATAAAGCATTTGAAGTGGCAAATGTTCCACTCCTCCGCATTGATACAAAGCGGAGTTACAATATTGAGAGATTAAAGGAAGTGTTACGTGATTACCAATATGATGAAATTGTAAACAATAAAACCACAAGCTATTGGCGCACATAAAGACCACATAGATTTTAAAACACCAATCATCCTGCCTTTTAAATTTTTTGGTTTAACAGCTCCATCCGATTGATATTCAACATTTTTCCCATACAAAAAAGATAAGTAAGTAAATAAAACCATACTTGGCATCGCAAGTAAAATCGAACTTCCAAATAAAAGCACTGGTACCAACCAAAACCAATTCCAGCCAATTTCATAATTTGTAAAGAACATAAAATAAGCTGCTATAGAAAATGATACAAATATAAAAATTTTAGCCCATTTTTCAGACTCTTTTTGATACGATTCTGAATTAAGCAAGTCTTTAAAAGAAAACATATAAAAACTACCCCTCAAACAACCGCTTCGTATCAACCGCGAATGTAAAATCATTTTTTTCCTGCCATGTTTCGATGACTTTTTCATCCATGGCTGGCAAATCTTTATTCGGTAATTTCACACATGGGGTCAGGCTGTATCCCCTATCCAATGCCTTTGTTACACGTTTATGACCACCAAGGATAAGGTAGAAACCATTTTTACGCATGACGGTGATTGTTCCACGTAGATCGCGTTTATTTTTCGTTGGGATCAAATTACGCGCACCAACCCAGAAATGATCATATGGTTTATTAATCAACCAATCTTTTATCGCGTCATTGGCCACAATTTGGATCGCCTGTGGCGTTACATCCGTTGTTTCAATCACAAGGTCATAATTATCTTGATCTTCGATATCCACGCCATAATATTTTTGGAATCTTTCGCGTTCTGATGCTTTACGGTCTTTTAACCCCTGTAATGTCGCATCAAAATCACCATATTTTTCGTTATCACGATTGGCAGCAATAATACGTTCCGCCGCCAATACTGGATTCACTTCCAATTTAATTTTAAAACTTTCAGGAATAAAGTGCCACGCCATACGAGAGTCGATGACTAGGTTTTTCTCTGACTGAGACAGTTTTTTAAAATTGCTGTCGATTTCATCATCAATGGATTTATCGGTTTCTGCCAACTTGTTCAATTCCAGCGTTGAGATACCACGTTCATCAGCCATGGCACGTTGAATTTTCCCTGTGGAATACGCCTCGGCGCCCCAATAATCGACAAGTGCAATTGGCAAGAACCGACTTACCACCACCTAAATCGCCACTAATTGTTATAATCAAAGGTCTGTTAATTCTATGCATATCCATATATATCCCCATTTTCCTTGTGAAATCAATTGGTAAATGCTTGACTACCCTCATGTTTTTCGTGCAATGTGAAACATAAGTTTTTGAAGGTTGAGGAGAATCTCATGACAAAATCAGAGTTAATTGCAAAATTAGCAGGTAAAAACCCACAACTCTATATTCGTGATGTCGAAATAATTGTTGAAACAATATTCGAAGAAATGACAGATGCCTTAGCACGTGGTGACCGTGTCGAATTACGTGGATTTGGTTCATTTTCGGTAAAAGAACGTGAAGCACGCACCGGGCGCAACCCACGCACAGGTGAGACGGTTGAAGTTGAAGCAAAGAAACTGCCTGCCTTTAAAGCTGGTAAAGCGCTCCGCGACAAATTAAACGACGAATAATTACGCACATGTTCGGAATTAACGTTTTTAAATACATCCTGAAAATACCCACACTGATTTTTATCATTGGATTTGTTGTGCTTAACCGTCAGGAAACAACATTATATATCTCCCCTATCGCGGATCCTCTTGCCCTACCACTTTGGATTATGGGATTGATACTGTTTGGCATTGGCTTTATTGCTGGCGCTCTTCTTCTGTGGCTCAACAGTTGGCCTGTGAGGAAAGAGTTGCGCGCAGCGAAAAAAGACCTTAAGAAGTCAGAAGAAGCCTATGAAGAGCTTCAAAATGACATTCACGATAGCGCGATAGACAAACTTGATGACGAATAATTCTCTCCCTAAAATTTTTTGTGCCGTTGATACAAACCATATGGATCGTGCGATTGATATTGCACAATCTATCCAAGGTATATGTGGTGTAAAACTTGGCCTCGAATTTTTTAATGCCCATGGTGTTAAAGGCGTTAAAACAAGTCATGAAAACGGTTAATGATACACCGTTGTTTTTAGACCTTAAATATCATGACATTCCCAATACCGTTGCCGGTGCTATCCGCGCGGTGACACAAGGGATCAAACCAGCCTTCATTAATGTTCATGCCACAGGTGGATTAGACATGATGAAGGCCGCAAAAGAGGCCTGCCCTGCGGAAACAAAATTATTGGCCGTTACCGTCTTAACATCCATTGATGCCGATACATTAGACAGTGTTGGTCAAGGAAATGATCCAAAATCACAAGTACAACGCTTAGCATTACTCGCAAAAGATGCTGGATGTGACGGTGTTGTATGCTCTTCACACGAAATTGAAATAATTCGTGAAACATGTGGTGATGATTTTATCACAATGGTGCCTGGCATTCGCCCTGCGGGCGCTGACGTTGGTGATCAAAAACGTATTATGACACCACGTGAAGCGGTTAATAAAGGCGCAAGCCACCTTGTCATTGGCCGCCCAATCACTCAGGCGGATAATCCATCCCAAACGGCAATGGATATTATAAAAACTATCGATTAAACGTTAACTAAACTAGATGTTCTTGCTAAACGAACATTTCCTTTATAAAGGGCTGGTTTCTTGCCTAATTTTTCCTTCAGAAAACTAATTTGGCCATCAATATCCACGTCACAACTCCATGTTGGATACGGCAATGGCCAACCTGTAATTGATTGAAAATCAACAACACACCCCTTTGAACAAGTGATACTTGTTGAATATTTTTTAGAATAATTTTCGATATGCGGTTTATAACCGTCTTTTAACAAAACATGTTCTGGCTTCATTCCACGCATTAATGTCACTTGAGCATGATATATTCCAGCATGTGTCGTTTTACCTGTGTTTACTCTACCAAACATTTTCTTAATAGGTTGTCCTGTATGCTCATATACAACAATTTCTGTTTCATGGCCCTTTTGAGAAACTCCTACAGCATATTTATGATTTCCACTTTCGTTATGCTCATAAACCATGCGTTTCACTCTATCAGCAAGATCGTTTCCTATAGATTTCAACTCGTCAGAATATTTAGCAATAGCGTCTGCTTTAGCTTGTCTCTCCATTGGTGTTGGAACTGATAATGCAACCATAATAAAATCTTTCTAAAAAACATTTAAATTATGTATATATAAAACATTCTTCCCTGTCAAACTAATCTCTCATCTTGACATTGCCCCCCGATATCTGGGATAAATACGGCTGTTTATAAATTAAGGAAACAATATAAATCATGAGTTGGTTAAGCACTTTTATTCGTCCGAAAATTAATGCCTTTGGTAACAATACCAAGGATGTTCCTGACAATTTGTGGGAAAAATGCCCATCATGTGATGGTATGTTGTTTCACCGTGATTTAAAGGCCGCACAGTACGTTTGTTACCATTGCGACCATCATTTGCGCATTGATGTGATTGAACGCCTTGAAAATCTATTTGATGATGGACAATTCAAAGAGCACGCGGTGCGTAATGTTCCTATCGATCCTTTAAAATTCAAAGATAAGAAAAAATACGCTGATCGCCTTAATGACGCACAGAAAAAACGTGGACGTAAAGATGCGATTGTTGTTGCCGAAGGCAAAATTAAAGGTCAGTCATGTATGATTGCCGCGTTTGATTTTAAATTCATGGGTGGATCAATGGGCGCAGGCGTTGGTGAAGGCATTGTTTTGGCCGCAGAAAAGGCTGTCAAAGGTAACATGCCACTAATGGTTATCCCATCATCAGGCGGGGCACGCATGCAAGAGGCAGCTATTTCATTAATGCAAATGCCACGTACAACGGTTGCCGTTGAAATGGTAAAAGATGCTGGCTTGCCCTATATCGTTCTTTTAACAGATCCTACAACAGGTGGCGTAAGTGCATCATTTGCGATGCTAGGTGATATTCAAATCGCTGAACCAGGTGCTACAATTGGCTTTGCGGGGAAACGCGTTATCCAAGAAACAATCCGTGAAGAATTACCTGATGGTTTCCAAACGGCTGAATATTTGCTTGAACATGGTGTTGTTGATATGGTTGTCGCACGTAAGGATCAACCTGAAAAGATTGGTTCTATCATTGATATGTTGATGAATACGAATGCCACACCAAAAGGCAAAGGTAAAAAATCAACGTTAAAGCATGATAATGATGATGCGACATCTGTTCCTTTGCCTGACGTTGCACGTGGTGGAAACCAAGCCCGTTTAAAAGCGGCCGCAAAATAAGGTGACGCTTGATTGCGATCACCAAAACCCAATAGTTGAAAAAAGGTTGGAGGGAATTTATAACCTCCACACCGAAAACAGCGTCTTTCGCCTTGATAAAGGACCTTATATCGACTTGTTGGAAAAACTAGGCAATCCGCACCTCAACCTTCCGCCAACCATCCATGTCGCGGGAACAAATGGCAAGGGATCAACAATTGCCTTCCTTAAATCAATTTACGAGGCAGCAGGACTATCCGTTCATGTTTATACCTCCCCTCACCTTATTCAATTTAATGAACGCATTGTATTAGGCGGAAAACAAATTACGGACGATCAACTTCTCCATTATTTTGATTTAATCGATGAAGCCAATGAAGGTGCATCAATTACCTTTTTTGAATATACAACGGCCTTAGCATTCAAAGCATTCTCTGATCACCCTGCTGATATCTGTTTATTAGAGACAGGTTTAGGCGGACGCTTGGATTGTACGAATGTTATTCAACATCCGATGGCCACCATCATTACACCTATCGGATATGACCACACAGACTGGTTAGGAAATGACATTAAAGTCATCGCAGGTGAAAAGGCCGGCATTATGAAGGCTGGCGCGAACTGTTATATCACACCGCAATCGCATGATGTTATGGATGTTTTTATCAATAAGGCAAATGAGTTAAACATCCCAATCCACCTTATAAAGCGAAACAATGATTTACCTCCTCTGGCGCTTGCAGGTGATCATCAAAAAGATAATGCCAGTACCGCCATAGAGGTTGTCAAAAATAATCATCCTGACATTAACGATGACATCATTAAAAAAGGCCTACGGAACACGAAATGGCCAGCACGCATGGAACAAATATCATATGATCCAGAGGTCTGGTTCGATTGCGGTCATAATGCCGAAGGTGCAAAAACAATCGCACAACAATTAGAACAATGGAAAAATGACGATCCTAACACCCCTATTCACCTTATATTGGGTTTGGCCGCGGATAAAAACCCGAATGAGTTTCTAAAACCAATCATAAATTACATCGACACTCTCACCTGCGTTGACCTACTCAACGCTCGAAATCCACAAAATAGCGAAGAATTAAAAGAAAAACTTGATATGTTAACCAATTCTTATCATTATAGAGATATAAATGAACTATTGGCTAATATAGGCAAAAAAAATAATAATAAAATAATAATAACAGGGTCATTATATTTGTATGGATGGGCAAGACGTAACTTCTAACTTTAACCAGGGGACATTAAATATGGACGATCTGGACAAACGATTTGTTGTTACCTTTTACGGTAAAGAGCTCGGTGTATTTAACATCGATCCTGAGGCACCTTCTGGCACTCAGTGGGACCCCTTGAATCATGATTTATGCTCTATTTTAACCAAGAGCCGGTATTCAAATATGCCTGCTCTGGTTCATAACATTCATCCAAACCAAAGCATTATGGGATTTTTATTAGGAGCAAAAACAAAAGAAGAATATTTTCAAACACATTTTAAATCACTTTCAAATATTCGTTTTTTTCAAATTGATGGTTATCATGGTAAATATGCATTTCACAATGCCGCTGAAGATATCGATCGTCTAGACGGAAAAATAAGTGATTTCACCGATGAGGAAGGCACCTTACGAATATCCTATGACGGTCCTGTAGGCACAGTTGGTTTAGAAAGATTGCCTTTTTCAAAATTAAAAGAAATGACATCCGTATTGGAACATCGCATCTCAGGAAACGAAAGTAAATCATTCGCACATTTATCTAAAAAAGGTGTTCTACAGCTTGCATCTGACGGACGTTCATTTACTCATTTTATCAAATATGGAGAAGCTGGAGGGAGAGAGAGCCACCCCTTAATGGAATGGATGGGCATGGAGTTAATGAAAGAAGTTGGCTTGCCCACTGCGAATGTTGCATTAATGAAGGTTGATGATCAATGTAGCCCTGCCCTTATCGTTGAAAGATTTGACATTCCAACAAGAAACGAAATTCAAGCACCGAGTAAGAAAAAATTGATACAAGATTTTTACACTATTTTCGGACGTGACCCACAAGAAGATGTCGATGATAGAAACATAACTTATAAAGGCATTATGAAAGAGTTCATAAGCTATACGAAAGCATTATCACCAGAAAAACAAGAAGAACAAGTTAAGCTGTTATTTACTCGCTTAGTCTCTGCTTGGGCAATGAGCGATGAAGATCTTCATTCAAAGAACTTTTCTATTTTGATGGATATTGATTTAGAAAATCCTAAAGATAGCACTTTTGAAATGTCCCCCGCCTATGATGGTCATATCAATATAGCCTGTGGTAGTACCGGCGCATCAATGTTTTATAAGATGCATGACAAAGTAAACGGTGGGGCAACTGCAAAAATAAATCTTAACGATTTTGTTATGATGCTTAAAGATCCTGCTTTATCGATTAACGGTCATAAATATTGTATTTTTGATACTCCTGAAGAAATCCACGATTTTGTTCGCGACATATCTTCCACATGTGCACACAAGGCTGCGGAGTTAGCCTCTAATCCACCCAGTTTTATCGAAGATTTACGTTATGGTGACATGTATCTACAAGATTTAAAACTAGGTGCCGCTGTTGTTATAGAACGTGCAAAATCTGTTAAAGCCGACTACCCAAAAGATTTTGACTATGCTGGAATATTTAAAAAATATGCTAAAAAATACGGCCCAAGGGCTCGTCAAAACGCTCTTAAAAGCGAGCGTGGTATTGATCCAAATGATCCAAATCACAAGGTAAATGTTTCTCGTTATAGAGACTTATTAAAACCTTTTGAGAAAAAGTGTGGTTGTTTACAAAATCATGAACATGAATCCAGCCCTTCACTTGCAAGAGATAAAAAACAGCCTGCTCCAGTACTCTAGCTTCAAGACGAATATTAAACATATCTATTCGCTTTTGCAAATAACTTATTTTCATTTAATGTAAATAAAATTATTGAAATAATATTTCCCACTATGTTTTACTTAAACTCTAAGTTGAACAATAACAAACAATAAATAGGGAAATAATAAAATGTGTAAACAAGGAACATGCGTATCATCATTTAATCGACAGCAAGACAGCTTTTTACGAAAAGTATTCCGTAAATTTGAAGATCCAAACAAATCAAGAAGGAAACCACGACGTAAAGTACGTACTTTTACTGCAACAGCATAACGTATTCATAAAAACCACCTTCGGGTGGTTTTTTAATATCTTTTACTGCCTTAAACGATCATTATCATGACATGATCTTGCCTTATTACCCTGCTTCAATCATATTATAGATAAAGTACATAAGGGACACATACATGACCGAAACGAATTCAAACACAAAAATCGCACTGATCGATGATGATCGCAATATTTTAACATCCGTTTCTATGGCACTAGAGGCCGAAGGGTTTGATGTTAAAACATACATGGATGGTGAGGCCGCATTAAGGGGTTTAGACCTTAATCCTGTTGATTTAGTTGTTAGTGACATCAAAATGCCGCGCATGGATGGGATGGAGGTATTAACCAACATCCGTGAAAAATCATCTGTTCCGCTGATTTTTTTGACATCAAAAGATGATGAAATTGATCAAGTCCTTGGCCTTCGTATGGGGGCCGATGATTATATTACAAAACCATTTTCACAACGATTATTGGTTGAACGTATTCGCGCGATATTACGTCGCAATGAGATGCGTGCTCAAAAAACCGAAACAAATGATAATTCAATCGTAACAACACATGGTCACCTTACCCTTGATGAAGATCGCCACCTATGCCTTTGGAAAGAAAAAGAAGTCAACTTAACCGTAACAGAATTCTTACTTGTAAAAGCATTAGCCGTGCGCCCGGGTCATGTTAAAAGCCGCGATAGCCTGATGGATATTGCCTATGGTGATGCCATCTATGTTGATGACCGCACAATCGACAGCCATATCAAACGCATTCGTAAGAAGTTCAAACAGGTTGATGATGAATTTGATCACATAGACACAGTTTACGGCATTGGTTATAAGTACAAGGAATAATGCGAAATCGTATCTTTTCACGTCTAACGCTTAAAATTTTTGCGGTTAATGGTGTAGCCCTTGTCATTTTGGCATTTGGGCTCATCTATCTTGGACAATACGAAAACAACCTCATTAAGACAGAATTAAAATCACTCGAGCGTCAGGCGCGCATTTACGCGGGCGCCATTGCCGAGGCAGCACAAGTGCAAGGGCCTATGCTCATGCGCGGTGAACGTGGCGCGAGAATTTTACGATTTGACCGATTGGCGCGTTACCCTGCGCGAAAAATGATCAAACGTTTGGGACATACAACAACCAGTCGCATTCGTTTATACGATTTTGACGGAGCAATTATGGGGGACAGTGATTGGCTCTCTGGTCCTGTTGGTGTTATTGAAACAGGCCCCTCCTCACAACGCCGTTTTCTTGAGCAACCCGTGGCTGCGTCATTAGATGTCATTTTAAATATTTTACCATCATCATTAAACCTGAAGGATTACCCCACTGAAAATAAAACAAACGTTTCTGGATATACATATCCGGATGTTCAACGTGCCCTACAGGCGAAAGTCTCAACATCCGTATGGTGCAAACAAAAAGATAAGCCACGTCAGGATATATTGTTATCTGCTGCCGCTCCTGTCAAAAATATGGATAAGGTCATGGGGGTTGTGTACCTCACACGTGAGGGAAACCACATTGAAAACGCCATTCGTCAAATGCAGCATGATGTCTTGTTTCTGTTCCTTATCGCCATTTGTGTGACATTTATCCTATCTCTTTACCTATCTGGTGCCATAGCACGCCCCATGAAAAAACTAGCACGCGCAGCCGAAGATGTTCAACGTAATTTTGGACGTGGCGCCACCCTGCCCGATCTTTCACGTCGCCATGATGAAATTGGCGATCTGTCTGTTGCGCTTAATTCAATGACAAATGCATTATCCGAACGACTGGATTCAATTGAAAACTTTGCGGCAGATGTCGCGCACGAATTAAAAAATCCACTAACATCATTGCGCAGCGCGGTTGAAACCGTTTCTATCATTAAAAATAATGAAGACAGACAGCGTTTAATGGATGTTATTCTACATGATGTTGAACGTCTTGATCGCTTGATTAGTGACATTTCAAAATCATCCCGTTTGGATGCTGAATTATCCCGCGAAGATATGGGTATATTTTGTATGCGCCCCATGCTCACCGATATTTGCGAATATTATGATGCCAAATTAAACCTACCAACCAATAATGAAATTTGCATCCGTGGTGTTGACACACGTATAGGACAAGTCTTTGACAACCTACTATCGAATGCCAAATCATTTTCTGATGAAACATCGGTTATGGTCGAGAGGTTAGGAAACAAATGGCACATTTATGTTGATGATAATGGCCCTGGAATCCCAAGTAATAAACTTGAAACTATCTTTGATCGTTTTTATACAGAACGACCAGAGGGCGAAAGTTTTGGCAATAACTCAGGCCTAGGTCTTGCGATTTGCCAACAAATTATTGATGCGCATGAAGGACAAATTTTTGCAGAAAATAGATTAAATAACCAAGGTCAAAAAATTGGGGCTCGATTTACGGTGATATTAGAGGCATTATAAATGCATGAATAACACACGCCGCCCTATTCTATTTGTCACTGGCCTATCTGGTGCTGGTATATCCACCTCATTAAAAGCCTTGGAGGATTTTGGATACGAGGTTTTTGATAACTTTCCGATGTCTCACGTAACCTCTCTCCTCAGTGAACAAGGATTTGAAGACCAACCTATTGCATTTGGTTTTGACAGCCGTACACGCGCATACAGCCCCGACCGCCTAATCCAAATGAGCCGTGAAATCGGTGCGAAAATAATATTCCTCAACACAACAAATGAAATTATTCAAAAACGTTTTTCCGAAACACGCCGCACACACCCGTTGGCAAAAGACCGTACGGTAACCGATGGTATTATTTACGAACGTGAATGGTTATCACCCCTTGTTAATGCTGCGGATATAACATTAGACACAACTGACCTATCCGTTCATGACCTAAAACACATGATTGAAAGTGAATTTTCGATTGGTGAACATGATCAACGCCTGTCAGTGACTGTCATGTCATTCGGATTTAAACATGGTGTTCCACGCGAAGTGGATATGGTTTTGGATGCACGTTTCCTGCGCAATCCACATTGGGATAAAAATTTAAAACCGCTCACTGGACAAACACCCGAGGTTCAAGCCTATATCAATGAAGATGAAAATTTAGAACCCTTTTATAGCAAGGTTCAAAACATGGTTGATTTCTTATTGCCCAACTATAACTCAGAAGGGAAAAGCTATTTCACTATTGCCTTTGGATGCACGGGGGGTAAGCATCGCTCTGTCTACCTCACCGAACGATTGGGGGAATATTTGAAACAATCAAATTATAACACCCATATTCGTCATAGAGATATGAGTTAAGCTGGTACTCGGCCTGGAGTCTTTTGCCCAGAAGGCTTTGTGATATCTGGAATATGTTCAAGTGCTTTTTCGCCATCTTTATCAAACACCGCACATAAACGCGAACCAAAATGTTCGTCAAAAGAAAAACCAGATGCAATCAATGAAACCACTGCAAATTCTTGTGACACACCACCTGTCTCGACATCTCTATATGACAAAAACAAGCTGTTACCTGATACATTATGACGAATTTCTAAACCAGTGTTATCACATTGCGGTTGCACATCATGCATTAAAGTTTCAATAGCTTCAGCCACTCTTTCCAATTCAATTGGTTGCTTT
Source organism: uncultured Alphaproteobacteria bacterium (assembly GCA_943789475.1). GTDB lineage: Bacteria > Pseudomonadota > Alphaproteobacteria > Micavibrionales > UBA1664 > UBA1664. The sequence continues at coordinate 99,007 of CALSUG010000009.1, forward strand.
TCTGGATCAGTATACTTCACTGTCGCAATCGTCAGCATTGGATTTTTATCAAATTTTCCTGCGATCGCTGGACGTGGTAATAATTTATCCTCACCATTAGCGTCTTTAACAACATCACCATCCGTTACATATTGTATTTGCTTAATATCGAACGCTGTTGGATGTCCGTGCTTATCGTGTTCTGTTGGCTCTTTATAAACTGCCATTTTTATCCCTTTGCATTATATTTATAACTCTATTAAATATATCAATTAGAAGTAAATATTTAACAAATACATTATTAACATAAAAAATAAAAGGATGCAAGACATGAATGCCATCGCCCAAACAATTGAAAATGATTATAAGGTTGCAGATATATCGCTTGCGGAATGGGGACGCAAAGAAATTAGCCTTGCTGAAACCGAGATGCCCGGCCTCATGTCCACACGCGCGGAATATGGTGCAAACCAACCATTGAAAGGCGCACGCATTGCAGGTTGTCTTCACATGACAATTCAAACAGCTGTATTGATTGAAACTTTAACGGCATTAGGTGCCGAGGTTCGTTGGTCATCATGTAACATCTTTTCAACACAAGATCACGCGGCGGCGGCAATTGCGGCAACAGGAGTTCCTGTATTCGCGTGGAAGGGCCAAACAGAAGAAGAAGGTATGGATTGTATCCGTGATACCATCCAAGGACCGAATGGTTGGGTTCCAAACATGATCTTAGATGATGGTGGTGATTTAACCGTTATGATGCACGAAGAATATCCAGAATTAATGGATGGCGTAAAAGGTATTTCCGAAGAAACAACAACAGGTGTCCTACGCCTATACGAAATGGCAAAAGAAGGAACATTAAAAACTCCTGCAATTAACGTTAATGACTCTGTTACAAAATCAAAATTCGATAACAAATATGGCTGTCGTGAATCATGTGTGGATGCCATCCGCCGTGCAACAGACGTTATGATGGCAGGTAAAATCGCCATGGTTGCTGGTTTTGGTGACGTTGGTAAGGGAACAGCAGAATCTCTTCGTTCAGCCGGTTGTCGTGTAATGGTATCTGAAATCGATCCAATTTGTGCACTTCAGGCAGCAATGGAAGGTTTTGAAGTTGTGACAATGGCAAAGGCCGCGCCACGCGCTGATATTTTTGTGACAACAACAGGTAACAAAGACATTATCACTGTTGATCACATGCGTGACATGAAAGATCGCGCCATAGTATGTAACATCGGTCACTTTGACAATGAGATTCAAGTTGAGCCATTACGCAATATGAAATGGACAAACATTAAACCACAAGTGGACGAAATCGAATTCCCAGATGGTAAACGTTTGCTACTGTTGGCCGAAGGTCGTTTGGTTAATCTTGGTTGTGCCACGGGCCACCCATCATTTGTGATGTCTGCATCTTTTACAAACCAGACATTGGCACAAATCGAACTGTGGAATAACGCTGACAACTACGAAAACAAAGTCTACGTTCTACCTAAACATTTGGATGAAAAGGTTGCAAATCTTCACCTCGAAAAACTAGGCGTTGAATTGGAAACATTGACAGATGATCAGGCAAAATACATTGATGTTGATGTAGCAGGTCCATTCAAAAAAGATGAATATCGTTATTAATCTTTCCACCTTGTGTAATAAAGGTAGGTCTGTACTTTAAAAAACTAATTAAATATTGATAAAATGCCCATGAATAAAGATATAATTGGATATGCAAAAACGCGTCATACGGCCAAAGCCTATGATCCAAATAAAAAAATACCCAACGATGATATCGAAAAGATAAAAGAACTTTTGAGATATAGCCCATCAAGTGTTAACTCTCAGCCGTGGCATTTTATCATTACTTCAAGCACGGAAGGTAAAGAGCGTATTGCGAAATCAACAACGCGCCTCTACCCTTTTAATACCAATGCCATCTTGAATGCATCACACGTTATTGTATTTTGTAGCAAGTTAAACATCGAGGATGACTATTTGCTAAGCGTTCTTGAACAAGAAGATAAAGATAAACGCTTTATCAGTGATGTCGAAGCAAAGAAGAAAACACGATTTTCTGTCCAAAGTACCTTCGTCAACATGCACAAATACGATTACAAAGACTTACAACATTGGATCGACAAACAAACTTATCTTAACTTAGGTTTCTTTCTTCTTGGCATTTCAACATTGGGAATAGACGCGACTCCAATGGAAGGTATTGAAACAAAAATAATTGATGACGAATTTGAATTAAGGCAAAAAGGATATTCAAGCCTTGTTGTCGTTCCCATCGGATATCACGAAAAAGATACTGATTTTAACGCACTATTACCAAAATCAAGACTTTCTCTTTCTGAAATAATAACTGAAATATAAGAAAACGGTTAAACAACATAGATCATGAACGACCTAAAAGAATAAAGTAATGTTAATAAAAACGTTTACCTGTTGGTTTTTGGCTTTATCTTGGCCCGTTCTATCTGCTTTTTTACTCATTAACTTTAAGGCACTTACCGGTATCTCTGTAGGTAGCACCATTGATTCAATAGTAGATACCTACCCCATATTTTTAACATTCGTGCCCATAATTTATGTTCTTTATTTTACTGGGTTTTCAATATTATCTCTGTCAAAACTACCTTACGAAAGAAAAACAAAGAGACAACATATCGCTGCTTTCATTCTATTAATGATAATAATTTTTCTTTTTCTAAGTTATGGATCCACTCATGGCAGTCACGGCCCTAACTATCACTAAAAATCCCCATTTTTAATAATCATTATACTCTTCTCAACTTCTTGTTTTTCTATAAATTAAAATAATGAAATTTAATTTTTTAACATTATTCCTGTGTGTCCCTCTATTATCTTGCTCACAAAATAATTCCCTCGACAAAAGAATTAACAACATTAATAGCATTGCACAAAAAGCAGAATTAATTCCTTTCAATATACAAACTCAAAAGTTTAAAATTAATGGATTTAGAAAACAAACGTTAACCTCTCAACAAAACACCGTACAAATCTATATAGAAGGTGATGGATACGCCTATTCAAGAAAAGGTGTAAGGTCATTAGATCCAACGCCCTTCTCTCCCATAGCTCTAAGTTTAGCTAAAAAAGACGATAATGCTAACGTTTACTATCTGATGCGCCCATGCCAACGGTCAACAGCCTTAAAAGATAGCGAATGCCTTTCAAAATACTGGACAACACATCGTTTCAACGACGACGTTATATCTAACTATCAAGAAGTTTTAAATAGAATAAAAATAACACATGGTGTCGACACAAAGTTCAATTTGATTGGTTTTTCTGGTGGCGCCTATATAGCAGTTTTACTTGCCGCAGATCGCGATGATATCAAGACACTAAGAACTGTGTCTGGAAATTTGAACAATGATATCTTTATAAGACATCACAAACTAGACGCAATGCCAGCATCTGCAAAGATGCCTACAAATATCGATAAATTATCTACAACCCCCCAATATCATTTTATTGGAGAAGATGACGAAATTATACCTATAGATATCTATAGAGGGTACGCAAATTTATTTTCATCACAGGCATGCTTACATTCCAAAACTGTCAAAAACACTGACCACACAACAGGATGGAGTAATATTTGGCAAGATTTGCTAACAATTCTCCCTAAATGTAATAAAAAAACACCCTGAAAAATCAGGGTGTTTTTTAACTGTACAACCATCTTAATGATTAGAAATTATACGACATTTCGACTAAACCTGAGTGCGATGAGAAATCCTCTTTGTACTCATACGCATAATCAGCTGAAAAATCCCAATCTTCGTTTACACTAAATGTAAAACCTGTACCAACTGTCAATCGCTCATCTTGTGAATCAAATCCTTCAGTCGTGAAATTTGCACCAGATCCAAAACGGCCAGTTGCTTCAACTTCATCACCGATAAAATCATATCCGAATTCAGCAGATGCATATGGTTTAAACACAGAACCATCTGCGTTCACTGATGTATGCTCTAACTTCACGCCAACTTCAGCTTCAAGAACATCCATACCATCAAGTTCAGCTACCAACCCTGTTCCTGTATCAGTATAGCTATCACCCTCGTAGTGCATATAGTTCAAGCCTGCATGAGGTATCACCTTCAAGCCATTTTGAAGTTCATATGAACGTCCAACTTCTCCAGATACAATAAATTGATCTGCATCATAGTCGAATGTTCTTGTTGTTGGTGATGTCCGTGTTACTTCATTTTCTGAAAATGCGTACCCAAGTTGACCACTAACGTACGTATCGTTACCAAGATCGTGCTCTCCATATAACGTTAACTGGTAAGTATCAATCTCTGTTTCTGTGTTCGCAGAATCGTCAGAATCAACATTACTGTCCGCATATGACAATGCAAAACCAACTGTTGTTTCATTTGAAATTTGAGTATCCGCACCAAATGCAAAACCATAGCTATTTACATCATAACCTTTCACACCATCACGATCATCTTGTTCACCCCGCAGCACCAAAAAATTGACCCCACATACGTTTATCGTTAGATGCATCACCCGCAGCCATACCGTTTTCACCGTATCCGCGAAGAGAAGCCAGACGATCTTGAACCATACTATTATTTTGAGAAGCAACATTTGTAGCAACAGAAAAACCACCACCATCAACTGATGGAAGGATGGATTCAACAAGATTATTAACCTCTGTGGATGTAGTCGCACTATTGATTGAATCAACTGCAGATTGCAGTCCGGCGTGTGTTGAACCTGAAGTAAGAACCGTTTTAACAGCTGCTACCGCACCTGTATTACCACCACTTGCCAAGGCCGAAGTCAACGTATTCAACTGTGCAATTGTAACGTCCGTATCCGCACCATCAGCAACCAATTCAAAATCATAAAGATATGTATCAGTAACCCCTGCAGTACCAGCCGTTAATACGTTTTCTCCAATAATAAACTGCTCAAGACGCGCTGTCGTATCAACAGCACCAGAGAATGAAATTGTCTGATTAGAGAAATCACTTGCAGCACCACCTGTTACATTAATTTGCGCTGATGAGTTAACACCTCCTGTACTAGAAGTACCCACCACAAGAGTACCAGCCGTGCCGGCAGCAACAGCCGGTGTTGTTACAGTAACACCGTCTTTAAGTGTTGTTGTACCGTTATTAGTCACAGATACAGCTGTTTGCACATTTGCGTTAAACGTTACATTACCTTGTGTAATTGCAACTGTACCAAAATTCGCATCACCAACAGTATCATTGAATGTGATTGTATTACCAGCAGCATCAGAATCATTAATGATTAAACTCGCTGTATCTGTACCACCATCGGCCGTGATAGCCGCATCAATTGTTAAGTCTTCATTATTAGCACTATCAATTGTTAAAATATTTGTGTCCGCATTACCACCATCACCAACTTGAATAGTAACAGTGCCTAATGTCTCAAGAACATTGCCTTGCAACACTAAAGCCGCACCATTTGCAACACCAGAATCACCAACAACAATATCAATTCCACCCGCACTGTTTGAAACAACATCATCTGCAAATGTAACTGTATTTGTACCTGTACCAGCATCATCACCGATTGTAACATCAACATTTGATGCACTTGTGTTTGAGAGTGAAGTTGTTCCATCTGCACCGATAACAACAGCTCCTGTTGCTGGATCGATTTGGAATGCTACTGGTGCTGCATCACCATCTGTTTCTGCAAGGCCTGTTGCATCAGTTGCAGTTACGTTTGTTGCATTCGACGTTTCTGTTGCCTGGGCAGATGACCCTACCCCACCAAGTGCAACTAAGGCCGTTCCTGCTAGCAGCGTTAGCCTTAAATTTTTCATTACAATGTTCATAAAAATCCCCTTAGATAAATTAATAAAATAAAAACCATATCTAAGATATCAGAATCATATATAAGAACAACAAGTTTTTTCAAACGTATTCACTCATAATTTCAATCCATTAACCTTCTAAAAACTCTTATTTTCCCAAAAGATAAAGCATTATTCATTGCCTCCACCAATGTTTATAAAAATCATATTACCCCTTCTTAATTATGATTATGTATGCAGCATCAGTAACAATGCACATGATTAAATATAATTAAGTATTTAATGAAAATGGTCGGGATGACAGGAAACTCTTCCTTAGACCAAATTCGTTGAATACTGCGGATAACAAAGTTATCGGTTAGTTTCTAGTTTCACCTTAAGGTCGCACTTCTTAGGAATCTCGTCAAGGCAATTAAAGCATATCACTCTGTCTGAGGCTGATAGAGATGCTTTTAAATAACGAATGCACCCAACCCATCAAAATTACATAACACAGCATTGCACGCTAGCATACGCCCCTTTAATACCACTTCTTGTTTGATTATATTTAATGGTTGAACACAAGTAGAAAATTAGCGATGTTTAACCCCTCCCCTATGGGGAAAATACAAAGCCCTTTTCTATTTAAAGACCTCTCATAAATTCACACCCAAAATACAAAAGTGCTTAATTTGCATACACAGGTATGAATGTCCGACATATTCACAAGCAAATCTTCAACATGAAATCCACCTATACTAAAGCTCATCTATACATCAACACCATTACAAAACTTATATCTTATTGACTCTAAGGAAAAGAAAGTTAGCTTCAACATGATTTTCTAATTTTTAATAAGGCTCACCCATGAAAAATATCATTCTCACCCTCTGTTTGTTTTTTACTCCAGTTAATGCGAATGCACTATCTGTTAACAACGAAGACATAGGAATATTACAAAAAGTAAAAAACTATGTTTTAGGTGAGAGTCACCCTCAGTGTTACGACCCCTTAGCATCTGGAATGCCATTAAAGAACATGTTTCAAGACATCAAACATATCTACATATACTTAAATTTCGATAGTACACATAAGTATGTTAAGGAAGAATATGTTCGAAACAGCCTACAAGAACAATTCAAAACTGCCTTTAAACAATGTGATCCAATTTTAAATATATCGTTTATTGACACCCCAAATTCGAATAAAATTGATGGCAAAAACAACCTGACTTATTATGTATCTGTTCTGTCTACTTTCTATGTATCTGAACATACTCAAGAAAACAGTATTCGCTTTACATCTTTCCCTTACCGAAAGAATTTCAACACTTTTTCAAATAGAGTTAAATATCAGCCTTTAAATCGTCAAGTATTCAAAGATCTTACAAACTTATCACAAAGCGAAGTTGAGCATACCATAGATAACTTGTTTCAAAATATAATGTATTAAAACAAAAGGATGTAACACGTGATGACAAATCTCCCATACGACTTAAAAACATCATATAATTTTACTAATTTGGGACTTTCCCCAGCACGCTATAACTCAAAATACCAATAACATTTGGGAAGTTAAATATTCTCTTTTAACAAACGCTAATAACATTTTTGATTATACCTATTATAACAATACTGCAGGCAATGAGGATAAAGAGGTTCTCAACAAACGAGATTTAAACATTAATATTGCCAATACGATTACACATGTATTAGACAACACATCCACATACAGTACATATTTCAGTGGACGTTATTAATGTAGATTTTAACCTCACAACAACCCCAACAGACTCTAATATGGTATTTGGACAGTCAAGTACTGCAAGTTTTCCAAGCAGTTTGCACGCCGCATATTCCACTTATATAACGACCTCCACAATCACTGATTCAAATCAAAATCAAAAATACGGAGATATTTTCTTTAACCATGATTATTCCGGCGGTTGGTCAATTTTAGAAACAGATAACACACCAAGCAACAATTCAGACAATCTTTTAAAGCTAGGATCTTTCCAATTTGGTAGTGTCTTACACGAAATCGGGCATTCTCTTGGTTTACAGCACACCCATGATGTTAATGACATTTCTGGAACTTCTCTTGATAATGAGAAATACTCCATAATGGCCTACAATCCACACGGTCACTTATATCACACAGATGGATCATTACTACGTGCCTCTGGATTGCAAATTATGGACATTTACAATCTGCAAGAAATATATGGACGTGAATACGGAACACGTTCAGGTAACACAAACTATACTGCTGGTTTTGGTCTGGGTGAAAGTGGAATCAGTACATCTACAGAAGCGTTTATGACCACAATTTGGGATGGTGGTGGAATAGATACCATCTCTGCAGAAGGGTTTAGCGATCACCAAGCAAAAATTGATTTACGCCAAGGTCATTTTAGCTCTATAGGTTCTGACGGAAATGGTGGGTCAGTTTTTTAAACAGGAACAACATTTGGGCTCTGGGATCGAGATTACGAAAATGTTTCAATCGCCTATCACTCTGTTATTGAAAATGCCTTTGGAACAAATCACGCAGATGGAGACGTTCTAATCGGAAATGCGTAGAACAATATTCTTATGGGGTTTGCAGGTGACGATTACATTTATGGTGATGGTTTATCCTACGACAATGATGAAGGATACACGACTGTTGATGTAAATGGCTCTAATGATCCAAATGCTTCAAAACCAACAAGCGATGATGATATTCTTATTGGTGGTGCTGGAGACGATCATCTTTATGGTGGCGCTGGTAACGACACCTATTATTACGCTCTAGGTGATGGTACTGACATCATTAGCGATACTTCGGGTGGCAATGACAGACTAGTTATTAATAACAATGATCAGGTTGTAAATATTATTGGTATCGGCAATGGTCAAAGCCAGATCACCTTTGATGATGGCGCGACCCTAACATATTCTGGTATAGAAGATGTGATTTTTACAATCGGCGTTGACCCTTCTGAACCTAATCCTATAACGATGTTTAATCAGGATTATGGTGATGAAATTCTTACTGGTAATGATAACGACAATTCTTTTACACGTAGCCAAATGACTGGTGGGGCAATGGTCTTTGCGGGGCGATGGTAATGACTTCATAAACGCCAATAACACAAGTGGTAACTACTATGTTCATGCTGGGTCAGGTCAGGACACATTTGTTGGAGAAAATGGTAATGATGTTTTTATTCATACAGCAACAGATAGCTCTCATGGTGCGGTTCTTAAAATGGGTGACGGAAGCGACACAATGCATTTATCACGTGACGCGTCTTATTACATCATTAGCGAATTAGATTCAGATGGATTAGATCTAAATGAAATTTACCTTAATGGTAGCATTGATACCAGCAGGCTATCTTTCCATCGTGAATACATGACCCTGTCATATAAAGAACACATATCAACATATGGCGACAATTACGGTTTTTATAACAGAACCTATAATACTGATGCAGGTGATTTAATCATTCGCTATCAAAACACAAACGGTAATGACCTAAACATTATCATCGACAATTACTTTGGGAGTGTTACCTCTAACTACTATCGCTTCAGTGGTGTTCATATTGATAACCTCCACTACAACAACACTACAATAGATCTTTCTACTTTGAGTTATACAACTGAGGGAACATCAAACGATGATCGTATAGTTGGTGTCGAACAAAACGGTAACAATGCCGATGAACTTTATGGTCATGATGGTAATGATCGACTTAAAGGCCTAAGTGGTAATGATTTAATCTTTGGAGGTGCTGGTGATGACTCTCTAGAAGGTGGTGAAGGTGACGACGAATTAAGTGGAGGAACTGGCAACGACACCGTTTATGATCAATGGGGTACAAACACTATTATTGCAAGCTCTGGTCATGACATCATCACAGCAAATAATCTATCAAAGGTGCTTTACTCCACTACAAACAACGTTACTTCACTTGATTTCTCAAGGTCAGGGCAGAACTTGCTCGTATTCTCTCCAGATGGGGCAATTGCAGAAATAGCACACTGGCAAAACAGTAACTCTCTTCATACACTTGAATTTGCAAATGGCTCTACATTTGATGTCACTACGCTTGATTTAGATATTGAGGGAACCTCCTCCAATGACACACTCTATGGATTTTTAAACACTCAAATGGGTGACGACATTATCAATGGTTATGCAGGCGATGATATTGCATTTGCTCGCGGCGGTAATGACACACTAAACGGTGGATCAGGATCTGACGAACTTTATGGTGAAGATGGAAACGACACGATCCGTGGTGGCGATGATAATGACTATAAACTATACGGTGGTAACGGTAGTGACAACATCTATGGCGATGCTGGTGATGATACTCTCTATGGTGATGCTGGAGGCGATATGCTGAATGGCGGTACTGGTGCAGACATTCTCTGGGGCGGTGAAGGCGATGACACTCTACACGGCGGCGATGGTGATGATGCAAAGCTTGATGGCGGTAATGGTAACGATACAATTAACGGCGATGCTGGTAATGATACCCTCTACGGTCGTGATGGTAATGACGTTTTAGATAGCGGTGATGGTAATGACATCTTCTATGGTCACGAAGGAAATGATATTTTAGACGGCGGTGACGGTGAAGATTTCATTCTTGCAGGTACAGGTGACGATACGCTGAACGGTGGTTTAGGATACGATCGTTTATACGGCAACGCAGGAGCGGACACATTCATGTTTACAGACTACTCTCAATACACAAGCATCTATGATCGCGTACATGACTTCAGTGAAATTGATGGTGATGTTTTAGATATATCAGATCTAATCTCTTCATATGATTCAGCTACAGAGAACCTGAGTGATTACGTATTTGTACATCACAACACTGCACGCTCATATATCTATATCGATAATGATGGCACAGGTACGAACTCATCAATGGAGTATGCAATTCGTATGGATGGTGTGTTCTGGGATGATGCAGATATGACGACACTAATAACCAACGGAACGGTGATTGTTTAAACATCGTTTTAAGCCCCCTAGAGGCGCATACACCTCAATGAAGATCTTGAAGAGAGACAATCAAAATACAATTTGAACGACCTGTATGCGCTCTCTGACACGGATGCGTGAATATGACATATCTCGATGACTAAAGCTAAACATGACCGATCTCACTTCTTAGAAATTTCATCAAGATACTAAAAACATATTACCTATTTCTGAGCGTGTAGAGTTGCCTTAAATCATGAATAGGCCCCCAACATCAAAATTACATAAAGAGGCGCTACACGGCAACGTACGCCCCTTTAATACCACTTCTTTATTGGGTTATATTTAACTATTGCTACGAATAGTAAACTAACGATGTTTTCCCCTAACTGCATTCCATTGAACATCTTTTCAGAATATCTTGTGGATTCCGCAATATACCTTCCTGATTCAAATACGCCTAAATTAGTAGCAACATAATTAGCTGTATTTGGACTACTCGTTTCCCACAATATCTTTAAATACAAATAGGACTTAATAAAGAGAAGCCCTTTATTAAGGAAATGTATATATAAAACGAATCCCCCTATTAAATAAATGCCCAAGGGTGTCATCATGTTTCTCTTGAATGATTACTTCTAAATCATTCTTAACTTTTTGAAGATTTTCGACATTGGCATCAGGCAACACACCATCTTTATCAATTTGGCTTTTTGCGCGTTCTAATACGCCTTTATAATAATCAATATAAATAGATCTTATTTCCTTATGATCCATAGGTGTATTTTCCAATCGCTGTTTGAGATTCATGCTATGATATTCCAATATCTTAGCCAAGTATAATGCTTGCTTTGGACACCTTGTTTGTAATGAGATAGATACACGGTTTTGTGTAGATACTGGGTAGCGAAAGTAATAGATCGCATGTCTTGAACGGATCAAATGACTGGGATTAAACATGTTTAGGTCGCACCTTTCGGTTACACCTTGTTCATCCGCTCACTATCTTATTGAGATAATTAAGTATTTAAGAAAAATGGTCGGGATGACAGGATTCGAACCTGCGACCCCTTGGCCCCCAGCCAAGTGCGCTACCTGTCTGCGCCACATCCCGATGTCAGTGAACATCTGTGGGCATATTACGTGTGATGTTATTTTTTTACAACACCGATATTTTTTAATTTCTTCGTGATTAAATAACTAAATGGTATCGCAACGACAAGCCCCAACACGACCGCAGGAATCATCAATACCATTTCATGCTCAGCAAACATGGGGACCGCCACAACAATCAATACGAATGTTCCCATTAAAACGGTACTTACAATCGACCATATCAAGAAAGATAATCCACTCATCACAACTCCTATTTGTATAATTAGAACTATTATCCTAAAGCCTAAGGCGTGATAAAGAATTGATCAAAATCAAAAAATTAAGCGTTTAATGTTTTCCGCATGTTTTGCAAAGTATTAAGCGTAGCATTCAACATTGCTATTTGTTTTTCACTCAACCCTTGTGAAGATTTTGATTTTGTATTCACATTTGTATTTGATGCTTCGGCAATTTTTTTACGTGTCGATCCTTTTAAAACACCCTGCGCACCTTTGATAGTATACCCTTCATTATAAAGAAGAGAATGAATACGTTCCAAAACTGCAACATCCTCGGGACGATAGTAACGTCGACCACCACCGCGTTTCATAGGTTTTACTTGAATAAATTTTGTTTCCCAAAATCGCAAAACATGTTGTTCAACATTGAGATGTTCTGCAACCTCTCTAATCGTTTGAAATGCCCCCGATTTTTTTTCTAATTTCTTATTCTGCATATTCAACTTTCCTTCCCCAAGGTTTGTGTGATTTATCTTTAATTATCGTTGTTAATCCTATCCTTTAAAACATGGCTTGCCTTATAGGTCACAACTCGTCTTGGTGTGATTGTTACCTCAACACCCGTCTTGGGATTACGCCCTACCCTCGCTTTTTTTTGCCGAACTTGAAACGTACCAAATGAGGAAATTTTCAAAAGATCATCAGAAACCAAACCATCAATCATTAAATCCAGTGTTTCATCAACAAGGTCAGATGATTCTGATCTTGATAATCCTACTTGTTCATATACGGCATCAGCCAAATCGGCGCGTGTTAATGTTTGTTCGCTCATATGTTCAATTCCCTAACAATTGCAATAATTTAGGCTATCCTTTTAAAGTGATTAAAGTCAATTTTTGTATTTTTTTTATCCACAGGCATTAAAACATTAACATAATTGTTGATTTTAAATATATTTAATATAATATAACTCAAGATTTAAACAATTACCTCAGGGAAATAAAATGGATACAAGTATTTTTAAAGAACGTTTAACAGAATTTTTTCAACAAAATAATATAGATCAAGCAGGAAAATTTGTTGCTGACAGCCTTCAAACTTCCCCTCAAGGTCATCAAAAAATTGCAGATGCGTATGCACAAGTTATCACAGAAATTGGGCAAGATTTTCCAGAGGACACTCTAAGCATGTCTCTATTTGTAATCAGAGCCGCCGAATGTAACACTGGCGCCATTGTATCAACCTTACACAACTTGGCGCTATCGGTTGTCGAAACAAACCCAAAAATTGCAATAAAGATGATTACAGGCCCTTTAAACGACGACGATCACGCAATAGACATGGAAGTTGCAAATGAAGTAGCTGGAAAATTACCTCCTGAAATGGCCGAAATGATGCTTGGAATTTTAGATCACTACAAGTCGGGCCCTACTCAAGAACGCCCCATGCGGCCTAAATTATAATTTTTTATAAACCTATTAATAACGGATCAGAGCCGATCCCCATGTAAAACCACCGCCCATTGCCTCTAACAACAATGTTTGACCGCGTTTGATATCACCGTTTGAAATCGCATGATCTAATGCCAATGGGATTGATGCCGCAGATGTATTTCCTTGGTTTTCCAATGTTGTGACCACTTGGTCCATAGGCATATTCAATTTTTTAGCTGTCGCTTCAATAATACGGATATTCGCCTGATGAGGAACAAGCCAATCAATATCAGCCGGCGTCATATCATTTTCTTCTAATGCTTCAACAACCGCCGAGGCCATCGCGGCAACAGCAAATTTGAACACTTCTTTACCTTGCATCGTCAATGCACCAACCTGTTTATTTGATGATGCGCCGCCATTTGTGCATAACATCTCTGCATGACGACCATCGGCGTGCAGATGCGTTGAAATAATTCCTGTGTTTGTATCATCCGATGCACCAAGAACAACCGCCCCTGCACCATCACCAAACAGCACACATGTTGTACGATCGTTCCAATCTAAAATTGATGACATTTTTTCTGCACCAATAACCAAAACTGGTTTGCTCATTCCCGATTTAAAAAAACCATTTGCAGTGGCTAATGCGTATACAAAACCACTGCACACGGCCTGCACATCAAACGCCATGCATTGTGATGTTACCCCTAATTTTTCTTGTAAGATTGCTGCCGTTGATGGAAATGTCAGGTCAGGTGTTGTTGTTGCAACAATAATACCACCAAGGTCGTCAGCATTAACACCTGCCGCATTTAATGCCTTATTTGCCGCATTTAGTGCTAAATCAGATGTCGCCTGATCATCCGACGCAATGTGACGGTTACGGATACCACTACGGGTAAAAATCCATTCATCACTTGTATCAACACGTTTTGACAAATCATCGTTCGATACACAGTTTTCAGGTAAATATGATCCCGTTCCAAGGATAATTGCATTTTTTGTCATTTTTATTACGCTAGGCCTTCCGCCGTTATTCCAAGAGAAGCTTCTGCCTCGGCAAATTCTTCAACTTCACGAATAACAGTTTCATTGAAACCATTTTCGACCATGTCCGCGGCAACGATTACAGCCCTTGAAAACGCATATGCATCCGCACCACCGTGGCTTTTCACACAAATACCACGAAGGCCAAGAAATAAGCCCCCATTATATTCACGCGGGTCCATACGATTTTTAATACGCTTGAATACCCACATATTAAAGAGATAACCAATTTTTGAAAAAACACTATGCTTAAACTCTTCTATAATAACGTTTTTAAAGAATTTTCCAACGCCTTCTGCTGTTTTTAGGGCAACATTACCTGTAAAGCCATCAGTTACAATAACATCAACCTTACCCGTTGTAATATCGTCACCTTCCACAAAACCTTTATAATCCCCGGGGATAGAAACAGAACGAAGCAATCCATCCGCGGCACGAAGAACATCATTCCCCTTCATTTGTTCAGAACCAACATTCAATAAACCGACCGTTGGGCGATCTACATTCATCACTGCACGTGCAAAAACAGAACCAAGAATTGCAAATTGTGCTAAATTTTCCGAATCGCATGAAATATTAGCACCCAAGTCCAACATAACACTACACCCATTCACGCTAGGTATTTTACTAGCAATTGCAGGACGTTGAACCCCTGGCAAAACTTTCAAAACAAGTTTCGCCATCGCCATTAATGCGCCTGTATTACCGCTACTCACAACTGATGAGGCGCGACCTTGCGCGACAGAATCAATTGCCAACCGCATAGAGCTTTCTTTTCCCTTACGCAAAGCGTCCGAAGGCTTATCCGTACTAGAAATCGCGTGATTCGTATGATGAATAACGCTGCATTTTTTTAATTGAGGAAATTTTTCAAGCTCACGAAAAATTGCAATTTCGCTACCAAACAAGATAAATTCAAGGTTTGGGCGCGCCTTTAATGCCATAGCCGCACCAGGGATAACGGACTCAACACCATGATCCCCTCCCATTGCGTCCAATGCGATTACAATTTTTTTCATTTTTTGATTTTCAGTAGACAATAAAAAACGCCTTGCAGGTTATTACAATAGAATAATGTTACAAGGCGTTAGAATAAATGATTAATCTTGTGCGTCAAGCACTTGCTTACCACGGTATGTACCTGATTTTAGGTCAATGTGGTGGCGACGCTTGATTTCACCTGTTGTTGAATCTTCAACAACGTTTGTTGCTTCTAATGCGTGGTGTGAACGACGCATATTGCGCTTTGATGGTGTTGTTTTTCTTTTTGGAACTGCCATAACAATCTCTCTTTCATTATTTAATGGGCTGTTTTTAATGTTTCATCCCATAAAATGCAAGTGTTTTTTATCTATTTCGTTTGTTTTTGAAATGTTTCAACCGAAGTACGGATCATTTGTTCTAAAATCGGCTTAATACGGTTTTGATATTCAACCATTTTAACACGCGTTGCCTGTCCCTCTGGTGTTGAATAAAAATCAACTAACGCTTTTAACTCAGATTCAGTAAAAACTTCTGCCATCGATAATTCAGCAACACTTTTCAATTGATCCACTTTTATATTACGTTCCAAAACTGAACGAAATATAACACGTTGATCCATTGGCACCTGAACCGCCAAAGCGTCAATTGTCGCCTTCACCTCGTCTGCCACAGGAACATGTTTTGAATACTCCTTAGCCAATTTCAATTTCGTTGCCAAATCAGCCGTATCATCAGCCATCACAGGCATAACAAACATCAATGCCAAAATCGTTGTTAGTAATATTTTCATTATGTTTCCCCTTTACTTAGGATTTAGAATGGAATGTCATCTTCAAAATCATCATGCACTGGTGCTGGTGCCGCATTTTGTTGCATGCCCCCACCCTGTTGTGCCTGTGGACGCTGTTGTTGGTATCCACCACCGCCTTGGTTATCATTACGGCCATCCAACATTGTCAAACCACCGTTAAAGTTTTTGATAACAACTTCTGTTGAATATTTATCTTGGCCATTTTGATCCTGCCATTTACGTGTTTCCAATTGACCTTCAATAAAAACCTTTGAACCTTTTTTTACGTAGTTTTCAATAACGCCAACCAAACCTTCGTTAAAAACAACAACACGATGCCATTCTGTTTTTTCTTTGCGTTCACCTGTATTACGATCTTTCCAGCTTTCAGACGTTGCAATAGATAGGTTACAAACACGTCCGCCATTTTGCATTGAACGAATGTCTGGATCCTGCCCCAAATTTCCGATTAACATTACTCTATTTAGTGATCCAGCCATTATTTAATTTCCTTTGCATACTTAATAATTAGATTACCTAAGGATTAAGGCCAGATGATGACAGTGTCAATTACACGATCACGTCAATTCACAGATTTAGAACAAATAATTTAAGACTTTTTAGATTGACATTTTAATAACAAACATGTTTTTGTATTTTCATAACATTTAACACAAGGGAAAATCATGAAAACAGCAACATTTTTAGCATCCGCAGCAACAGCCATGACAATGGCAACAGGCGCAATGGCACAAGATCCTAATTATGGCGACTATACAGAAACTGATTTCTATAATGATCTAGCTGAGGCTTGCCAACCAGTCATTGATTCTGTTGTAAACGGCACAGATATTGATGCTGAACAAACTGTCGATTGCGCAAGAAAACTACATGTTTCTCGTCAATATTACTATCAACAAATTAAAGATGTTGTACGTCCAGCAAGGTATCTTCCCACTCTTGCCAATTGTGTCGCTGAATTTAACAATATGTCATCAAACCTGCCTAAAGGATCTCTTGAATACAAACTAGATTTTTCAGAGCAAGTTGCTCAAAGAGCATATGGATGCATGGACAACTTAATTACAGAAGAAGGCGAAGTAGAGAAAATCTACGGCACAAGCCGTGCGGATCTTTCCATGATGAACGGGACACTTGATGTTGCACACTGCCTTGGCGCTGCCGCAGCTATGGCACAAACATCTCCATCAGAGACCGTATTCCAAAGCAAGTTCATGGAAGAAGACTTAAAACAATGTCAAAGCATCAATCAAAAACTCACTCCTAGGTAATATTAACCTTTTTTAAAAAACTGATTATTTAAAAACCGCCATTGCAGGTGGTTTTTTATCATATTGTTTTAAAAATTGGCTATTTTTTATTGTTATTTTATTTTTACTATTGACATATCGACAGTCAAAGATAAGAGACACTCAATAAATAATCATCACAAAAACAGGGACAAACAACAATGAGCACAATGAAACGTGTTGCCTCCGCAGCAGCAACGGTAGCCTTCTGTTACCCATCATTAGGACAAGCCAACAATAATGATAACAATGGATTTTTTGTAGAATTCAACGCCTCCAATACTTTATCAGAATATATTTTAAGAATTCCTCGCACTGCCCTCTCTGATACAAATAGTTTTTCCCAATATCTACCAGAAACAATGAATTTTGGCATCACAACGAGTGGATGCGCCCAAATAGAAGCAGGATACGGATGGAGCGGTGGAAACACATATGTTGGTGGATTTAGCTGGGAAGGAGCAACGACCCTATACGGTGAACGATGCAATGCCACCATATCTTTACCGATGAATGGCATTGTAGAGACCGCTTTAAACAATATCAGAACTGATTTCGTTAATATTTTTGATGAAGAAGTTGGTAATAACGTCCCCGAAGAACTTCAAATAATTATCAGAGATAACAATATAGACACGCAAATCGCCGACTATCTACTTAATCCAAGTGAACCATTTCCATCAAGATCCGACATAAATGAGGCATTTGCATCCCTTCCTCATATTCCAGGTTATGCGCATGAGATAGAAGAGTTGCGACAAAAAACATTGAGATTCGCCGATATGGTTAATGATGCTCGGGACACTGTACAGGATCTACAGACATTGGATGATCGCAATGCAGGAGGAAAGATGTATGGTTTAGGTGTAAAAGCTCATCTACAGGGAAATTATCATATCGCAGAACGAACATCCTTGTTTCTTGGCTTAAATTTTAATGCCGCGGTCAGGGGAACGTTTCACACAAACCCTCATCAAAATTTCATTTCTGAGGAAAAAATCACCATTCCTTTTTATGGTTACGAAACAACCCTTAGCGCGGGTGTAACCCATAATTTGAACGATGATTGGTCATTATCGACCAGCTTTCATGTTCCACACAGTGAATTTGAAGTGTTACTGGATGGCGCAACATTAACTAAAAATGATTCCCCCTATGTCGAACTGTCAGCAAAATGGAATGACCAGCTTAGTGTTGGATTAACACACAGAGATGGTAACACAGGAATCAATGCCCAACTCCAAATGAACTTTTAACTTTAAACTTCAAAATAGATAGGTTTACCTGTTGGAATTTCCGCGTTGTTAATTGTTTCCGGCGTATGTTCACCCAGGATAATTAACATCGCACGAAGCGTGTTCCCATGTGCACCGATGAGAACAGTTTTCCCATCATCCAGCAATGGTTTGATATGCGCATCAAAATACGGACGCACACGATTTTCAACAACCATTTGCAATGATTCACCATTTGGCGGTGGCACATCATATGATCGGCGCCATATATGCACTTGCTCCTTACCAAATTTTTCTGCTGTCTCAGCCTTATTCAAACCAACCAAATCACCATAATCCCGCTCACGCAAATCATCATGTTTGATCATTTTTTCGATCGTGTCACCCTGCCCGGATTCCCGAAGAGCAATTTCAGTAGTTTCAATCGCACGTTTAAGAGTTGAGGTAAAAACAACGTCAAATTCAACACCTTTATCTTTGAGTTCATGTCCTGCATTCACTGCCTCTTGAATC